>JAHFCT010000082.1 GCA_023249375.1 Gemmatimonadota bacterium | reverse complement strand
CGAGTTTACGACCAGCGACCAGTTGGGCGCCCAGAAAGTCGCGATCGTGAACGAGGCGTTCGCGAAGAAGTTCAACCTCGGCGTCAACGCCGTGGGCAAGTTCATGAACTCCAACGGCAACGACTCGCTGGTCATCGAGATCGTCGGGCTCGTGCCGAACGTGAAGTACAGCCAGGTAAAGGACTCGGTGCCGCCGGTCTTCTATGCGCCGTGGCGCCAGGACGCGCGCGTCTTCGGGTTGTACTACTACGTGAAGTCGTCGCTCCCGCCCGGCCAAGTGCTCGGTTCGCTGCGCGCGCTCGTCAAGCGACTTGATCCCAACCTGCCGGTGGAAGAGCTGAAGACGATGACCCAACAGGTCAAGGAGAACGTCTTTCTCGACCGGCTCATCAGCACCCTCTCATCGTTGTTCGCGCTGCTGGCGACGTTGTTGGCGGGGGTCGGGCTCTACGGCGTGCTCGCGTATTCCGTGGAGCAGCGCACCCGTGAGATTGGCGTGCGCATGGCGCTCGGCGCCGACGCGGCGCACGTGCGCGGGCTCGTCGTGCGCCAGATCGGGGTGATGATGGCAATCGGCGGCGGTATAGGTATCGCCGGCGCGCTTGGACTCGGCCGCCTGGCGCGCTCGCTCCTCTTCGAGTTGCAGGCGCACGATCCCATTGCGCTCGCCATCGCCGTGGTCCTGCTCGCTTGCGTGGCGCTCGCGGCTGGCTGGGTTCCCGCGCGGCGTGCCGCGCAGGTGGATCCGATGCATGCATTGCGGTACGACTGACCCATGACCTTACGGCTACGATGAGCTCACTGCGAAACGACGTCCGGTTCGGACTGCGCATGTTCGTGAAGAACCCCTTCTTCACGGCCATGGTCGTTGGCACGCTGGCCATCGGCATCGGCCTGAACACGGCGGTCTTCTCGGCCATTGACGCGATCCTGCTGCGCCCGCTTCCAGGCGTCGAGCGGCCCGCGGAGATCGTGCAGCTGTACCGCTCATATTCCAGTGGCATGAAGTTCGGGTCGAACTCAGTGCCGCATTACTTCGACGTGCGCGACCGCAGTACCGACGTGTTCACGGGCGCGGCGCTCTGGAGTTTCGAGAACCTCTCCGTGGGCGCCAGCGAGCGTCCGCAACGCGTTTTCGGCCAGATGGTCTCGGCCAATTACTTCTCGGTGCTCGGCGCGCGCGCGGCACTCGGCCGCACGTTCCTGCCCGAGGAGGATACGGGTCGCGGTGCGCACGCGGTGGCCGTGCTGAGCGACGCCGGCTGGCACACACTGTTCGGCGGCGATTCCACTGTCGTCGGGCGCACCGTGCCGGTGAACGGCCGGAGCGTCGTGATCGTCGGCGTGACGCGGCCGGAGTTTCGCGGCGTGATGCCGATGGTTGACCCCGTGCTCTTCATGCCGCTCATGCAATACGATCAGGTTCGGCCGGGAAGAAGAGCGGTTTTCGAACGGCGCGGCAATAACTCGCACAGCATCGTTGCGCGCCTCAGGCCCGGCGTGACACCGCGGCGCGCGCAGGCGCGGCTGACGGCGCTCGTCGAGCAGTTGAAGACGGAATACCCCGACGATTACCGCGACACCGGCATTAACCTCGTGCGGCAATCCGACGCGGGCACGCACCCGATTATGCGTTCGGCTGAGGTCGGGTTGTCGGCGGTGATCATGGCGGTGGTGGCTGTACTGCTGCTCATCGCGTGCGTCAACGTCGCCAACCTGTTCCTGGCCCGCGCCCGCGACCGGGCGCGCGAGATGGCGGTGCGCCTCAGCCTTGGCGCACAGCGCCACGCGCTCCTGCGTCAACTGCTCGTCGAGAGCCTGATCTTCGCGCTGGCCGCTGGAGTGGTGGGGTTGCTCGTGGCCGCTTGGGCCATCAGCCTCGCGAACCAGATCACGCTCCCGATGGACATTGATTTCCGTCCCGACCTTCGGCTGAACCCGAGCGTGCTGGCATTCACGCTCCTCGTGACGGTGGTGACGGCGCTGATCTTCGGCGTGGCTCCGGCGTGGCAGGCCACGCGCCCGGACCTCGTGCCCGCGCTCAAGGGTGAGGCGCCGGCGGGCCAGTCACGCTCGCGCATGCGGAGCGGCCTCGTGGTGGCGCAGATGGCGTTGTCCATCATCCTGCTCGTCTGCGCCGGCTTGTTCCTCGTGAACCTCAAGTCGGCCACGACCGCCAACAAGGGCTTCATAAGCGAGCATCGCTTAACAGCGTCACTTGATCCGGGCCTGCAGGGATACACGCGGGCACAGAGCGAGGAGTTCTACCGCCGCCTCGGCGAGCGGCTGCGCGCGAACCCAGGCGTCGAAGCCGTCGGCATGGTGGACCAGTTGCCGCTCGGGCTCGGCGAGAACGATCGTGGCGTCCAGATTCCCGGTTACGTGCCGGCGCCGAACGAGAACATGTCGCTGTTCACCGGCGATGCGATGCCCGGGTATTTCGACGCGATGGGCATGCCCATCATCGCCGGTCGTACGTTCACGGCACAGGACGACAGCGCCGCGGTGCCGGTGTTGGTGATCAACCAGGCCTTCGCCGACCGATTCTGGCGCGGGCAGCCAGCCGTGGGCAAGATCGTACACACGGCAGGCAAGGACCGCACGGTGATCGGCGTGGTGCCGACGGGCAAGTACTTCCGCCTTGGCGAGGATCCGTCGCCGTTCATGTGGATGGCGGTCGCCCAGCACTGGAACTCGGGCCTGACCGTAGTGGTGCACGTGAAGGCCGATCCGACGGCGTTCATTCCCACGCTGCGCGCCGAGGTACGCGCGCTCGATGCGAACATGCCGCTCACGAGCGTCAAGACGCTCGATCAGCATCTTGGCATCGCCTTGCTCCCGGCGCGGCTTGCCGGCACGGTGCTTGGAGTTTTCGGGCTGATTGGCCTGCTGCTTGCGTCAGTTGGCGTCTATGGCGTGATGTCGTATTCGGTCACCCAGCGCACGCGCGAGATCGGCATTCGCATGGCCATCGGCGCTTCGCAGTCGCAGGTGGTGACGCTGATCATGCGTCAGGGCCTCACGCTTGTGCTTATCGGCGTGGCCATCGGCATGGCCGGAGCGTTTGGCGCGTCGCGCTTGTTGAAGAGCGTGCTCTACGGCGGTCAGTCGCTCGACCCGCTGACGTTTTCGCTAGTACCGCTGCTGCTCGTGGGCGTGGCGGCGCTGGCCACCTGGATTCCCTCGAAGCGCGCGGCGCAGGTGGACCCGATGCACGCGCTGCGGTATGACTAGTCCGCTACCCCCGCACCCCGAACCCATTACTCCTCGCTCTCAGATGGACATTGTTCGAACCCCGCCCCCAAAGACCCGCCGAAACGTGATGATCGGCACCGGCATTGTCGTCGTCGTCATCATTACGATCTGGACGTTGAGCCTCGACCCGGCCGCACAGAGCATCGAGCGGTCAGCCGTGCTCATTGACAGCGTGCGCAAGGGCGACGTGGTGCGCGACGTGCGCGGCCCAGGTACGCTGGTGCCCGAGCATATCCGTTTCATCACGGCGCAGGCGAGCGCACGCGTGGAACGGCTGGCGAGTGAGAGCGGCCGGCGCGTGAACCCGGGCGATGTACTGCTCGAGCTCAGCAATCCCGATCTGCAGATCCAGACGATGCAAGCCGAGCAGCAGGTGCGGCAGGCGCAGATCGAGTTGCTGAACCTCAAGACCAATCTTCGCAGCCAGATGCTCACCCAGCAGGGTGTGGTGGCGAGCACGCGCACGCAGTACGTGAACGCCACGCAGGAAGCCCTCGCTGCTGATTCACTGGCCAAGCGTCGCCTGCTGTCGCCCTTCGAGCTCGCGAATCGCAAGGCCACGGCGGAAGAGTACACAACGCGGCTTCGGGTGGAGCAGGAACGCTTGCGGTTGATGGAGCAGGCGATTGACTCGCAGATCGCCACCCAGCAGAGCCAAGTGGTGCAGCTGAGAGCAATCGCCGACAACCAGCAGGCGCGATTGCGGTCGCTGAGCGTGCGCGCGCCCGACGCGGGGGTGCTTCAGGATCTCACGCTGCAACTCGGCCAGTGGGTGCCCGAGGGAACGACGTTGGCGAAGGTCGTTCAGCCCGGCAAGCTGAAGGCCGTGTTGCGCATTCCCGAGAGCCAAGCCAAGGACGTAGTACTCGGCCAGAAGGCGAGCATCGATACGCGCAACGGCTTCGTGGCCGGTCACGTGAGCCGCAAGGACCCCTCAGCGCAAGGCGGAAGCGTGACGGTGGACGTCGGGCTTGACGGCGCGCTGCCGAATGGCGCCGTCCCTGATTTAAGCGTTGACGGCACGATCGTGATCGAGAAGCTAACCAACGTGCTCTACACCGGCCGGCCGGCTTTCAGCGCGGGTTCGGGTTCGGTGTCGTTGTTCAAGGTGGTGGACGGCGGAAAGGCGGCGGTGCGGATTCCAGTGGAGCTCGGGCGGAGTTCGGTGAACGTCATCGAGATCCTCCGCGGGCTCGCGGTGGGCGACAAGATCATCGTCTCGGACATGTCGCAGTACGCGAATGTGGCGCGGGTGAGGATCAGGTAGGCACAGAAAGCAACAGAGTACAACAGAGTGCAACAGACCAATCGAGGAGAGGGGATGGACTCCAACGGCCCGGGCAACGGACAGAATGGCGCGCTCATCACGCTGAGCGGCATCAAGAAAGTCTTCTTCACCGACGAGGTGGAGACGCACGCGCTCAGCGACGTGCACCTCGATGTGAAGAAGGGCGAGTACGTGGCGATCAGCGGCCCGTCGGGATGCGGCAAGACGACGCTGCTCTCGATCCTCGGCCTGCTCGACACGCCCACTGATGGCGAATACGTGCTCGACGGAGAACAGGTGGCGCGGCTTTCGCCGATGGCGCGGGCGCGCGTCAGGAACCGGCAGATCGGTTTCATCTTCCAGGCGTTCAACCTGATTGGCGATCTGACGGTGGCAGAGAACATTGAACTGCCGCTCACATACCGTGAGATGGCGGCGAACGAACGGCGCGACCGCGTGGCTCGCGCGCTCGAGCGCGTGGGGATGTCGCACCGCGCGAAGCACTTCCCTGCCCAGTTGAGCGGCGGCCAGCAGCAGCGCGTCGCCGTGGCGCGCGCGGTGGCGGGTGATCCGGCCATTCTGCTGGCCGACGAGCCAACGGGAAACCTGGACTCCAAGAACGGCGAAGCGGTGATGGAGTTGCTGAGCGAGCTGCACCAGCACGGCGCGACCATCTGCATGGTGACGCACGATTCGCGGTACGCGCACTACGCCGACCGCGAGGTATCGCTGTTCGACGGGCGGGTGGCGGACGCGGCGGTCGTTTAGGCGAAACGGATCGGCTGAGGCTGAGGTCGAACGCGCACGACGACAGGCCGCGGCGCAGCGGATGTAGAGGAGGGGCACCAAGGCATGTCCTTGGTGCCCTTTGTCGCTTCTGGCGCCGTGTTCTGGGGACGTGTGAGTGCGAACAAGTGAGATTTTTCGAATCGTTAGCCATATTGCCTATTCTCAATCGATTCAATAGCATTGGCATGTGGACTCACTCGATCGTCGCCTGATCATCAGGCTTCAGTATGCCGGTAGGGAGACATGGGCCAAGCTAGGGGAGACGCTTGGCCTGACCGGTCCGGCCGTGGCTGAGCGGGTCCGCAAGCTCCAGCAACTCGGTATCCTGAAAGTGTTTACGGCCATCGTAAACCCCGATGCCGTTGGCATGGTTGTCACTGCTTTCGTCGGCGTCTCGCTGGAGCGCCCCGCACTGCGAGATGCCTTCCTCAAACGGGTGGGCGCCATCCCCGAAGTTCAAGAGTGCCACCACGTCACCGGCGACGACGACTTCCTGCTCAAGCTCCGTTGCCGCAGTCCGCTCGATCTGGACCGCGTGGTCAGCGAGGAACTCAAGGGAACGCTTGGCGTGGTTCGCGCGCGCACGACCGTTGTCCTGCGAACCACTAAGGAAACGACGGTTGTCCCCATTCCACCGGAGGCGCCGCAGGAACCGTAGATGTCGCCAATTCTCTTTGGCGTTGACCTCATAGCCGCCGATCCGACCCTGTTGGGCGGCGCTCCCCGCGTCGGCCTTGTCACCAACGACGCGGCTCGGCTGGCCGCCGACCATACGTGTCCTGCGCGCATCGCGTTGCGCGACGCCGGCATTCCGATCGTCCGCCTGTTCGGCCCGGAACACGGGCTCTCGGCGTCTGCTGCCGATGGCGCCTCGGTGGCCGACAGCACCGACCCGCTCACGGGGCTCCCCGTGGTTTCGCTCTACGGCGAGCGGATGCGCGCCGAGGTCGCTGTGCTTCGCGATCTCGATGTGGTGCTGTTCGATGTGCCGAACGTGGGTGCACGATTCTACACGTACACGTGGACGCTCTTCGATATGATGGCGGCGTGCGCCGAGTTCGGCGTGCCGCTTGTCGTGCTCGACCGGCCAAATCCACTCGGCGGCGAGTTCGTTCGGGCGGAGGGGCCGGTGCTCGACCTCGACTGCCGGTCGTTCATTGGCGAGGATGCGATCCCGATTCGTCATCAGGTCACGCTCGGTGAACTCGCCTTGCTCTGGCGGCGCGAGCAGTTCACGAGCGTACGGCTTGACGTGATTGCCTGCAGTGGACTGACGCGCGCGATGCGCTGGCCCGACACAGGACTACCGTGGGTACCCACGTCGCCGGCGATGCCTTCATATGAGAGCGCGCAGTTGTATCCGGGCACGTGCCTGTTTGAGGCGACAAACCTCAGCGTCGCACGTGGCACCGGTGCGCCATTTCAACAGGTGGGCGCGCCGTGGCTGAAGGTCGATGCGGTGCTCGCCGATCTCGCGCGCCGTGTGCCGAAAGGCGTGGAGTTCGACGAGGCACGGTTCACGCCACACAGTGGACCATACGCCGGCGAGGAGTGCCGCGGCGTGCGCATCAGCGTGACATCACCCGAGGCACTGCGTCCCGTGGCGCTCGGTTTGCTGTTGATGGCGGCGATCGCGAGTACGCATCGCCTGCGCTTCCATTGGGCGCGGTATCCGACGGCCGCTAATCCGAGCGGTGAATCGCATTTTGAACGGCTGATTGGGCGGCGGGGCATTCGCCGGCATTTTGACGCGTCCCCGGAGCACATCGACGCCGCGCTTGTGCGCTCGTGGACCGGGGTGGGCGACTGGGCCGCGCGAATGGAAGCGGCACTCCTGTACCGCTGATACGCGTCGCTATTTTCCCGACCCATGACCTTGCTGCAGATCACGCTCACCGTCGCCTTCGTTCTGTCGGGCGCGGCGGGACTTATCTACGAGTCCATCTGGAGCCGCTACCTGGGGCTGTTCGTCGGGCACAGCGCGTACGCGCAGACGATCGTGCTCGTGATCTTCCTCGGCGGGATGTCGGCGGGCGCCGCGTGGGTGGCGCGCCGGTCCGCATCGCTTGCGTCGCCGCTCCTGTGGTACGCACGTGCCGAAATGGCGTGTGGCGTTATGGGGCTCGCGTTTCATGGCGTCTTCGGGGTAGTGACGGCCTTCTGCTATGACACGCTCTTCCCCGCCCTGCCGGGCGGCGCGGTGCTCATCGTCATCAAGTGGCTGATCGCCGCGCTGCTCATCCTGCCGCAGTCGGTGCTGCTGGGCACGACGTTCCCGTTGATGAGCGCGGGCTTCCTGCGCGCCGTATCGAGCGACGGACGAACGGGCAGCGGCAAAGTGCTCGCGAACCTGTATTTCGCGAATTCGCTGGGTGCGTCGGTCGGTGTGCTGATCGCAGGCTTTGCGCTGATCAGCGCGTTCGGCTTGCCGGGGACGCTTCAGTCTGCGGCTATCCTGAATATCGTCGTCGCGGCGATGGTCGTTGCGGGTGTGCAATTGGCGCAAGAAGCGATGGACACGCCGGTGGATGCGACGCCCGTGGCTGCAGTGCCGGCGGCGGCCATCGTGGAGGCGTCACTGTGGCGCACGATGATGATCGTCGCCGCCGGCACCGCCGTGTCGTCGTTTATCTACGAGATCGCGTGGGTGCGCATGCTCTCACTCGTGCTCGGAAGCGCGACGCACTCGTTCGAACTGATGCTCTCGGCCTTCATCTTCGGCCTTTCGCTCGGCGCGTTCTGGGTGCGCAAGCGCGCCGACACGTTTGCCGACCCAATGCGCGCGCTGGCGATTACGCAGTGGGTCATGGGTGGGCTCGCCATCGCGACGATGTCGGTGTACATGCTCAGCTTTGGCTGGATGGCCGCGCTGCTACAGACGCTTGCGAAGAGCGACGAGGGCTATCGCGCCTTTTCGGTGGCGCGCTACGCCATCTGCCTCGCCGTGATGATGCCCGCGACGTTTTGCGCAGGCATTACCCTGCCGCTGATCACGCGAATGCTGCTGGGCGCCGGCGCGGGCGAACGCGCCATCGGCGCGGTGTACAGCATCAACACGCTCGGAAGCATCATTGGCGCGGCGCTCGCCGCGCTCATCCTCATGCCATTGATCGGCCTCAAGGCATTGCTGGTCAGCGGCGCGGTCATTGATATGGCCCTCGGCGCGTGGCTTATGTGGATCGCCGGCGCGTCGTCGCGTGAATCGCGCAGGTTCGCGATTGCGCTCATTGCCGCCACGGTGCTCGCCGTGCTCGGTTCAACACTCAACGCGCCGTTCACGCGCGAGGTGCTCACGAGCGGCGTGTTTCGCTACGGCCGAGTGGAGACAGGTGAGAAGAATGTCGTCTTCTACAAGGATGGGCGCACCGCGACGGTGAGCGTGCGCAAGACGCCGGGGAAGATGGAATACGCGCTCGCCACGAATGGCAAGCCCGATGCGTCGCTATCGCCGGTGTGGTTCGACTCTATCGCCGATGGCACCCGGCCGATCACAGGCGACGAGAGCACGCAGCTCCTTCTCCCCATGGTGGTGCTCGCGCACGCACCGCACGGCACCGAAGGTGCGGTCATCGGGCAAGGGTCGGGGATGTCGTCGCACTTCCTGCTCGGCAGTCCGTATCTCAAGCGGCTCACGACGATTGACATCGAACCCGAGATGGTGCGGGGTTCACACTTGTTCTACCCCGTGAACCGCCGTGTCTTTGACGATGCGCGCTCACGCTTCGTGTACGACGACGCGCGTTCGGTATTCGCGTCGACGCGTCGGCAGTATGACTTCATCCTGTCGGAGCCGTCGAACCCGTGGGTGAGC
>JAHFCT010000033.1:3638-34084 GCA_023249375.1 Gemmatimonadota bacterium | reverse complement strand
CTCACGCTCGAACTGCTGTCGCCCGCGCACCGGCCCGTTCAGGTGACGCGAGACCTCGCCGGATTCTGGGCGCGTTCATATTTTGACGTGCGAAAGGATCTGCGCGGGCGGTACCCCAAGCATCGCTGGCCCGAGAACCCGCTCGAGGCGCAGCCCACGGCACGCGCGAAGCGACGGGGCGAGTGAAGACGTCATGACCTCCATTGTTCGCGCTGCCATCGTTCAAGCCGAGGTTGCGCCCACACTGGCGGCGGGCATGGAGAAGACGCGTGCGCTGGCGCAGGAGGCGAGCTCGGCCGGCGCCACCCTCGTCGTCTTTCCCGAGACCTGGCTCCCCGGCTATCCCGCTTGGCTCGACTGGTGCCGCGACGCGGCCCTCTGGAACCACCAGCCGACCAAAGACGTCTTCGCACGCATGGCCGCGGAAAGCGTCGACGTGTACGGAGCGTCGGGCGCATCGCTCGCGCGCATCGCATCGGACCTCGGCATCACCTTGGTTGTCGGCGTCACCGAGCGCGTGTCGAGCGGCCCCAGCCGAGGCACGCTCTTCAACGCGCTGCTCACGTACGGCCCCGATGGAACGCTTCTCAATCACCACCGCAAGCTCGTGCCCACCTACACTGAGCGTCTCGTCTGGGGCCCGGGGGACACGCAGGGATTGCGCGCCGTCGACACGTCCGCCGGCCGCATCGGCGGGCTCGTCTGCTGGGAGCACTGGATGCCGCTCGCGCGACAGGCGTTGCATGAATCGGGCGAGGACATCCACGTCGCGGTCTGGCCCACCGTGCACGACAAGCACCAGTTGGCCAGCCGCCACTACGCCTTTGAGGGACGCTGCTACGTGATGGCCGCCGGCGCGCTCATGCGGGCCTCCGCGCTTCCGCCCGAACTTCCCGACGTTGCGGCGCCGGCGAGCGATCCCAACTTCTTCGTGCTCCGCGGCGGCAGTTGCATCGTCGGCCCCGACGGCGAGTATCTCGCCCAGCCCGTCTTCGACGCTCCCGCCATCGTGACGGCCGATCTTGATCTTGCGCGGATCCGGCAGGAATCGATGACGCTCGACGTGGCGGGCCATTATTCGCGTCCCGATTGCCTCGACTTCCGCGTCATCCCTTCCAAACCTCGCGCCAGCGCCACATGAACTCGAATCACGCCAAGCGGATCGGCGTCTTCTGCGCTTCGAGCCGGCAGTGCGCCCCCGAATACCACCAGGCCGCTCATCGCCTCGGCGAAGTCCTCGCCGACTGGGGCGCCACCATCGTCTACGGCGGCGGCGGGTTCGGCTCCATGGGTGCGCTCGCCGACGGCGCCCTCTCGCGCGGGGGCAAGGTCATCGGGGTTCAGCCGCATTTCATGCGCGACATGGAATGGGGACACAGCGGACTCACGGAAATGCAGCTCGTGGACGACATGCGCGAGCGCAAGCACCGCATGCGCGAGGGAAGCGCCGGCGTCGTGGCGCTCCCCGGCGGCTGCGGCACACTGGAGGAACTGCTCGAGACGATAACCCTCAAGCGACTGGGCCTCTACCTCAACCCGGTCATCCTCGTCAACACGCGCAACTTCTTCGACCCGCTGCTCGCACTCCTCGCATTCGCCATCAGCGAGAAGTTCATGGACGAACGCCACGGCCAAATGTGGCAGGTGGTGACACGTCCCGAGGACGTGCCCAGCGCGATCGAGGGCGCGCCCGACTGGTCAGTCTCGGCCCAGCGCTTCGCGTCGCTCTAGGCAATACCGCTAAATCAGCCAGCGCCGGGTGGTGTCGAGGAGCTGTTGATACGGACGGCCGAACTTCTTCAGCAGGTATCGCTCCTCGCGCAGCACGATGCCCCACTGCAGGACGGCCCACGCGGGAACCAGCATCGCGAGGTACCACGCGTTCGAGCGCACGAAGCCGATTCCGACCAGAAAGAGCAGCATGCCGACGTACATCGGGTTGCGCGTGAATCCATACGGCCCGCCACGCACGAGCGAGCGAGATGCCTTCCACGGCGCGGCCGGCGTGCGCGCATTCACAAACTGTTCGTGCGCCCAGAACACGAGACCGAGGCTCGCGGCGATCAGCAGCCAGCCCAGCCACCTCGGCGCATCGAAGCGCACGTCGATCACGAACCTCTTCATCAACTCGGCACCGGCCGCCGCGCCAAGCGCGATCAGCGGCGGCGGCGCGATGACGCCCGCGGTCTCCTCCGAGCGGGCGAGAATCGCCGCCTGCCCCGCGTGATACGCGAGGTGCTGCACCACGCCGTCGACCATGCGCGTGTAGGTGTAGCCCCGGTCGCCGACGGGCTGCTCGAGTGCGGCGTCGCTGCAGCCGGCGACGCGACAAGCCAGTTCCTCGATGGCCGCGCCGAGCCGCGCGAGATCCTGCTGCCATCGCTCATCCGTCGTCGCGGCGGGAGACGGAAAATCGTCCGACTCGGCCGGCGTCATTGTCGCATCGTCGAATCGGCGGAGCGGCGTCGCGGCCCACGTGGTGAGGTGGAGCACCAATTCCCACGGCGTGTGCGAGCCGCGCGCGCGCCGGTGCGCCGCCTGTCGCGCCGTGAGGCGGGACAGCACGGCAAACGCCGAGGGCCCGTGCCACGGTTCGCCATTCCACGCGCGCCGCAGCTCGGCGGCGAGGCGTTCGCCAGTGGTCATCAGAGTGATCGCACAGCGGTGCTACTTCTTGGTGACGACTTCTTCGCGCAGGATCTTCTTGGCCATCCAGAAAACGATGAAGGCCACGATGATGAAGTCGATGAACGCGCCGAGCACCTTGCCCATCTCGAAATTGATGGGACCCACGGGCAGGATCCACGTGCGCCAGTCGCCGCCAGCCTGTGCGGTCGCGGCGCCGACGATGGGCATCAGCAGCCCGTTCACCACGGCCGACACGAGATCATTAAGCTTGCCGCCGATGATGACCGCGATGGCGAGCCCGACGACGCCGTATTGCTTGAGGAACGCAACGAATTCCTTGATCATGGCGATACCGGTTGGAGGATCAGACGCCGAACTGAGAAAGGTGGTGCGAGGTGTGCCGATAGATCAGCACGCCCCAGTCTTTCGGAGAGATGTCGCCGAACGCGGGATGTGCGGCCCAGTGTCCGCGCTCGTTCTTGGCGAGTCGTTCCGTGAGCGCTTGCAGCTGAGCGACATCGGCCTGCCAACTGTCGGGGGCGCGCGCGAGCAGCTCCGGCGCCGTCGGCGCGCCCCGCGGAAATGGCATCACGTAGATCACGAGGTAGCGCACTAGCCGATTGCTCAGAATCGACCGGCGCGGCGCGACCGCCTCCTCGTCGAGTGCCATGCGCGCCGAGGAGATCAGGTGCGACACCATGCGCGGCGCCGTGAACTTCCCCCAGCGGGCGGGGGCTGTGGCCTCCAGCCGGCCGGCGCGGGCGAGCAGCGCGGCACGGTCCGTCGAATCAAAAATCGTTTTTGGCATGCGCAATTCTCAGACTTCGCACCGCCGCCGTCCAGTCGCGGGCACGACCGCCTCACACGTCGGTTGGCGCTCCGCTGGCCTTCCACTCGCGCCAGCCGCCAGCCATGGATGCCACGTTGGTGTATCCCATCAGCTGCAGCGCGTCGGCGGCGAGCACGGAACGGAATCCGCCGCCGCAATAGAGGATGATCTCGGCCTGCTTGTCGGGCACCATCGCCTCGATATCGCGCTCGATCACGCCCTTGCCCAGATACTCTGCACCGGCGGCGTGCCCTGCCGCCCACTCGCTCTGTTCGCGCACATCGATGAAGCGCGCACCGGCCGACATGCGGTCGCGCGCCTCGGCGATCGTGACTTCTTTCACGCGCGGACGCGTGGCTTCAATGAGAGCGAGGAACCCCGGAGCGTGCGACACAATCCCCTCAAGCGTTGAGTTTATCGGAAGCTGTCGCGGCGTCAGCGCGGGGGAAAGGGGCGACGAGGGCGATCGGTCTAGCAGATCCGTGGCAACTGATCGCCCGGCAGCAGATCCACCACGCGCGTCCCGCCGAGCGCCGTGCGCAACGCGACGATGCGCGGATGCGCCGCGACCACGCGCCCGATGCGCACCGACTCGGCGCCCAGTGGATGCGCGCGCAGCGCACGCAGCGCCAACTCGGCCTGCTCGGCGGGCACGAAGACCACCATGACTCCTTCATTGGCGACGTACAGCGGATCGAGGCCAAGCATTTCGCAGGCGGCGCGCACGTCGCCGGGCACGGGAAGCACGGGCTCATCGATCTCAATGCCGACGGTGGAGGCCGCGGCGATTTCATTCAGTGCGCTGGCCACGCCGCCGCGCGTGGGATCGCGCAGCACGTGGACGTCGGCGCCGCTCGCACGCAGCGCGTCGACGAGCGGTGCAAGATGTGCGGTGTCGCTGGTAATGGCGCTCTGGAACGACAGCCCTTCGCGCGCCGCCATGATGGCCATCCCGTGCCGCGCGATCGGGCCACTCACCAGCACCACGTCGCCGGGCACGGCGCGTGCGGGTGCCGGCCTGAAGTTGGGATCGACGACGCCGAGCCCCGTGGTGTTGATGTAGAGGCCGTCGGCCTTGCCGCGTTCCACCACCTTGGTGTCGCCGGCCACGATCGGCACGCCGGCGTCGCGCGAGGCGCGCGCCATCTCCGCGATCACACGGTCCAGCACCGCCACCGACAGGCCTTCTTCGAGCACAAAGCCCGCCGTGAGACAGACGGCGCGCGCGCCCATCATCGCGACGTCGTTGAGCGTGCCATGCACCGCCAGCGACCCGATGTTGCCCCCGGGAAACTCGAGCGGCTGCACGACGAACGAGTCGGTGGAGATGGCGACTTCGCCGGCCGTGACACTGACGATGGACGCGTCGCCGAGCTGCGCGAGTGCGGCGTTGTCGAAGTGCGGAAGAAAGTGGCGTGCCACCAGCTGCGCACTGAGCTTGCCTCCCGAACCGTGGCCGAGCTGCACGCGATCAGCGTCCTCGATGGGCACTGGGCAGCTCAGCGACGCCGGGTTCGCCTTGGCGCTCACGGCGCGGCCCCGGCCGGATCGGCCGTGCGGTACTTGGCGAGGTTGTAGTACGCCGAGCACGCGCCCTCGGTGGAGACCATTGGCGCGCCGAGCGGCCGTTCGGGCGTGCAGAGCGTGCCGAACGCGGCGCACTGCGGCGGCTTGATGCGTCCGGTGAGCACGTCGCCGGCTCGGCACGCGGCGGGCTCGGTCACCTTGAGGCCGCCGACGCCGAACTTGCGCTCGGCGTCGTACGCCGCGAACTCATCGCGCAAACGCAGGCCGCTCATGGGAATCTCGCCGATGCCGCGCCACTGACGGTTCGCGAGCTCAAAAACCTGCTGCACGAGCGCGCGCGCCGGCTCGGTGCCGCTGCGTCGCACCGACCGCACGTATTGGTTCTCCACTTCGTGACGCCGTTCCTCGAGCTGATTCACCGCCAGCGAGATGCCTTCAAGGATGTCCACCGGCTCGAAGCCGGTGACGATGATTGGCACCTTGTACTTGGCGGCGATCGGTTCGTACTCGGTGTATCCCATCACGGCACAGACGTGGCCAGCGGCGAGAAAGCCCTGCACGCGGTTGTCGGGCGCTTCCAGAATGGCGGTGATGGCCGGCGGCACGGTGACGTGCGAGACGAGCACGCTGAAGTTCTGCACGCCGAGCTGCCGCGCGCGAAACACCGCCATCGCGTTGGCGGGCGCCGTGGTCTCGAAGCCAACCGCGAAAAAGACCACTTCCTTGTCCGGGTGCTTCTGCGCGAGGGCGAGCGCATCGAGCGGCGAGTAGACCACCTTCACGCTGCCGCCGCGGGCGCGAACCTGCTGCAGGTCGCAGTCGCTGCCGGGGACGCGGAGCATGTCGCCGAACGAGGTGAAGATCACGTTCGGCTTCGCCGCGATGAGGAGCGCCTTGTCGATCTGCTCAAGCGGCGTCACGCACACCGGACAGCCGGGGCCGTGGATCATCTCCACCGAACCCTCGAGCAGCTCGTCGAGCCCCTGGCGCACGATCGTATGCGTCTGGCCGCCGCACACCTCCATCAGCGTCCAGCAGCGCGTGGCGCGCGTCTTGATGCGCCCAATCAGCCGCTTGGCGATGTCGGCGTCGCGGTACTCCGAGAGGTACTTCACGCCGGCTTCTCCAGCCCGCGCATCCCCTGCTCTGCCGCCTCCGCCATCCACTCGAGTTCGTCGAGCTGGCTCATCTCCTTGAGCACTTCGAACGTGCGGCGCGCCTCGTCCTCGTCCACGCGCGTGATGGCGAAGCCGACGTGCACGATGACGTAGTCGCCCACCTGAACTTCGTCGGCAACGTACTGCAGGCAGACGTCGCGCTGCACGCCGCCGAAATCGATCACACCCATCACCAATCCGGCGTCGTCACGGATTGACTGGATCTTGCCGGGAATGCCGAGGCACATGGGAGGCGGGGACAGAGGGGAGAACCAGACGGAAGACTCAGGACGGCAGACGAACGTGAGCACGACGATGATGGGGCGGCCACGTGGTTGGCCTTACTCGTGCGCCATGCGCCACGCCGCCACGGCGGCTTGCCCGTAGCTGATGGCGCCGTCGTTGGGACCAAGCGCGCGCGGCACCAGCACGTGCAGCCGCGACTCGCGCAGCCGCCGCTCGATGCGCGTGAGGAGGCGCGCGTTCTGGAACGTGCCGCCGCCGAGCACCACGGTGTCGAGTCCGAAGCTGCCGGCCACGAGCCGCGCGACATCCACCGCCGCCTCGACGATGCTTTCGTGGAATCGCGCCGCGAGCAGCGACACATCGACGCCGTGCTGCCGCCCCTCACCGAGCGCGGTGAGCAGCGGCACGGGATCGAGCTGCATGCGACCGTTCGCTTCAGACATGGGGAACGGCAGCGGCGGCGCGTGCTGGTCGCCGGCGAGCGCCTCGAGTTCCATGGCCGCCTGCCCCTCGAACGACGCGTGCCGGCGCACGCCGAGCACCGCAGCGGCGGCATCGAACAAACGGCCCATCGACGACGCCATCGGCGAGTTCACGCCGCGCTCCAGCTGCTGCTGAACGCCGACACGCAGCGAGAGCGGCACGCCGTAGTACGCCAGGGCAAAGGCCTGTAAGTGCCCGCCGGCCAGTGCTTCATAACCGAGCGCCGCGCGCCACGGCTCGCGGACGGCGAGATCACCACCCGGCAGCGCCGAGTATCGCAACTGGCCGACGCGTCGATAGCCGGCGAGATCGCACATCAAGACTTCGCCACCCCACACAGTGCCATCGTCGCCATATCCGGTGCCGTCGAAGGACAGGCCGACCACGGGCGTCGTCACGCCGTGCTCCGCCATCACGGCAGCGATGTGCGCGTGGTGGTGCTGTACCGCGATGGTGCGCGGCAAGCCGAGGTCGTCGGCGAGACGCGTGGAGAGATACCCCGGATGCAGATCACGCACCGCGACCGTGGGTTCGACGCGGAACAGCTCGCGGTAGCGGTGATACGCCTGCCACCAGTGATCGAGCCCCTCGAGCCCCTCGAGGTCGCCGATGTGCGGACTCATGAAGGCCTGATCGTCGCGCACCAGCGTGAAGGTGTTCTTGAGATGCGGTCCGACGGCGATCAGCGGCTGCGGGGCGGTGACCGGCAGGCGGAGTGGCACGGGCGCATAGCCGCGCGCGCGTCGCATCAGCACCTCGTGATCGCCCGCCACGCGCAGCACCGAGTCGTCGCAGCGCGACAGGATCTCGCGATCGTGGAGCAGGAATGCGTCGACCAGCGGCCGCAGGCGCGTGCGCCCTTCATCGATGCCGATGGCGATGGGTTCTTCGCTCAGATTGCCACTGGTCATCACCAGCGGACGGTCCGCCGCTTCGAGCAGCAGGTGATGCAACGGCGTATAGGCGAGCATGACGCCGATGCGGTCGAGTCCAGGGGCGAGCGACGCCGCGAGCCGGGTGTCGGCACGCGGACGCAGCAACACGATGGGGCGCGCGCTCGACTGCAGCGCGCGCGCTTCGTGCAGGCTCACGTGGGCCAGCGACTGTGCATCGGCCAGCGTGCGCACCATCACCGCCAGCGGTTTGGCGTCGCGCTGTTTGCGCGCACGCAACCGGCGAATGGCCGCATCGTTGGTGGCGTCGACGGCCAGATGGAACCCGCCAAGTCCGCGCACGCCGACGACGGCACCCATATGCAGCGCGGTGGCGGCCAGCAGGATGGCAGTGTCGCCGTCGGCGCGTCCGCCGCCATCGGCGCCCTCGAACCAGACGCGCGGGCCACAGTTGGGGCACGCGACCGTCTCGGCGTGAAAGCGCCGGTCGTCAGGCGCCGCATACTCCGCCGCGCATTGCGGGCAGCAGGCAAACTGCTTCATCGAGGTGCGCTCGCGGTCGTACGGCAAGCGGTCGATGATGGTGTAGCGCGGACCGCAGTCGGTGCAGGTGATGAACGGATGGCGGAACCGCCGGTCGGCGCTGTTGAACAGTTCGGCTTCGCACGCCGCGCAGATGCCGACGTCGGGAGGCACCGGACGCACGGTATCGGCGTCCTCGCTCTCGACGATCGCAAAGCCGTTCGTCCCTTCTGCCTCGACGGGCACCGTCGCCACCGTATCGATTTGCGCGACCGGCGGCGCCTCGGTATGCAGCGCGCGTTCAAACGCGTCGAGCTGATGCGGCTCCCCTTCCAGCCGAATCTCCACGGTGCCCGCGACGTTGCGCACCCAGCCCGACAGATGCAGCCGGCCCGCCAGCCGATGCACGAACGGGCGGAATCCCACGCCCTGCACCACGCCAGTCACGGTGAGGTGCCGCGCCGCCACGAGCGGGACGGAGGTCATCACACGCCGGCCATCGGCCCGACCGACTGGCGCAGGAAGTCGAACCACTCGTCCATGCCGTGCCCGCTCATCGCCGACACCTGGATGAACCGCAGTTTCGGGTTGATCTGCAGGCAGTTCTGCACGGCGCGCTGCATATCGAACGGCACGTACGGCAGCAGGTCGGTCTTCGTGAGCACCACCCAGTCGGCCTTCTCGAACATCTTGGGATACTTGAGCGGCTTGTCGTCGCCTTCCGTGACCGTGAAGAGCACGACGCGCGCCTTCTCGCCGAGATCCCAGCTCGCGGGACAGACGAGATTGCCCACGTTCTCGATGATCAGCAGGCGCGTCTTGTCGAGGTCGATGTGGTCGAGCGCGTCATTCACCTGCAGCGCATCGAGATGACAGGCGCCGCCGGTGACGATGGCCTGCACCAATCGGCCGGTGTGCGCGGCGAGGCGGTCGGCATCGTTCTGCGTCTGCACGTCACCGGCCACGACGGCGATGTCCAGCGGCTCGGCGAGCACGGCGAGCGTGCGCTCGAGCAGCGTGGTCTTTCCCGCGCCGGGCGACGACATCAGGTTGATCGCCGTGATCCCGTGTCCGGCGAGCCGGTCGCGCACCTGCGCGGCGAGCTCGTCGTTGCGAGCCATCACGCGTTCGCGGACTTCAATCTTGCGGACTGTCATCGTCCTCGATCTCGAACCAGGTTACCTGAAAGATGTCACCGGGGGGGCTGGAGAGCACGGCCTTGGCGCCACGCCACGGCGGGTGGCTGAGGACCGCTTCAAGGCAAAATTCCAACGCCGACGGCTCCACACCGCACTCGGTACCCACGTCCACTCCCACGGCGCGACAGCGATCGACCGCCGCGCCGAGCTTCTCCTCGGAGAGGCGCCCAATCTCGATGGCGAGGCTCAGTTCATGCATGAGCGACGCGCCCGAACGCGATGGCGAGGATCGGTTTACGCATTGGCTGGCGCCTCGCGCGGCGTGCAGGTGTGTCCCCATTGGCGCAGCCGGTCGATCACCCGGGCCAGGCATTCGTCCACCCCCGCCGCCACCACCGGCGAGAGCTCCGTGCTGATGTCGAGGACAGCCGGCACGACGCCAATGGCGCAGGTATCAGCCGGAAGCGTGCCGCGGAAATCGCTCACTGCCAGCACCTCGCGCAGATCCACTTGGTGCGGCGAGAGCTTGTTGTGGTCAGTGACCAGCGGAATCTGCTCGCGCTCGAGCACGAGCACGGTGCCCGGCGCGTGCCGCCGCGTGTTGATTGCATCGAGGAACATGAGGCGCGATGAATCCTCGATGTCCGGCAGCAACGCGATGCCCCACGTGCCGCCATCAATCAGCCGCACATCTCCATCAAACATCCACTCGGCCTGCAAGCGCGCGAGCACGTGCAGGCCGAGCCCGTCATCACCCATGACGGGGCTCCCGACGCCGATTACTGCGGTTTGACCCACGTTGGGTGCTCGCCCGTGTGCCAAGGCACCGACGGGTGGTCGCCCAGGTCGCAGTCTTCGAATTCGTCGTGAGACGACACGTAGGTGCCACCAGTGAACATTGACGACACGACGCCACCGCGCTCGAGGTAATCGGAGCGGATGACGAGATAGATGTGAATGGAGAAGAAGATCGGATAGAGCCAGCTGAACAGGTGGTGCACGACGCGCACGTTCTGCAGGCCGCCGAGGATGGCCGGCACCCACGCGAAGGCCGTGTAGAAGAACCCGCCCGGGTTCGACTGCCCGTACATCGCAAAACCCGTGCAGATCATGATCGTCGTGCCGACGTAGATGGACGAGTACGCCACCTGCGCCAACGGATTGTGCCCCACGAAGTGCGGCTGGATCTTGGGGTCGATGGTCGCGTACGACTTCAGCATCAGGAACATGGCGCGGATGTTGCGCCGCGTGAACGGCCACAGCGCCGGCCACCGCTCAAACTCGTTGCCGGCGAAGAGCCAATAGACGCGGATGATCCCCGCCATGACGAGGAACGTTCCCGCCAGGAAGTGCGCGAAACGGAATCGTCCCATCAGAAAATGGCTGCTCGCCTCGCCGCTCGTCACCCAGAGCGGCTGGCTGATGAAGATGCCCGTGCCGAAGAGCGCCACGAGGCTGAGCGCGGCGACCCAGTGGGAGACGCGCAGCGGCGCGCCCCACAGGTAGATCCACGTGAAGTCACCGCGCGCGCGCGGCAGCCGCACCTGGAACCACGGCAACCGGGCAAGCGGCTTGACCTGGTCGGTGGTCATTGAACCTTCACCTCCGCGAGCAGCCCTCCGTCGGCGTCGAGCACATGCACGCCGCACGCGAGGCATGGATCGAACGAGTGGATGGTGCGCAGGATTTCGAGCGGCTGATCGGGCCTCACCAGCGGGTGATTGTCCACCAGCGCCGCCTCGTACGCGCCCATCTGTCCCTGCGCATCACGCGGCGAGCAGTTCCACGTGCTCGGCACGACGCACTGATAGCGCGAGATCTTCTCGTTCTCGATCTGCACCCAGTGCCCCAGCGCGCCGCGCGGCGCGTCGAGGTAGCCGTAGCCCTGCGCCTTCGCGGGCCACGTCTTGGGATCCCACTTGTCGCGCGTGAACGTGGCCGTCTGTCCGTTCTTGATGTTGGTGATCAGCTCGTTGAACCACGTTTCCATCTTGTGCGCCAGCAGCACCGTCTCGATGCCGCGCGCCGCGGTGCGGCCGAGCGTGGAGAAAAGCGCGGCCGGGCCGACGTTCAGCTTGCCAAGCGCCGCGCCCACCAGCTCCTTGATGTCCTTGTGGCCCGACGCGTAGCCCACGAGCATGCAGGCGAGCGGCCCCACCTGCATCGCGTGCCCTTCATAGCGCGGCGCCTTCATCCACGAGTACTTCTTTTCGCCCTGCAGGTACTCGTACGGCGCTTTCGGCCCGGTGTACTTGGGGTTGGTCTCGCCCTCCCACGGGTGCAACCCCTTGTCATCGCCGCCGCTCTGCGTGTACCACGACGACGTGATGTACTCGGCGACTTTCTTGTGGTCGTACTCGACGACCTTGGACAGGTCCTTGCCCATGATGATGCCGCGCGGAAAGTACAGCGACTTCAAATCGCGCGGATCGGATTCCGGGAACTCGCCGCAGGCGAGGAAGTTCGGCGTGCCGCCGCCGATGGCGCCCCAGTCCTTGTAGAAGCCGGCAATGGCGACGAGATCGGGCCAGTAGACCTGCTCCACGAACTCCTTGGCCCGCTTGATCATGCCCATCACATCGGCGAGCCGCACGGCGTTGATCGTTGCCGTCTCGTCGAGGTTGATGGCACTGGCCATGCCGCCGACGAGGAAGTTTGGGTGCGGGTTCTTGCCGCCGAAGACGGTGTGCAGGCGAATGACGTCGCGCTGCCAGTCGAGCGCTTCGAGGTAATGCGACACGGCCATCAGGTTCGCTTCGGGCGGCAGCTTGTACGCCGGATGCCCCCAGTAGCCGTTGGCGAAGATGCCCAGCTGGCCCGACGCGACGAACTTCTTGAGCCGCGCCTGCACCGCGGCAAAGTGCGCCGCGTCATTGTTGGGCCACGGCGAAATCGACCTCGCCAGCGCCGCGGCCTTGTTGGGATCGGCGCCCACCGCGCTCACCACATCCACCCAGTCGAGCGCGTGCAGGTGATAGAAGTGAATCACGTGGTCCTGGATGAACTGCATCCCGTGGACCAGGTTGCGAATGATGTTCGCGTTCTGCGGCACCTTGATGTCGAGTGCGTCTTCCACGGCGCGCACCGAGGCGATGGCGTGCACCGTCGTGCAGACGCCGCAGATGCGCTGCGTGAACGCCCATGCATCGCGCGGGTCGCGCCCCGTCATGATGGTCTCGATGCCGCGGAACATCGTGGCCGTCGCCCAGGAGCCGCTGATCTTTCCGGCGTCGGCCTGCACTTCAATGCGCAGGTGCCCTTCGATGCGGGTGATCGGATCGATGACGACTTTGGTGCTAGCCATTGGTGCTGTCCTCCGTCGGGGCGCCGTGTTCGGGGAGCTGTCGCGTCGATTTGCGGCGGCGAATCTGATGCAGCACGGTCATCCCGGCGTGCGCGAGCACGCCGGCCGCAGCGCCGACGGCCAGTGACGCGCCAATGGTGTCGATGCGGCGCTCCACACCGAAGCCGCCGACGTCCGGCAGGCGGCGGTAGAACGGCGTCATCGTGTCCCAGAAGAACGGTTCGGTGCATCCGATGCACGGATGGCCGGCGCCAATAGGCCAGCTGGTGCGATTGTTCCACTGCACGATGGGACACGGCGAGTACGTCGCAGGACCCTTGCATCCCATTTGATACAGGCACCAGCCGCGGCGCGCGTTCTCGTCGTCGAAGTTCTCCACGTACTGGCCGGCGTCAAAATGCGCACGGCGCGAGCATTGATCGTGAATGCGATTGCCATACGCAAAGAGCGGGCGCCCCTCGCGATCGGTGGACGGCAGCCGGCCAAACGTCAGGAAATGCACGACCGTCGCGGTGACGACATCGCCAATGGGCGGGCAGCCGGCGATGTTGACGATCGGCTTGTTCTTGATGATGTCGCGCACGCCAACCGCACCCGTCGGGTTGGGCGCGGCCGCCTGCACCGAACCCCAGTGCGCGCACGCGCCAAGCGCGATGATGGCGGCGGCGCCTTCGGCCGCCTCTTCGAGATGCGCGCGAATGGTCTTGCCGGCCAGCATACAATAGATGCCGTCTTCCTTGGTCGGCACCGACCCGGTGACGACGAGCAGATAGCTCCCCTTGTTCTTGGCCATCGACTCGGCTTTGGCCTTCTCGGCGGCAAAGCCGGCGGCGGCCATCAGCGTGTCGCTGTAGTCCAGCGAGATGACGTCGAGCACGAGGTCGCCGATGGTCGGCGCCTCGGTGCGGATCACGCTCTCGACGCAGCCTGTGCACTCCTGCATTTCCAGCCAGATGACCGTCGGCCGCTTCTGCGCCTCGAGCGCCTTGGCGACGGAGGGAGCGGCCGCGCTGCCGAGGCCGAGGACGACGGCCATCTCCGTGCAAAACTCGAGGAAGCTGCGGCGCGAGACACCGTTTTCTTCGAGGTGCTGCCCGAGGGTCTCGTCGTCCACCCACGGCTCACTGTCGCGAAGGAACATGCCGGTCTGCCCCCCTTCAAGGCGTTTCGCTCCGATCGCGCGCGGGGGGCCCCGCTCCGAACGCCGCGAAAAGGCCGGACGCACGGGTTGGGCACACACGATCTCTGGCTCCGGCCGATTGCCGGATTGAGGCCAAGGTTCGGGAACCGCGAGAGGTGCGACAATGGGAGTTTCCCCGCATCATCGTCCGGCGATTTCCGTACGCTATGTCAGGCGAGTGCTCGGCAAACCGCGGCCCCGAGCTCGGCAATCGATGCCGGCTTCTCCAGGACCTCGCGAATTCCGGCGGCGCGAGCCGCCGCGAGCACGGTGGACGTGTCCCCGCTGTGGAGGATCACGGGCAGGTCGCCGCGCACCTCGCGCATTCGCGTGGCCAACTCGACGCCCGTGAGGCCCGGCATCGTCAGGTCGGTGATGACGACGTCCCACGCCGCCGGCGACTTCACCAGAAGGTCGAGCGCCTCGCGTGGATCCAGGATGACGCGCGCCGAGAAACCGAGCCGACTGAGTCCGCGGCCAAGGACATTGGCGACCGACGGCTGGTCGTCCACCAGCATCACACGCTGTCCTGTGCCGCGGCACGGTGCCAGCGCAGCCGGTGCGGTCACCGTGGCTGGGGCGTCGACCAATGGCAGATAGACGTCGAAGCGCGACCCGTGTCCCTGCGTGCTTTGCACGGTGATCGTGCCGCCGTGTTCGCGGACGATGCCATGCACGACGGCGAGACCGAGCCCTGAGCCCTGCCCGACGGGCTTGGTGGTGAAGAATGGCTCGAAGACGCGGCGTCGCACATCTTCGGCCATGCCCGATCCGTTGTCGATCACCGAGAGCTGCACGTACGATCCCGCGGTGAGCCGCATCTCGGCGGCCGCATCGGCGTCGAGTCGCACGGGTTCGATCTGCACGGCCAGCCTGCCGCCCTCGGGCATGGCGTGCCAGGCGTTGGTGCAGAGGTTCGTGATCACCTGGTGCAGCTGCGTACCGTCGCCCATCACGGTCATGGGTGCCGCGGGCGAAGCGAGATCGATGACAACGGTGGCCGGCAGCGTGCTGCGGAGCAGCCGCAGTGCCTCGGCGGTCACTGCACCAAGATCGAGGACACGGCGTTCCGTCGGTTCGCGCCGCCGGCTAAAGACCAGGATCTGCTGCGACAGGTCGCGGGCCCGCGTCGTCGCCCGCAGAATCTCATCCAGTCCCGCGAACGCGTCGGACGGCATCTGCGCGTCCTCGCGCAGCAACTCGGCGTTGCCGGCGATGGCGGCGAGAATGTTGTTGAAGTCGTGCGCGATACCGCCGGCGAGCGTCCCCACGGCCTCGAGCTTCTGCGATTCCCGCAGCTGGTCCTCCAGCTCGCGCGCCCGCGTGACGTTTTCCTTGACCGCCACATAATGCGTGATCGCGCCCGCGGCGTCCGTGACGCCGCTGATGACGGCGGATTCCCAGTAGAACGAACCGTCCTTGTGCTTGTTCTGGAACTCGCCCCGCCACGTTCCGCCGGTGGTGAGAACTGCCCACATCGCGCGATACTGCTCGGGCGTCGTGTGACCGGAGGCGAGGAGGCGGGGATTCTGCCCGAGCACCTCGGCGGCGCCATATCCCGTAACGGCCTCGAAGGCCGGGTTCACGTACTCGATTTCGCCGCGCGTGTTCGTAATCACGATCGACGCGGGGCTGTACTGCACCACGTCGGACAACAGGTGCAGGCGCTGGTCGCGGCGGCGCGCGTCGGTGATGTCGATCATCAGGCCGCGCAACGCCACGGGGCGGCCCGCATCGATGATCACGCTGACCATGTCCCGCAACCAGACCACGCGGCCGTCGGCGGCCAGCATCCGGTACTCGAAGGTGTGGTCCGTCATCCGCGCGGTGTGCAGGACGCACGTCTCGACGGCCCACGCGCGGTCGTCGGGATGGATGTGATCCTTCCAGAACGTCGGCTCACTGAGCCAGCGTTCGATGGGATATCCGAGCAGGCGCTCGGCCTGCTGGCTGACGAATGTGAACTCGAACGTGCGGGCGTCGG
The DNA here is from genome assembly GCA_023249375.1 of Gemmatimonadota bacterium. GTDB lineage: Bacteria > Gemmatimonadota > Gemmatimonadetes > Gemmatimonadales > Gemmatimonadaceae > PNKL01. The sequence continues at coordinate 18,192 of JAHFCT010000033.1, read as the reverse complement.
CCTCCCACACGATGCCATCCACGGTCTCGATGATGTTCTGCGTCTTCCGCTGTGACGCGATGAGATCGGCGGCGGCCTGTGTGTGCTCGATGGCCATCGCCGCCTGCGCCGCCACGAATTCGAGCAGCGCACGGTCGTCGTCCGAGTACTGCACCTCGCCCGAGTAGTCCTGCACGGCGAGCACGCCGATGGAACGGCCCTCGGAGACGAGCGGCACGCCGAGCCAGTTGCGCGGTGCGCTGCCGCCGATGAGCAGTCCCTGCTTTGCGCGCTCCTGCAGCGCGTCCGCGCCGAGCAGCAGCGACCGGCCGGTCTCCACCACCTGCGCGGCCAGCCCCGAGCCGAGGGGCTGAGGACCCGGCGCCACATCGCGCTCGTCGACGAAATAGGGAAAGCGCACCGTGGCCGACGCGGCATCATAGAGCGCCACGAAGAAGTTCCGGGCCGGAAGCAGGGTGCCGATGATGGCGTGCAGCCGGCCAAAGAGCGCCGGCAGGTCGCGCTCGAGCTGCGTCGCCTCGGCGATCTCGCGCAGTGCGACCTGCATGAGCTCGGCGCGCTTGCGTGGATCGATGTCCGTCAGCGTGCCGATGAGCCGCAGCGGGCGGCCGGCGGCGTCGCGGCTCACCACGCGGCCGCGAACCAGCACCCACCGGTAGCGGCCGTCGCCGCAGCGGACACGGTGCTCGCTGCGGAAAGCGGGCGACGTTCCGCGGAGATGCGACCGCAGCAGCTCCTCGCGGCCGGCACGGTCGGCCGGATGCGTACGCTCATCCCAGGCATCGAGCTGCGTGTCCGGCTCATCGGCGTCGTACCCGAAGATCTGCTTGCAGCGCGCGGAATACGTGCCGCGCGCCGTGGTCAGGTCAAGATCCCACACACCGTCGCCGGAGCCCTCCACGGCGAGCTGGGCGCGCGCCTCGCTGGCGCGGAGCGCGAGATCTGCCTGTTCGCGCTGGTACATGATGAGCGCGACCGTGACGCCGGTAACCGTGAGGACGACCAGGTAGGTCCAGACGTCCTGCGGATGCATCAAATGGAGCAGTCCCTGGCCCTTCGTGTGCCCATAGAGCGCCATCACCGATTCCATCGCGATGACGAGCAGGGCGCCATGCCGGCCGAAGCGCAGCGCGCCCCACAACACGATCACGAATCCGAGATAGCCGAGGTTCAGTTCGCGCACCGTCCCCGACAGCGATCCCACGAAGACGGAGTACGCCGCGAGTCCGGCGAGCGGAAAACTGATCAGCGCCTCAAGCGAGCGCCGGCGCGAGAGCCAATCCCGCGGCGGATGCCGCCACACCAGTAGCAGCGGCACGAGCAGCAGAATGCCAAGCACGTCGCCGAGCCACCAGCGCATCCACACGCCGAGCAGGTCCGCGCGTTCAATACGGCCCTGCATGAACTGGTACCCAACGCTGACGCTGGTGTTGAGGCTGAAGGAGAGCGCGCTGGCGAGCACGAGGGCGAAAAAGTCCCACGCGCGCGTGAAGGCGGCATCAAAGCGGCCGATGCGGTTGTTTTGCAGCAGCCAAGTGCAGAGGAGCGCCGAGAACGCCATGGCAATGGCGTTGGGCAGCACGATCCACGCGGAGTAATGGGTTGCCACCGCGCCCGTGAGCACCGCCACAAATACGGCCGGTGCATACCACGGTCCTCCCAGCAGCAGCGCGGCCAACGTCAGGCCGGTCGGGAACCAGACGGTGGAGCCCTTCTCATCAAAGGGGAGCTGCTTCCACGCGTAGAACGAGAGCAGCGTATACGCCACGACCACGAACAGACTGCCGGCCACCAGCGTCCAGAACGGACGCGCGCGCGGGCTGTTCGTGGTGGGGGTCACTGGGGGCTCCGGATGCTGAAGAAGGCGCGCGTCAGCTGCCCGCGCGCCAAGTGCAGGTCTCGCAATCTAGTCGTCCGCTCCCGCGCACGGCCATCGCGGCCGTTCCTCGGGTTTGTAGGCGCTGGTTAGGGCGTGCGGCCCACGATGAGCAGCGCATTGGCCACGGACCGTTCACCCGCGGGGTCACTCGGCTTGTTCACAATCCGTTCGTCGACTACGAGCGCCGTCGAGCCGCCGCCGTCGAGGTTGAGGGCGTGTGCGACGCCCAATCCGCGGAGAAAATCCGCGGCCTCAGCGAGTGTCATGCCAACGCTCGCCGAGCTGCGTCCGTCGATGGCGACGAGGTAGAGGTGCGAAGTATCGGCATCAAACCCGATGAGACTGCGCGGATGCCGGACGTCGGCGTTGGTCTTCCCCGTCAGCTCGCGCACGGCCGATTCGGAAACGGTGGGTGCGCCGTCGCGCAGAATGACCGGCCAACCGCCAATCAGTTCATCCAACGCCCCCACGGAGGGCAGCCAATCCGCGCGCACCACCAGCGGCCGGCCGAGCGCGGCCAGCGAGTCGAGACGCGCGGCGGTGGGACCGTAGGCGACGAGCGCCACTTCGTCCGGCGCGAGCGGCGTCGAGTCGGCGGCACTCACCCTGCCCCGAGTACGAAGCGTGAGCGAGTCACGCCACGTGCCGCGCACGAGTTGCGCACGCAGTTCGCGCCCGGCGCGCGTGGAATCGAACCGCGGGCGGCCGTTGCCCTCGGCGAGCCAGAGCACCAGGCCTTGGCCGTTCGACGGAATGGCATTGACACCATCAAGCGCCCAGAATGCGCGCCCAGCGTGGACGATGCCGGAAAAGACGAATCGTTCAATCACCGGCTTGCCGCGGCGCGTGATGCCGAACTGGCCGCGCGCGCTCTTCACCGTCCCGCCGGGCGGTCCGCTCATCGCGAGCGCCTTCCACAGCTTGCCGCCGCTCACCTGATTGTTGACGCTCTCCCCCGTCTTGAGATCAAAGAAATCGGCGTTGATCGCGGCGCGCACGACCAGCCCCGAGGCGCGCGCGCGACGCGCGATGTCGGTGACTTTCTCGCGCCCGCGCAGCGAGTCCAGCGCGCGCACGCTGCGCACCGCGTACCGCTGGCCGCGCAGGTCAACGCTGAGCACGTGCGCGCGCCACGGCCCCGCGGCGCGGACGACATAGGTGTGGACGAGCCCGGGCGCCACCGTATCGACGACCGTGGAGTCGGCCGCCGGCTGCTGGGCCAGCAGGGGGGCGGCGAACGACAACAACACGAGTTGGCGGCGGAGCATGGACGCCTCGGCGAGAGATCTGGTGAATTTACGCACGGAGTACGTCACGCGGAGACTGCGCCTCGGCTGCCGTGTGGCGCGGCGCCGACGATGCCGTGCGCGTGCCCGTCAGCCGGAGTGCTCCGCACCGCGCTTTAGACCGTGTGCGCGTGCCGGTGCGCGGCGTGCCGCAGCTGCTCGGGCAATCGCTCGGCCGCGCGCTCGAGCAACGCGCGCACGTCGGCGTCCTCCACCTGCGGGAAATCGTGATACCATGCGCCCACCGCGACGAATCGCGCGGGCAGATACAGCACCACCACATCATCCGCGATGCGCTTGATCGGAACGACGCTGTCGGTGGCGGCCACCGGCGACGCCACCACGACCTTGCGCGCACCCTGTGATTTCAGCGCGACGACGGCGGCACGCATCGTCGCGCCGGTGGCGATGCCGTCATCGACGACGAGCACCGTGCTCCCGTGCACGTCCACTGGCGGCCGATCGCCGCGATAGTGCAGTTCGCTTGCCCGCACCTCGATCTCGGCCGCCGTGACGAGCCGATCGACCGCGGCGCCGCTGATGCCGAACGCCTGCACGAGCTTGTCGTTCATCACACAGACGTCACCGCTCGCTACCGCGCCCATCGCCAGTTCCTGGTGGCCGGGCACGGAGAGCTTGCGCGCGGTGAAGACGTCGAGCGGCAGCCCAAGCGCCGTGGCAACCTCAAACGCCACGGGTACGCCACCGCGCGGCAGGCCGAGCACCAATGCGCCCAGCTGCCCCTCGTACACCGAGAGTTGATCGGCCAACTGGCGTCCGGCTTCGGCGCGGTTCTCGAAGACCTCGTGCATGACGCCTCCTTCCGCACGTGGCGGCAGGGGCGACGCGAGCGGCGCCCCATGCATCCACGCTACGCGCCGCCGGGTCCGCGGGGAAGAGGCGAAACCCCTGCGCGGCACGGCCTTCGTCCCGCGACCCGTACCCGCTGCACCGAGTTCAGCGAAAGAGCGTGCGCAACGCGCCGTAGCCTTCGGCGTCGAGCTGGTCCACGGGTATGAACCGCAAGGCGGCTGAGTTGATGCAGTAGCGCATGCCCGACGGGCCCGGGCCATCGGGAAAGACGTGGCCGAGATGTGAATCGCCGTCGGCCGAGCGCACTTCAACGCGCCGCATCCCGTGGGCGCGGTCCTCGTGCTCGCGCACGTGCGCGGCGTCGATGGGACGCGTGAACGACGGCCAGCCCGTCCCCGAATCGAACTTGTCGACCGAGGCAAAGAGCGGTTCGCCGGAGACCACGTCCACATAGATACCGGGCGCGTGGTGATCCCAGAACTCGTTGGCGAACGGCGGCTCGGTGGCGCTGCACTGCGTCACGTCATATTGCAGCGCCGTGAGTCGCGTGCGCAGGGCGGGATCGTCAGAATGCTGATCGGACATGGGGGGCCTCGCGGTGGTGTGAGACACGTGCTGCATTTTCAGTACCCAGCGACGCGCGCGAGTTCCCGCGGCTTAGCGACGCGGGAACCAGCTGGCTTCGAGCGTGGACCAGACGTGCGGCGTGCGGCGCGTCACGTACTCGGCGCTCGTCTGGTGCGCCATCCACGCGCCCTCGAACATGCGCCACCGCACGCGCAGGCCGCCCTGCAGCTCGGTGACCAGCGGGCGCGGCGTGACGCGCACGCTATGCCGGAAGAACGCCCCGTTCAGCACCTCGTTGCGCGCGACGGCGCGCGCGGTCGCGTCGCCTTCGATGGTGAGGTGCAACGCATTACCCGACGACTCCAGCATCCACGGGTGCATCAGATGCGTACCGAGGCGCAGTGCGACGCCGGCGCGCGCTTCGGTGAGCAGCGTCCCCAGTGACGCGCCACCGTGCGACTGGATCTCGAGCACGCCGGCGTGCGCGAGGCGACGCGTGTCGAGGCTTGCGGCAAACACCGGTTCGGCGGGCACTTGCTCTCCCCACGCGATGGGCCGGTTGAACGACGGCGCCATGTCGTGGAACAACTGCTGCATCGACTGCGCCAGACTCGGCTTTCCCGTCACGCCGACCGTCCAGCCAAGTTCGGTGAGCGCCGACTGGCGTTCGACGCGCGTGGTGGCCGCGAGCCACAGCACGCCGGCGTCGGGACGCCCGCCCGGCTCGGCGACCGGCGCGTCCGCGGCGCGCACCGCCGTGTAGATGTCCTGGCCAATGGCGTAGGTGTGCGAGGAGCACGGCGCACTCGCGCCGCGGCAGCCGCCGAGCGCGTGCTCGAGCCGCCGCGCCCATGGCGCGGCACCGGCGTACTGGGACGTCAGTCGCACGCCGCTCGTGTACTCCTCATCGGGGCGCGCCCACGGCAACTGCCAGAAGTTGAACGCGTCGTTGTCGGCGCGCACGGTGACAGCACGCTGCGCCTGCGCTTCGCCCGGCAGCACGAAGAGCAGCGCAACCCACAGCGGCCGCCGCATTCGCATCATTTGCCGGGCTTGGGCTTGAGCAGAAGGTCCTGAAAGTCGAACGAGAAGTCCGTCGCCGGGTCGGCAGCGGATAGCTTCACTTGATCGATGCTTCCGTCCGGATTCAGCTGGAACGTCACGAAGGCATCGGCCCGCATCTCGCGGTCATCCCACTTGGCGAGAAACGTGTCGTGCTGCCAGTGCACCATCTCGCCCTGCAGCTGCGGCGTGTGACCGAAGGCGATGCGCAACTTGCCATTGGCGTGGGTCACGCGAATCTCGCCGTACCACGCGTCCTCGTACGTCCCGGCGTACTTCTCGAGCGCGAGCGACGGTTTGCCGAGCGAGTCTCGCGCCGAATCGACGGACTTGCGCGCCCTCGCCAGCGCGTCCTTCTGCCGCTGCACGATGGTCGCGTACCCGCCGACGAAGTCCCAGGGCGGCTTGGTGCCCAGCGCATAGTCGAGTAGCGACCAGCCCAGCGCCGCATACATCGGTGTTTCCGTGTTGGTGAGCACGGCCACGCCCACGCGTGCCTCGGGAATGAAGGCCAGGAACGAGAGATACCCGGGCAGGCCTCCCGTGTGCCACATCAACTTGCGCCCGCGAAAGTCGTTGGTCTGAAAGCCGAGCGCGTAGAGGTTGAACTGCTTGGAGAGCGGCGCGATTTCGGGGGCCGCCGTGGCCGCGGGCATCGGCGTGACGCCGGTCCAGATCTCGCGCGCCGTGCGGGCGGAGACGAGCCGCGACCCATCGGCCAGCTTGCCGCTGTCGAGCTGCACGAGCAGCCACTTGGCGATGTCGCGCGCGCCGGCGTTGATGCCGCCGGCCGGATTGGTATTGTCGCTCGTCATCGGCCCGATGACGCGCACCGTGCCCTCGACTTCGGCGTGCGTCGTGGCCACGTCGGTGTTGCCCGCGGCGTCGCTGTGGCGCACCGTGCTCGCGGTCATGCCAACGCGGGCGAGGATCCGTTCCTGCACGAACTGCTCCCACGTGCGTCCGCTGAGGCGTTCAATCAGCTCGCCGGCAACGAGGTAGAGCACGTTGTCGTAGGCGTACGCCGAGCGAAATGACGTGGCCGGTTTGATGAACCGCAGCCGCCGCATGATCTCCTTGCGGTCGTACGTCGACGCCGGCCACCAGAGCAAATCGCCCGCGCCCAGCCCAAAGCCGGACCGGTGCACGAGCAGATCGCGCACCGTGAGTTCGCGCGTGACGAACGGATCGTACATCGCGAACTCGGGGAGGTAGCGAATCACCGGTGCGTCCCACTGCAGCTTTCCTTCCTCGACCAGCATGCCGATGGCCGTCGCGGTAAAAGCCTTGCTGTTCGATGCGATGCCAAACCGCGTGTCGGGGCCCACGGGCTCGGGCGCGCCGAGCTTCTTGACGCCATAACCCTTGGCCACGATGACCTTGCCGTCCTTCACCACGGCGATGGCGGCGCCCTGATTGCCGAACGTCTTGATGGCGCGTTCGACAATGCTGTCGATGGCGGCGCTCGTTTGCGCGGCGGCGATGGCCGGCGCGAGCAGGAAGGCGAGGAGCATGCGGCGCATGGACCCATCACAAAGTGAGGAAGATGAAAGATATCGCATGGCCGGTTTGCCCGTGAAGCGCGGCTACCGTGACCTCGGTCACGTCGCGCGTCGGCGTCGGCCGATACTGTAATGGATGCGCCGCCCTATCCCATCATTCGCGTCACTCTGTCTCGTGCTTGCCGCCGGCTGCGACGCGGCCGGCACGAAGCCGACCGACAACGGCGACAATCCGTACGGCCTGACGCTCACCGGGCCCGGCGTGCTCTCGGTGTCTCCGCTCGACACGACCACCATCTACTCCATCACGCCGCTCGGCAAAGTGGCGCCGCCTGGCCACGTGCTGCCGACTGATCACATCTACATCTCCTTCGTGGATGCGTGGAGCGGACAACAGCAGCTCAACGACTGCAGCGCGCGCCCCGTGCGCGCGGCCGGCGCCGGCGTCATCGATTTCATTCTCGCGACCGAGGCGCGCGGCGATACCAAGGTGGACGTGCAGATGACGAAGACGTTCCACTACTACTACGATCACGTCCTGCTCAACGCGGGGATGACGCTCGGCAAGCACGTGAACGCCGGCGACACCATTGCGACGACCACGGGCTCCTGCCCGTCCATGGACCTCGGCGTGTGGGACGGCGATTACACGCCGCCGGGCTACGTGAACACGAATCGCTACGCCGGCCAGTCGCTGCACGTCGTGCCGCCGCTCCGGTACTTCAGCGAGCCGCTGCGCACCGCGCTCTATCGGCGCGTGCGATTGTTCGAGGGCGTGCCGTCGGACAAGGATGGCCGCACCGACTGGGGCGTGAAGGGCCGCCTGGCCGGCGACTGGTTTCACTCGTCGCTGGCGACCGCATCGGCCGGCACGGTCGGCGGCCCCGACGGCTGGCCCAAGTCGCTCTCGTTCCTATACGACTACTTCAGCCGCGCGCCGCTGCTCTCGGTTGGCGGCACCGTGTCACCCGCGCTCGTGACCCCGATTCCCGCAGCCATTGGAGATCCGGCGATGCTGGGCGTCGCCGACGGCGTCATCGCGTTCGCGACGCAGGCGTATAACGGACTCGTCAATCCGGGTTGGTTCTTGATCCAGATGACGGCCGAGGACCGTCTGCGCATCGAGTTCTTCGCCACGGCGACATCGCGGCCCGCATCGTTTACGAGCGCCGCGCAGGACTACGTGCGTTAGCGTTTCGGCGCGAGAGGAGTCAGTGCTCGCGCCACCGGCGGCACGCGCGGGTGCGCCGCAAGGAACGCCAACATCCGCGCGTTGAATGCCGCCGTTTGCTCCATCTGCGGCAAGTGCCCTGATGAATCGACCGCGAAGAACTCGAGCTGCGGAATACCGCGCTGCACGATGGCCGAGTTGGCAAATGGCACGGTGGGGTCCTGCTTGCCCCAGACGAGCAGCACCGGCATGCCCGACGTACCGACGGTGGCGTACATCCCCGGAAAATCCGCCGAACCGAGCGTCAGCATGGAGCGGTACAAGGCGCGGCCGAATCCCTTGTAGCGCATCTGCGGCCGATACTTGTCGGCCCATCCGGGGAACCGCTCCGGGTGCAGGAAGTCCGATGACTGGCTCTCCGCCTTGCCCGGCAGGTCGACCACCTGGAACAGATAGGCGCCGAGTCCGGGCGCCGTCACGAACCACGGCAACTCGGCGCGCGTGCTGGACGGATCGACCATTGTGAGCGTGCGAATCCGCTCCGGATGCGTCGTCGCGAAGTGCGCCACCACGTAGCCGCCGAACGACAAGCCAAACAGATCCACCGGCTCCGAGACCTTGAGCGCATCGAGCAGATCGTTGAGCTGCCGGTCGTAGAACGCGCCGTCGTACGCGGCATTCGGCCGGTCGGAGTATCCGCGACCGAACAGGTCATAGCGAATGACGCGATATCCGGCGTCGCGCAGCGCCTTGAAGGTCGAATCCCAGATGTACGCCGGCACCGAGAAGCCGTGGACCAGCACCGCGACGCGTCCTGTATCGGGACCGGCCGCCTCGTAGTGTGTGGTGCCTCCGCTCAGTGCCGCGAAGCTGCCCGGCGCCGCGGCGCGCGCCGTCGCGTCGAGCGCGCCCTTCTCCGGATTGCGATACACGTACAGCGCCACGACGAGCGCGCACGCGATGGCGACCAGACGGGCGGCGAGGCGAACGAGGTACATGGCGCAACTCGCGGTTGAGGGGTGAGCTACTCCGTGCGCAGCGCTTCGAAGACGCCAGCGTCCCGGTTCTTGCGCACGTTGTTCCACGCAAAGACGCGGCCATTCATTGCCACATACACGCCGGGAGGCAGCGCCTGCACGAATGACAGCGCACTGCCGAGGTTGAACAGGCCGTCGGAGCTTCCAAACGCGTACGGAATCATCGCGCCGGTGAGCACGATGGTCTTGTGCGGCACGCCCGCGGCCAGCACCTGAGCCGTTTCGACCATCGTGTCGGTGCCGTGGGTGATCACCACGCGCTGCTCGCCGCACTCGCGGCAGGCGGCGACGATGCGCGCACGGTCGGCGTTGGTCATTTCCAGCGAGTCCACCATCATCAGCACGTCCACGCGCACATCCAGCATGCAGCGTCCGCGCTCGAGCATATGCGTGACGTACGATTCGTCAAAGGCGAGCGTGCCGTGCAGCTCGTCGTACGTCTTGTCGAACGTGCCACCGGTGATCAGGATGCGAATAGGCATGGTCTGCGAATTGTAGGGGGTGCTCGGCGGAATCGCGACCGGGCATCCCGTGGGTGAGCCCGAATTGTCGCGGCGCGCGCGACGACGGCCGCCCGCACTCTGGACAGGGCACCGCGGGCACGGTATCTCTCCGCGTGCGCCTCCGCCCCCCTCAATAGAGACCGATGCCGATTCGCGACCTGCTGGCCGCTGCACTTGGTGACCGGTACCGCATTGACCGCGAACTCGGGCGCGGCGGTTTCGCCACCGTGTATCTCGGGCACGACGTGCGGCACGACCGCCCCGTGGCGATCAAGGTCCTGCACGAGGAAGTCGCCCAGTCGCTCGGCAAGGAACGCTTTGAGCGAGAGATCAAGCTCGCCGCGCGCCTGCAGCATCCACATATCCTCGGCGTGTTCGACTCAGGTGAGCTCGGTGGGCAGCTGTGGTTCGCCATGCCGTTCGTCTCGGGCGAGTCGCTGCGCGACCGGCTGGATCGCGAACGCCAGCTGCCCGTCGGCGACGCCGTGGGCATCGCGCGCGAGATTGCCGACGCGCTGCATTACGCGCATCAGCATGGCGTCGTCCATCGCGATATCAAGCCCGAGAACATCCTGCTCTCCGGGCGGCATGCGATGGTGGCGGACTTCGGCATTGCCCGCGCGCTCACCGAGGGCGAAGGCTCGCTGACGCGCACCGGCATGTCGATCGGCACGCCGGGCTACATGAGCCCGGAACAGGCCATGGGCGAGCGCACCCTCGACGCGCGCACTGATGTCTACGCACTGGCCTGCGTGCTCTACGAAATGCTCGCCGGCGAACCGCCGTTCACCGGCCCGAACGTGCAGGCGGTCATTGCGCGGACTCTCAGTGAGACGCCGCGCCCCATCCGCGCCTCGCGCCCCGGTGTCTCCGAGGCGCTCGACGACCTGATCGCCCGCGCGCTGGCCAAGGTGCCGGCCGACCGACCCGCCAGCGCCGAAGCGTTCGGCGACGCGCTCGCCGCTGCTTCTGCCGTTGCCACCGGAGCTGCGCCGATAGCAGCCAGTGCACCATCGCCGCGCCATGCCGCGCCCGCCGGATCAGGCGCCAACGCGGGCGTCAATGCAGGCGCCAGCGCGGGCGCCACACCCAGGGCGCGCCGTCGCTCCAATCTCGCTGCCGTCTTTGCGCTCGGCATCCTCATTGGCGTCGGCGCGCTGTTCGCCTGGCGGAAGGGGCACATCGACGCCGCCGGACGCGGCGTCGCCGTCATCCCGTTCGAGAACGTCGGCGACGCCGCCGACGCGTACTTCGCCGACGGCATCACGGAAGAGCTGCGCGGCAAGCTGACCAGCGTGCCCGGACTGCGCGTCACGGCGCGCGCCAGCTCCAACCAATACCGCGGCGGCAAGAAGAGTCCCGAAGACATCGGCGGCGAACTCGGCGTGGACTTCGTGCTTACCGGCACCGTTCGCTGGGAAAAGGACGCCGCCGGCCAGCGCCACGTGCGCGTGACGCCCGAGCTGATCAACACGACGAACGGCACCACCAAATGGCAGGAGTCGTTCGATGAGGTCATCAGCGACGTTTTCAAAGTGCAGTCCGCCATTGCGGAAAAGGTCACCGCGGCGCTCGGCTTGACGCTCGCCGCCGACGTGCACTCGCGCCTCTCGGAGCGGCCCACCGCCAACGTCGACGCATATCAGGAGTTCCTGCTGGGCGAGAAGGAAACCGAGGCGATGGCGCGCACCGACGCCGGCGCGACCCGCGCCGCGATGCCGCACTACGAGCGCGCCGCGGCGCTCGACACGGCGTTCGGACTCGCGTGGGCGCGCATCTCGCAGCTCTCCAGCGAAACGTTTTCCTCGAACCCTACCGCCGAGCTTGCGAGCCGCGCCGATGAAACGCTGCGCAAGGCGCTGCGCTTCGCGCCCGACTACGCGCAAACGCGCCGCGCCTACTCGCGCTACCTGCGCCTGGTGAAAAAGGACTACGCGGGGGCGGCGGCGCAGATCGACACCGGGCTGATGCGGCAGCCGAACAACGCCGACCTGCTGTCGTCGGCCTCCGGCGTCAACGCGCTGCTCAGCCGATGGGACGCCGCGGTCGACTTTGCCAAGCGCGCGTACCAGCTCGACCCGCGCAACGCCAACGCCGCCAACAACGTCGCCCGCGTGCTGCACGGCGTACGGCGTTACGCGGAAGCGGACGAGTACTCGCTGAAGGCGCTCGCACTCTCACCGGGCAATATCGCTTTCATCTGGCAACGCAGCGTCAACTTCATCTCGAACGGCGGCGACCTTGCCGCCGCCAAGCGCGTCGTCACCGAGGGGCTGCGGCACGCCGACAGCACCGAACTCGCCGCGTACTTTGCGCTGTACCAGGAGATGATGTGGGTGCTCGATGCCCCGATGCTTCGCCGCATCACGCAAATGACGCCGGCGCAGTTCTTCAACAACCGCCAGCAGTGGGCCCTCAAGGTCGGCCGCACCTGGCTGCTCCTCGGCGACACCGCGCGCGGACGCGCCTACGGCGACACGTCGCGTACCGCGGTTGAAGCGCAACTCGCCAACTTCCCCGAGGACGCGCAGCTGCACGAGCTGCGCGGGCGCGCGCTCGCCCTCATGGCGCGCAACGCCGAGGCGGTTGAGGAAGCCGAACGGTCGCTCAAGATGCGCGAGACGGCGCTCGACGCGTCCACCGGACCGTACGTGCGCTATCAGGTGGCGCGCATTCTCGTGCAGGCCGGCGCCTTCGACCGCGCTCTCGAAATTCTCGAGCCGCTTTTGACCGCGATGTACGCCGACATCACGCCGGCGTGGCTCAAGCTCGAGCCGACGTTCCGGCCGCTGCACGGTGTGCCGCGGTTCGAGCGCATGACGCAGGGGCGGTAGCGTCGGAGCGCACGTACATTCGTGCCATGCGCACCTTGCTCGCCATTGCATTCGCGGTTGTGTCTGGTGCGGCCGTTGGACAGGCGCCGCGCCCCGCACACCACACCTTCGCGCTGTCCCCCACCGACTTTCTGCTCGACGGCAAGCCGTTCCAGATCCGTTCCGGCGAGATGCACCCCGCGCGAATCCCCGCGGAGTATTGGCGGCACCGCATCCGCATGGCGAAGGCGATGGGGCTCAACACCATCGCCGCGTACATCTTCTGGAACTATCACGAACAGACCGAGGGGACGTTCGATTTCTCCACCGGCAACCGCGACATCGCACGCTTCATTCGCATCGCGCAGGAAGAAGGCATGTGGGTGCTCCTCCGCCCCGGCCCCTACGTCTGCGCCGAGTGGGACTTCGGCGGGTTGCCGCCGTATCTGCTGCGTGATCCCGAGCTGCGCGTGCGCTCGATGTATCCGCGCTATTTGCAGGCCGCCGAGCGCTACATCGCGCGTCTCGCCGCGGTGGTGAAGCCGCTGCTGCTCACCAACGGCGGACCGATCGTGATGGTGCAGGTGGAGAACGAGTACGGCAGCTATGGCAACGACCGTCGCTACATCGCGCGCCTCAAGGCCGCGTGGCTCAAGAACGGCATTGACGTGCCGTTCTACTCGGCCGACGGACCCACCACGTACATGATCGAAGCCGGTCATGTGGATGGCGGCGCGCTCGGTCTGGACAGCGGCTCGGAGGAGAAGGACTGGACGCTCGCGCGCTCCCTTGTGCCCGGCGTGCCGATCTTCTCGTCCGAGACGTATCCGGGCTGGCTCACGCACTGGGGCGAGCCATGGGCCGCACCGTCACTCGATGACCTGCGCAAGGAAGTCGACTTCCTGCTTGGCGCCAAGAAGTCATTCAACTTCTACGTGGTGCACGGTGGCACGAACTTCGGGTTCACGGCCGGAGCAAACTCGGGCGGCAAGGGCTATGAGCCGGACGTTACGAGCTACGACTACGACGCGCCCATCGACGAACAGGGACGCGCCACGCCCAAGTACACGATGTTACGCGCGCAGATTGGCGGCGCGCTGGCGGCTGATGAACAGCTGCCGCCCGTCCCCGAGCCCATCCCCTCGATAACCGTCCCCGCCTTCGCGATGAAGCCGTACACGTCGCTCTGGAAGCACCTCCCGAAACCGATCGCCGCGGTGCATCCGCGCTCATTCGAGTTCTACGGGCAGAACCAGGGGCTCGTGCTGTATCGCACCACGCTCGTCGGCCGAAAGAGCGGCAAGCTCACCGTCACGGACCTCCACGATTTCGCGACGGTGTTTGTCGACGGCGTGCTGATTGGCACCATCGATCGGCGACTCGGTGAAAAGAGCATCGACCTGCCGAAAGTCGCCAACCCCATGCCGGTGCTCGAACTCCTCGTCGAAGGAATGGGACACATCAACTTCGCGCAGGAGATGATCGACCGAAAAGGGATCACGGACCGCGTGACGCTCGCCGGCATGACGTTGATGAACTGGACGGTGCAACTGCTGCCGCTCACCGACCGATGGGTCACCTCGCTGCGCGAGGATGCGTCGCCAGGCACGCGTGCCGGTCTCGTGTTTCGCGGCGCGTTCACCCTCGACAAACCGGCCGACACGTTCATCGACATGACCGGCTACAAGAAAGGCGTCGTCTGGGTCAACGGCCACAACCTCGGCCGCTACTGGGACATCGGCCCGCAGATGCGGCTGTATTGCCCAGCGTCATTCCTGCTCGCGGGACGAAACGACGTCACAGTGCTTGATCTGCTCAAGACCGACGCGTCGCCGCTGCGCGGAGCGTCGACGCTCAGGTAGCCGCGCCGCTGCGTGGCGCTCGGCCGTGGCGCCATGCTCGTGGCGCCATGCTCGCGGCG
>JAHFCT010000033.1:0-3538 GCA_023249375.1 Gemmatimonadota bacterium | reverse complement strand
GCCGCGCCCAGATTCGTCGTGTAGCCGAGGTCGAAGAATTGGGCGATGGTCATGGCGCTCCACGGCATGTTGGACGTGCCCTCGATCCATCCCGTCATCAGTTCGCTCACGAAGAGCGATTCGCGCCAATGGCTGTCGACAGTTCCCGAGCCGCCAGTGGCTTCCACTGCCACGCCGGTGCCTGCGGTGCACCAGGCACCAGCGCCGCCCGCGACGCCGCAGTAGGACGTGGCCGACGCACCGGTGAAGCGTGGATTCGTGCTCCCGGTCGCCACACCGTTGGCATCAAACGTCGGACTCGACAGCAGCCCCTTGTCGGTCCAGATGGTGCCGAAGCCAAGCACGTGGCTCATCTCGTGCAGGACGATCGCTTCGAAGCGCCCGGTGCTGATGTACGTCTGGATGTCCGCGTCATCGAACTGCATCACTCCGACCACGGGCAGGTTGCTGCTTCCGCGCACGTAGCACGGGCCGGCCTGCGCGAGCACGCGGCCCGGCCCATCGATGGAAGCCACCGAGGCATAGATGATCACGCCCGTGGAACTCTCGTTGAGCGTGCCGCTGAGTCCCGCCACCCCGCACGCGCCGAGGCTCGTATTCACGAGCGTCACCGATGATACGGGGTTCACGATGGCGGCTCGCAGCCGATTCGCCGCATTCGAGAACGCGGTTTGCGCTTCGAGAGACATCGCGGGCCCGAAGAAACGCAGCGTGAGCGGATACGACGACTGCACGGTTGCGCCGAATGTCGCGCTCGCGCCGTTGGCACTGGCCGTGACGTTCTGCGTGCCGCCCTTGGGGCCTAACCGCCAGATCACGCCGCCGGCGACACCGCTGGCGTTCGTCACGACGCTCGACGGCGTCAGCGTTCCGCCGCCGACTGTTGACTGAAACGCGATCGCGGCGTTTGACACGAGATTGCCAAATCGATCGCGCACGATCACCGAGAGTGTGGTGGGCAGATTGAAGCCGGCCATCGCGGATTGTCCGTCGCCGGTGACGATGACGATGGATGATGGCGCGTTGACCACGGCAGTGGCGTTGAATGTTCGCGCCGGCAATCCGCTCACCGTCGCGGTGAGCGTCTGCGCGCCCGGCGCCGTGCCAAGTGTCCACGCGCCGACACCGGCGATGCCTTGCGCGTTGGTGACAACCTGCGGCGGCGCCACGCTGCCGCCACCGGCGGTGACCGCGAAGGTGACCATGGTGCCGCTCACGGGATTGCTGTACGCATCGGTCACGCGCACGGCCGGTGCAATCGGCACCACCGTGCCGACTCCAGACGTCTGGTTGTCGCCGGCGCTCGTCGCGACGCCAGCGGGCGGCCCCGCGGTGGCTGTCGCGGTGAATGTGCGCGGCGTAACTCCGGCAACGATGGCCGACGCATTCTGAAAGCCGGCGACGGTGCCCAGCGTCCATGCACCCGACGTCGCGATGCCGAGCGAGGTGGTTGTCGCGATCACGCCGGCAATGGTGCCGCTGCCGGCGATCGTGCTGAAGACAACCGTGACGCCCGGAACGGGGTTGTCGTACACGTCGGCCACTCGCACCGTGAGCGCGGCGGACAATGCACTGCCGACAACACCCGATTGATTGTTGCCGCTCACGATATTCACGCTCGCCGGCGAGCCGACGGTGGCGGTGGCGCTGAAGAGTTTGGGCGCCACTCCACTCACCGTCGCCGTGGCTGCCTGCGGTCCAGGCACGGTGCCGAGCGTCCACGCGCCGGCCGTGGCGACGCCGAGCGCATTGGACGGCGCGATCGCCCCAGTAATCGCGCCGCTGCCGGCGGTCACGGCGAAGTTCACGACGGCGCCGGTGATGGGGTTGTCATACACATCGGCCACGCGCACGGCGAGCGCCGTCGTGAGCGCACTGCCCACGACCGCCACCTGCAGATCACCGCTTACGACAGTGACCTTTGCCGGCGGTCCAACGGTGGCGGTCGCCGCGAAAGTCGCCGCGTCGGCCACGCCCGACGTCGAGGCGGTCAGCGTCTGGGCTCCTGGCACCGTCCCCACGGTCCACGCGGTTGCCGCCGTGCCGTCAGTCGAGGTCACGACGGTTGCCGGGCTGACCGTCCCGCTTCCAACCGCCGGCGCAAACGTGACGCTGCGTCCTGCCACGGCATTTCCGAGGCGATCCTGCAGCTTCACGCTTATGGTGTTTGCGAGCACCGCACCGACCGTGGCGGTTTGCGCATCACCGGCCACCTTGATCGGCGCCAGCGCAACCTGCGAGACCGTCACGGGCACGCGCGCGGTCGCGTTGCCCGCACGCACCACGACATTGGTGCTGCCGTTGCCGACGGCCGCCACGGTCGCGCTCGTGCTTCCCGAGACCGTCGCGACATCGCCCGCCTCGGTCGAAACCGTCGGCGCAACCGACGGCATGGCGGCACCGTGCTGGTCGAGCACCATCACCGCGATGGTCTGTGTGGCGCCAAGCGCGTCGAACGAGAGGCTCGCTGGCGAGGCGGTGATGGTGGTGGGCACCGGCGGCGCCGTCGTCTCCTTGCCGGTGCAGGCGGCAACGGCGACGACGACGGCAGCGAACGCCGCGCCCATCGAAAGGCGATGTGGTCCCAAGCTCACCGCATTCGCTCAGGGCACGGGGAGCACAATCGGCATACCGCTAACGCGCCCTGACCGACACTGAAGCCGGCGCCAAACCCTGCGCGCTGGCATTCAGCGTCAGCATGCCGGCGGCGCGCGGCGAACGAATCACTACGAGCGCCATGCCATTGAACGCGCGATGCTGCGCCGCCGCCGGCGTTGGGCCGGTGAACGGCTCGTGATTGGTGGGATCGCCGTTGTCCATCCCGGCGATCGCCCCCCCGCCGCTCAGCGTGAACTTCACCAGGTCGTTGGCGCCGGCACGCACCAGCCGCCCCTTGGCATCGAGGAGTCGCACGGTCACGAAGGTCAGATCCTGACCATCGGCGCGAATCGACGGCCGGTCAGCGCTGAGATCCAGCTTTACCGCGGCGCCCGTCGTCTCCACGCGATCCTCGGCCACGACCTTTCCCGCCTTCATCGCCACCGCACGCAGCATCCCCGGTTCGTACTTCACCTGCCAGCTCAGGTGGAACTCCTTCACGTTCTTCCACGTGCGCACGCCCTGCGACTTGCCGTTCAGGAAGAGCTCCACCGAATCGGCGTTGGTGTACGCCATCACCGGAATTGCCTTGCCGTTGTACGCGGCCGGCCAATTCCAGTGCGGCAGCACGTGCACCATCGGCTCAGGGCGCCATCGGCTCTGATAGAGGAAGAAGCGGTCCTTCTTGAAGCCGTTGATGTCCACGATGCCAAACGACGAGCTGCGGTTGGGCCACTCGAAGGGCGTCGGCTCGCCGATGTAATCGATGCCCGTCCAGACAAACTCGCCGGCCACCCACGGGTGGTCGCGCATGGCCTGGAACTGCGCGTCGGCGTTGTTCCCCCATTCGGGCCCCTCGAGATCATACGACGACACGTGCTGGTTGAGCCGGCTCACAATGGCCGGCGCGCCGTCCTTGAGCGTCAGGTTGTACTGATCA
>JAHFCT010000032.1 GCA_023249375.1 Gemmatimonadota bacterium | reverse complement strand
TCTATCAGGCGTACAGCGAGATCCTTCGCTGGGCCGATGGCGCGCGCCGCCTCAAGGTTCGCGCCAACGCCGACACACCGCATGATGCGCGCCAGGCGCGGCGCTTCGGCGCGGAGGGAATCGGACTCTGCCGCACCGAGCACATGTTTTTTGAGGGCGACCGCATCACGGGCATGCGCGAGATGATCTGCGCGCACGACGAAGTGGGGCGCCGCCGTGCGCTGGCCAAGCTGCTGCCGATGCAGCGTGGCGACTTCGTGGGGATCTTCGAGGCAATGGACGGCCTGCCCGTGACCATCCGGTTGCTCGATCCGCCACTGCACGAGTTCCTTCCGCACGGTGGCGAAGAAGCCAAGCTCCTCGCGCGCACGCTGGGGATGAATCGCCAGGAGCTCACGCACATTGTCGAGTCGCTCCGCGAAACCAATCCCATGCTCGGGCATCGCGGCTGCCGGCTGGGCATCACCTATCCCGAAATCACCGAGATGCAGACGCGGGCGATCTTCGAGGCGGCGGCGGAGGTCGTCTCAAAGGGCGGCGTCGTGCTGCCGGAAGTCATGGTGCCGCTCGTCGCGACGTTCCGTGAGTTCGTGAATCAGCGCGACATCATCGTCCGGGTGGCGGCGGACGTCGCCCGTGAAACCGGCGTCGAGGTGCCATTCCTCACGGGCACCATGATTGAACTGCCGCGCGCTGCGCTGACGGCGGCGGAGATCGTCGGTGCCGGCGCGCAGTTCTTCTCGTTTGGCACCAATGACCTGACGCAGACGACGCTGGGACTCAGCCGCGACGACGCCGGACGGTTCGTGCCGTTCTATGTGGATCAGGGGGTCTTTCCCAACGACCCGTTCCAGGTGCTCGATGTCGACGGTGTCGGCAAGCTCATCACGCTTGCCGTGCGCGACGGGCGTGCGGCGCGCGCGTCGCTGAAGGTCGGGATTTGCGGGGAACACGGCGGCGAGCCGCGTTCCATTCAGTTCTGTCATGCGCAGAATCTCGACTACGTGTCGTGTTCCCCGTTCCGAGTGCCCATCGCGCGGCTCGCCGCGGCGCACGCGGCGCTGGCCTAGGGGAGATGCGGTCGCGCACCACGCTAGATTTCGTGCTCCCTTTCCATCTACTACCCGGAGAACTCTTCATATGGATCGCAAGGCAGATGCTCAGTGGTTTGGTGACCTGAAGTCCGGGCACGGCACCATGGCGGTGGGGAGCAAGGCGTTCAGCGGCCCGTTCTCGTTCATCAGCCGGTTCGAGAATAGCGGCGACACCAATCCCGAGGAACTGCTCGGGGCGGCGCACGCCGGCTGCTTCTCGATGGCGCTCTCCAACGCGCTGTCGCAGGCCGGGCATAAGGTGACGAGCGTCAAGACAACCGCGGTGGTGAGCGCGAACAAGACCGACGCTGGCTTCGCCATCACCGGCATCGCGCTGACCACGCGCGGCGTCGTGCCGGGGCTGTCGGCGGAGGAGTTCTTGAAGACCGCCGAGCAGACGAAGACCGGCTGCATCGTGTCGCGAGCGCTGGCGGCGGTGCCAATGACACTGGACGCGAAGCTCGAAGGCTAGCGAAGTCCAGACGGCGCACGCCGGCGGTTGCCGGCGTGCGCCTCGCGCGGCCTACGGCTGCACGGCGCATCCCTCGGCCTTGGCGCACTTCGGATCGACCGGCGGCAGCTTGAGCCGCGCGGCCTCCTTGTTGAACGCGGCCAAGTCCGTCTTCCACACGCTGGCGAGTTTGTCGGCCTGCACCTTCAACTGTCCCGACTGGATGGTGAAGATCTCGGGGATGTTCGACGTCGGCCGGCCGTCGCCCTGCGTCACGACGCGGAGCAGCGACGCCAATCGGTTGTTGATCTTGATCGGGAAGTTGAGCGGATCCTGATTGCTCTGGTTTTGCACCTGATACACGTCCTGTTCTACCGTGCCCGCGTTGGCGGTGAGCTTCTCCCCCGCCCCCTTGAGCGCCGCGTCATCGGCGCGCTTCACGCGGTCGGCCACCTGCGACTTCACGTTGCGGATGTCGACGATCGCCTGATTCGCTTCGCTCACCTTGTCGCGGATGCGAATGGCGAGGTCGAACTGCGCCTGCAGGTCGGCGTCGGTGACGTCGGTGTGCAGCGGATTGCGCTTCACCGTCACCGGCTGGAGCTGCGTCTTGCCGTCCACCGTGAGCCGGACCTTGTACGTCCCGGGCGCCGCCGCCGGACCGTTCGTCGTTGCTCCCCAGAGAATCATCCCCGGAAACGTCGTCGCGCTCGCGTAGTTCAGATCCCACGTGAAACGCTGCAGGCCGGCGCCCTTCGGCGGCGGCGCGGAAAATCCGCCGAACCGGCGTCCCCCCACGGGAGCGGCCGAGGCCGCCGCCGTGTCCTGCGCGAACGTGCGCACGACGTTCCCCTTGGCATCGAGAATATCGATGGTCACGGTCTTGGCCGCCGACTTGAGCCAGTAGTTGATCGTCGCGCCGGTCGCCGAGCGATACGCGGCGGGCGGCGCAAAGAGATACGGATCGGCCGACGCCGCCATCTCGGGCGTGACTTGGCGGAGCGGCGACGCGTTGTCGAGCGCCCAGAAGCCGCGCCCGTGCGTCGAGATTACCAGTTCGTTTTGCTTCACCTGCAGATCCGACACCGGCGTGTCGGGCATGTTGAGCCGCAGCGACGTCCAGTGTCCACCATCGTCGTACGAGATGTACACCCCGTGCTGCGCCGCCGCATAGAGCAGGCCGCGGCGCCACGGGTCCTCGCGCACGGTGTGCACGTAATCGTCCGCGCCAATGCCCGTCACGATCTTCGTCCACGTCTTGCCGAAATCGGCGGTCTTGAAGATGTACGGCGCCACGTCGTCCATCAGCGGTCGGCGCACCGACACGTACGCCGCGCCGGAGTTGAATGACGACGCATCGATTTGACTCACGCGCCCGAGATTCGGCATCTCCTTGGGCGTGACGTTCGCCCACGTCTTGCCGCCGTCCTTGGTCACGTGCACGAGCCCGTCATCGGAGCCCGTCCAAATGACGTTCACGTCCTTCTTTCCCGGCGCAAGCGCGAAGATGACGGCGTACACTTCCGGCCCGTTCATGTCGCCGGTGATCGGTCCGCCCGAGTGCCCCATCGTCTTGGGGTCGTGGCGCGTGAGATCGCCGGAGAGCGCCGTCCACGTCCTGCCGCCGTCGGGCGTCATCCACACCCGCTGCGATGACACATAGAGCCGGTTGGGATCGGCCTGCGAGAAGACGATCGGATACGTCCACTGCCACCGCTCCTTGATCTCGAGCGACGGCTCGCCCGAGTACATCCACGGATACGGATTCACTTCGCGTCCCTGCCCGAGCCGCCGGTCGAATTTGTCGAGGAAGCCGCCGTTGTTGGTGCCGGCAAAATAGATGTCGGGATTCTTCGGGTCGGGCGCCATGTAGCCCGGCTCGCCGCCTCCCGCCTGATACCAGACCTGCTGAGGCCGTGCATCGGGGAGCCCCTCGATCTGCCGTCCGCGCGCAGGGGCGAGGTTCCAGTTGAACGGAATGCACAGCGTCGAGTTGTCCTGCTGCGAGCCGCACAGGTGATACGGCATGTGCGCCGTCGTCGCCACGCGGTAGAACTGCTCGGTCGGGAAATCCTGCTCCGTCCAGCGCGTGCCGCCGTTCGTCGACACGGCGCCGCCGCCATCATTTCCGATCACCAAATGCTGCGCATTGTCGGGATCGATCCACAGGTCGTGGAAATCACCGTGCGTGCCGTTCCCCACCGAGACCATCGTCTTGCCCTGGTCGTTGGAGCGGAACGCGCTCGTGTTGAGCATGTAGACCATGTCTGCGTTCTTGCTGTCCGCGAAGACGTGGGTGTAGTAGAACGCGCGCTGCCGCACGTTGCGGCTGTCCGTCACCAGCGTCCACGTGGCGCCGGCGTCGTCGCTCTTGAACAGCCCGCCCTTGGTGTTTTCCACCAGCGCGTATACGCGGCTGGCATTCACGGGAGAAACCGATACGCCGATGCGTCCAATCAACCCGGCCGGCATGCCCGGATTGCGCGTGATCTCCTTCCACGTCTCGCCGCCGTCCATGCTCTTGAACAGGCCGCTCCCCGTGCCGCCCGACGACATCGTGAACTCCGTGCGATACGCTTCCCACAGCGCCGCATAGATCACGTCCGGATTGCTGCGGTCAATCGTGATGTCGATCGCCGCCGTCGAGTCGTTGCGGAAAAGCACGCGCCGCCAGTTCTTGCCGCCATCCGTGCTCTTGTACACGCCGCGCTCGGCGTTGGGCGCCGAATGCTTGCCAAAGGCGGCGACATAGATGATGTCGGGGTTCGTCGGGTGAATGCGAATCTTCGCAATGTTCTCCGATTTCTCAAAGCCGATATGCGTCCACGTCTTCCCTGCGTCGGTCGACTTGTACACGCCGTCACCGGCCATGATGTTGCCGCGAATGCACGTCTCGCCCATGCCAATGAAGACCACGTCCGGATTTGACTCCGACACCGCCACCGCGCCCACCGACGACGAGTGCACCTGGCCGTCCGTGACGGCGGCCCACGTCTCGCCGCCATCCGTCGTCTTCCACAGCCCGCCGCCCGTAGCCCCGAAATAGGCCTCCTTCGGGCGCCCCTTTACCCCGCTCACCGCAATCGACCGGCCGCCGCGATCCGGCCCGACGTTGCGCCATTTGTACGTCGCGAGCAGCGCGGAATCAGCGCCCGCGCGCACCGCGGGAACACGCGCATCGAGCGTGCGTTGGCCGAGCCCTCCGCCGGTCAGGGTGGCAACAGCGGCGATGAGGCCCGTCAGGGCGAGCGACCGGCGAGTCAGGGACATGCGATGATCCTCAGTCAGGTTGCCGCGAAAGTGCATACGAGTACGAAACGCTGCACGGCACGACAACGTTGCCGCCCAACCCGCCGTCGGGCAGCCGTGCTCCCGCGTCGGCGGCGCGCGCCTCTCTAATGTACGGCGATTCGGCGCCGATACTCCGCTACAGAGCTACCCTCACCACGTCTTCCGTTTGCCCGGCATGCACGAATCCAAAGGCCAGCCGCACCCTCCCATGGATGATCACCGCCGCGCCCTAGGCGAGACGCTGTTCGCGGGCGTGGCCTTCACCGTCGTGCTCTTCGTTGCCGTGTACGGTCTGTGGATGGAGGCGCAACGCACCGCCCTTGAACAGGTGCGCAGCGACCTCCCGCGTCTGGCGGCCACGATGGCGACGCTCGTTGACCCTGTCCAGCACGAGCGCATCCGCGCCGCGGGCCTGACGGATACCCCGGATTACCAGCGCGCCATTGCGCCGCTGCGTCGCGCCCACAAGGCGGCTGTCGGCGTCAAGTACGTCTACACCATCATGCGCCAGGATGACACCCTGCGGATCATCCTCGACACCGCAGAGCCCGGCGACCACGATGGCGATGGCAAGGAGGACCGGGCGCTGGTCGGCCAAGCCTACGCCGATGCCGATTCGGAAATGCTGGTAGCGCTCGGCACCCCGGGACACCCGGGCCATGCGCTCGCATCGCGCTCCCCATCCAGCGACGAGTGGGGAACGTTTATCAGCGGATACGCTCCGCTTCTCGACGCGCAGCATCAGCAGATCGGCATCCTCGGCATCGACGTGGACGCGGCCGACTACGTTGCCGCCATCGCAGCGCGCCGCCGCGCCCTGATCCTCGGCGTCATCCCCGCCGCGGTCCTCGTGCTCGCGCTCAGTCTCGGGATCTATCGTGTGCGCCGCCGCCAGCTCGCGGCGCACCGGCAGGTCATGCGCCAGCAGCAGCAGGTGCTGGACGCGGAAACGAGCGTTGCGCGGCAGGAGCGCCGGTTCCGTTCCGTGATCGAAGGAGCCGGTGTCCTTGCGCTCGAGTACGACCGGTCGCTCGGACGAATCACGTCCGTCTCGCCGCACGGCCTCAGTCTTGGCTACGGCATGGATGACTGGGCGACGCCGCGCTTCCTTCGCGGCATCCTGCACGAGGCTGATCAGGAGCCGCTCGCCCGCTTCATGGGCGAAGCACGCACACCGGGAGCACGCGACCGCATCGAATTCCGCCTGCGGAGCGCCGGCGGCCGCGATACCTGGGTGCAACTGGTCATCTCGATTGATCAGGACGAAAGCCGGCCCTCGGTGATCAGCGGCGTGCTGCTCGACGTGAGCGAGGCCCGGCAACTGCGCGAAGCCGCCGTCGCCGCCAGCCAGGCCAAGAGTGCGTTCGTGGCCAATATGAGCCACGAGATTCGCACACCGCTCACCGCGATTCTCGGCTACGCCGAATTGTTGCGCGAAGACGGCGACGCCCGCTCGGCGCCGGTCGCGCGGCTGCAGACGATCGATACGATTCGTACGGCCGGCCAGCACCTGCTCGCGATCATCAATGACATCCTCGATCTCTCGAAGATCGAGGCCGGCCGCATGACCGTGGAGACGGTCGCCATCGATTTGCCCAGGCTCTTCATCGAATGCGAGAGCCTCCTCGCACCGCGCGCCGCGGCCAAGGGCCTCGCCTTTTCCATCGGACTCGACACGCCCATCCCCGATCGCGCACTCGCGGACCCGACGCGGCTGCGCCAGATCATCCTGAACCTCGCGGGCAATGCCATCAAGTTCACGACGGCGGGACACGTCTCCATTCGAGCGTCCGTCGTCAACCCCGACGAGATGGTGCAGACACTGCGCATCGATGTCGATGATTCGGGTCCCGGATTGACGCCGGAGCAGTCGTCGTCGCTTTTCGCGGCGTTCGCGCAAGGCGACGCGTCCGTCACGCGCCTGCACGGCGGCACCGGCCTCGGCCTCATCATCTCGCGCCGGCTGGCGGAGCTGATGGGGGGCGACGTTCGCTTGCATCGCTCCGGCCTCGGCCAAGGATGCACCTTCCGCATTGACGTGGAAATCGTCCCCCAGGCCGATGCCGCGGCCGTCACATCGCTGCGCGCGGCGAGCGCGCGCGCCTCGCTGGCGGGCGGCGCTGAGGCACCGCAGCGATTGGCTGGCCGCGTGCTCGTGGCCGAAGACAATCCGGTGAATCAGCGGCTGCTCGAGGTCTTCCTCGCCAAGGCTGGCGCGAGCGTTCGCGTCGCGTCGGACGGCGCACAGGCGCTGGCGCTGCTGGATGCGAGCGAGGGTGATGGCACGCCGTATGATCTCCTCATCACCGACATGCAGATGCCCGTGATGGATGGCTACACGCTCGCGCGAACGCTGCGCGCGCGCGGCTCGACGCTGCCGATCATCGCGCTCACCGCGCACGCATTGTCCGAGGACCGCCAGCGCTGTCTCGACGCCGGATGCGACGAGTACGCGCGCAAGCCCATCGACCTGCCAGGCCTCCTTGGTCTCTGTGCGCGGTGGATCGACGCGGCGCCACGCGAAGGGGAGAGTGCCACGCTGACGCTCGTCGGTGATTCGCCGGCACTGCCGGCCGCCTCGCGAACGACAGACGACGACCCCCTCCGCCAGACCGCGTAACGCGCCGTAGATTGGGGGCGACCCGCTTCCTGGTGCTCCCATGCGCGTATCAACCGGCACATGTGCCGCCCTGCTCACGGCGTTCCTCGCGCCCGCCTTGCTCGCTCAGTCCACCAACTGGCGCCAGCACGATCCCGATCGCCCGCATCCGCCCATCGTCACGCCGGGCGCGGCGCTCGGCGCGCCCCCCAGTGATGCGGTGGTGCTGTTCGATGGCAGCTCGCTGAACGCGTGGCGCGGCAACAAGGGCACGGAGCCCGCCCGCTGGGTGATGCGTGACGGATACATGGAAGCCGCGCCGGGCACGGGCGCCATCCAGACCGCTGAGCCGCTCGGCGACATGCAGCTGCACATCGAGTGGGCTGCGCCAACGCCGCCCGCCGGACGCGGCCAGGGGCGCGGCAACAGCGGTGTGATCATCATGGGCCTGTACGAGGTGCAGATCCTCGACTCGTACGAGAACACCACGTACGCCGACGGACAGGCCGCGGCGGTGTACGGCCAGTATCCGCCGCTCGCCAACGCATCGCGGCCGCCGGGCCAGTGGCAGACGTATGAAATCATCTTTCGCGGCCCGCGATGGAACACGTCGGGCACGCTGACCCGCCCGGCGCGCATCACCGTCTTTCACAACGGGGTGCTTGTGCAGGAGCGCGTCACCCTGTGGGGCGGAACCGCGTGGCTGCGGCACGCGCCGTACGAGCGGCATGCCGCCGCGCTCCCGCTTGTCTTGCAGGACCACAGCAACCCCGTGCGCTTCCGGAATATCTGGATGCGCCCGCTGCCTGATGAGCCCTCGGCGACCGCACGCGCCGGTGAGGCGAAGAACGCGCGCGCGCTGACGGCGGCGCAGCTGCGGGCATACGTCGGCGTGTACCGCGCCTCCGACGGTGACACCTGCCGTATCGTGCCGCTGCGCGACGGTCTTGGACTCGCGATCTTCGATCGTCCCGATACGATGCCGCTGGTGACGACGGCGGACGGCGCGTTCACGTTCCGCTACACGGCCGGGCGCGTGCGATTCACGGCAGGCGCCGCCGGCGCGCCGATGCGCGTCGACGTCATCATCGCCGAGCAGGAGCGCAGCTACGCGCGCGTGCCCTGAGCGCGGCGCCACGACACCGCGCGGCGCACGGCGCCCACGAGGTCGGCGGCCGCGAACGGCTTCTCGATGATCTTCTGCACCTGCGGGGGCATCGGCACGCGCGTGTCCACGTCGGCCGTGAAGCCCGTGATGACGATGATCGGGATCTGCGGATAGACGACGACTAGCCGGTCGATGAGTTCGCGCCCCGACATGCCGGGCATCATCATGTCGGTCACCACCGCGTCGATGCCCGGGCCCATCGTCGCCGCCGCCTCCAACGCCTCGGCGCCTCCGCTGCACGCGCGCACGTCGAAGCCCGCCCGGGAGAGAATGCGGCGGCTCACGTTGCGCACGGCCTCCTCATCGTCCACCAAGAGCACGGTGGCTTGCGGCGCATCTGGTGCCACTTCACTCGGCTCACCCTGCACGTCGTGCGGGCCTGACTGCCGCGCATCAACCGCGGGGAGCGACACGGTGAACACCGAGCCTTCACCAACGGCGCTGCTCACGCTTATCTCGCCGCCCGCGCGCCGCACGATCGTGTCGACCATCGCCAGGCCGAGCCCGGTGCCCACACCGGGTGCCTTGGTCGTGAAGAACGGTTCGAAGATGCGTTCGAGGTGTCCGGCATCCATGCCCACGCCCGAGTCGCGCACGGAGACGAGCACGCGGCGCGCCCCGTCCTCCGCTTCGCCCGAGGCAATCGCAATCACGATCTCTCCGCCGTCGGGCATGGCGTCGCGCGCATTCACCACGAGGTTCAGCAACACCTGCTCCATCTGCGCGCGATCGACGAAGGCGCGCAGCGTCCCCGCGGCGCCTTCCAGGCGCACCGTCGTGCCCACGGGCAGCAGGCGACGCCAGCTCGGGATCGCGTCGCCAAGGACGGCGGCCACATCGAGCGCTTCGGTGTGAATGACTTGCCGCCCGCTGAATCCCAGCAGTTGCCGCGTGATGGCGGCCCCGCGGTTGGCGGCGCTCCGCATGTCACTCACGTCGCCGTGCCACGCCGGATCCAGCGCGGTGTCGGCCGCGAGCAGTTCGGCGTGCCCCTGCACCACCGCCAGCACGTTGTTGAACGCGTGCGCAATGCGCCCCGCCATGTCGTGCAGCGTCGCCAGCTTCTCGGCGTGCCGCACGCGCCCCTCGAGGGAGACTTCCTCGCTGCGGTCGCGGCCGTTGAGGACAAGACCGCCCACCACCGGATCGTGCAGCAGGTCGTTGCCGCGCAGCTCAACGTGCAGCCACTCGTGGTCCACGCGCCGAAGCCGCGCGTGCACCGGCTGCGGTGACAGCGCGCGCCCGTCGCACGGCAGCCACGCCAGCACGCTCGCCTGATCATCCGGATGCACCAAGCTGACGAACGGGTTGCGATCGACCGGGCCAAGCGCCTGCTGCACCGACGCGCTCGCCCATGTCACGCGTCCGCCGCCGTCGGTAACAAAGACAAAGTCCGTGAGGCTGTCCATGATCGCGCGGAAACGCTCCTTCTGCCGCTCCACCGCGCGCAGTTGACGCCGCGTCGTCACCAGGTGCGAGGCGTGGCGGGCCACCAGCAGCCATGTCATGGCCGAGGTCACCACCGCGATGCCGGTCTTGCCGCCCATCCGTGCGCTGCGGTCGGCGAACACCATGTAGACGAGCAGCGCGAACGCGATCGCCACGAACGCGGCCGGTGCGATGCCGCTGCGGTACTCCGCATCGTCGGACGCTTCATCGTTGCGCGACGCTCCGGCCCGATGCCACGCCCAGCGTGCGGCGGCCCACCGGAACAGCCACGCGCCAAAGAAGACCACGTCCAGCGCATCGCCGGACTGGTACGTGTCGCCGGCCATCGCGAGCACGAGATCGCTGATGTTGAACACCACCTGCGAGATCATCAGCAGCGCGATGGCAGCGCGCGTCACGAGA
The DNA here is from genome assembly GCA_023249375.1 of Gemmatimonadota bacterium. Taxonomy (GTDB): domain Bacteria; phylum Gemmatimonadota; class Gemmatimonadetes; order Gemmatimonadales; family Gemmatimonadaceae; genus PNKL01. Next base: position 24,347 of record JAHFCT010000032.1, on the reverse strand, counting down.
TCCCTGGCCCGCAGGTAGGCCCAGCAGGCGGCAAACACAACGAGCCAGGACGAGATGCTGTCCGCCCACGATAGCCAAGAGGATCGTTCGATGTCGCTGACGAGCAGTGGGCGAAGCGAGAAGTACCAGGCGAGCGCCGACGTCCCGAGCACCAGGAGCGCGGCATCGAGTTTCGCCTCGCGCTTGCGCAGCATCGCCATCGAATGATGGGGAAACGACAGGAATGCCGCGATCGACACCACGGCGTATCCGACATCGGCCAGCTTCGACCACCACGGCGTCGGCTCGGTTGGGGAAAGCAGGACGATGTAGGTCCACGTCACGCCGCCGACGATGAGCCACACGGCAGCGACCGCGAGGACGCGCCAGGCGCGCGCGGTCGCGCGATCGGCAGATGGATGCGCCGCCGAGTTCCACATCGCCCACGTCGTAATGATGCCGATCCCGAAATACGACAGATTCGCCGCACCGAGCAGCACTGGCCAGAGCCGAGCGGCGCCAAAGAGCAAGAGCCAGACGACGACGAATGCAGCCACGACGCGTTCGTGTCCAAAGCCGCGCCGCGGCTCATGGCCGCGGCCGTCCGCGGTGGCGGATGGAGAGCCGCTTCCCGGGCTTCGCTCGGCGGAGCCGGTCATCAGGCCACTTCCGCCGGCAGGAAGAACGTGAGATGGCGCGATGGCGGCATGCCCGCGTGCACCACGAGCGTACCGCCCATCTCGCGCAGCACGGCGCGCGCCAGCAGCACGTCCAGTCCCTCGTCGATGGCGGCGCCTTCGACGCTGGTTCTCCTCTCAAAGCCCGCGTCCGGGCGCCCGGTATCGCAGTGGAGCACCGCGTACGCCCCCGCCGCGAGATCGACCGCCGTCGCCTCCGACCCCGGCAGATCGCGCCGCGTCACCGAGAGACGCCAGCGCGAAAAACGGCGCCCCAACGGCGCGTCCTCGTCGAGCACGGCATCCAGCGCGTACGCCAGCGACGTCTGGTCCATTCGCACGCGCACAATGTCAGCGGGCACGTCCACCTGACTGGTGGCCGGCGCGTGCACCGCCAGGAAGTCTCCCAGATCGACGACTTCCAGCGCCGTCGCCTTGCGCCGGCTCAGTCCAAGCAGGGCGCGCGTCAGGCGCACGCCGCGCGACACGGCGCGCTCGATGGCGTGCAGTTCCAGCGCCGCCCCGCTCTGCTCGGGCACATCCAGCAGCAGCAGGTCCACGTGATTCGAGATCGCGCCGAGCACATTATTCAGGTCGTGCGCGAGCCCGCCGGCAAACACACCCAGCGCTTCGACCTCCGCCGTTTCGTGCAACCGCCGCGCCAGCTGCATCTCGCGCGTGATGTCGTGGCCGTGCAGCGCGATGGCCCCCACGCGCGGATCAAGCCGCAAGTCCACTATGCGGATGGCGAACATGTGGTACTCGCCCTCCGCGCTTCGCACTCGGCACGTCATCAGCTGGCTCGCGTTCCCAGACTGCGTCAGTGCCTTTTTCAGTTTGGGCGCATCGTCGGGGTGCAGCGCCGTCAACAACCCCCACGGCGCGCCGAAGGCCGGGTCATCGCCAACGAGGCGCCGCGTCGTGGGACTCACATAGAGCGCGCCGCCATCGCCCACGACGAGCACCACCGCGTCGTACGAGTGTTCCACGAGGGCGCCAAACCGCGCCTTTTCCGCCGCGAGCTCGCGCGTCATCACCACCTGGTCCCGCTGCTCCACGATGTGCCGGATCACGATGGACGCCGTCAGGACGGACGTCGCGAGCACCAGCCACTCGTTCGAAAAGAGCGGGTACGACATTCCCATCCAGAGCGTGACGTTGGCCCCCGCAAGAAAGACATACGGCATCGCGTGGCCGTTGTACGTCCGCACATCGGCTTCGTCGGCGCTGCGCGCGCCAAGGGCAACCCGCGCCGCCGTCAGGCGGAGAAGCCAAATGGCCCACCACCAGGCGGTCACGGCGCTTCCAGACTCGTAAATCGGGCCGTTCCATTGGAGCGCATCGGCATACGTTTGCATGCTGAACGCCAGCATCAGGCACACGGCGGCGTGCCGCGTCGACGAATCCGTGCGCCGCAGGTAGAGCAGCGCGCTCAGCATTGCGCCCACCGCGCTCGTCAGGAACACGGCGTAGTCGGAGAGCAGCTTCGTGCCCGCGGCCGTCGGCTCGGAGATCACGCGCACGGCGAGGAACCACTCGATCAGCGCGACGCCAATCGCCACGGTGGCGGCATCCAGCAAGTATCGAATGCGGTCGGACCGCTGGAAGCGCGCGCTGGCAAAGAGCAGCACCGCGCCCAGCTCGAGCGCGCATCGCACCAGGCTGAGCCACGTCGACGACGGCGGGTGCAGCCCGGCGGCGGTGATGAGCCGCCAGATGCTCCCCGCGGTGAGGCGTGTCGCGATGGCCGCGGCCAGCGCGTACCACGCCCATCGGTCGCGCGGTGCCCGTGCCGCGAGTCCCGCACGCACCATGAGCAGGAAACCGCCGATCCCCAGCGGAATGAAGAACGCAAGGTCGATGGCCGTCGCGTACGCCGGCCAACGGCCGGCCACGAAGAGCCAGATCACGAAGGCGGCCGTCCACGCAATCGCCGCGCCGTCGACCATGGCGATCAGGCGCGTGCTGCGTGGCTCATTCAGGGGCTTCGCCGCGGACGCGGTCATGACGCGAGGTGGTCTCTTCGGCAAATGAACGCACGACGGGCACCCTACGCGCGCACCCGGCGTCGGTGTGGGCAACTTGGCACCCTTGCGGCGGCGTCGCCAGAGGAATGGGCAGCGCCGCGTTGCTTCGAGTATCGGCCGCCCACCGTTACCGCGTGAGGCGCGCGGTGATACGTTTGACCGCGGACCGTCACCAGCGACCGGGAGCCCGCGTGCAATTCGACATCATCGCCGTGAACCTGCTGTACGCCGTCGCCGGCGTGGTGCTCATGTTCCTGAGCTACCGCGCCATCGACCGCCTGACGCCAGAGGTCAACTTCCCCGCCGAATTGAGCAAGGGGAACGTGGCCGTGGCCATCTTCGTGGCGTCAATCTTCATCTCGATTGCGCTCATCATCGGCCACGCGCTCAACTGACCACCGTGAGCCTGCGCGCCCGATTTCTTCCACTGCTCCTCGCCGCGTCTACGCTCCCGGCCGGCGCGCTGCCGGCGCAGAACGCACCGCGCGGCGCGGCCGCCAAGCGGCTCGCCGACCGCAACACCGCCCGCTACGACGACACCTTTCGCCGCTACAGCAAGCGCTTCTTCGGCGTCGGCTTCGACTGGCGCTACTTCAAGGCGCAGGGCATGGCCGAGAGCGGGCTCGACCCCACCGCCACCAGCTGGGTTGGCGCCAAGGGCGTCATGCAGCTCATGCCGTCCACGTATCGCGACATCGCCTCGCACCGCAAGGAGTTCGGCGCCATCGACGATCCCGAGTGGAACATCGCCGCCGGCATCATGCACGACCGCTATCTCTGGACGCTCTGGGCCAAGTCGATCAGCGAACCGCAGCGGCCCGCCTTCATGTTCGGCAGCTACAACGCCGGCGAGGGTACCATCATGCGTGCGCAATCGACGGCCAAGGACGTCGTCGGCAGCGCTGCCGAGTGGTCGCACATCGAGCAGGTGGCCCCCACGGTGCCGCGCTGGCGCTATCGCGAGACGCTGGATTACGTGCGCAAGATCGACCGCTACTACACGGGGTTTGACCGGAAGCGCTAGCGCCGATGCGCGGCGCTGGCGCCGTGCAGATTCCGTGTACATGCCGTGCACATGCCGTGTACATGCCATGCTGGTGCCCTACGAGTAAGGCACAGCTGCCGTACAACTGCCGTACAACTGCCGTTCACACGCCAACGGGCCGCGCTCATCGCGCGGCCCGTTGTTCGTCATGGAGGCGGAGGGAGTCGAACCCTCGTCTTGCACAGGATCATCCACAGCATCTACGTGCGTAGCTCACCGATTGATGTCTCCGGCAGCTGGGTGGTGAGCGCCCGACTGCAAGATGAGCCCTCTAAAGCTTCGCACGGCCGCCGAAGGCGTACGGCCACGCTATCCCGGATTTGCGATACCCGTCAAACCGCCCCGGGAGGGCTGCCTGTCGGGCACGAGCTGGGGTAAAGCCTAAGCTTTACGCAGCAAGAGCGAAGTTGTTGTTCGCAGGTAACGTTTCCCAGGCGGTTTTACGAGGAACCCGAGGACCTCGGCACGCAGCCATAGAGCCACCTACACAATCGAAACCAGGTCGCCCCCAGACTACGACTGAAATATAGCAGACGGTGGTGCGAACGGGAGATCCTGGACACGGATCACGGATCGCGATCGATGATCACGACTCCGGAATCCGATCGCGATCTTGATCCTGAATCGCAATCCTCCATCGCAATCCGTGATCCCTGTCCTCTAGCCGACGACCGCGTTCCGCCCTCCGTGCTTCGCCGCGTACAGCCGCTCGTCGGCGCGCTTGAACATGCTCCCCTTGCCGTCGTCGCCGGCGCGATACGTCGCCACGCCCATGCTCACCGTCACGCCGATGGCCGCCCCCGCGTGCGCCACCGTCATCGCCTCGATGCGCTGACGCAGCCGCTCCGCGAGCTCCATCGCGCCCTCGGGTGACGTCTGCGGCAGAATCAGCGCCAGCTCCTCGCCGCCGAGCCGCGCGCACACATCCACCGTGCGCACGCCCTCATGCAGCACCGCCGACACGCGCTGCAGCACCACGTCGCCCGCGTCGTGGCCGTACGTGTCATTCACCTTCTTGAAGAAGTCGATGTCGGCGATCACCAGCGCGCACGAGCCGCCGAACCGGTCCGTCTCGGCGAGCACACGCTCCAGCTGTTCGTCAAAATGGCGGCGGTTCCACAGCCCCGTCAGCGCGTCGGTCCGCGACCGCCGGCTCGACTCGGCCAGCTCCCAGGCCGCCTCCAGCGCATTCACCGCCAGCGCCGACAGCACGCTGCCATTGCGAATCTCCAGCGCGCGCAGCACACCGGGGCGCGAGGCACCCACCACCAGCGCGCCAATCGACTGCGCCCCGCGCATCATCGGCAGCACCGCCATCGAACCCGCCACGATGCCGCGGTCGTCCTCTCGCAGCAAGCCGCCGCGCTCGGCAAGAAAACGCGCGTCCTCCCAAAACGCCGCGCTCCCCTCCACGCACGCCGTGCCGGCCACCGATCCCGGTGTCACCAATCCCTCGCGCAGCGTCTCCGGCGTCTGCTCGCTGCTCGCCGCCACGCGCCCCGCGCGCTGCGCGGCGTCCCACCGCACCAGCAGCGCAAACTCGCCGCCCGTCACTTCCACCGCATAGCTGCACAGCGCCTTCTCGAGCACGTCGGGCTGATGCGTGCGCTGCAGGTCGCGCGCGATGCGCAGCAGCGCGCGCGTAAACCGGCTCTGCCGTGCCACCTCGTTGCGCGTGGAGAACAGACTCACGAGGCGCCCCACCTGCGCCGCGTGCCGAGGCAGCCAGTCGCGCAGCGCGTCGCGCGAGGTGCCAAAGCGTTCGGCGGTGATCAGCACAATCGCTCCCGCGCTCTCGCCTGACGCAAACCGCACCGGGCAGATCGCGACGCGCGGTTCGCCGTCGCGGCGTTCAAAGCCCACCATCTGCTCCGCGGCGGACCACTGCACGAGCGCGCGTTCCGGCGGCGTTCCCCACAGCGCCGCAAGCGGCAGCATCCCGTCCCCCGACCATGCGACGATTTCGAGTGCGCCGCCGTCGCCGCCGCTATGGCGCCACAGCGTCACCTCGGTCGCGCCGTGCTGCCGAGCAACGTCAGTGAGAAACGGCCGCAGCTCATCCGCCAGTTCCAGCGCGTCGCGCTCGAGCAGCGCCGCGATATCCTCGCCGCGCAGCACCTGCATCGGATACAAACTGGGGCGTGGTGGCGGTGGCAGCGGCTTGGGTGTCGGCGTCACCGGGGGAACCGGCACGCGCGGACGGCGCACCGCAATCCAGTAGCCGCCCGCAAAGCCCGTGGCGGCACCGATGATCAGCAGCAGCGCACCGGCGGCGAACACCGCTTACGCGCCCAGCTCGAGAATGCGCGCCGCCGCTACCGCCGCGCCAAACCCGTTGTCGATGTTGCACACCACCACGCCGGCCGCGCACGAGTTGAGCATCGTGAGCAGCGCCGAGAGCCCGTGGAAGCTTGCGCCATACCCCACGCTCGTTGGCACGGCAATCACCGGTACGCGCACCATGCCGCCAACCACCGACGGCAGCGCACCGTCCATTCCCGCCACCACCACAACCACCCGTGCGGCACGCAAGACATCCTGCTGCGCGAGCACGCGATGAATACCGGCCACGCCAACATCGGCCACGCGACGCGCCGCGTGGCCAAACGCGCGCAGCGTCACGATGCACTCCTGCGCCACCGGCAAGTCGCCCGTTCCCGCCGTCACCACGAGCGCGCCCGACTCCGCCGGTGCCGCGGCGCCCGCGCGGCGCAGCAACACGGTGCGTGCGACGTCATCGTCCTCGGCCTCCGGATGCGCACCGCGCAGCGCCAGTCGCATCGCCGCTTCGGCGCGCGTCACGAGGAACCCGTCGCCATGCTCGGCGAGCCGCGCGCAGATCTGCAGCGCCTGCTCCACTGACTTCCCTTCGCCAAAAACGACTTCGGGATAGCCTTGCCGCAGCGCCCGATGATGATCGATCTGCGCAAACGACAGATCGTCCACCGGCGCTGCGTCGAGCTGTGAGAGCGCGTCCTCCACGGTGCGACGCCCGGCCGCGACATCGGCCAGCACCGCCCGCACGCGATCACGCATCATGCCGCCGGCTCCACGGCGTCCGCCGCGCCGTCGCCCGCATCGGTCGGCAGGATGTCGCTCTCGCCGTGCGCATCGTGCAGCCAGCCGCTGGCGAGATACTCGCGGAAGATGCCTTCCACTTCGTCAAACGACTCCACCGCGTGCAGCCGGCGGCGCAATGACGCAGAGTTGGGCAGCCCGCGCACATACCAGCCGAGGTGCTTGCGAAATTCAATCGCCGCGCCTTCCGGATCCTGCTCGTATTCCTGCACCATGCGCGCGTGATCGAGTGCGGCTTCAAACCGCCCTTCCACGTCGGGCGCCGCCGGCACCGGCGTGCCGTCGATCAGCGCGCGCGTCTCGCGAAAAATCCACGGCTGCCCAAACGCGCCGCGTCCAATCATCACGCCGGCGCAGTTGGTGTGCTGCCACATGCGGAACGCATCCGCCGACGTCTTGATGTCGCCGTTGCCGATCACCGGGATCTCCAGCGCCTCCACCACGCGCGCAATCTCGTCCCAGTTTGCCGCGCCCGAGTACATCTGCGTGCGCGTGCGCGCGTGCAACGCCAGCGCCTGCGCGCCGGCGTCCTGGCAGCGTAGCGCGATCCCGACCGGATCGCGCATATCCTCGTTCCACCCACTGCGGATCTTCACCGTCACCGGCAAGTGCGTCCGCGCAATCACCGCGCGGATGACCGCCTGCACAAGGTCGAGATCGCGCAAACAGCCTGAACCGCCGTTGCGCCGCACCACCTTCTTCACCGGACAGCCGAAGTTGATGTCGATGTAGTCGGGCTGGAACAACTCCGTGACCACGCGTGCGGCCTCACCCATCGGTTCCGGTTCGCCACCGAAGATCTGCACGCCAATCGGGCGCTCGTCCGGCCCAAACGCGAGTTTACCGAGCGTCGCCTGGTTCTCGCGCCGAATCCCCTCGGCCGACAGGAACTCCGTGACCACCACGTCCGCGCCAAAGCGGCGGCACAGGCGCCGGAATGGGGACTCCGACACCCCCGCCATCGGCGCCAGGAAGACAGGGACGTCCGAAGAAACCTGAAAGGGAAAACGGGGCATTCAGATCAACCTAATTGGAAGGCCAAGTCCGTGCAATAACACGATTTGACTTCACTCGTGCCGAGCGCTAACTTCGGCTCTCAACCGACAATTTCTGCGCTTCCGGGGCCCTGCATGGAACTGCGTGAATTTTTCTCAGAAGATGCCGTTCAGCTTAACCTGGCCGGCACCACGAAAGACGACATCCTCAAAGAACTCATCAGCCTGCTCGGCCTTGATGAGAAGAACGAGCAGATGCTCTTCAAGATGCTCAAGCGCCGCGAGAACCTCGGCTCCACGGGCATCGGTCGCGGCATCGCGATCCCGCACTGCCGCTCGCTCGTTGTGAGCAAGCTGCGTGTGGCCTTTGGTCGCAAGAAGGAAGGCATCGACTTCAAGGCGATGGACGGCCAGCCGGTGCATTTCTTCTTCCTCATCGTCGCGCCGCCGCTCGAAGTATCCAATCAGTATCTCCCGGTGCTGGGCAAGATCGCCCAGTTCTCCAAGGAGCCTGACTTGCCCGAACGCCTGCTTGGGCTCGCCGACCCCGCGCAGTTCATGAAGCTGCTCGAGGAGAAAAAGATCTAGCGGGACCTCATCGGGCGGTGCGCGGAAGCGCACTGCCCGCTGCGCATCTATGACAGGTCCGTCGGGTGTTCTACCACAACCCGATCGATGTCGAGCCGCAGGCGCCGTTGCACGCGCCACGCCTGCAGCAGCGCGGCAATGATGAGCCCGGTCGTCAGTCCCCACCAGATGCCGCGTCCGGCGAGCGCGGTACGAAAACCCAGGTACGCCGCAAGCGGCACGCCGACCACCCAGAAGCCGCACAGGTGCATCACCATGGGCAGCGTGGTGTCTCCCGTGCCGCGCGCCAGTCCCTGCGCCACCGCTTGCGTGCCGTCGAAGACCTGGAACACGCCGGCAATCGTGATCAGCGACGCCGCGACGAGCACCACCGCCGGATCGCCGGTGAACCACCGCGCGATGGGCGTCGGCGCCACAAGCATGGCGACGCCGCTGCACGCCATGAAGCCAACTCCCAGTACCCACGCCCCTGCTGCGTGGCGCCGTGCCGACGGCATGTCGCGGCGTCCAATCGCCTGCCCCACCAGCGCCGCGGCCGCTGACGAAAAGCCAACGGGCACCATAAAGGTCAGCGACGCAAGGCTCAGCGCCACCTCGTGACCGGCGAGTGGAATCGTGCCGAGCCAGCCGAACATCAGCGTCGCCATGGCGAACGCGCCGGCTTCGAAGAACCACTGGAACCCGATCGGCGCGCCGAGACGCACCGTGCGCCAGAGTGGCCCGATGGCGGTCGCGGCACGCCACGAGCCCCGCAGGTGCGGCCGCAGCTGCGGCCACCCCGTGTACAGCAGGATCGCCAGCATCACCCAGCGCGCCAGCACCGTGGACCACGCCGATCCGGCGATCCCCATCGGCGGTGCGCCGAAGTGGCCAAAAATCAGCACCCAATTGGCCGCGAGATTCACCGCGTTGCCGGCCAGCACCGCAAGCAGCACGGGCCGCACGCTGAGCATCGCTTGCAGCGACTGGCGCAGTACGATGAAGATGAAGAACGGCGGCAGCCCCACAATGCTGATGCGCACGAACGCGGTGGCCAGCGGCACCGCCTCGGGCGGCTGCCGCAGCAACTGGAACGCCGCGCCGCTCACGGCGCACGCCGCGCTGACGACCGCACTCACGCCAAGCGCCAGCAGCACGCCGCGCTGAATCCCGCGTCGCGCGGCCGCGTGATCGTCGGCGCCAATCGCCTGCGCGACCACGGGGTCGAGCGCCATCAGCATCCCCATGCCGAAGATGGCGATGTTGAAGAAATAGAAATTGCCAAGCGCGACGCCGCCGAGCGCATTCGCCGAGATGTGCCCCACCATCAGCACGTCGGTGAATCCCATCAGCTGCAGCCCCACCTGCACGATGACAATGGGACCGGCAATGCCGAGCATGTCGCGCAGTTCGGCGCGGGTGGGCCAGGCCAGCGATCCCGTGGTCATTCGCGCCCGCCGATGATCGACGCCATGAGGCCGTGCGCCATGGCGATCGTCGTCAAACCGCGGCGCGCGCCGACGTCTCCGCGACGCAACGACTCACTCCCACTCGATCGTCGCCGGCGGCTTCGAACTCACGTCGTACACGACGCGGTTCACACCCTTCACTTCGTTGATGATCCGGCTCGAGATGCGGCCGAGCACCTCGGGCGCGAACGCAAACCAGTCGGCCGTCATGCCGTCGGTGCTCGTCACCGCGCGCAGCGCCACCACATGCTCGTACGTGCGGCCGTCTCCCATCACACCGACGCTGCGCACCGGGAGAAAGACGGCGAACGCCTGCCAGATGGTCGCGTACAGTCCCGCGGCCCGAATCTCCGACAGGTAGATCGCGTCCGCCTGCCGCAGCGTGTCGAGAATGCCGCGGTCCACCGCGCCGAGCACGCGGATGGCAAGGCCGGGGCCGGGGAACGGATGCCGCCCCACCACTTCCTCCGGCAGCCCGAGTTCACGGCCCACATTGCGCACTTCATCCTTGAACAGCTCGCGCAGCGGCTCAATGAGCGTGAACATCATGTCGGGCTTGAGGCCGCCGACATTGTGATGCGTCTTGATGGTCGCGCTCGGGCCGCCCTTGGCGCTCACCGATTCAATCACGTCGGGATACAGCGTCCCTTGCACCAGAAACTCGGCGCCCTTCCCTTCCTTGGCCGCCGCGTCCTCAAACACATCGATGAACGTGTGCCCGATGATCTTGCGTTTCTGCTCGGGATCTTCGACGCCGGCCAGCGCATCGAGGAACCGGTCTTCAGCACGCACCGTCACGATCTTCATCCCCAGGTGCTGGCCCATCGTGCGCTCCACCTGCTCGCGCTCGTGCAGCCGCAGCATACCCGTATCGACGAAGATGCACGTGAGCTGATCGCCGATCGCCTTGTGCACCAGCGCGGCCGCGACCGACGAGTCCACGCCGCCGGAGAGACCGCAAATCACATGCTTGCAGCCCACCTGCTGGCGGATCTTCGCCACCTCAATATCGATGAAGTGGCCCGGCGTCCAGTCGGGCGTGCATCCGCACACGCCGAACAGGAAGTTCTGGATGATCTCGGCGCCTCGCACCGTGTGCTGCACTTCGGAGTGAAACTGCACGGCGTGCACGGGTTTGCTCTCGTGCCGGAAGCCCGCGATCACACGGTCGCTGCGCGCCGTCACCACGTAGCCCGGCGGCGCGACTTCCACGTGATCGCCGTGGCTCATCCAGACCGTCGTCTTCTCGCCGGCGTCAAAGCCCGCAAAGAGTCCCGCCGATTCCACCACCTGCACCTCGGCGCGGCCGTACTCCCGCCCGCCGCCGCCGACGACGGCGCCGCCTTCCGCGTGCGCGAGCCACTGCATGCCGTAGCAGACGCCGAGCAGCGGCGCGACGTCGAGGATGCCGCGGTCAAACGACGGCGCCCCGTCGTCCGTCACCGACGATGGCCCGCCGGAGAGGATGATGCCCGATGGATTCCATTCGCGGATCCACGCCAGCGACCGCGTCGGCGGATGAATCTCGCAGAACACGTGGGCCTCGCGCACGCGGCGCGCGATGAGCTGCGTGAACTGGGACCCGCAATCAAGGATGAGGATGCGCGACACGCCGCCCCTCAGCACTTCCACTCGGGCCCATCGAGCTTCACGAACTCCACGTGCTTCGAGTCCAGGTCGATGATCGCCGCGGTCGGCGCGCCGTGTACCCAGCCGCACCCTTCCCCGGGATTCACGATCAGCGTGTCACCGCGCGTCTTCATCTCCTGCTTGTGCTCTCCGCCGTGCACGACGAGCGTGTGCGCGAGCATCGAGCGCTCCGTGACGTCCGCGAGGTCGTGCACGAGCAGAATCTTGTGCTCGCTGATTTGCATCGAGTGCGGCGACTCGAACAGTTCGCAGGCCAGTGCCTGGGCGGCCATGCCCCGCAGCCCTTCCTTGTCCCCGTCGGTGCGTCCGTAGATGCCAACCATCGGCGCCGCGTACTCGACGAACGGCTGCAGCGCGAACGGCGCGCAGTAGTCGCCGGCGTGCAGCACCATTTCCACGCCGCGCGCGCGGAACTCCTCGAGCAGCGCCTTGATGGCCGGCACGCGATCATGCGTGTCGCTAATGAGACCAACCTTCATGTGGACTCCTTCCAGTCGAGGGTCTCGGCTTCCAGCCGAACCAGATCATCCAGCGTCTCGCGCCGGGCGATCACCGCCCACCGCGTTCCGTCCACCAGCACTTCGGGAGCCCGCGGGCGCGAGTTGTACGTCAGCGCCATCACGTAACCGTACGCGCCCGTGGTATGCACCGCTAGCAGGTCCCCCGGCACCGTGTCGTCCATCAGGCGGTCGCGCGCGATGAAATCGCCCGTCTCGCAAATTGGGCCCACCACGTCCACCGTGCGCATCCCGCCGCGCGGCCGCACCGCCTCGATGGCGTGATACGCATCGTAGTGCGACGGGCGCAGCAGCTCCGACATGCCCGCATCCGTGATTACAAAGTCCGTGCCGCCACTCGGCTTGCGGTACAGCACGCGCGTCAGCAGCGCTCCCGACTCCGCCACGACAAACCGGCCCGGCTCGACGATGAGCTCCAACCCGAGCTGCTGGACCACGGGGACAATGATCTCCGCAAATAGCGCGAGATCCGGCGCTTCCTCCGCATCGTATCGCGCCGGCAGGCCGCCGCCGGCGTCAAAGAACCGCAGCGGCGCGCCCTGCGCCTGCAGCCCCCGCGCCAGCTCAGCCAGTCGTTCCACGCCGTCGCGATACGGCGCCAGCGACAGCAGCTGCGACCCGACGTGCATGTCGAGCCCGGCGACTTCGATGTGCTTTGACGCGAGCGCGCGTGCGGCCACCGATGGCACGTCGCCCCACGGAATGCCGAACTTGTGTCCGCGCGACCCCGTGGCGATGAACTCGTGCGCGTTCGCGACGTGCACTTCCGGATTCACCCGAAAGGCAATGCGCGCCACCACTCCCATCGCCTTCGCCTCTGCCTCCACTAGATCGAGTTCAGCGCCCGACTCGACGTTCAGCAGCAGCACGCCCGCCTCAAGCCCGGCGCGAATCTCGTCGCGTCGCTTGCCCACGCCGCCAAAGATGATGTGATCCGGCGCAAAGCCGGCGCGCCGCGCGCGCATCAGCTCTCCGCCCGATACGACATCGGCCCGGCAGCCTTCGGCGCGCAGCACGCGCAGCAGGCCGAGGCTGCTGTTCGCTTTCATCGAGTAGTGAATGCGATGCGGCACACCAGCCAGCGCGGCGTCGAGCGCACGGAACCGCTCGCGCAAGGCGTTGGCGCTGTACACGTACGCCGGCGTCCCCGCCGCCGCGGCAATCGCCTCCAGCGGGACCCCCTCGCACCACAGGGCCCCATCGCGGCGCTCGTAGGGCCGCGTCAGTACGCCCGCGCCCACACGGCCTCGGCCATGGAGGGACCGCCGCAGCACAGGCACGTGGCCGGCGCTTCAGCACTCCGGAACTCCGCGTCCGGCATCACGCGGATGGTCGCCTTCGTCTCCTCCTTGACCTTGGCCTCGCACGCGGCACTGCCGCACCAGCCGGCAAAGACAAACCCGCCCTTGCCGTCCATCAGCGCGCGGAACTCATCGTACGAAATCTTGCCGCGCACGCTGTTCGCCTCGCGCCGCGCCAACGCCGCGGCAAACATGTCGTTCTGAATTGTCTCGAGCAGCGCTGCGGCGGCGGCCGGCAACCCGTCCATCGGCAGCGACTGTTTGGCCCGCGTGTCGCGCCGCGCGGCAAACACGGCCTGCTTCTCAAGATCCTTGGGCCCAAGCTCGAAGCGCAGCGGCACGCCGCGCAGCTCCCACTCGTAGTACTTCGCGCCCGACCGCATGCCGTCCCGCAGGTCGACGTGAACGCGCAGGCGGTCCGTCGCGCCGCGCCCCGTCCACTCGGTGAGCTCAGCCTTCACCTTCAGCGCCGCCTCGGTGAGCCGCGCCTTCTCGTCGTCGTTCTTCCAGATGGGAACGATGACAATCTCGATCGGCGCCAGCTTCGGCGGCGTCCGCAGGCCGTTGTCGTCGCCGTGCGTCATCACCAGCCCGCCCACCATGCGCGTGCTCACGCCCCACGACGTGTTCCAGGCGAACGCCATCTCGCCCTTCTCGTCCTGGAACTGCAGCTCAAACGCCTTGGCGAAGTTCTGCCCGAGGTCGTGCGACGTGCCCGCCTGCAGCGCCTTATTGTCCTGCATCATCGCTTCGCACGCATACGTGCGCAGCGCCCCCGCAAACTTCTCGCCATCGCTCTTTATGCCGGTGATGACCGGCATCGCCATCCAGCCTTCCATGAATGTGCGGTAGACGCCGAGCATGCGGACGGCTTCTTCCTCGGCCTCGTCATGCGTGGCGTGCGCCGTGTGCCCTTCTTGCCACAGAAACTCCAACGTGCGCAGGAAGAGCCGCGTGCGCATTTCCCAGCGCACGACGTTGGCCCACTGGTTCATCAGGATCGGCAGGTCGCGGTACGACTGCGTCCACTTGGCGAACATGTGGTAGATGATCGTCTCGGACGTCGGCCGGATGAACAGCGGCTCCTCCAGCAGCTTGCCGCCGCCGTGCGTCACCACCGCGCACTCGGGGGCAAAACCCTCGACGTGCTGCGCTTCCTTCTTCATGAAGCTCTCGGGGATCAGCAGCGGGAAGTACGCGTTCTGGTGCCCCGTCGCCTTGAACATGTCGTCCAGCGCGCGCTGCATGCGTTCCCAGATGCCGTAGCCATTGGGCCGGATGACCATCGAGCCTTTCACGGGCGAGTAGTCGGCCAGTTCGGAACGCAGCACCAATTCGTTGTACCACGCGCTGAAGTCTTCGGCGCGGGTCGTCAGCTTCTTGTCGTCAGCCATCGGTCCTGGGGGTCAGTCTTCACGGGGGGCGGGCACGCCCGCCTCTTCGAGCGCGGCGAATCCGCGCTCGGCGTCATGCAGTTCGTGCAGCAGAATCTCCGCGCCGTCGCGCGCCGGTTCGCCAGGCGTGCGCGCGAGGGGACGCACTTCGGCGCGCTCATCATCGCGCACGATCATCAACCACGCCGCGCCGGCGCGCTCGGCGGCCTTGATCTGCGCCGACGATTTCTGCGTGCGCAGCTTCTCCTCGTTCAGCACGTACTCGGCGCTGTATCCCATGCGCCGCAACGCCGCGGCCGCGCGCAGCACCGACGCCGGTTCGCACTTCTCGGTGCTCACGACCCAGAACTCGGGGGCGTCGGCCACGAGGTCTTCGAGCAGGCCGCGCTCCTTGAGCAGTACGCCCAGCACCACGTCACCCATGCCAAAGCCGAGCGCGGGCAGGTCAACGCCACCCAACTGGTTCAGCAGCGTGTCGTAGCGCCCCCCGCCGCAGATGGCGCGCAGTTCACCCTTCGCGTCGAACAGCTCGAACACGGTGCCCGTGTAATACGCAAGCCCGCGGACTATCGAAAGATCAATGTCGATCCACGCCTCAGCGCCGAGTGCACGCAGGTGCGACAGGTAGCGCCCGAACGTCGCGATCGCCGACTTGCACGATTCCACGTGTCCGAAGTCGCGATCCAGATCGTCCATCGACGAGATGTCCGGCAGCGCAATGACACGATCGATCTGATGCGGCACCAGCCCCGCTTCCTCGAGCTTCTCGCGCGAGATCTCGTGCGGCTGGCGGGCAATCTTGTCGAGCACCGCGTACACGGCGCCCTGCTGCCCTTCCGCAATGCCGATGGCCGCGAGCAGCACGTTCAGCAGCCGCCGGTCGCTGACCTTGGCCCGCACGTCATCGGGCCCCAGCCCGACCTCGCGCATGATGTCGATGGCCACGCACAGCAACTCCGCGTCGGCCAGTTCGCTCGGCTCGCCGACGATATCGACGTTCAGCTGAAAGTGCTCGCGCAGACGCCCCTTGGTGGCGCGCTCGTAGCGGAACAGCTGCGGAATGGAATACCAGCGCACGGGCTTGGGCAGCGCGTTGGCGCGCGCCGCCACCATGCGGGCAAACGTCGGCGTCATTTCGGGGCGCAGCGAGACCGCGCGGTCGCCCTTGTCAGTAAAATTGAACAATTGCCCGACGATCTCGTCGCCGCTCTTTGCCGTGTACAGTTCGAGCGGCTCCAGCGGCGGTCCATCGTATTCGACAAACGAGTAACGGCGCGCGACGGAACGCCAGGCACGGAAAATCGCCGTGCGGCGGGCCAAATCCTCAGGATAGAAGTCCCGAAAGCCAGGGAGCGATTGCCTCGGTTGCATCCATGGAAATTACCCGTCGGTGGGCGATACCTGCAACCTTGACATCGCATCGCCGACCGTGTGGAAGCTCCCCGTCACGACCACCGTTTCGCCCTCTTCCGCCGCGCGCGCCAGTGCCTGGTCGAAGTCGCGCACCACTTCCGCCGCCCATCCCTTCGCCCGGGCGTGCGCCATGACGTCGGTGATGTTCCACGCGCGGCTGGCGGGGGCGGTGGGCGTGTTGGTGAGGACAAACAGGTCCACGTGCGGTGCCAGCGCCGCCATCATCGCCTGCCAATCCTTGTCGCTCAGCACGCTGAACACGGCCGCCACCGGACGCGGCATCCTCGTCTCGGCGAGCGTCTGCGCCAGCACGCGCGATCCGTCCGGGTTGTGCGCCACGTCCAGCACGTGCTTGCCCACGCGCTGAAAGCGTCCGGGCAGGCTCACGCGCCGCAATCCGGCTTCCTCGGTCGCCGCGTCGGGCCGCAGGTCGGCCGGGAGCGCGCCCAGCATCGCGAGGGCGACCGCCGCGTTCGAAGCCTGATGGCGCCCGATGAGCGGCGTATTCACCATCCGCACATCGTTGTCGTGCCGCAACGTGAACCGCGTCCCCTCGGCCGTCACTTTCACCTCTTCGACCGCCCCTTCGCCGAATACGGCGCGCACCGGCGAGGCACCGTGCGAGCGTGCGTGCGTCACGAGCAAGTCGCGAATGCCAAGCTCCGGCTCGCCGACAATCGCCGGCACGCCGGGCTTGAAAATGCCCGCCTTCTCGAAGGCGATCTCTTCCCGCGTCGCACCCAAGTACTCGACGTGGTCGATCTGGATGTTCGTCACCCCAGCCACCATCGGCGTGATCACGTTCGTCGCGTCCAGCCGTCCACCGAGCCCCGTCTCGATCACCGCCACGTCGACGCCATCTTCCGCGAAGAACTGAAATGCCATCGCCGTCGTCGCCTCGAAAAACGTCGCCCCTAGGCGCTCCACCTCCGGCGTCCACCGTGACACCCACTCGACGATGCGATCGCTCGTCACCGGCACGCCGTCCACCAGGAAGCGTTCAGGGAAGTCGATCAGGTGAGGCGAGGTATAGCGCGCCACCTTCAGGCCGCGGGCACGCAGCACGGCGTCGAGCGTGGCGCAGACGCTGCCCTTCCCGTTGGTCCCCGCGATGTGCAGGGTGCGCAATGATGCGTGCGGATTGCCCAGCGCGCCGAGGAGTGCCTGCACTCGTTCGAGGCCAAGCTTCCATTTTCCCGTAGTGCGCGCGTAGAGAAAATCGAGCGCGTCTTGGTACGTCTTCAGGCCGATTCCCACCCGGACGCCACTGGCTTGAGGCTCATGTGGCGAAGCAGGCGCCCCACGGTCTGCTTCAACTGATGGCGGTGCGACACGTGATCCACCATGCCGCGCTCCAGCAGGAACTCCGCGGTCTGGAATCCCTCGGGCAGGTCCTGTCCCAGCGTCTGCCGAATCACGCGCGGCCCCGCGAACCCGATCACCGCGCCCGGCTCGGCGAGAATCGCGTCGCCGAGCATCGCAAACGAGGCGCTTACGCCGCCCGTGGTAGGGTTGGTGAGAATCGACACGTACGGGATGGCGCGGTCATGCAGCTGCGAGAGCACGGCGGAGGTCTTGGCCATCTGCATGAGCGAGAGCACGCCTTCCTGCATGCGCGCGCCGCCCGACGCCGAGACGATGATCAGCGGAAACTTCTTTTCCAGCGACCGCTGCGCGAGGCGTGCGATCTTCTCGCCGACGACCGAACCCATGGAACCGCCCATGAAGGCAAAGTCCATGACGCCAAGGTTGACGGGCATCTTTTCCATCGTCCCCGTCGCGGTCAGGATCGCGTCGCTGTCGCCCGCCGTCGTCAGCGCCTTCTTCAGGCGCGCCGGGTAATCGGGGAACTGCAGCGGGTCGGTGGACTTGAGGTCGACCTCGGTCTCCTCGATCGAGCCCTCGTCGAGCAGCAACGCCGCGTATTCGTGGGCGCGCATCCGACGGTGAAAATCACAGGAGGGGCATACGTGCCAGTTCCGGACCAACTTCTCCCGGATGTCCGTATGCCCACAGGCCTCGCACTTCTCCCAGACGTCCGGCGGAATCTCCAGCCGTTCAACGCGGGGCTCGCGGGGCTTCTTCTCCTTGCGAAACCAAGCCATAGAGAGGAAATGTGACACCCGTCACAGTGAGCGGCAAGGCGCCGCAGTTGGCACCTCGGTGCCCTTTCCCATCACCCCACCGTGCCCCTTCCCCTGCACCTCAGATAACGAGCATATCCGCCGGCCCGCGCCCCTCGCTCGAAATCCGTCCGAGGATGCCCACGCTGATCCAGCACGACAGCATGAACGATCCGCCGTAGCTGAAGAATGGCAGCGGAATGCCGGTGATCGGCATGAGGTTCAGCGTCATGCCGACATTGACGACGATGTGTACGAACCACGCCGAGGCGAGCCCGAACGCCACGAGTGACGGAAACGGATCCGGCGAACGCGCCGCGATGCGCACGGAGCGGAGCAGCAGGAACAGGAACAGCGACAGCGCGATCGTCACGCCGATGAAGCCGAGTTCCTCGCCGACCACCGGAAAAATGAAATCGGTGTGCTGCGCCGGGAGAAAGGCGAGCCGCTTCTGTGAGCCGAGGGTGAAGCCCTTGCCGATCCACCCACCCGATCCAATCGCCACCTGCGACTGGATCACGTGGTAGCCTGACGCGCGCGGATCCGCGGACGGATCGAGGAAGACGAGCAGCCGCTTCTGTTGGTATGGATTCAGTTTGTCCCACAGCACCGGCGCCACCACGCCCGTGACGACATTGGCGAGCACGACAACCACGCCCTCGACGAGATACGGCCGGTACCACAGCACGAGCGCGATGAGCACGAGGAACCACGCGCCCCACACGCCCGGGCCAAAGGCCAGGATGAGGCTCACCACCGGACTCGCCACCATCACGAGCAGCGGCCAGCTCACCCCGGCCCAGAAGAGCATCGCGAAGAAGATGCCGACAAACACGATGCCCGTGCCGAGGTCCGGCTGCCGCATGATCAGCACCCACGGGACAAACACGGCGAGCGCCGGCTGCCACAGCTCGACGAGCGACTTGGGCGCCTCTTTGCGTGCCGCGAGAATCCGCCCGAGCATCAGCACCACCGCGATCTTGGCCAGCTCCGACGGCTGACCCAGCCGCACGCCGCCAATCTGCAACCAACTCTTGGTGCTGGCCGCCGTTCCCGCTCCCGCGCCGACGAACAACAGAATGAAAAGCAGGAAGATCGACACCGCGTAGGCCGGCGTCGTCACCCAGTCGAGAAATCGCACCGACGCTCGGCTCAGTGCCCACGCGGCGGTGAGCCCGAGGAGGAACCAGACGATCTGCGCCTTGTACAGCCGTGCGACGAGCGTCGGTACGTCGGTCTGCCCCGCGCTGTACACCATCGCGATGCCAAACACGGACAGCGCCACGGCAATGACCACCAGCGTGGGGTCGGCCATGCGCCGGCGCGTGATGCTCACTCGCCCTCCGTGTTGAGCACCTGCGTCGTCTGCACCTTCAGGTAGTGTTCGATGATCTTCGAGGCAATATGCGCCGCGCGCGTGCCGTGCCCGCCAAACTCGAGCATCACGGCCACCACGATCTTCGCATCGTTCGCCGGCGCGAAGCCCACAAACCACGCGTGATTCAGCTCGGTCGAACCTCTGAACTTGCCGCTCTGCGCCGTGCCCGTCTTGCCCGCGAGCATCACGCCGCGAATCTGCGACGCCGCCGCCGTGCCGAACTGCACCACGCCCGCCAGCGCCTTCTGCACGCCCGCCATCTGCGCCTCATCCAGGCGGAAGACCGCCTGACGCTGCGAGTCGCCGCGCAGGATGCGCGGCTGTGCCGCCTGTCCATCGGTCGCCAGTGCGGTGTAGAACCGCGCCATGTTCACCACCGTCTGCGCATTCTCGCCTTGGCCGATGGCGAGATTGAGCGACACGGCATTGCTCCATCCGCGCGCTCCAAAGCGCCGGTTGTAATAATCCGTGGCCGGCGCGCTCGGGAACGACGGTCGCGTTTCCGACGGCAGGTCGATGCCGGTGCGTTCACGCGCACCAAGATCGACGCCGCCCGCCACGAGTCGCGACAATCCGATCTTGAGACCGAGCTGGTAGAAATACACGTCACAGGACAGCTCGATGGCCTGCGCCAGCGTCACGCTCCCGTGCCCCTTCTTGTCCCAGCACTTGAAGCGCCGGTTACCGTACTGATATCCGCCGTTGCAGGCAATCGGCATGCGGTCGTCGAGCGTGACCGCCCCCGACTGCAGCGCGAGCACGGCCGTCGCCAGCTTCCACGTCGAGCCCGGCGCGTACGATCCCTTGATTGCCTTGTTGTACAGCGGCCGGCGCGCGTCCTCGTTCAGCGCCCGCCAATACTCCGCGGGAATGCCGCCGATGAAGCGATTGGGATCGAACGTGGGCGCCGAATGCAGGGCGAGCACGGCGCCCGTCTTCGGCTCCAACGCCACCACGCCGCCGATGAGCGAATCGCCGAATAGCTCCACCACGAACTTCTGCAGATCAAGATCGATGTTCGTGTACAGCGGCGGCGCCGCCTCGGGCAGCAGGTCCTGCCGCGCTCCGGCCTCGCGCACCACGCGGCCCCGCGCATCCACCTCCACAAACCGCGTCCCCTCGCGCCCGCGCAGTCGGCTCTCATACTGTTTCTCGAGTCCGTCCTTCCCCACCTGCTGCCCCGCCTTGTAGCCGCGGAAGCTCGGACTCGCGAGTTCGGCTTCGTTGACTTCGCCGGTGTACCCGATGAACGCCGCCATCGCCGGACCGTCGGGGTAGTACCGCTTCGGCGCGCTCTGGATGATCAGGCCCGGGAACTCGACGCGATGCTCCTCGAGCACCGACACGACGTCAAACGACGCATCGGGGAAGATCACCGCCGGCCGATTCGGCGCGCGCCGGAATCTTCGCACCGCCTGATTGATCTGCTCCGGCGACAGCGTGATCGTCCCTGCCAGCCGCTTGAGCGCGGCGCGCAGCGAATCGACGCCCGGCGCCAGCAGCGATACCGAGTACCCCGGGAGATTTTCGGCGATGATCTGGCCGTTGCGGTCGTAGATCACGCCGCGCGGCGCCGGCAGCGGCACTTCACGCAGGCGGTTCTCCTCAGACTGCAGCACGTACTGCGCGTGCTGCAGCACCTGCGTCCGGAAGAACGACCCCACGAGAAACACGAACGCGAGGAAGAGCAGCGCGGCGGCCAGCCGCGCTCGGCGCTGCATTTCGTTTGGATGGAAGCTCATCCCTTCGGCGTCCCGACGACGGGGCGGACCAGCACGAGCACCGCGAGTCCCACGACCGCAGTGACCGTGGCCGCCAGCGGCGACCAGAGCAGCGCCTGCGCCAGGAAGTCGCTGCCGCCCAGGCGGTGTTCAGCCGCGAGGAAGACAAGATCGCCAACCCACTTGCCGAGGAAGACAAAGACCGCGTTCAGCGCGATGTTGTCGGCAAAGAACGCGGCCTTCAGCGTCGATGCCGCGTACGCCACCACGCTGAACGCCAAGGCCCCCGCCCCAAACGCGCCCGGCGTCATCGAGTCGGAGATGATGCCAACCGCGAATCCGACGAGCGTCGCCACCCCGGGACGCGCACGCACCGCCACCAGCAGCACCGCGATCGAAAGAAAATCAATCGACGCGCGCCAGTCGAGCACCGGCCGCAGCGTGTAGTGCAGCACCACCAGCGCCAGGAAGACGAGCGCAAACCACAGACCCCGAGCCATGTTCATCGCAGCGGCCTCGGCGCCATCGGCGGCTTGATGGGAATTGTGCCCGGCTTTGCGGGCGTCGATGCTCCGCGCGTGACGGCCGGCTTCACCACCGGCGGCACGGCGCCGGGTGGCGCGGCGCCTGCCGCAGACGACACCGCGCCCGTGTCCGCGCGAGGCTGCAACGCTTGCAGCGAGTCCAGCCGCAGTCGTTCGGCCGTCGCCAGTGAATCCGCGCGATGTTTCGCAAGGGAATCGCCAGCGGACACCAGCATCTTGAGCGCGCTGTCCACCGACGTCTGCCACGCAATCGACACGCCGTCTTTCGAACGGCGCGGCTGCAGCACCATCACGGTGGTGGCATCCGCCGGCCGCACCGCGGGGCGCAGCAGGTAGTTTCGCGCCCACGCTTCGGCCGTCCTGATCTCCGACAGCACCACGCCCACGGGAATGCCGCGCGGATACACGCCGCCGAGTCCCGCGCTGACGATGAGCGTACCCGGCGCGAGCGCGTTGCGGAACGCGACGCCGCGCAGCTCGAGCAGGAAGCGCGTCGCGCCCGAACCCAGATGCGGATACACAATGCCAAACGAAGTGCCGTCGGCCGACATCGCACTGACGCGAAAGTCGGGATGCGGCCAGACAATCGCCACCGAAGAGTGGGCATCTACCGCGTCGATCATCCCCACGAGTCCGTCGGGGGCAACCACCGCGCTAAACGGCTCCACGCCCTCATTGCGGCCAACCGCGAGCGTCATCGTGTAGTCGTCGCCCAGCCCGCGTCCGTGCAGCGCCTCCGCCGGCACGAAGCCCCACTTGAGCGCGGCGCCGAGTCCGAGCAGGCGCCGAAGGCGTTCATTCTCCGCCTCGCTCACGGCCGCCTGCGACGCCTGCAACCGCACGCTGTCGGCGATCCGCAGCGAGGCGTCGTACGCGAGCACCGCGCGGCGCGAGACTTCGGCGCGATCCTGCAGCGCGGCCAGCGGTACCACCACCGAACCGCGCAGTCCGCCGGCGATCGTCGATCGCAGCCGCGCTGGCAGCACGAGCGCGGCCAGTGACAGCACCACGCAGGCGACAAGCATCGCCTGGTCCGCGCGGGAGGATGTGCGTGCCGGGCGCGGCACCGTGCGCTACGTGGAGAGGACCGACCAGTACTTCTCTTCGTCGTCGAGAATCCGGCCCGTGCCGCGCACCACGCACGTCAGCGGATCCTCATCGACGTGGATCGGGAGCCCCGTCTCCTGCGTCAGCAGCACGTCGAGTCCGCGAATCAGCGCGCCCCCGCCCGTCATCACGATGCCGCGGTCGACGATGTCGCTCGCCAGCTCCGGCGGCGTGATCTCGAGCGCGCGGCGCACCGCATCGACGATCTGCTGAATGGGCTGCTGCATCGCGTCGCGAATCTCGGCGCTGTGCACACGCACCGTTTTCGGAATGCCGGACACGAGATCGCGCCCCTTCACTTCCATCTCGCGTTCCTCGAACATCGGCGACGCACTGCCCACCTGGATCTTGATCATCTCCGCCGTCGGCTCACCGATCAGCAGGTTGTAGCCCGAGCGCATGAACTGCACGATGCTCGTGTCCAGTTCGTCGCCGCCGGTGCGGATCGACGTGTCGCTCACGATGCCGCTGAGCGCGATGACGGCGATCTCCGTCGTGCCGCCACCGATGTCGATCACCATGTTGCCCGTCGGCGTCTCTACCGGCAGTCCCACGCCAATCGCCGCCGCCATCGGCTCGGCTACCATGAACACTTCCTTCGCGCCGGCGCCGAGCGCCGAGTCGCGCACCGCGCGCTTCTCCACTTCGGTGATGCCAGAGGGCACGCACACGATCACGCGCGGCTTCACGCGAAAGACATGCTTCTCGATGATCAGCTCGAGGAAGTAGCGCAGCATCTTCTCGGTGACGTCGAAGTCGGCGATCACGCCGTCCTTCATCGGGCGCACCGCGATGATGCCCTCGGGCGTGCGGCCGAGCATGCGCTTGGCTTCGAGGCCCACGCCCTTGATCTTCTTGGTCTCGCGATCCATCGCAACCACGGATGGTTCGTTGAGCACAATCCCTTCGCCCTTCACATACACGAGCGTGTTGGCCGTCCCGAGATCGACGGCGATCGCGTTGGCAGGGAAAAACGATCCCGATTTGAAGAACGGAATATTCCAGCGCATCGAGGCTCACGCGCGATCGCGGCAACGCGCGACCGGCTGGGGGCAGACAACTATAAAGGCGTTTGCGGAACGAACCGTAAGTTACGGGCCGCGCCGAAGCCAGACAAGCCGTTGCCCCGCCACCACCTAGCCAAGCGCGCCAAATGGAGAGAGGGCGCCCCGGATTACCCGGAGCGCCCTCCCTCACCCACGTCGGCCGACGGTCCACCCTCAACCGTCTACCATCTACCATCTACCATCTACCATCTACCATCTACCATCTACTAGAGGAACTTCTCCGGTGCGACGTACTCCATGCCGAACGCATCGGCCACGCCCTTATACGTGACCTTGCCGTCGACGACGTTCAG
>JAHFCT010000031.1 GCA_023249375.1 Gemmatimonadota bacterium | reverse complement strand
CGTCACGGCCATCATGAGGCCGCGCGCCTTGAAGCTCCCCGTGGGGTTCTGCCCTTCGTCCTTCACCCAGAGCTTGCGCACGCCGATTTCCTTGGCGAGATGCGGCAGCGACATCAGCGGCGTCATCCCTTCACCCAGGCTCACGCGCGTCTCGCCCGCGGCCAGCGGCAACGCGGCGGCATAGCGCCAGAGCGACCAATCGCCACTAATGGTTGAGCGCGCGACCGGCGCATCGTACCGCACAGACAGCGGCTGCGCGCACTGCGGGCAGAGCGAGGCGAGCTTGTCACCCGGGGCGGTATAGCCGCAGCCCGTCGTACAATGGAGAGTCCAGGACATATGAGGCAGATGGTGGACGGTAGATGGGAGACGAGAGGCGACCGGCGACGGCGGACGGACAACCGACGAACGACCGCTCCGTCGCCTGACAAATCTACGAAGCGTCGCTCTCTACCGCTGACGCGCCCTCGTTGGGCCGGTCGGGGGCGGACGCCTTCAATGCCTCAAGCAGCGCCGCCGCTGACTTCGCCGAGAATCCCTTGAGCGCGGCGATCTGCTCGACGGACGCCGCCCGCACGCCGTCCACGCTCCCAAATGTCCGCAGCAGCTCGCGGCGCTTGGCTGGACCAACGCCAGGCACGTCCAGCAGCGCCGACGTGATCGTTCGAATGGAGCGCCGCTTGCGGTTGTAGCCCACCGCCGTGCGATGCGCCTCGTCACGCGCCTGCTGCAACAATCGCAGCGCCGGTGACCGGCGCGACAAGTGCAGCGCCTCGGCGCGCCCGAACATGAACACTTCCTCCTCGCGCTTGGCGAGCGACACCAGCGGCAGCACGTCGAGACCCAGCGGTGCGAGCGCCTCGTGCGCGGCGGTAAGTTGCCCCTTGCCGCCATCGATCACCACCAGGTCCGGCAACGGCTTCTGTTCGTCGAGACGCCGGCGGAAATAGCGGCCGACGACCTCCCGCATCGAGGCGAAGTCATCAGGGCCGTGCGCCTCGTCCACGGACTTCACGCGCATGGTGCGGTATTCGGATCGCCGCGGCCGCCCGTTCTCGAACCAGACGATTGAGCCGACGTTGTCTTTTCCCTGCGCGGTCGAGTTGTCGAAGCAGACGAGCGCGCGCGGAATCTTGGCCAAGCCGAGCGCGCGCCCCAGTTCATACACCGGATCCCCCGCCCGCTCGTTCGCCTCGTCCTCGGCGAGCTTGAACTCCTCCAGCAAATGCCGCGCGTTCTTCTCGGCGAGATCGAGAAGTTCCCGCTTGAGGCCGCGCTGTGGGAGGAGCACGCGCGTTGGCCGCAGCGCCGGTTCGAGGACATCGAGATCCTCGGGCGCGAACGGCAGCAACAGTTCGGCGGGATGCTCGCCCGCCGATCCCGTTCGTTCCGGGAGGTAGTGTCCCGCGAGATAGCTGCCGGCGAGATACGCCGACAGCACGGCGGCGTCGCTCTCGCCCTCGGCCTGCTCGAGGAAGCGCTGGTCGCGCGCGAGCAGCTTGCCGTTCCGCACCTTGAGCAAGGTCACGCAGGCATCATCGCCGTCGCGGGCAAAACCGACCACGTCGCGGTCGTGACCCTCGACGTCGACAATGATCGCCGGCTCCTCGTAGCGCTCGAGATGGCGCAGCGCGTCTCGCAGTTCGGCGGCGCGCTCAAAATCGAGGTGTTCGGCCGCCTCGTCCATCCGGCCACGCACGCGTTGCATGACCTCGTCGGGCTTGCCGTCGAGGAAGGCGACGACTTCATCGATCATTCGACGGTAGTCGGCGAGCGACTGCGCGCCGATGCACGGCCCCTTGCAGCGTTTGATGTGGAAATCGAGGCAGGCGCGCTCGGGCATTTCGGCCGGCATGTTCCAGCGGCACGAGCGCACAGTGAAGACGCGCTTGACGACGTTGAGCGCGTGGCGCATCGCGCCCACATCGGTGAAGGGGCCGTAGTATCTCGCGCCATCGTCAAGCACGCGCCGCGTGACGAGCACGCGCGGGTACGGCTCCTGCACGGTCACCTTCACGTACGGATACGTCTTGTCATCGCGCAGCATCACATTGAATCGCGGGTGATGCTCCTTGATGAGGTTGTGCTCGAGAATCAGCGCGTGCGCTTCGCTGGCAACGACAATCGTCTCCAGATCGGCGACGTAATCCATCAGCACGCGCGTCTTCGACGTCTCGGCGTGATCGGTCGCGACGTAGCTGCGCACGCGCTGCCGCAGCCGTTTCGCCTTGCCGACGTACAGCACCGTGCCGTCCGCACCCTTCCACAGATACACGCCGGGCGTGTCGGGTAGGTGCGGCAGCTTCTGGCTGATGGACTCAGGAACGGTGCGCATGGGGCCTCGCGCGGAATCTAGCCGAAGGTCAGCGCCCGTTGCTCAGGGCCCGTTGCTCAGGGCCCGTTGGTCAGCGCCTGTTGGTCAGCGCCCGTTGGTCAGCGCCCGCCAATCAGCCGCCGAACGCGTCCCGCCATCGCCGACGCCTCCGGGATGGCCATCGAAGCCGTGGCACCGAGGTAGGCAAGTCCGTAGGCCGGCAGCGCGGCGACGCCGAGCACCAGCGGATGCTCCACACCGAGCACGAGCTTGGCACCCCACGCGACCAACGACGCCACAAGCGCCGCCCCCCATAGCTTCGCCTGATACGGGCGGTCCACACGAACGTCACCGATGCGCGGCACCAATGAGCGACGGAGCAGCACACATTCCACCCACGCAGCCACGCCCGCCGACGCGGTCAGACCGGCGACGCCCCACCGCGCGTCGATCCCCACGGCGCCGGGGAGCCACAACGCGGCCGCCCATCCGAGGCCCAGCGTGAGCGCCACGCGGAGCAGCGCGAACTTCAGCGGGGTGCGCGTATTGCGCAGCGCGTACCACGTGGAGGCGTACAACCGTCCCAGCGTTCCGGCGAGCAATCCGATCGCGGAGCCTGCCAGCACCCCCCACATCCAGATCACGTCGGCGCGCCCGAACTTGCCCGACTGATACAACGTCGCGCCCACGATGTCGCCGATCGCCACGAACGCCATCGACGACGGCACGACATAGAACGCAATGCGATGCAGCCCGTCGGAGAGCCGCTGGCGCAGCACGCGCGCCACGTCGTCATCGCTGCCAATGGTTCCGGACATCGCGGGCAGTTCGGCCGCCGACACCGACATTCCAAAGAGCGACACGGGGAGCATTGTGATCACCTGCGCGTACGACAGCACGGCCACCGCCCCGCCGCTCACGAGCGACGCCAGCACATTGTCCACGTACGCGCTGATCTGCACGACGCCGCGCCCAACGAAGACGGGCGCGAACTGCGCGAGGACCACGCGCACATTCTTGTTCGCCGTGCCGAGGTGCAGGCGCAATCGGCGGTCAACACGGAGCACTGTCGGCAGCTGAACGCCCAATTGGGCGACGCTGCCGAGCACCGACGCCCACGCGAGCACGGCGGCGAGGCGCGACTGTCCGTCGACGTCGCCAGCGAGCGACGGACCAAAGCCGAGCAGCGCGCCGATCATCACGACATTCATCGCCACCGGCGAGGCGTACGGCAGGAAGAACCGACGGTGCGAGTTGAGCACGCCAAGTGACCAGGCGGAAAGCACGAGCAGGCCAACACCCGGGAAGATCAGCTGCACGAGGTGAATGGTCAGCGCGCGCTTCTCACCGGCGAACCCGGGCGCGATGATCGCCACCGCGTACGGCGTGAGCACAATGCCGACAAGCACCAGCACCGCGCTCGTGAGCGCGAGCAGCGTGCCAATCGCACCGGCGACCCGACCCGCCTCCTCTTCATTGCCTTCGGCAAGCAAACGGCTGTACGTCGGAATGAACGACGCCGACAGCACGCCTTCGCCAAAGAGATTCTGCAGGATGTTGGGAATGCGAATGGCGGCGTTGAACGCATCGCCGGCATCGCTCGTGCCCAGGTAGTGCCCGAGCAGCCGGTTGCGCACGAGCCCAAAGAGCCGGCTCAGTAGAATCCCCGCGGCGACCAGCGCGGCCCCGCCGCCGCTCCGCGGCGACACCGGCTTGGGCGGGGCGATGCTCACGCGCCGCTCGTCCGCCGCGCGATCGGCGCGCGTCCCGCGCTCACGCGCCGCCGAGCATATGCGTGGCGTGCGTGGCCGCGCCCGCGCGCAGCAGGTCCATGAGGGCCTCGCCGTGCCGCGCGACGAGCGGCAGCGGATTGAGCACGCGCTCCTGCCGCTGCCCCTCCGGCATCAGCGCCGCGCGCACGCTGCCGAGATCCTTGAGCGCCGTCGTCTCCGCCTTGAGCGCCGCGGCACGGAAGCGCCGCTCGAGCCGGTCGATACGGAACTTCAGCTGATGCCGCGCGCCTTCAATGGTCTGCGCGTGCACCATCGCCGTTCCCTCCGGCGAGTCGCGCAAGACGTTGAGCTTGGCGTCAACATCGCGGCGCAGCGCCTCCAGCGTGTCGCGCACCAGCGGCGGCATCGCGCGGTCTCCCATGCGGCGCTCCGCTTGATGCGGCGGCTTGATGTCATTAAAGACCATGCCCAACCGGCCAAGCATCCGGTCGATCACCGGCTCGATGATCGTCGCCGACCAGCGCGGCAGCACGACGGGCAGCGGACGCCCCAACGCCTCGGCCACCGCGCCGACCTGTGCGAAATACGCGACCTCGCCGGGACCGCCGAAATAGCCGATCGTGGGAAGAATCGCACGCTCCACCACCGGTCGCAGCAGCACGTTGGCCGAGAGCACCAGCTGCGGCTGCACAGCGACGTCGCCCGTCTGCGAGATCGGGATGCGCTCCTTCACGCCGTTGCTCGAGACGCGGAAGACGAGCGACAGCTTGGGCACGCGCGCCACCTGCGCACGGAAACCGGCGCGCTCGATCGCCACGCTCCGCAGCGAGACCGCTTCATCGATCACCGGCGCGCGACGCAACGCCTCGACGAGCGTGGGACGCGCCGCATCGCGCACGGCGGGATGATAGGCGTCGAGCACGGCAATGCCCATCGGTTCAAAGAGCGCGCGCATCAGTTCGACGTACGCGCTGCCAACGGTCGCGTCGGCGCGATACGCGCGGCGCGCATGTTCCAGCAGTTCGAGATGCGGCGCCGACCCAGCCGCGGCGCACAGCTCCTGAAAGTGGCGCTCGACATCGCCAAGCGGCTGTGCCGCCATCACCTGGCCGTCGAAGCCCTGCCGTTCAATGCGCAGGCGGCGCACCTCCTCGTCGAACGCCACCGCCGTCCAGCTTGCCTCCGCAAAATCGGCATCATCCGTGGCGGCCCAGAACACCGGAGCCGCCGGAATGCCGGTGGCCTGTTCGATCTTGTCCGCGAGCGCGCGGGCGCTGAGCGCCTTGAGCCACGTGTAGCCCGGTCCACCGAAGAGTCCCGGCTGCTGCCCCGTCGTGATGACAACGCCGCGCCCTTGCGCCACCGACTCAAGACGGCGCGCCGCCGCGCCGCTGGCGTTGAACGCCGGCGCGAGTGCTGCGAGCCATTCAGGATCAGTCTGTGCGCGCACCTGCTCGGCGTGCGCACGCCACGCCGCGGCGCCCTTCGGTCGCGGCGCGTACCATCCGGATGGCGTACGCCCTTCGACCGCGGCGCGGGCCAGCGGCCCCCCGCCCACTGGTTCCGCAACGACACGCGGAGGCGTCATGCGCGCTCCTCCTGTCCCTGCCCCTGCATTCGGTTGAACCAGCAACAGCTACACGCCATGCGCTCTCTGCCTCTGGGGGTACGCGGCCTTCGACGACCGCATGGGCTTAAGCTAACCGCTGAACAGGGGACGGCGGAATGCGCCAAGGGTCACTTGTGGTACGGCTCCCGGCGGACGATGGTCCCCGCCCGGTACAGCTGCTCGGCGAGCACCAGCCGGGCGAGTTCGTGCGGCAACGTCCACGGCGCCAGCTCCAGGCGAACGGCGGCCCGCTTCAGGAGCGCGGCGGAGAGCCCGTAGGCGCCGCCGATGACGAACGCCACGTCCCGTCCGCTCTCGCGCTGCCCCTGCAGCCACCCCGAGAAGGCCGCCGAGTCCATGCGCTTGCCGCCCGGGTCGCAGCAGACGAGCACAGCCCCGGCCGGAATGCGGGCCGCGAGCCGCTCGCCTTCCCGCTCACGCACGAGGTCCGCGGTCGCCGACTTTGCCGGCTCCTCACGGACCTCGATTCGTTCGAGCGGCCAGTACCGCGCCGCACGCTCCTCATAGTCCTGCGTCGCCGCCGCAACGCCCGCGTTTCGCGGCTTGCCCACCGCGACGAGCAGGACCTTCACGTCGCCCGCCGCGCGCTACGCGTAGATGCCGCGCAGCTTGTGCACCGTCGACACGCGGCTAATCGCCAGCATGTACGACGCCGTCCGCATATTCACCTTGTGCTGCGTCGACAGCTTGAGCACCTCGGCGAACGAATTCACCATGATGTCGTTCAGCCGCTCATTCACGACCTTCTCCGACCAGTAATAGCCGCCGCGGTTCTGCACCCACTCGAAGTACGACACGGTCACGCCGCCGGCGTTGGCCAAAATGTCCGGAATCACGAACGCGCCATTCTTGTCGAGCACCGCGTCGGCACCGGGCGTCGTTGGGCCGTTGGCTCCCTCGCAGACAATCTTCGCCTTGACCTTTGCCGCGTTCTTCGTCGTGATGACGTTTTCGAGCGCCGCTGGCAGCAGCACGTCGACGTCGAGGGTCAGGATGTCCTCGTTCGAGATCGGATCGCCCTTGCCGTAACCTTCCAGCGTGGTGTTCTTCTGCACGTACGCCATCGCGTCGAGCACGTCGATCCCGTTGCGGTTTGCCCAGCCGCCCGTGCGATCGCTGATCGCGACAATCTTGCAGCCCTCGGCCTGCAGCAACTCGGCGGCGATCGACCCCACGTTGCCGAAGCCCTGCACCGCGACGGTCGTTCCCTTGACCTGCATGCCGAGGTGCGCCAGCGCTTCCTTCGTGACCATCATGCAGCCCCGTCCCGTCGCTTCACGGCGGCCCAGCGAGCCGCCCATCGCGACCGGCTTGCCCGTCGTCACGGCGTTGACCGTGTGGCCCACGCGCATCGAATACGTGTCCATCAGCCAGGCCATCACGCGCTCGTTCGTATTGACGTCCGGCGCCGGCACATCCGAGTCCGGGCCGAGCGTCGCGAAGATGCCCGTCGTGTAGCGGCGCGTCACCCGCTCGAGTTCGTGCACGCTCATGTTGAGCGGATCGCAGATCACGCCGCCCTTGGCACCGCCGAACGGGATGTTCACGACGGCGCACTTCCACGTCATCCACGCGGCGAGCGCCTTCACTTCGTCGAGCGACACGTTGAGGTCAAAGCGGATGCCGCCCTTGGCCGGCCCTCGCGACGTGTTGTGCAGTACGCGAATGCCCGTGAAGACCTCGACCTCCCCGCTGTCCATCATCACCGGGATCGAGACGATGATCTGTTTTTCCGGGGCGCGCAGCACCTTGTAGATGCCCGGCTCGAGGTCCAGCAGCACCGCCGCCCGGTCGAAGCGCACCATCATCGCCTCGAATGGATTCTCCTCGTGGAGGAAGCGGTCCTTGTCGGGATGAACGATTTCGTTCGTTGGCAGGAGAATGTCAGCCATGGTCGTCGGTCGTGAGGCCGGGAGGCACCGGCGTGAATTAGTGCGATCGGGAGGCGAGGCGGTCCAGCAGCTCGTTCACGGCCGCCTCCCCGCGTTCAATGTGCACAACTTGGGAAAGATACCACAGCTCTGGGGCGTTGGCAGGCCATAACGCCCCGAGCTTCACCGCGTCCTTCAGGGTGCAGACGACGCGTCCGCTGCGGCCGGCGCGCCCCACAATCTCGCTGACGTCAGCCGCGGTATACGCGTGATGGTCCTCGAACGTGGCCGCTTCTACAGAGGCGCCCGCGGCGGCGAGCTGGGCGAGAAACGCGTCCGGTGCGCCAATGCCCGACACGGCGAGAATCCGCTGGCCAGCCAGCGCCGCGGTCGACTCAACCGCGCCGGTCCGCCAGTTGTTCAACTGACCCAGCGCCAAGCTCGCGACCGCAATCGGAACGCCGCTCGCGGCGCGTGCCAGTATGCCGGCGACCTCGTCCGCGCGTGCCGCCGACGCTGCCTTGCGCGTGACCACGATCAAGCTGGCGCGGCGCAGCGCAGCGAGCGGCTCGCGGAACGGACCAGCCGGCAGCAAGCGCACCGGCGCGTTCATCCACAGATCGGCGCTCACCAGCACCACGTCTTCATCGCGCGGCATCTGCCGGTGCTGAAACGCGTCGTCGAGCACCAATGCCGTCGCCCCGCTCGCGGTGGCACGCTCGGCGGCACGCCGGCGATCGGGATCGGCGAGGACGGGAACGCCCGGATTCAACCGTTCGTGCACGAGCGGCTCGTCGTCGCCGTATCCGCGCATCAACACCGCCGGCGCGAGACCGCGTGACTGCAGCTGGGCCACAAACCACGCCGCCAGCGGCGTCTTGCCTGTTCCACCGACGGTGAGATTGCCCACCGAGATGGTCGGCACCGCCGCGCGCGTGGCGCGGCGCGCGCGCTGCGAGGCAACCGCAAAACTCGCGGCGCCGTACGCCCACTCCAATGGCGTGAGCAGCGCACGCGCCGCGATGGCGACGAAGCCCTCGCCGTACCACACCGCGCGAACGATGGCCTCACGCACGGGCCTGCGCCTCCGTGGCGTCCATCGCCGCCGCAAACCGCTCGATCTCGCCCTCGGCCAGCCGGTCGCCTTCAAAGCGAGGCGTGAACGGACCTCCGAACGCCACGCACACCCGAGTGAACGGCTTCGGAATGGCGTAGCGATCCCAACTGCGCAACCGCCACGCGCGTGCCGCGTGCATCGACACCGGAATAATCACCGAATCGGCGCGATGCGCCGCCACAAACACGCCCGGCTGGGCCACGCGCGCCGGCCCGCGCGGACCGTCGGGCGTGAACACAATCGCGGTGCCGCCCCGCAGCGTCGCGATGAGCGTCATCAGGCCGCGCAGTCCGCCGCGCGAACTCGACCCGCGCGCCGGCGGCGCATAGCCCAGCCGTTCGAGAATGCGCGCAATGATCTCGCCGTCGCCGTGTTCGCTCGCCAGCGCTTGGATGCCGCGGTTGCGGTACGACCAAATGGGCGCAAGCATCAAGCCGTGCCACACCGCGTACACCACGCCACTCCGCTGCGCGGCCGCCAGCCCATCGGCGTCATGACGCACCCGCAGACGCCACGTGCGCGCCAGCAGTTGCATCACCCAGAACGCAATCCACGATGTCCAGCGCACCTTCCGCGCTCGCTTCGCCGCCTTCGCGTCGCGCGCCGAATCCGATGCGACCGCCGGGCCGCTCATGACGCTCGTTCCCGCGGCATCATCGCGCTCGCCATCTCGGCGACGCGCACAGCCGCCCCGGGCGAGCCAAGCAGCCGACGCACTTCGTCCATCCCTTGCTGCATCCGCGCTCGCGCCGGACTCTCCGCGCCAAACAGCGGTGCCAGCGCGTCGGCCACGGCCTGGGTCGTGAACGCTTCCTGCACGAACTCCGGCGCCACTTCGCGCCCGGCGACGACGTTCAGCAGTCCGATGTGCGGTATGCTCACGAGCCGCCGCGCAATCTCGTAGGTAATGCGGCTCGTCTTGTACACCACGGCGCACGGGCAGCCAGCGACCGCTGCTTCGAGCGTCGTCGTGCCGCTCTTGCACAACGCCACGTCGGCGGCGCGCAGCACATCAAACGACTGGGCGCGCACCATCGGATACGGCAAGTGCGACGCGTCGAGCTGAATCGTCGGTGCGACGCTCACCACCACTTCGAGCCCGGGCCGCCGCCGCTGCAGCTCGCGCGCCACCAGCTCGAAACCGTGCACGTGCCGCTCAATCTCCTGCGCGCGGCTCCCTGGAAACAATGCCAGCACTTCACGGTCGAGCGGCAGGCCGAGCCGCCGTCGCGCTTCCGTCTGATCCGGAAGCGACTGCGCGCGATCGAGCAGCGGATGCCCCACGAACGTGGCGTCGATTCCCGCCTCGCGTAGTAGCCGCTCCTCGAACGGCAGGATCACCGCCGCCTTGGTGATCACGTCCGCCATCATCGTCAGGCGCCCCGGCTTCCACGCCCACACCTGCGGCGTGATGTAGTAGAGCACCGGCACGCCAGCGTCGTGCGCCGCCCGTGCGACGCGCAAATTGAAGCCGGGATAGTCAATCAGGATGATCAACCCCACGCGCCCGCTGCGCAGCCGCGCCTTCACCTGTCGCAGCAGCCGCAAATGCGACGGGAGATGCTTGAGCACCTCGACGAAGCCCACCACGCCCTCAGCGCGTTCGAAGAGCTGCACACCGGCGGCCGCCATTCGGTCGCCCCCCATGCCGACGAGCGGCACCTCCGGGCGCAGCGCCCGCAATCGCTCGGCTACGCCGGCGCCGTGCAGGTCGCCTGACGCCTCGCCGGCGATGATGAGGACTTCACGCACCGGCGCTGCGCGCCGCCGCGGCCATCGCTGAGCGCGACCGTTCGATGTCGGCGACGATCTGCATGGCAACGGCCAACGCGTCGCGCCCCTCGTCGCCGGTCACGGGCACGGGCGCTTCGCCGCGCACTGCGGCAATGAACGACTCGAGTTCAAGCTTGAGGGCGTCGCCTTCGGGCGCCTCGAGTGGAATGCGCTCGACGAACGTCGTAATGTCTGGCTGCGCCTGCTGCGCGAGTGCCGCCAGGTCCACGTCGCCGCGCAGGCGGAACAGCTCGCCATTGCCGGCGCCGAGATCGAGCGTCAGGTAGCCGTTGCGCTGGAAGAGCCGCAGCTTGCGCGTGCGGTCCCGCGAGATGCGGCTCGCCGTGATGTTGGCAATCGCCCCATTGCCAAACGCCACGCGCGCATCGGCGATGTCCACGCTCGGGGTGAGAATCCCCACGCCGGCGGCGCGCACTTCCGTCACCTTGGCGCGGATCAGCGTCAGCACGAGGTCGATGTCGTGGATCATCAGGTCCAGCACCACCGCCACATCCGACCCGCGCGGGTTGAACGGCGCCAGCCGCTCGCTCTCGATGAACAGCGGATGGTCCACATAAGGAAGGGCCGCGCGAATGGCGCGGTTGAAGCGCTCGATGTGACCGATCTGCACGAGCACGCCCTTGGCCTTGGCCAGCGCCAACAGTTCGTCCGCCTCCGCCAGTGTCGTCGTGATCGGCTTCTCGATCAGCACGTGCTTGCCGCGCTCGAGCGCCGCCTTGGCCACGGCGTAGTGCGCCGGCGTCGGCACCACAATGGACACCGCATCGACGTCATCGAGCAGCGCATCAAGTGACGCCGCCGCCGCAACACCGAGTTCCTGCGCCACTTTCGCCGAACGCGCCGCATCCGTTTCCCAGAAGCCGCGCACGGTGGCGCCGTCGAGCGTGCGCAGATGCCGCAGGTGGTGGAACCCCAGGGCTCCCGTGCCGATCACCCCCACCCGCAGCGTCGCGCTCATACGACGATTCCCCGCTGGCTCTCGTCCACGAAATCGACGAAGGCCCTCACTTCGGGACTCATGTCCAGTTCCTTGCGCGCGATCTCAAGCGCCTGCGCGATGTTCTGCTCGCTGCGGAAGAAAAGCCGGTACGCCTTCTTCAGCTCGTGGATGACGGCGGGCGTGAAGCCGTTGCGGAGCAGCCCGATGCTGTTGAGCCCATAGAGCTTGATCGGATTCCCCACCGCCTTCACGTACGGCGGCACATCCTTGTTCACGCGCGACATCCCGCCGATGAACGAGTATCGGCCGATCTTGCCGAACTGGTGCACGGCAAGCAGTCCCGAGAGAATCGCCTTGTCTTCAATCGTCACATGGCCGGCGAGCTGCGTGCCGTTGGAAATGATGACGCCGTTCCCGATATGGCAGTCGTGCGCCAGGTGCACGTAGGTCATCAGGAAGCAGTCGGTGCCAACCGTCGTCTTGAAGGACTGTGAGGTGCCGCGGTTGACCGTCGAGTACTCGCGAATCGTGGTGCGGTCGCCAATCTCGACCCACGTCACTTCGCCCTGAAACTTGAGGTCCTGCGGCAATCCGCCCAGGACCGTGCCCACGCCCACCTTGACCTCGCTGCCGAGGCGCACGTTCTCCACGAGGATCGAGCGCGTGTCGAGCACGCATCCGTCGCCCACCGTGCAGCGCGGGCCGACAATCACGCCGGCGCCGATGGTCACGTCGTTCCCAATGACCGCGTCCGCATCGATCATCGCGGACGGGTGAATGCGGTTGCTCATCTATCCCTCACCATGGCGGCCATTTCCGCCTCGCAGACGATGTCGCCGTCGACCTTCGCCAGGCCCTTCATGCGGCAGATCTTGGAACGCACCTGCGTCATTTCCAGTTCAAAACGGAGCTGATCCCCGGGCTTCACCGGCCGGCGGAACTTCACGTTGTCGAGCGACATGAAGTACACCACCTTCGTGTCCGGATCCTCCACCGCGCCCATCAGCAGCATGCCGCCCACCTGCGCCATCGCCTCGACGATGAGCACACCAGGCATGATGGGATGACCGGGGAAGTGTCCCTGAAAGAACGGTTCGTTGATCGTCACGTTCTTGATGCCGACGATGTACTTGCCCGCCTCCATCTCGAGGACCCGGTCCACGAGGAGAAATGGGTAGCGATGCGGCAGCACCTTCATGATGTCTTCGATTCCGAGCACGTGTTCCTCCCGCCGGGTTTGTGCCAGCATCTCGCGCACCAGCAAGACCGTTCCGCGATGACTCGGCCGGTGGGCCGTGATTCGCGCCAGCACCCGCTTGCCGGCGAGCGCCAGGTCACCCACAAAGTCCATCGCCTTGTGCCGGACAAACTCGTCCGGCCACCGCAGCGTCGTACCCACGACGCCTTGCTCATCGAGCGCGACGGTATTGTCGGTCGACGCCCCTTGAATCAACCCCTTTGCCCGCAGTCCTTCCACCTCACGCATGAAACCAAAGGTGCGGGCCGCGGACAGCTCGCGCGAGAACGTGTCGGGCGTGATCGTCCACGTCCCGGACTGCGTGCCGACCAGCGGGTGCGGGAAGTCGATGCGCACGTCGAGGGCGAGCGCGTCTGCCGGCTCTGCCTCGTAGACCGATTCGCCATCCACCACGCGCACCGGAGCCCGCAGGCGAAGGTACTCCACCGTGCCACCGTGCTCCACCACGCCCGCACTCATCAGCGCGTGCACAAACGGATGCGAACTGCCGTCGAGAATCGGCGGCTCCGGACCGTCCATGACAATCGTCACGTCGTCGATGCCGCTGCCGGCCACCGCGGCAAGTACGTGCTCCACCGTATGCAGCGCCGCCTCGCCCGTGCCGAGCTGCGTGCGCCGCTCGGCGAGCACCGCCGTCTTCACGTGCGCCGCGGTTTCGGGCGCGCCGTCAAGGTCGATGCGGCGAAAGACGATCCCGCGACCTGGCGGCGCCGGCTCAAACGAAAGCCGGCACGGCCGACCAAGGTGGAGTCCCACGCCGGAGACCGTCGTGGCACTCGCAATTGTTCGCCGCGCGGTCACAGCTTGACCCGCTCCAGCAGCTGCTCGATGCGCTTCAGCAAGTCGGGGAGCTTGAACAGCGCCGCGGACGCCCGCAGCGCCTCCTTGT
The DNA here is from genome assembly GCA_023249375.1 of Gemmatimonadota bacterium. Classification (GTDB taxonomy): domain Bacteria; phylum Gemmatimonadota; class Gemmatimonadetes; order Gemmatimonadales; family Gemmatimonadaceae; genus PNKL01. The sequence continues at coordinate 21,977 of JAHFCT010000031.1, read as the reverse complement.
GCGGACGCGCCGGATAGCCCGACCACGTTTCGCCCGCCGGAACATCGCCGATCACGCCGGATTGGCCCGCAATCCGCGCGCCCGCCCCGATCGTCACGTGCCCGGCCACCGCGGCCTGGCCGCCAAACGTCACGCCGTCTTCCACCCGCACGCTCCCGGCAAAACCGACCTGCGCCGTGATCAGGCACAGCCGGCCGATGCGCACGTTGTGCGCGATGTGCACGAGGTTGTCGATCTTCGTCCCCGCGCCAATGACCGTGTCATCCACGCTGCCACGGTCGATCGCGCAATTGGCGCCGATCTCCACGTCATTGCCGACGATCAGCCGTCCCACGTGCGGAATCTTCACGTGCGCCATCTGGCCGCCGACGTCCTTCTGCACGTAGCCGAAGCCGTCCGACCCCAGCCGCGCCCCGCTGTGCACGATGCAGCGGCTGCCGATGCGCGTGTGCGGATAGACAACGACTTGCGGAAAGATCTGGCAGTCGTCGCCGAGCTTCGTGCCCGCGCCAATCACCGTCTGCGTCGCAATCCATGTCCGTTCGCCAATCACCACGTCGTCTTCCACCACCGCGCCGGCTTCGATGCAGACATTGTCGCCCACCAGCACGTTGCGGCCGATGCGCGCCGCGGGATGAATGCCCGTGGGGTGCACCACCGGACGATAGAACCGCGGAATCAGCGCCAGCAGCGCATCGTGGGGATTGCTCACCACGATGCGCGCCTTGCAGCGGCCGCCCGTCTCCTTCAACTCCGGTGACACGAGGACAATGCCCGCCCCCGTATCCTCCATCAACGATGCATACCGCGCCGACGCGAGGAAACTGAGATCCTCGGGACCGGCACGGTCCAACGGCGCGATGGCATGCACCGCCACCGTCGCATCGCCAACGAGCTTGCCCCCCGTCGCCTCGGCGAGTTCGGCGGCGGTCATGGAGAGCGACGGCTGCTGCGACATGTTGTGCCCTTCAGGGGTGGGAGTGCCGGCGCTTAGCGCGTCGGCGGAACCTTGGGCTTGGCTGCACCAGCCGGCGCCGCAACCGGACCGGCCGGCGTCGGAGGCTTAGCTGCAGGTGCCGCCGCCGGAGCCGCGCCCTTCGGCGCGGTCACCTGCGGCACGGGCATCGTGCGCAGCTTCACCAGCACCTTGTCGGTGATGTTGAGGTTCTTGTCGATCGCGACAATCGGGTTGCCCTGGCTGCCGACGTCGAGGATCGCGGTAAGCCCCTCATCCTTGCGGATGTCCTCGAGCGCCACTTTGATCTGGTCGATGATCGGCTGCAGGAGCTGCGCCTGCCGCTGCTGCGCCTGCAGGTCCAGCGCCTGGGTGCGCGTCTGATATTCCTGCTCCTTGTCGCTGATCCCCTTCTGGCGCGTCTCGCGCGCCGCGGGGCTCAGCCCGGCCTCGGCCTTCTGGTACGCGGCGATCATCGCCTGCAGCGAATCCTGCATGCGAGTGACCTGATCCTGCAGGCCCTGCGCCTCCTTCTTCCACTGCGCATCCGCGTCAGTGCGGCCCGGGGCCTTGTCCAGCAGTTCGCGGGTGTCAACATACGCGAACTTCACGCTGGTGCCTTGCGCGACCGCAACGGCCGGCAGGATCAGGAGAGTGAGAAGGGCGACGAGCAGCGCGCGAGCACGAACGGGCATTGCAGACTCCAGATGTTAGAAGAACTGACCGAGGCGGAAGTGCAACTGGAACTTCGGATCCGGCTTGCCGTTGATATCGGTGCGGTCGAATCCGTACGCCCAGTCGAGACCGAGTGGCCCAAGCGGCGTCACGACGGACGCGCCAATACCCGCGCCGCGGAACAGCCGCGACGGGTCGATTTCACGGGGGTGGGCCCAGATATTCCCCGCGTCGTAAAACATGTTCATGTAGAACTGCTGGCTCACACGCAGGCCAACCTCGGCCGTCGTCGTGAAGAAGGCGTTGCCAAACGAGTTGCGTTGCGCGTTGTACGTCCCCGTGGTGCCCGAGAAGCCGGCGGGCGTGATCGAGAACTCGGGATATCCGCGCAGCATTTCACCAAACTGCACGCCGCCCAGCGAGAACGACTGGGAGTAGAAGAACGCGCCCGGATCGCCGAACACCGCGCCCGCCTTCGTCGTCAGGCCCACCGTGAACTTCAGCGGATTCGCGCCCATCTTCTTGCCGCCAATCGTGCCGAGCAGCGCGTAGGAGCGCATCTCGGTGTAGTAGCGCTGGAACGTGGACGTGCCGCCGAGGATGCCCCCGTTGAAGTCCGCCTTGAAGCTCTGCAAGCTGCCTTGCGTGGCAAACGGCATGTCCACGCGCGTGTCGCGAGAAACGGTGAGTCCGAGATTCGATCGGAAGCAGCGCGAGCACGACGTCGTGGTGGCAACCGTGCCGAGCAGTCCGTCGCTGCCGAACTTCACGCCCTCCGCGCCGTACGCGACAAAGACGCGCGTGAATCGCGAGTTCGCGAACGGGAAGCCCGCCTGTAGGCTTGCACCGGTGCGGATCGTGCGTCCAAGGTCGGCAATGCGATAACGCGCCTGCGAGTTGTACGCCGTCACGGTCCCCGACACGCGCGACTTCTTGATCGCGGGGTCGGTGTAGCTGAGGTTGAAGTCGTTGATGTAGCGGCCAAACTGCCACTGCATCGAACCGCGCTTGCAGTTGCCCCAAAGGTTGGGCTGCTCGAGGCCGATGAAGCCGCCTACGCCAGTGCCCTGACCCATCGACGCGCCGAAGTTGATGTTGCCCGTCCGCTTTTCTTTCACGCGGAAGATCACGTCAACGTCGCCCGCCTCGTTTGCCTGCTTGGTGTCTGGCGGCGGAATCGGCGCTTCAAAGAACCCCATATTGCCGATGCTCTGATACGAGCGGATCAGCCGGTCCTGGTTGAAGACGTCGCCGGGAATGACAAAAAGCTGCTCGCGAATGCACGCTTCGTTGGTGTAGTCGTTGCCGAGAATGTCCACGCGATTGATGATCGCCGGCTGGTTCTCCGTGATCTCCCAGCGCAGGTTCACGCGCGGCACCGAGTCGGCGCCCATCGGCGCGGGATCGCTCACCGGCCGAACCTGCGCGTAGATGTACCCTTCGTTCTGGTACATCGTCCGCACCTTTTGCGTGGCATCGTCCCACTGCGTCCGGTCGAACAGATTCGACGACGCCGATTTGCGGCGCACCAGCGCCATCAAGCGCTGCGGCAGCGTCGCCTCGGTGGCCGTGAACGGAAACGCCCGCTTCACGTCCTCGGTCGAGAAGTGCTTGTTGCCGTCCACCGAGAAATTCCCCACGGTGTAGCGGCGGCCCTCGTTCACCGTCAGCTCGATCAGCCCCTTGCCGCGGGCGCGATCAATCAGCAGCGTGTCCTTGAGGAACTGGAAATCGGCAAAGCCCTGCTTGGCGAAGAGCGTCGGAATGCGTTCGCCGAGGTCGCCGGCAAACTTGTCTTCGTCAAAGGCGCCCTTGCGCCAGAACCAGAAGGCCTCGGGGCGGGTCTTCATCGCCCCCACCACGTCCTTCGACGCGACTTCGTGGTTGCCGAGCACGCGGACGCCCGAAATGGCGAGCCGCCGGCCCTCGTCCACGCGGAACAGCAGCTTCACCTTGTCGTCAACCGTCGTCGTCTCGGGCTTCACGTCCGCAAGATAAAAACCGTTGGCCTGATACAGCGAATCGATGCGCGTGATCGCCAACGCAACCTGCGCCGGGTCTACCGGCCGGCCGATGAGCAGGTCCACTTTGTCGCGCACCGAACGAAGCGAGACTACCGAGGGGCCGGCCACGTCCACGTCGGCCAGGATCGGACGCTCCGTCACCTTGATGAGCAGCGTCGCTCGCTGGCCGTCGGGGGCAAGGACGCACGACAGCTGCACGTCGTCGAACTGTCCGCCCTCAAAGACGTTGCGGATGGCTCGTTGCAGGGTCGGATAGTTCAGTGCCGTCTTGGGCTGCAACCCGGCGTCGGACAGGACGGAGGACGCCGCGACACGTTTATTGCCGCTGACGGCAATACTGTCGGGCGCCTGGCATCGTCCGTCATCGGGTTGCTGCGCGGCCAGCGGCAGAGCACCCGCCAGCGCCAGCAGCGCTAGGGCGGAAAACATCGGTCGAAGCATAAGTCCGGAAATATACATTAGAGGCCGGGAGGATTGCAGTTGCAACCCTCCCGGCCCCACGAGGTTCCGTGCTACGCCTTCGGGGTGCTGGCGGGAACCTTGAACTCCAGCCGCGTCCCGTCCGTGGCCACATCCACCTCGATGTCGTCCCCCCGGGTGAACTCGGCTAGCAAGATCTTCTCCGACAGCGGATCCTCGATATAGCGCTGGATCGCGCGCTTCAGCGGACGCGCGCCGTAGGCCTCGTCGTACCCGTGGCCTACCAGGAAGTCGAGCGCGGCGTCCGAGAGCTTCATGACCAGCTCTTCCTCGGCCAGCCGCTTCTGCACGTCGCGCAGCAGGATGCTCACGATCTTCGCGATGTGCTCCTTCTGCAGCGGGTGGAAAACGATGGTGTCGTCCAGCCGGTTCAGGAACTCGGGATTGAAGGTGTGCTGCAGTTCCTCGCGCACCTTCTCCGCCATCTTCTCGAACTTCGTCGGGCCGCCTTCGCTGCCAAAGCCTACCGTGCGGCTCTTCGTGATGTCCTTGGCGCCGACGTTCGACGTCATGATCACCACGGTGTTCTTGAAGTCGATGACGCGGCCGTAGTTGTCCGTGAGGTGTCCCTCGTCCAGCACCTGCAGCAGGATGTTGAACACGTCCGGGTGCGCCTTCTCGATTTCGTCGAGCAGCACCACGCTGTACGGCTTCCGCCGCACGGCCTTCGTCAGGGCGCCGGAATCCTCATAGCCCACGTATCCCGGCGGCGCGCCGATCAGGCGCGACACCGAGAACTTCTCCATGTACTCGCTCATGTCCACGCGAATGAGCGCCGACACGTCGGCAAACAGGAACTTGGCCAGCGCGCGCGCCAGTTCGGTCTTGCCCACGCCGGTCGGCCCGCAGAAGATGAACGACCCGATGGGGCGCTTGGGATCCTTGAGCCCCGCGCGGCTGCGCCGGATGGACCGCGCGATCGCCTTGATCGCGTCCTCCTGCGCCACCACGCTCTGGTGCAGCTCCTCTTCCATGCGGAGCAGGCGCGCGGTTTCCGCTTCCTGCAGCCGCGTCACGGGAATCCCCGTCCAGCGGCTCACGATGAACGCGATTTCTTCCTCGCCGAGCACCGGGCGGTACGACTGCCGGCGCTGTTCCCACGCTTCCTGCCGCGTGCGAATCTCACCCTGCAGTTCGCGCTCGCTGTCGCGCAGCGCCGCGGCGCGCTCAAAGTTCTGGTCGCGCACCGCCGCATCCTTCTCGGTGTTCACCGCCTCCAGCTTCCGCTTGAGCTCGGCGACTTCCGGCGGCGGCACCTGCGCCGCCAGCCGCGCCCGCGCTCCCGCTTCGTCGATCACATCGATCGCCTTGTCGGGCAGGAACCGGTCCGTGATATAGCGCTCGCTCAGCTTGGCCGCATTCACGAGCGTGTCGTCGGGAATCGTCACGCGATGGTGATCCTCGTACCGCTTCCGCAGTCCCTTCAGAATCTCCACCGTCTCGTCAATCGAAGGTGGCTCGACGACCACGGTCTGGAAGCGGCGCTCGAGCGCGCCGTCCTTCTCGATGTACTTGCGATACTCATTGAGCGTCGACGCACCCACGCACTGCAGTTCGCCGCGCGCCAGCGCCGGTTTCAGCATGTTGCTCGCGTCAATCGCCCCTTCGGCCGCGCCCGCGCCCACCAGCGTGTGCAGCTCGTCGATGAACAGGATGATCTGCTTGTTCAGCGCGATCTCGTTCATCACCGCCTTCAGGCGTTCTTCGAACTGGCCGCGATACTTGGTGCCGGCAATCACGGCCGCCATGTCGAGCGACAGCACGCGGTGCTCACGCAGCGAATCCGGGCATGTGCCGTTGGCGATGAGCTGCGCGAGTCCTTCGACAATCGCCGTCTTGCCCACCCCCGGCTCGCCGATGAGCACGGGGTTGTTCTTCTTGCGACGCGTCAGCACTTCCATCACCCGCTCGATTTCCTTGAATCGGCCAATCGTCGGGTCAAGTTGCCCCTCGGCCGCGAGCGTCGTGAGGTCGCGGCAGAAATGGTCGAGGGCCGGCGTCTTGGACTTCTTCTCACCCTTGGCGCTCGGCGTGCCGGGCGCGGGTGACGGTGCCCCCGGGGACGGCGGCTGGCTGCCGGCCTGCGGCATCTCGCTCCCGCCCAGCAGGCGCAGTGTCTCGGCGCGCGCCGCCTCGAGCGAGACATTGGCGTCGGCCAGCACCTGCGCGGCGATGCCCTTCTCCTCGCGCAGCAAGCCGAGCAGCAGATGTTCCGTGCCCACGTAGGAGTGGCCCAGTTCGCGCGCTTCGCCCATGGCGAGCTCGAGCACCTTCTTGGCCCGGGAGGTATACGGGAGATCGGGGCCGGTGGCCTGCGCCGCTTTCCCCTTCTTCACCGTCTCCTCGATCTTCTGCTGAATGTCCTCCAGCTCGACGTTGAGGTGCTGCAGCACGGCGGCCGCCACCCCCTCGCCCTCGCGGATGAGTCCCAGCAGGATATGCTCGGTGCCAACGTACTCGTGGTGGAGGCGGGCGGCCTCCTCGCGAGCCATCGCCAGCACCTTGCGCACGCGTTCGGTGAAGTTGTAGCCGTTCATCGTCTCCCCGGTCGCTGCGGGCGGGGCGTCTACGCCTCGCCCGCTTCCACGGCCAGCACGCCCCGCACGTAGCGTGCGCGGGCGAGGTTGGCCTCGATCTCCGTCAGCGGCCGCCCCTCGGTGAGCGAGAGGTGGGCCAGCTGGCTGAACACCAGCAGCTTGTTCAGCGTGTAGACACTGATACCGCCGATCAGGTACATCCCCACGGCCAACCGGACGCCACTCAGCAGGTTCATGGCTTCGTCAGCGCCCAGGCTTCGTGCATATCGCAGCGTGCCGTAGGCCCGCCACAGCTTGTCCTCGATAATATAACCGGCATCGCGGCTCAGGACACGCCGTGCCTCTGATTCCCGCGAGATTACGTGGGCCACCACCCGCGCCAGATGGTCGCACAGCTCGTCCTCCGTGCGACCGAGCGTGGTCTGGTTCGAGATCTGGAAGAAGTTGCCCACCACCTCGCTCCCCTCGCCGTACAGCCCACGGTACGTCAGCCCCATCTGCTGCAGGCCCGTGAGCACCTTGCCGACTTCCTGGGTCAGCACGAGCCCCGGCAGGTGGACGAGCACCGACGCGCGAAGCCCTGTCCCCACGTTCGTCGGGCACGACGTCAGAAAACCAAAATCACGGTGGTACGCCAGCGGCAGCCGCTCACCAAGCTCCCGCTCCAGCCGCGACGCGCGCTCCCACGCCCCGCCGATGTCGAATCCCGACCGGAAGACCTGCAGACGCAAGTGATCTTCCTCGTTGACCATGAGCGCCGCCTCGTCGCCCACCAGCACCGCCGAGCCGCTGCGCGCCGTCGTCGCCTCCAGCTCGGCCAGCTCCTTGCTTACCAGGTGGCGTTCGTGCAACAGCCGGCGTTCGTTCGCCGTCATTTCGTCCACGCGAAGCAGCACCGCATTTGACAGCAGCGCGGAGTGCGATGCCGCCTCCCGCACCTGCTGCAGCACGCGCAGACGCTCGCCGTCGTTCGCTCGCGGGCTGAAGGCAAACCCGGCGACGTTACGCGCCAGACGAACGCGCGACGACAGCACGATGTCGGCGTGCGGACCGGATGCCGTGATCCACGGAATGCCGCCGTCCGGAAGCAGCGAGAGATCAAGTGTCATTCGAGCGCCCTGATCTGGTCGCGGAGCTTCGCCGCCATTTCAAACTCCTCGGCGGCAACGGCTTGCTCCAGCCGGTCGCGCAGGGAGTCGAGTTCCGTGCCACCCTCAATCACGGCCGCAGACACCGACGCTTCGTACTCGCGACCGCGGTGCTTTGTCGCGCCGTGCACGCGCCGCAGTAGTTCGCGCAGCGCCCCCTCGAAGGCCGTGTAGCACTGTGCGCAGCCCAGCCGTCCCGAAGCGCGAAAGTCCCGTAGCGAGGTTTGGCAGTACGCACACCGTGCTTGATCGCCGGCCGCCGCCGGCGCCTGCTGCTGCACCGCGTGCAGGAAATCCCCCAGCGGATGCTTGGGCATCGCCACGGTCGTCTCGATGCCCTTGGCCGCCGCGCATTTCTCGCACAGATGGAGCTGCGTCACCTCCGCGTCCACGATCTGCGTGAGGTGCACCATCGCGTCCCGCTCCTTGCACTGATCGCAGAGCATCAGACCAGGCCCTCCCCGTGCGTCGCGTGCAGCGTACCGTCCTCGAGCAGCAATATGCGCTGCGCACGCGACGCGAGGGAGCGGTTGTGCGTGACCACCACGAGTCCCACGCCCATGTCCGCCGCGAGCGACGCAAACAGGTCGTGCAGCGACTCGGCGTTGGCGTGATCCAGATTGCCCGACGGCTCGTCGGCGAGCACCAGCGGCGGCGAGGCCGCGAGAGCGCGCGCCACGGCCGTGCGCTGCTGCTCGCCGCCCGACAGCTCGCCCGGCCGGTGCGTCATGCGCGCCGAGAGTCCCACTCGCGCCAGCAGTGTTTCCGCCTTGTCGCGCGCCTCGCGCACCGGCACCTCCGCGATGCGGAGCGGCATCATCACGTTCTCGAGCGCCGTGAACTCCTTCAACAGGTGGTGGAACTGGAAGACGAATCCCACCGACCGGTTGCGCAGCGCAGCGAGCTGCGCGTCAGCCACCTGACTCACCGCGGTGCCCGCGAGCACCACGTCGCCGCCACTCGGCCGTTCGAGCGCGCCGAGCACCTGCAGCAACGTGCTCTTCCCCGCGCCGCTTGCACCGACGATCGCCACCATCTCGCCGCGCGCCACGTCCAGGTCCACGCCATCGAGCACGCGAATCTCACCGCCGTCGCCGCCGGTGAAGACCTTGCGGACGCTGCGCGCCTCGAGAATCGGCGTCATTCGTCGCGGATCGCCTCGATCGGGTAGAGACGCGACGCCTGTCGCGCCGGATACAGCGTGGCCAGCGCCGCAATTGCAAATCCGAGCAGCGCCATCAGCACCGTGTCGCCGAGCTCGAGCCGAACCGGCAGGTGATCGATGAAGTACACCGTTGGGTCGAGCGAAATCAGGCGGTAGCGGTCCACGAGCAGCCCCAGCACCGAGCCCAGCACGGTGCCGGTCAGCGTGCCGACGCAGCCAATCACCGTGCCCTGAATCAGGAAGATCCGCCGGATCGATGCTTCCGTCATTCCCATCGCCTTCAAGATGCCGATCTCTCGCGTCTTGTCGCGCACCACCATCGTCAGCGTGCTCACGATATTGAACGCCGCGACGACGATGATGAGCAGCAGGATCACGCCCATCCCCATCTTCTCGAGTTTGAGCGCGCGGAACAGCGAACTGTTCTGCTGTTGCCAGTCCACCGTGTGATACGGGAAGTCGAGCGCCGACATGACGCGTTCGGCAACGGCGGGCGCCGACCAGCGGTCTTGCGTCGCCACTTCGAGGCCAGTGACCGCGCTGTCGAGCCCAGCGAACTCCTGCGCGGCCTTCAGATCCACGAACACGTACGAGTTGTCGTACTCGTACATCCCCGTCTCAAACACGCCCGTCACTTCGAATTCGGCGACGCGCGGAATGAAGGTCCCGAGCACCGCATCGGGCTTGAGCCCCGCGGCGGAAACCATCGTCAGCCGCGCGCCGGGTCGCCCGGGATACGCCGAGAGGCGGTCGGCGAGCAGCTTGCCCACCACCGCGCCGCGACGCTTCCCGTCGGCGGATGCGAACGAGAAGTCGCCCATGATCGCGTGCTCGCGGATGCTCGTCACGGGCCGCGGCGATGCGCCTGAGGGGTCAATGCCCGAGACAGACACGCCTTCGGTGTACTCGTGTCCCGCATTCGCCAACGCCTGCGTAAGCACGAACGGCGCGACGGCCACCACGCCATCGACCTTCGCGACCTTCGCCTGCACGGCGCGCCAGCCCGTGATCTTCAGATCGTCGCCATACACCAGCACGCGGAAATCGGGACTGCCCACGAGAATCTTCTCGCGCAGATCCGTCTGCAGCCCGTTCATCACGCCAATGATGAGAATCAGCGCGCTCACGCCCACCACAATCCCGCCGATGGCGATGACCGAGATGAACGACAGCCACCGCGTGCGGCCACGCGAGCGGAGATAGCGCCAGGCGATTTCCAGTTCCAGTCGGTTCAATGAGTCCCCGTGCCCGGGCCTACCGTCCGTACCCCCTCATCCCCTTCCCCTGCACCCGACCCTGCCCCTTCCCCTGCACCAGCGCTATTCAGGCCGCATCGTCGGAAACAGAATCACATCGCGGATATGCGCCGTGCCAGTGAGATACATGAACAACCGGTCCATCCCGATTCCCACGCCGCCCATCGGCGGCATCCCGTACTCCATCGCACGCAAATAATCCTCATCCACGCTCGTCGCTTCCTCGTCACCCGCCGCCTTCAACCGCGCCTGCGCCTCGAAGCGCTGGCGCTGATCGATGGGGTCGTTCAGTTCGGAGAACGCGTTGGCCATCTCCTTGCCGCGCGCAAACAGTTCAAAGCGCTCCGTCAGCGCCGGGTTGCCGCGCTTGGGCTTCGCCAGCGGCGACAGTTCCTTGGGATAGTCGACCACGAAGGTCGGGCGCTCGATCTTGCTCTCTACGTGGTACTGGAAGAGCTCATCCATCAACTTCGGCCGCGATAGCGTGGCCACGCCGTGCACGCCCGCGCGCTCGGCCGCCGCCCTCAGCTCGGCGTCCGTCATCTGCGTCACGTCGCTCACCTGCAGCGCCTGCGACAGCGACGGCAGCCACTCCATCCGCGCGAACGGTCCCTGCAGCACCGCCGCGTCAAATGCGGGCGCCTCGGTCACGAGTCCCGCGGCCGACAGCGCGTCACGCACCGCGTTCGCCGCGGCAACCAGCAGCGCTTCCACACGGTCCATCATCACCGTGTAGTCGGCGTATGCTTCGTAGAACTCGAGCATCGTGAACTCCGGATTGTGCGTCCGGTCAATGCCTTCGTTGCGGAAGTCGTGTCCAATCTCGTACACGCGGTCAAATCCGCCCACCACCAGCCGCTTGAGATACAGCTCGTCCGCAATGCGCAGGAACAGCGGCATGTCGAGCGCGTTGTGCTGCGTCACGAACGGCTTCGCCGCCGCGCCGCCATACAGCGGCTGCAGCACCGGCGTCTCCACTTCGAGGTACCCAAGTCCGTCGAGGAATGCGCGCACCGCGCCATTCATTTTCGAGCGCGCGGCAAATAGCGCGCGCACTTCCGGATGCACCGCGAGGTCCGCATAGCGCTGCCGCGAACGCTGTTCGCCATCGGCGAACGCCGAATGACGCACCGTCTGGCCGTCCACCACTTCTTCCTTGCCGAACGGCAGCGGCCGCAGTGACTTCGCCAGCAGCTCGACGTGTTCCACCTTCACGGTCACTTCGCCCGTCCGCGTGCGAAACAGCGGGCCGCGCACGCCAATCACGTCACCCAGGTCGAGCAGGTCGCACAGCGCGTATCCGTCCTCACCCAGCACGTCCTTCTTGAAGTACAGCTGCACGCGCCCCGAAGGATCGCCGAGGTGCGCAAACGTGGTCTTGCCGTGCGCACGCCACGCCACGATGCGCCCCGCGAGCTGCACGTCCGGCCCCTCGGTGGAGTCGCCAAGCAGCGGCGCGCAGGCCGACGCGAGATGCTGCCGGTCGAAACCGTAGGCAAACGGCGCGATGCCCTTCGCCTCGAGCGCCGCCACTTTGTCGCGGCGCGCCTGCAGCACGTAGTTGAGTTCGTCGCTCATCGGGACGCCCCGGCGTTGCCGGCCAGCTTCAGGTACGCTTCGATGAACGGATCGATCGCGCCGTCCATCACCTTCTGCACGTCGGTGATCTTCAGCTCCGTGCGGTGATCGTTGACCATGGTGTATGGCTGAAACACGTAGCTGCGGATCTGGCTGCCGAACGTCACGTCCTGCTTGTTCGCGTCGAGCTTCGCCTTCACCGCCGCCTGCTTGTCCAGCTCCATCTGGTACAGCTTGTTCTTCAGCTGCTTCATCGCCTGCGCGCGGTTCTTCCCCTGACTGCGCTCCTGCTGGCACGCCACCACGAACCCCGACGGAATATGCGTCAGCCGCACTGCGGACGACGTCTTGTTCACGTGCTGCCCGCCGGCGCCGCTCGCGCGGAAGACATCCATCTTGATGTCCTCTTCGCGGATCTCAATGTTGATCTCGGTGTCCACGACCGGGTAGATGAAGATCGACGCGAAGCTCGTATGCCGCCGCGCCTGCGAATCGAAGGGCGAGATGCGCACCAGGCGATGCACGCCGGCTTCCGGCCGCAGGAAGCCGTACGCGTACATTCCCTTGATCTCAAGCACGGCGCCCTTGATGCCGGCCTCTTCACCGTCGGAGAGGTCAATGATCTCCACGCCATAGCCCTTTCGCTCCGCCCAGCGCGTGTACATGCGCATGAGCATCTGCGCCCAGTCCTGCGCCTCGGTGCCGCCGGCGCCGGCGCTGATTTCCACTTGCGCGTCTCGGAAGTCGTCGCGCCCCTGGAGCAGCGACCTGAGCTTGAAGGCCTCCACGTCCTCGCGCAGCGCCGCCGTCTCGCGCTCCACTTCGGCGATCATCTCGACATCGGGCTCGCTCTCGAGCATTTCGTCCAGCTCGAGCGCCGATTGCACACGTCCCCACAGCTTGTCGAAGGGATCGGTCCACCCTTTCAGCAGTTTCATTTCCTGCACCGAACCCTGGGCGCGCTCCGCGGCATCCCAGAATCCGGGCGCCGCCATTTCAGTCTCGAGTTGCGTCAGGCGCGAACGCCGGCCTTCGAGGTCAAAGGAACCTCCGCAGCTCGGTGAGCCGTTCCTCATCCTGCCGCAGGGATTTTGCGCGTTCGCTGTCTGCCATCAGTAGGGTCACGGTGCGAGAAACGCCGGGGCCCAGGCGGGAACCGGCGTGACGGAAATCTAACGGACGCAGCATCAGAATGGGACGGGTTCCTCAGAGTGCAATCCCGCCCGCGACAAGGGCGCCGCAAGATCCGCGGCGCCCCCCGGGGTTCACGCACTCGCCCTTGCCGCGCTAGAAGATCTTCTTCCCGCCGGCGAGCACGTCGTTCAGCGCTTCCTGGAAGTGCGTCGTCGATTCCGCGAACTCCTTGCCGATCTGATCGCAGAACTCCTCGTAGCTCTTCTTGATCTCTTCGCGGAACAGCTCCTTGAGCGTCCCGTTCTTCAGCCCCTCCTCACGCTTCTGCGGCAGGTACGCCACCATATCCGACACGAGAGCGCGCGCCAGCCGCTTCGCCTTCTGATTCGGATCGTTGTTGAGGAATGGGTTGATGACGCGGCGCGGCGCCGCGGGAGCGCCCGACGCCGGCGTCGGAGCGGCGGACGCTGCCGCCGACGGCCGCGGCACCGCCGTGATCGGCTGCGTCTTCATCGGGTCGATCGTTGGCGCCGTCGGTGCCGCCGGAGTAACCGGTGGCATCATGCGCGGCTGCGTCGTGCGCGGTGCGGCGGGAATACCCGCAGGTCCCGCAGGGCGCGATGCGATCCCAGCAGGTGCGGCCGGCGTCGGCGCCGCGGGACGTGGCACCGCCCCCGGTGGCATCGGCGCCATGAAGCCTGGCCGCGCTGACGGCGTGACCGGCGTCGCCGAGGACGGCCGCATCGCGGGCATGGGAGCCATGGGCGCCATGGGCGCCCTCGCGGGTGGCGTCACCGGCATTGGAATGATCGGCGTCGGCGCGAACGGAGTAATCGGAGCAGGCATCGCCTGCGGAGGCGGCGCCGGTGGCGTGACCGAACGCGGAGGCGTGAACGGCCCCGGCGCACCTGGACGCGGCGGAGGAGGAGTCGCGCCTGCCGGCATCGGCGGTGGCAACGGTGGCATCATCGGCCGCGGAATCGCCGTGATCGGCGGAGGCGCCGGCGGCTGGAATGCTGGGGCCGAGACGCGTGGTGCGGGTGCCGTCGGTGCGGCAGGCTCGACGGCCGGCGACAGCGCGATTGCCTCGGGCTCCGCAGCCGGCACCTCGACTTCCGGCGCAAGCGCCGCGCGCGACGCGCGCCCCGGCATGCGCGGCATCGTCATCGGTTCGGGCACCGGCGCCATGGGCCGCACCGGCGTTGGCGCTGATGCGCGAGCCATCGGCGCACCAGCCGACGCCGACGCCGCAATCGCGATCACCGCACCGCAGACGGAACAGCGCGCACGCACGCCACCCGTCGGCACCTTCGACGGATCAACGCGAAAGACCGATCGGCATTCAGGACATGAAACGTTCACTGCTCCTCCACCGCGCTCGCCGCGTCGGGCATCTCCGACGGCGACTCCCCGTCGTCCGCCGCCAGATCACCGCGACGGTCAATCGTGAACACCGAGCCCGTTAGGCTCTTCGCGTAGCTCTTCATTTCAGTCGCCAGTTCACTCACCTGCGACGGATGCGTGAACCGCCGGCGCTCGTTCGTGACCACACCAATCGACACCGTCATCAGCGGCACCTTGTGCAACTGGCCGCGGCGGTCTTTCCCGAAATAGTACCCGGCGCGCCGGTCCTGCTCCGAATACTGGAACGGCACGATCGCGTCAAACACCTGCACGATCTCGCTGCACACGTCCTGCACGGCCTCGACCGGAATCACGAACAGGAAGTCGTCACCGCCGATATGGCCAACGAAGCCTCGCTCCGCCACCGTCCCTTTCACGACGTCATGCAGGATCTTCGACAGGATGCGAATCACCCGGTCGCCGTCGTAGTAACTGTAGCGGTCGTTGTATTCCTTGAAGTGATCGAGATCGGCGTAGCACGCGGCGAACAGCTGATCCGCCTCGAGCCGGCGCATGATCTCGGTTTCGATCTCCAATCCGCCGGGGAGCCGCGTCGAAGGATGCACGTACGTGTCGCGGTCTGAACGCCGCAGCAGCGCCTCGACCCGCAGCGATACCTCAACGACCGACGTCCCCTCGCGAATCACTTCATCGGCAGAGACATCAAATGCCGCCGCGAACGATGTCGCATCATCCCGCACGAGCACCAGCGCGGGTACGATGCCGGTGAACGAGTCCGCCTTCAGCCGCTGACAGCCCTTCAGTCCCGCCACCGGATGCGTGCGCGCGTCGATGATCGCCAACCGCGGACGCGAACGAAGCGCCGCCGACATGAGTTCGTCGGCCGTCGTCACTGTCGCGGTGGGTAGCCGGTGTTTCTCCAGCCACGCACGAATCGAATCCGGAACGGTTTGGCCGTCCGGGGCGAAGACTACGGCGGTCGTGTGCGTCACGCTCTCCGGTCAGCTCCTCTCAGGATTCGTAACGTATCCGCGTAACATGGGCGTGTCAAACATAAGCGAAATCACGACTTGCGGCGCCATTGTCACCTTACGCGACGCTTCTGTCACTATCGGAACGGAACACTGCCCCGCAACGCGAAGCTTCCGGGACTGCCACCCTCCAGTCCCTCAACACGCAGCGTCACGAATGCATCGACCGCCGACAGCACGTGGTTGGCGAGCACCGCCCCGAGCGCCGCGCGGGCGGCGCGGAACGAGATATTGCTCCGGCGAATCGTGCGTATGTACAGGTCCTGCTCCAACTGTGCATTCCGCCAGGTCCACCGATACTCGGAACGAACCGCCCGGTCCAGATAGAAATTGATGGCGTGCCGGTACTCGGCGCTCTCCGTTGACGGCGCTAGTGCTGGATCCGTCCAGTACGTCGTACGGGCCAGCAGCCACATCGCACCGTTGTACGTGCTCTCGTCGAGATCCGGATCCACGTTGCCGCCTGGCTCGCGGTCGAAGACTCCGCTTTCCAGGTAGTGCTCCATCGATTCGTAGTAGGCCCACGATCCCACGGGCCGCACCTGGCCATAGAGCGAACGCGCCACGTCGCGCGCCAGGCCGCGATATCGGCTCTGCTGCCGCCGCGCCTCCGTGCGCTGATTCGAGAACTCAAGCACCGACCACGCCTCCAGCGCCAGATACGCGATGAAGCGATCTTGGTGCAGCAACGCCTGACCCATGCCGGGCAGCAGCATCGACGCCACCGGCGCCCAGCGACGCCGCTCGGCCTCTCCCAAAGGCGAACCGCCGCGCATCGTCCCCATGGGTGCTGCCGGTCGCGACATGGTCGACGACGCAACGCGCTGACCCAGCGCGGGTCGGCCCACCGTGCTCACCAGCACGAGGCTCACGGCGGCCATGACGCTGATCGCTTCGCGTCTCACCAGCTCACCCGAAGCGTGAGATAGGTCGGCGGCTGTCCCGCATCCGATGAAAATCCGCCGAACACACGGGCAAAGTCGAGCCCGAGTTTCCCTCGGACAAAACCGAGCCCGATGGCGGGGCCCGTGGCGTCGCCCGTGCCCGAGGCGTACCCGGCTCGCAAGTACAGTTGTTTCTGCAGCCCGAGCTCAGCGCCCAGCCGAAACGCCGGATCATTCAGCGACGTGCGATTCACGATCTCCACCGCCCATCGCAGCTCCGCACCGGGCAGCGCCTTCGCCATCGCCGGCACAAGCGCGCTCACGCCAAGATGCACGCGCGCCGGCAGCGGATCAGACTGCGCATTGTCGTTCACCTGCAGCTTGAGTCCCAGATGTCGCAGGACAAAGCCGAACGTCAGGCTGTCGGCGCGCTTCGTCTCGTACTGGACGCCGGCATCAAGGCCGTTGGTCGACGCATTGAACGTGCTCACGGTGCCGCACGGTCCCGTGCAGTCGAGCCGCGACTGCACCACCTTGTACGTCACGCCCGCCCGCATCGACGTCCCGATCGTCGCCGCGTACGTCGCGGCCACCACGATCGAGCGCGGCAGCAACTGTCCAATGGTGCCGACCTGATCGGTGAAGTCCTGCGCGCCGTAATCATAGAGCTGAGCGCCAAATCCCAGCACGCCGGCCTTACCCGCGGGATACACGAGGCCCAGCACGGTGCCGTCGGCCACCACCGTCTTCGAATAGAGAAGCGCCGCCTCAGGACGCGTGACCCGCGCGATCCCTGCCGGGTTGCCCCACAGCGACTCCGAGCCTGCTTCACCGGTGGCTACCGTCTGGCCGCTGCCCACGGTCCGCGCGCCAACGGGCACCAGCAGAAATAGCGCGCCCTCGGTGGACAAACCACCCTGCGCACGCAACGGCGCAGCGGCGGCAGTCACCGCCAGCGTCGTCCGCAGCAGCGCGCCAATCGCGCGGCTAACAGAAGAGCGGCGCACCACGAAACCGTGCACCCTAGAGAGGCGATGCCTCATCGACGAGCATCACGGGAATGTCGTCGCGCACGGGGTATCGCAGCTTGCACGCAGGACAGTCGAGCGCCGGCCCCGCGTCGCGATACGTGAGTTCGCCCTTGCACTTGGGGCAGACTAAAATGGCCAGCAGCTGCGGAGAGATCGTCATTTCTTGTCGTCCGGAGGCAACGAGTACCCGAGGCGTGCGAGCGCCACGGGATTCCGTCGCCAGTTGGGAAGCACCTTTACCCGCAGTTCCAGGTAGACCGCGCTGCCAACCAGCACTTCAATCCGCTTGCGCGCCTGCATGCCAATGGCCTTGATGCGTTGGCCGCCACTGCCAATCAGGATGCGCTTCTGGCTGTCGCGCTCCACATGAAGCGTGGCACGAATGTACACCGGCGCACTCCCCTCACGGAACTCCTCGATCTCGCACGCCAGCGCGTGCGGCACTTCCTCATCCAGCTGCTCCAGCGCCGCCTCGCGCACCGCCTCGCGCGCAAAGAACCGCAGGTGCTGCGTCGAGAGATCGTCCTCGGGGTACAGAAACGGGCTTTCCGGCAGCTTGGCCGCGATCGCCGCAATCAGCCGTTCCATTCCGTCGCCCGTTCGCGCCGAGAAAAACACGGCATCGGCCTGTCCCTCGGCGAGCGCCCGCAGCGCTTTCTTGTCGAGGAGGTCCGACTTGTTCAGCGCAATGATCACGGGGGCGCGCAGCGGCTCGGTCAGCCCCGCGATCTCACTCAGCGGCCGCACCGCCTCGGCGTTCGCATCAATCACGTGCACTACCACGTCCGCTTCGCGCAACGCGCTCAGCGACGTGCCACGCATGCTCTTGTGCAGTGCGTGCTTCGGCTCAAGCAGCCCCGGCGTATCGAGCAGCACCATTTGCACCTCGCCGGCCGTGCGAATACCGACAATGCGGTCGCGCGTCGACTGCGGCTTCGGGCTGGTGATCGCGAGGTGCTCGCCGACAAGTCGGTTGAGCAGCGTGCTCTTTCCAGCGTTCGGCGCGCCGGCGACGGTAACAATCCCAGCTTTAGGCATCTCTTAAGGACGATTGGAGGAGCGCCCGGGTTGCGCTGGCCGCGCGCCCGAAAGCGCCAACGGGCGGTGCGACGTCACGTCGCACCGCCCGCAAGATAGCACGTCGCCTCGACTCCTACTTTCGCCGGTCGTGCGGCACCACGACCGTACACGTCGCCGTCGTCGCGTTGCCAGCCTTGTCCGTTCCCTTGTAGGTCAGCGTATACACGCGGCCATTGCCGCCGCCCGCCCGCTCGGCGCGCAGCTGTCCCGTCACGTCAGCGGTGCCGATCGCCCACCCTTGAATGTCATTGGTGGTGCTGCCGTCGCCGTCGTTATCGTCATCATCGTCGTCGTCATAGCCGCAGTCGTCGTCATCCGAGTGACGCCCGGAACCCACGTGACGCTTGTGGCGGTTCCGGTTATTGTCGGCGCTGTTGTTCCAGGCGCGTCGATCGCCATTCCAGCCGTTCTTCTGCGTCGATTTCTCGGGCGCGTCATCCGGCTCGTCGCTCGTGACGGAGAGCAGCGTAAAGCCGTTCGGTCCCAGCCCGGCGTCCGTCAACACCACGGTCACCTTGATGTCCGCCATTTTGTGATTCGGCGGCCAGAGTTCGTCCGGCGTCGCCACGCACGAGAGCGTCGGCGGCGTGCTGTCCGCGAGCTTCGTAAACTCCGCGTTGACCGTCCGTGCGCCCGCCATGGTCACGGTGCAACTCCCCGTTCCCGTGCAGGCGCCGGACCAGCCAGCAAAGCTCGATCCGGCCGTCGGTGTTGCGGTGAGCGTCACGACCGTGCTTTCGATCAGCGTCGCGGTGCACGTGGTTCCGCAGTTGATGCCGGCGGATGAGGACGCGATCGTCCCCGTGCCCGTACCCGACGTCGTGACGCCAAGATTGTACGTGCGGCGCACGAAGTTCAGTGTCACGGACTGCGCGTGCGACATCGTCACCACGCAGGTGTTGCCGGTGCAGCCCGCAATGCTCCACGTTCCCAAATTGGACGTCGCATCGGCCACCGCCGTCAGCGTGACCACCGTACCCACGTCGAATGTGGCGGTGCAGACCGTCCCGCAGCTGATGCCGGCGGGCGACGAGGTAATCGTCCCGCCGCCAGTGCCTGCCTTCGCTACCGTCAGCTGATTCTTCGCATAGGTCGCCGTCACCGTCTTTGTGGCGGTCATGCGGACCACGCACGTCGTCGTCGTGCCCGCGCACGCGCCGCCCCAGCCAGTGAACACGAACCCCGGATTTGCCGCCTGCGTGAGCGTCACCTGCGTCCCGGCAGCAAAGCTGCTGGCACACTGCGTGCCGCAGTTGATGCCAGCGGGCGTCGACGTGATTACCCCCCCGCCCGCCGTCATCGTCAGCGTCAGAGCCATCGGCGCCGGCAGCGGCGCGGCCATGTCACTCCAGCCGAGGGCATAGTTGAACTGGAAGCGAGCGCCCCCATCGCAGCAGTCCTCGAAGCCGAGCATCGTAATTGTGTGCGCACCCGGCGGCAACGTCACCGTCGCGACGAGCGAGATGCCTCCCGGCGCAATCGGCGTGAAGTTCGCGAACGCGACGGCGCCATCGACGAGGATCTCGCCGCCCGCCGAGAAATCCACGTCCCCTCCCAATGACACCTCCGACGTGCCCGAGGAGGTCATCGTCACGACGGTGCGCGTCGCGACGTTCGTATTCGACCCAACATTTGGCGCGGTGAACAGCAGCGCATTGCTGACCATGTGCGTCACGGGGACTGGTTCGTTCGTGTAGCCCGCGACGTTCGTCGGCAATGCATTGAACAGCGTCACCGCGTTCGCCGC
Organism: Gemmatimonadota bacterium; assembly: GCA_023249375.1. Taxonomy (GTDB): domain Bacteria; phylum Gemmatimonadota; class Gemmatimonadetes; order Gemmatimonadales; family Gemmatimonadaceae; genus PNKL01. Next base: position 1,887 of record JAHFCT010000031.1, on the reverse strand, counting down.
GCTCGGCGGCGTTCCCCCCGAGGCCCAGTAGCGCGTCTCCTCAGTCATCGACGTCACCGACGCCGTGCCCGTGAACTTCGCCGTCACCGATCTCGCGGCATCCATCGTGACGACGCACGCTCCCGTGAGACCCGTGCACGCGCCACTCCACCCGGCGAAGATCGACGGTGACGTAGCGTTGGCACTCAGCGAGACCTGTTGCCCATACGGGAAGCCGAACGAACACGTCGTGCCACAATTGATACCCGCGGGCGACGACACAATCGCTCCCGCGCCGCCGCCGGTGCGCGACGTGGTGAGCGTCACGTTCGGGACCGGGCCCGTCACGTCCTTCCAACCCGTGCCGACGTCAATCTGTGCGCCGTATCCGAAGTCGTCGCCGTTCTCGAAGCCGATGAGTTCAAACGTGTGTGCACCGGATGTCAGGTTCACCGGCACAATCTGGATGATCTGATCACTGGTCGCCCACAACGGAGTCAGCGTGCTGCTCGTGTCCATCATGTAGAAACCGTACCAGCACGGATCGTTGTAATTCGACGCGATCACCACGTTATCGAGCAGCAGCGTGCACCCGAGACAGTCCACGCCAAACCGAACGCCGATGGAGCTCGCGCCCGCCGACGTGAGCGACACGCGTATGCGCGTGCCAATATTCACAAAGGCGCCGCCCGGATTGCGAATGACGGCAATCGTGCTATCAGGGTAGCCGGTGAGCGGATCAACGACGACGGATAGGACCTTGCGCGCGAGATCGGGAATGGCAACCGGCGCATTGCTGTAGCCCGCGACGTTTGTCGGCAGCGCATTGAACGCGGCCTGCGCGCTGGTCGTCGGCGGCAGCGCGCCGGCGCTGTTCCAGTAGCGCGTCTCCATCGAGATGCCCGTGATGGTGATGCTGCCGGACAGCGACTGCATTCGCTTGAGCGCCACCGCGGTCTCGTGGGGCGTCGCATCGGTCGGGAGCACGCGAGAGGACTCGGTGCATCCCATCGTCAAGGCAGTAGCGATGCCCGCAAGCGTAACGGTCGCGAGGCGCAGCTCGCGCGAAAGCGATGACATCAAGGAGGGCTCGTCGTCGAGTGTAGGGCCGAAAGATATCGACGTCACGAGATGAATCAATACGCAATAAACTGACAGTCCTTACGCTGCGGCTCAGACCAAGTGTCACGATGGCGTACAGTTGCGTATCCGAGCCAGAAGTTCCGATGTGGGTGACGTCAAGAAGCTGCGGGCCGCGAGGCCGCGACTGAGGTCGAGGTTGGAGAAAAAGCAAACCCCCCAACCGAGTGATCGGTTGGGGGGTTTACAGGGGTGCCGGCGACGGCCTACTCTCCCGCGCCCTCTCGGGCGGAGTACCATCGGCGCTGTCAGGCTTAACGACCGTGTTCGGAATGGGAACGGGTGTGGCCCTGACGCTCTAATCGCCAGCGAATTGATAACAATGGAGTTGGGTAGTGTTCGTGGTTTGTGGTCTCACTGCATTTGCGTTGTGTCGCGAATGCTCTGCGAAGTTTCTCCTTCTTGCGAAGGAAAAGAGGAGTAGTCAAGCCTCACGGGCGATTAGGATCGCTACGCTCGGAACGCATTGCTGCGCTTCCACGGGCGACCTATCGACGTCGTAGTCTCCGACGGCCCTTTAGGGTGCTCAAGGCACCAGGGAGAGTTCATCTTGGGGACAGCTTCCCACTTAGATGCTTTCAGCGGTTATCTGTACCGAACATCGCTACCCGGCGTTGCATCTGGCGACACAGCCGGGACACGAGCGGTTCGTCCGACTCGGTCCTCTCGTACTAGAGTCCGCACCCCTCAACTCTCCAACGCCCACAGCGGATACAGACCGAACTGTCTCACGACGTTCTGAACCCAGCTCATGTACCACTTTAACCG
>JAHFCT010000081.1 GCA_023249375.1 Gemmatimonadota bacterium | reverse complement strand
GGAACAGCGTGCCGATCCACTGTGCCGCCCATCCCGGTACGACCCCGACGGTGAACAGCTTGATGTAGAACGCATACACGATACCAGCCATCGAGAGCGCCGAGACGAAGAACCCGAAGTATGAGACAAGCCGCAGCGGCACGGTCGAGAATGAGAAGATGCCGTCGAGTGCGAAGCTCAGCATGCGGCCAAACGGGAACTTCGTCTGTCCCGCGGCGCGCGGCTGTCGCTCGTAGGCGACTCCCTCGTGCCGGAAGCCGACCCACACGACGAGGCCGCGCAAGAAGCGGTCTCGCTCCGGCAGCGTGCGCATCGCGTCCACGACACGCCGGTCAAGCAGGCGGAAGTCGCCGACGTCGGCCGGAATCTCCCGGTTGCCCAGTGTCTGCAGGAGCCGGTAGAAGAGATGCGCTGTGCCGCGCTTGAACGCGGACTCGCCGCGCCGGGTAGCCCGCACGCCGTACACGACGTCTGCTCCCTCGCGCCACCGCGCCACCATGTGCGCGATGACCTCGGGAGGATCCTGCAAGTCGGCATCGATGACCGCGACCGCGTCTCCCGTCGAAGCGTCAAGCCCGGCCGTTAGGGCGTACTGATGGCCGAAGTTCCGCGACAACGCGACGATGCGAACACGCGAATCCCGCGCCGCGATGGCCCGTAGCTTGAGGAACGTCCCATCGCGGCTGCCGTCGTCAACATAGATCAGCGTCGCTTGCACGGCCGCCATGCCCTGAGCCACTGCGGTCAGACGCTGGTGCGTCTGCTCGATGACTGCTTCTTCATTGAAGCAGGGTACGACGATGTCGAGGGTGCAAGGGTCCGTTCTCGTCACTGTCCCCGCTCCGAAGTGTGCACGATCCGTCATGATGCAGTATACGCCGCGACCGGCACGGGCGGCGGTGCCGCCGCCCCGCGCAGGAAGGTCCCTTTGCCTAGAGCTGGTCCAGCCTCTCGCGTCCGATGACCGGATTCCACTGAACTAGTTCGTAGTTCGCAAAACCGAGCTTGAAGAACGGGTCGCCATCGCGCACCGCGTCCAACGCAGCCGCCGGATTGTCGTCGGCCACGCGCAGCAGCAAGGCGCCACCCGTGCGGGGGACGAACGGCCCCGATGCGAGCAGCGTGCCCTTCGCCTTCAACTCGCGCAGCCACGCGCGGTGCAACTCGGTGTTCGCCTCGATTACCTCGAGCGGCACGCGGTAGCGAATCAGCACTAGGGCGTACACCGGCTACCACCCGATGCCGTAGTCTTCGCCGTGGTTCGAGGCCGCACCCCACATCGTCTTGTGCTTGCGGTCGAACAGGATGGCCGTGATCGGTCCCGACGTGCGCTCCTCGAACTCGAGCACGTAGCCCATGCGCAACAAGTCGCGTCGCACGTAAAACGGCAGCGACTCCGCGGCGAGCATTCGCCCAGGCCGGCTTTCGTGCTGCCCGAACGACGAGCGCATCTGGAACGAGTTGATGTTCGGCGCCTCCACCGCTTCCTGCGGCGTCATTCCGAACTCCGTCACGTTGAGCAGGAACTGCAGCAGGTTCTGGTCCTGCGAATCGCCGCCCTGCACGGAGAACGCGATGTACGGCGTGCCGTCCCTGAACGCGAGCGTCGGCGTCAGCGTCACGCGCGGCCGCTTGCCAGGTTCGACCACGTTGAATGGACCGTCTTCGGGTGCCGTATTGAACGCCTGCATGCGCTGAGACAGCCCCACGCCCGTGCGGCCGGCGATCACGGCCGGCGGCCATCCGCCCGATGGCGTCACTGAGATCACCCACCCCTCTTCATCCGCGGCCTGGATTGATGTCGTTCCCGCGTAGAACGCCTCTTTGAATGCCGAGTCTACCGTCTGCCGTCTACCGTCTACCGTCTCCATTGGTGGCAGTCGATCTTGCTGTCCACTCCTCGGCAGGTTCGTCGACGCCGGCAGCACCGTCCACGCGTCAAGCTGCGCCTTCAGCGGATTCGCGCGTCCCTCGAACGGGTACGGATCACCCGGCTTGATGCCGGTGTCGCTGCGTGTCCAGTCAATCTGCGCGTAGCGCGCCTTCCCATACTCCTTGCTTAGCAGCCCCTTCATCGGCTGGTCCTTCGCGAATGCCGGATCGCCATAGTAGAAGTCGCGATCGGCGAAGGCCATGGACATCGCCTGATAGACCGTGTGCAGATAGCGCGCGCTGTTGTAGCCCATCGCCTTAAGATCGGCGTTCTCAAGGATGTTGAGCGCCTCGAGCATCGCCGGGCCCTGCTGCCACTGCTGCAACTTGTAGACCTCCACGCCCTTGTAGTTCGTCGAGAGCGGCTCCTCGATCTTCACCTTCCAGTTCGCGAGATCCTGCAGGGTGAAGAGACCGCCTTCCTCCTGCATGCCGCGGACGAGCTCCTGCGCAATGTCGCCCTTGTAGAAGCGATCGTACGCCGCGTAGATGGCTTCCTTGCGGCTCTTGCCGGCCTTCAAGGCGGACTGCTCGGCCTCCACCAGCTTGCGCAGCGTCACGGCCAGGTCCTTCTGCACGAACACTTCGCCAGCTTCCGGCGCTTCGCGCTTCTCCCCGAGATGCGGGAGATAAACGGCCTTGGAGTACTTCCACTGCTTGATGCGCGCCTTGTTCGTTTCGATCAGGTTGGCCGTCTGCGCCTCGATGGCGTAGCCGTCGGCCATCTCAATGGCCGGCGCGAGCACATCCTTGAGCGACAGCTTGCCGTACTCGGCGAGCATCGTCAGCAGTCCACCGGGCGTGCCAGGCGTCACCGCCGCCAGCGGCCCGAACTCCGGAGGATACCGATAGCCCTTCCCTCGGTAGAACTCCGCTGTCGCGCCGGTCGGCGCCACGCCGAGTGCGTTGATGCCGATGACCTTCTTAAGGCCCGGATGGTAGATGAGAGCTTGGGTCTCGCCGCCCCAACTCAGCACGTCCCACATCGTGGTGACCGCGCCAAGCATCGCGCACGCCGCATCAATGGCGTTGCCGCCCTTGGTGAACATCATGGCGCCCGCGGTTGCCGCGAGCGGCTTGCCGGTGACGGCCATCCAGTGGCGGCCGTGCAGCGGCGGCTTGGCGGTGCGCTGGGCTGACAGCGGGCTGACGATCGCGCTCACTGCGGCAACGATTAGGAAGAAAGAGATCACGAAGCGTCTGCGCATCCGTTGAATCCTCAGTCAGTGGTGCCCGCGCGACGCGGGCAAATTCGAAGGCCCGCACCCGGCGCGAGCCACCACGAATACTCTATGAAACGCGCGATCGTTGGCTAGGGCTCTCGCTCGCGGGCGCCCGTCGGCCACGATACCTTCGACCTCATGACACGCGTGACGCTTCTCCTCGTCGCCCCCCTCCTATTCGCTCTCGTGGCGCCACAAGCCTTGGCCCAAGGCTTGGGCACGCCTGACGACGCCATCCGCATCAATCAGGTGGGCTATCTCCCCGATGGGCTGAAGATCGCGGTCGCATGCGCGCTCGCGCCCCGCACGGTGGAGACCTTCGAGGTCGTGGACGGCACGGACACGCGCGTGTACGGGCCGAAGAAAGCATCCGCTGCGGGCGCATACGGGCCCTGTGCCGCGACGTACCGCCTCGACTTCTCACCTGTCCGAAAGCCCGGGACCTATCGCATCCGTGCCGGTGATCTCATTTCGCCGCCAGTGAAAATTGGCCCCGACGTCTGGAACGGACTCGCCGAGATGCCACTGCGTTACCTGCGGCAGCAACGCTCCGGCTGGAATCCCGTGTACAACAGCGCTGTCCACACGAAGGATGGAATTATCGTGGACCATCCCACTCGCGCGGGGCAGTTCATCCCCGCGAGCGGTGGCTGGGCGGATGCCTCGGATTACCTGCAGTACGTCACCACGTCAGCAACCGCGACTTTCCAGTTGCTGCAAGCGTGGCGTGACAACCCGAAGGCATTCGGCGACGAGTATGAGGCCGACGGCCGCCCAGGCGCCAACGACGTGCCGGATGTGCTTGATGAAGCGCGCCACGGCCTCGCATGGCTACTCAAGATGTTTCCCGACGATTCGCTGATGCTGAACCAACTCGGCGATGATCGCGATCACATGTACTTCGACCTGCCCGCGAACGACTCGAGCGACTACGGCTGGGGCAAGGGTGGGTCGCGCCCGCTGTATCCGTGCACGGGCATCCCGCAGGGTCTTCTGCGCTATCAGAACCGGGCGAGTGGATACGCCTCCACGGCCGGCAAGTTCGCGGCGGCCTTTGCGCTTGGCGCGCAGATGCTCCGTGATCGCGAGCCCGCGCTCGCCGACACGCTGACGCGCAAGGCACGTGGGGCGTTCGCGCTCGGCGAACTGTATCCGGGCGCCTGCCAGACCGCTCCCGGACGCGGGATGTACTTCTACGAGGAAGATGACTGGGCCGACGACATGGAGCTGGGCGCGGCGGCGCTGTACGCGTTGACCGCCGACTCGCGGTATCAGGCCAAGGCGCTTTCGTATGCGTTGAATGCGAAGGTGAAACCATGGATGGGCGCCGATACAGCCAACCACTACCAGTGGTATCCATGGCACAACCTCGGTCACTACGAGGCGGCGCGGCGCGGCACCCTCAACGAGCGCATGACGCTGAGCGGCTACTACCGCGACGGACTCAAGGCCGTTGCGAAGAAGGCAAAGAACGGATTCAACATCGGCATTCCGTTCATCTGGTGCTCGAACGACCTCATGACGTCGCTGGCCGTGCAGGGAATCCTCTACCGACGGATGACCGGCGACGATCAGTTTCGTGAACTCGAACAGTCCGCAATAGACTGGCTCTTCGGGACCAACCCATGGGGCATCTCCATGGTGATCGGCGTCCCTGCCGACGGGCGCTTTGCACACGATCCGCATTCCGTCATCTCGCACAAACTCAGCTACCAACTCGACGGTGCGCTGCTCGACGGGCCGGTATACGCGTCGATCTTCAAGAATCTGCTCGGCATCTCGCTCACCAAACCCGACGCGTACGCCAAGTGGAACACGGGCTTCATCGTCTACCATGACGATTGGGGAGACTACTCGACCAACGAACCCATCATGGACGGCGCGGCGAATGTGCTGTACTTGCTCTCGTGGCTGGGCAAGAGGTAGCTGACCGGCGGGAGAAAGGTGTTTCCTGACGCCGTGTCGTGAAAACTCTGATCCAAAGCGGTAGTCCCCAATGGCGAATTTGCCAGCGCCCTATTCGGGATCTCCTTCAACACGCGCCGCCACGCCCGCACACGCCATGTCCGACAAGTACGAAGTCCCCCGCACAATGGGCCAGCAGTTCGGCCGCCGCTCCTGGGCCGAGCCGTGGAAGATCAAGATGGTCGAGCCGCTGCACATGACGGACCGTCCCAAACGCGACCGCGCGATGGCCGAGGCAGGGTACAACACGTTCCTCCTCCGCTCGGCCGACGTGTACATCGACCTGCTCACCGACAGCGGTACGAGCGCGATGAGCGACCGCCAATGGGCGGGGATGATGATGGGCGATGAGGCGTACGCCGGATCCGAGAACTTCTACCATCTCGAATCGGCCATTCAGACGTACTACGGCTACAAGTACCTCGTCCCCACGCACCAAGGACGCGGCGCCGAGAACCTGATCAGCCGCACGGAGATCAAGGCGGGACAGTACGTCCCCGGCAACATGTACTTCACGACGACGCGCCTCCATCAGGAAATGGCGGGCGGCATCTTCGTGGACGTCATCTGCGACGAAGCGCACGACCCGCTCAATCGCAATGCCTTCAAGGGCAACGTGGACATCGGCAAGCTCAATGCCCTCATCAAGGACCACGGCGCCGACAAGATCGCCTACGTCTCGCTTGCCGCGACGGTGAACATGGCGGGCGGCCAGCCGGTTTCGATGGCCAACGCCAAGGCGTTGCGCGCTTGGGGTGACAAGCACGGCATCAAGATCTACCTCGACGCGACGCGCGCTGTGGAAAACGCGTTTTTCATCCAAGAACGCGAGACTGGGTACGCCAACAAGACCGTTGCCGAGATTCTCAAGGAGTTCTGCGGCTACACCGACGGCGCGTGGATGAGCGCCAAGAAGGACTCGCTCGTCAACATCGGTGGTTGGGCGGCGGTGAACGACTGGAACGTCTTCGAGGAGCTGCGCAACCTAGTCGTCGTCTTCGAGGGCTTGCACACCTACGGCGGTCTCGCCGGACGCGACATGGAAGCGATGGCGATCGGCACGGCCGAGTCGGTGAAAGACGACCACATTCGTGCGCGCATCGGCCAGGTGCGCTACCTCGGCGAGCTTCTCGAGAAATGGGGCGTGCCGATGATGGAGCCGATCGGCGGTCACGCCATCTTCCTCGACGCCAGGCGATTCTATCCGCAGCTCAAGCAGGACGAGTTCCCGGCGCAGACGCTGGCCGCGCAACTCTACCTCGACAGCGGTATCCGCGCGATGGAACGCGGCATCGTGAGCGCAGGTCGTAACGCAAAGACCGGCGACCACTACCGACCGAAGCTCGAACTCACGCGCCTGACCATTCCGCGCCGCGTCTACACGCAGGCGCATATGGATGTGGTGGCGGAATCGGTGAAGTCCGTGTACGAACAACGCGAGTCTGTGAAAGGGCTCAAGATGGTGTACGAGCCCAAGTACCTGCGCTTCTTCCAGGCGCGGTTCGAACCGCTCTAGCTACATCGAGAGCGAGCCCTTCCGGAACTCGCTCGTGCCAATCAACGCATTGACGAGCACGGGGGTTCCTCTGCGAGCCGTGTCACGCGCCTCGCGCAACGTGGACTCCACGCGCGCGGGCTCGTCGAGCACGAAGCCCCGCGCGCCCAACGATTCCGCGACCGCGTGAAAGGCTGTGCGCCCGAGTTGCGTTCCTACGTCGTCGCCGAGCATTGGCACCTGTCCGCGCGCGATCTGCGTCCACGCCCCGTCATTGCCGACGACGCAAATGACGGGCAGTCCGTGCCGCACGAAGGTGTCAAGTTCGACGATCCCATATCCGGCGGCGCCGTCACCCCACAGGAGCCAGACATCATCCTCGGGACGCACGAGCTTTGCTGCGATCGCAAAGCCGGCGCCCACGCCGAGCGTGCCGAAGACCCCGGGGTCCAGCCAGCGCATGGGCGAACGCGGGCGCACGACATACGATGCCGTTCCCACGAAATCGCCGCCATCGGCAACGATCGTTGACCGGTCTGTAAGCAAGGCATCCACGCCACGGCACACGGCGAGCGGATTCGTCGGTGCGAGCGGCATGCCAGCGTCCGCAATGATCGCGGCATCGCGCGCCGCGTCGCGCTCGGCGAGACGCGCGGTCCACGGCGCACACCGCGCCTTCGGCCCCGCGCCGGCCAGTGCGCGCACGAACAGGTCCGCATCTGCGCACACCGCCATCGACGTGCGCCGGTTCTTGTGCAGTTCGCGTGGGTCGCGGTTCACCGCGACAATGGTCGCGCGAGCGTTGATGTGACGCCCGTAGTCAAGCCGGAAATCCATGGGCACGCCGCAAAGCAGCACGAGGTCGGCCTCACGCAGTGCTTCCTTGCGTTGATGGCGGACCTGCCGCGTGTCGCCCGCTCCGAGGAGTCCCCGCGCCATCCCCGCGAGGAACACGGGAACATTGAGCGCGCGCAGCGCCTCGACGAGCGCCGCGCTTTCAGCCGCGCGCTCGCATCCTTGGCTGCCAACTGCTATCACGGGCCGTTCGGCGTGCGCAAGCAGCGCCGCTGCACGTTGCACCGAGCGCGCGCTGGGATGCGTGCGCAGCACATGCACCGGCTCCTGTGGTGTCGAGCCACCGGCGGCGAAGACGCCGTTGGCATGACGCGTGAGATACCAGTGCTCGAGCCGCCGGCGTAGCGGTGCGCCGGCGGGCAGGGGCGTGGCCACGCCCATCGTCTCACGCACGAGCGCCTCAGGGTACAGCACGTCGAGCGGTAGCTCGACGAACACCGGCCCGGGCACGCCCTCGCGTGCGACGCGGAACGCACGCTCGAGGATGTGCACGATGTCCGCCACGCGGCTCACGCGCTCGGCGTGCTTCACGTGGGGGCGGATCACCGACATCTGGTCAATGTCCTGCAGCGAGCCGCGCCCACGCAGCACGGTGGCCGTCGCTCCGCCGATGAGCAGCATCGGCGAGCGCGCCATGCGAGCGTTGGTGAGCGCGGTAAGCGTGTTCGTCACGCCGGGACCGGCGGTCACCACCGCGACGCCCACGCCCGTCAGCCGCGCCGTGGCGTCGGCGGCGAACGCCGCCGTCTGTTCCTGGCGCGTGTCCACAACGCGGATACCGACTCGCTTTGACTCGACGAGGATGGGCGAGATGTGGCCGCCCGTGAGCGTGAACAGCGCGCGCACTCCGTGACGACGCAGCACTTCAGCCGCGAGATGGCCGCCGGTCGGACGCGTGGGATCGGTGTCGGTCACAGGTTACTGACTCGAGGCGCGCCACACGGCGCTGGTTGAGGCGTTCCACGCCGCGTCGAGCGCGGTCAGCACGATCACATCCGCGCGATCCGACGTGCCGCTGAATCCGATGTCCAGCGAACGATTCGTGCCCCACACCAAGGTGGCGTTCCACTTGGTGGCATTGCGCCACTGCACCAGCCACCAGCGCACCGGCTCGGCGCCGTTCGGCGTCCAACTCGCGCGCATCGCATTTGTCTGCGCGGTCACCGTGAGCGACGGCACTGCCGGCGGTGCATTGTCGAGCCACATGTATGCCGGGACAAGCGTGGTGCCGGGAAACCCCGTCGACGAGAGCGAATCAGCGAGCCCATGCGCATTCGTGCGAACAGCCGTCGTGTTGTATAGCAGTGTTCCACTACCTCCGCCGGCGTTCGGCCCTGCGCGGTAGCGAACCACGGCGATCTGGTTCGTGATCTCTGATGCCGAAGGGAAACCACCGTCCGCCACCCGATACGCCGCCAGACCCGGCCACACATGCCGCTTCTGCGTGTTCACCGAGATCCACCAGTCGATCAGTGAGGTGAAATTCTGCCCGGTGCTGGCGAGCGACCAATACAACTGCGGCGCGAAGTAGTCCACCCACCCGTTCTCCAGCCACTTCTTCGAGTCGGCGTAGATCGCGTTGTACGCGTCGAGTCCTGTGATTCCGGCGGGATAGCCCGGCCGCCAAATGCCGAAGGGCGAGATCCCGACTTTCACCGCCGGCTTCACCCGGTGCACTTCGCTGTAAAGCCGCTGGATGAACGTGTCCACGTTGTTGCGCCGCCAGTCGGCGCGCGCCATTGGCGCGCCGCCCGCGGCGATGTACTTGTTGTACGACACGTCGTCGGAGAACACCGACGTGCTGCCCAGCGGATACGGGTAGAAGTAGTCGTCAAGGTGCACGGCATCCACGTCGTACCGCGTGATCACGTCGGTGACGACGTCGAGCGTTCGTTGCTGGACCTCGGGCTCGCCCGGGTCAAACCAGAGCTGGCCCTCCCAAATGCGCGCAAGGTCGGGGCGCGCCTTGGCCAGGTGATTCGCGGCGAGAATCGCCGTGTCGCTGACGTTGCCTGCGCGATACGGA
>JAHFCT010000080.1 GCA_023249375.1 Gemmatimonadota bacterium | reverse complement strand
GCGTCCCCTTGCCCGGCGCGCTTTCCACCGTGATGTCGCCGCGCGCTTGACGCACCGCGCTGAACACCGTCGCGAGGCCAAGGCCGGTGCCGTGCTCGCCCTTCGTCGTGAAGAACGGATCGAACAGGTGGCGCAGCACGTCTTCCGTCATCCCGGTGCCGGTGTCCCCCACGCGAATGCGCACATACGCGCCGGGCCGCAGCTCGGTATCCTCAACAACGCGCGGTTCGCGCAGACTGTCATCGACCGCTTCGATCCGCAGCACGCCGCCATCTGGCATCGCCGCGTGCGCGTTGACCGCCAAGTTCATCATCGCCTGCTCAAACTGCGTGGGGTCCATCTCGACGCGCGCGGTCGAGGTGAGGTTGGTGTCGAGCGTCACCCCGCGGCCGACCATGCGCTGAATGAGCGGCTGCATCGCCTTGATCGACGCCGAGGGCACGAACGCGCGCGGCGAGATGGGCTGCTGCCGCGCGTACGCGAGCAGCTCTGCGGTTAGCGAGGCGCCGCGATCTGTCGCTGCCGAAATCGCCTCAAGCTCCTCGCGCGCCGACTCGTTGTGCGCCGGCAGCTTCACCCGTGCGACCTCGGCCCCGGAACGGATCACCGTCAGCAGGTTGTTGAAGTCATGCGCCACGCCGCCTGCCAGCAAACCGAGGCTCGCCAGACGCTGTGACTGCATGGCGCGCACGCCCGCCAAGCGCAGGGCCTCCGCATTTCGCATGATGGCGTCGCGCTCCGCTTCAAGCGCCGTCAGCAGGCAGGTCACGCCGAAGACGAGCAGCATGACCATGTTGGCGGCGAGGAACGCCGTCGGCACCACGCGACTCGCGCCTGCCGCGAGCCCCAGCGCGCGCAGCGACTCGTCCGCGATCGTCGTGAACACGATGATCGTGATGCCCACTACCAAGGGCGTGAGGCGCGCGCGGGCGTCACGAATCCGGAGCCACCGGCGCCAAATGGGAAAGGCGGCCAGCAAGAACGTCGGCGGCAGCATCAGGCTGCGCCATGCCGAATCTCCGACGTGCGTTGTTGGCGACTCCAGCGTGCCAGTCACGTGCGCCATCAGCCCGATCAGCGCGCCGACTGCGGCGGCTGGCACCAGCGTGCTCGGACGAAACCGGGCAGCGCGCGTGGACTCAGGATTGGCCACGAGCTCGGCAATCAGCCACAGCAACGGGACATGGCACAGGATAATCGCGCCGAACAGCACGTCCGCCACTCCTTCGATTGCGAGCGGGAGCTGCGGGAAGGCGCGCAACGCCTGCAACGAAGCGCCCAACAGCCGCGCGGCCCACAGCAACGCCAACGCACGCATGACGGGCCGCTCGAGGCGCAGCGCGAGGCCGGCGAAGGCAAGAAAAAACGTGGCGACCATCGCCAGCTGCAGCGGGAAGAACACCTGCGCCGTGCTGGCGTAGAGCGATTGTTCCTGAATGACCATCACCGCGTTCCCGGAAATAAGCTGTTCATAGCTGCGCTACTGCAGCCCGGTGCGTTCCAGCCCGTAGTCATTCATCTTCTTGTACAGCGTCGAGCGAGTGATGCCGAGCACTCGTGCCGCCTCGGAGCGATTGCCGCTGGTCGCCGCCAGCACCTGCGCCATATGACGGCGTTCCATCGCCTGCAGCGACATGTCGTCCGGCGCCGCCATGCTCCCCGAGCCGCCCAGTCCACGCCGTTCGAGCACCTCACGCAAGTGCATCGGCTCGATGGCATCAGCGTCGAGGGCGCGCGCGAATGCCTCCTCCAGCACGCTTTGCAGCTGGCGCACGTTGCCGGGCCACTCGAGTCCGGAGAGCACGCGCACCGCTTCATCCGAGATCAGCAGGGGCCCTTCGCCGTGCATCGAGCGGTGCGCATGCACAAAGCGCGCGGCGAGCGTGCGAATCGCCTCGGTCCCGCGATGGCGCAGCGGCGGAACCACGAGCGGGAGCAACGCCAGCCGCTGATGCAGCGCGGCCCGGAGCGCGCCGCGTCGCACGTCCTCGGCGAGGTCGCGGCTCGTCGCCGCGATGACGCGCACGTCGACGGGCACGGGCCAGCGGCTATCGGCATGATCGCCGAGCACGGCCAGCAAGAGCTGCTGCGTGCTGTCCGCGAGTTCGCCGACGTCATCGAGCAACAGCGTGCCGCCCGCTGCCATTTCGAGCACCCCGTGGTGCGTGATGCCGTTCGACAGCGAGCTGAGTAGCGCGCGTTCGAGTTCGTCAGCCGTGTGCCCGGCGCACGAGACGCTCACGAACGGACGTGTCGCGCGCGGCGAGAGCTGGTGCAGCATTTCGGCCACCGCGCGTTTGCCCGTGCCCGCCTCGCCGATCACAAGCACGGGCTGCGTGCTCCGCGCCAGCTGGTCGACCATCCGCTGTACGCGCTGCATGGCCGGTGAGTCGTCGAGCAGCCCATAGGGATCGCTCACCAGCGCCGTCGAAACGCGGTTCGTCCGCATCAGCCGCGTGCGGGCGAGGCCGCGGTCGATCGCGGCCACCAGATGATCGATGTGCAGCGGCTTCGTCTGCACGTCCTCCGCGCCAGCACGCAGCGCCCGCACGGTCGTGGGCACGTCAATATCGCCGCTGAAGAGGATCACGGTCGCCGAGGCATCGCGCCTCCGCAACTCGGCGAGAACCTCCAATCCGCTGATCCTCGGCATCACGAGGTCGAGGATCACGCCCTCGGGTGCCACACGGTCGAACACGGCATACACGTCGTTCACGTCGCTGCATCCCTGCGCGTCGTAGCCGTGATGGGCGAGCTGCGCGGTCACCATACTCACGAGGGCCGCGTCGTCGTCGATGACGAGCAGGCGGCCCCGCGAACCATTCCAGGCGGCGGAATCGTTAGTTGGCACGTCCGTACGGGCAAGGAGAACGAAAGGGCGACTGACCAAGAATATCACCGCCGCGTCATCCCCGTAAGCGAAACGCCCCCGACGCCGTTCGTCAGCGAGCGCAGGCACCCCACCATGCACGATGCCCCCGGCGCGGGGGCGCCGAGGGCATTGCGAACTCGCATCGTTCGGCCGGCCCGCGCCGGGTCAGAACGTGTCGGCCAGCGAGCGGCGGCCGGGGATGAACAACCTTCTGTTACTTGATGGCGACGACCTTCACGCCGGCCGTTGCCGCGCCAGCCGAGACGTAGCCGACGCCACCAGGATTGCCTTTTACAAATGCGATCACGTCGTCGTCCGTGGCCTTTGAGACCGGCGGCATGTCCTTGCCAGAGAACACCTGCTGCTGCCAGTACGTGTCCACCGCCGACACGGCACGTCCGTGCACGGCCTTGGTGAACGCCGCACGAGCCGGCCCCTTCTGGTCGACCGGCACCGCCGCCGTGCCATTCGAGAACTTGACGCTTGTCTTCAGGAAGATCTTGCTTGCTTCGTCAGCAGTCATCGACTCGACGCTGTTGCCGCTGTTCACGACGACCTTGAACTCCTGGGCCGACGCGGCGCGCGGCGCCGCGATCGCAGCCAATGAAACGGCCGCGCAGGCGATGATATAGGTGAATGTGCGCATGAGAGTGTTCCGGGGCTCAGAAGGTGATCGCGATGGACGCGATGGCGTAGTTGCCCTTCGCGGGCGGCAGCACGGTCATGCTGAGCGGCGGCTTCGTCGGCGGCTGCACGATCGGCACCGCCACGTCCCAGAGATACCCCTGGCGGGCGTGCGCGTCAAACTTGAAGGCCACGTTGGACGACGCGTGATACGTGATGCCGCCGATCCATTCCTGCATCGCCTTGAGGTCCGCCGAGGTCGGGGCGATCGGTGCGGGGAAGTACAGGCGGCGTACGACATTCTCACGACCGACAGCCAGCGTGATTTTCTCCGTCGGCATCACGCCCGCTAGCGCGTACCAGCCACGATAGTAGTTGCCGTCGCGCGCGGTCTTCAGGCCCATCTTGAACTCCGTCGCTTCAGCCTTGACGAAGAAACGCGACCAGTTGCCGTCCACCGAGTGCATGAAGTTCACCGTCGGCCGGTCAGCCGTCGGCGTGTTGTCCTCCATGCGCGTCACGAACTCACCGAAGCGCACACCCTTGATCGGCGTGGTCACCCAAAGCTGCGTGCCGAGTCCGCCTTCCCAACGCCCCTGAATCAGGCTCACCTTGCCGTCGCCGCCGGGGAGCAGCGCACTCACATCAAACCCGCCCGTAAAGACCGTCGCATCCAGCGCCCACTTGCCGCGGCTCCAGGTCCGGTTCAGCGAAATGCCGTCCATGTTCTCAAGCGTCTCGGCGTACACCGACTCGCCGACGCGGTAGAACGGGAGCAGTGTGCCGATGTAGCGCACTTCATTGAAGATGCCGCGCGGCAGCGGCGTACGGCCGATCTTGGCCACCGTGCCGTTGTCGAAGCGGTGCTGATAGAACGCCCACACCGGATAGATTGACGGAAAGGCCTCGTTGATCACGCTGCTCCCGACCTTGCGGCTGATGAGCTGCGTCACGAACTGGTCCTTTTCCGACACCGTGAAGCGGAACTGGAGCGCCATGACGCGATAGTCGGTCGTGCCTTCCTTCGTCAGCCCTTGGACGGGGATGTTATCGACCTTGCCGTAGCCCGCGTTGAGCGAGCCAAAGATGCGAATGCGGTCTGCGTCCTGCGCCGAAGCCGCGCCGGCGAACATCGCAACCAGCGCGATCGCGGTGACGACGCGAAGACCTCGGTGAATACGGGTAAACATGGGGTGTTCCTCAGAGGGTGAAGTTCGGTACTGCGTTCGTGCGGATGAAGAAGGCGTTTCTCGTGTGGCCGCGGCCTTCGTCGGCGTTGAGCAACTGCGAGGTACTATCAGAAGTCGGCGAGCGAACCGTCCTCGTCGTCGAAGGGAATGAGGGTGGCGGGAGATGCCGTTCTGGCCGGCGACGCAGCGCGCGTCGTCACGGTCGCCCGACGGGTCACGGAGGGCGGGGCGGCGGGTCGCGCTGCCGCACGCACATTGCGCACCCCCTTTGGGGCAGCGCTGACCGGTGCCGTCAGCACGAACTGCGACGAGAGCGCCGTCATCTCGCCGGCCTGCGCCGACAGTTCCGTCGACGCCGCGGCTGACTCCTCCGCGTTCGCCGCCGTCCGCTGTGTCAGCGACGCCATCTGCTCGACGGCGGCGGTGATCTCGGTGAGGTCGTGCTCCTGCGCCGTGGCATCCTCGGCGATCGTCGCCATGACCTCGGCGGCCCGCTCCACACCCGCATTGATCTCCGTGAGCTGCGCGCGCACGCCCTTGTTGAGCGTGACGCCCGCCTCCGCTGCATGCACCGACTCCTCGATCAGCGCTGCCGTGTTCTTTGCGGCCTCCGCCGAACGAATCGCCAGGCTGCGCACTTCGTCGGCGACCACGGCAAAGCCCTTGCCTGCGTCGCCCGCGCGCGCCGCTTCGACGGCCGCGTTCAACGCCAGCAGGTTCGTCTGGAACGCGATCTCGTCAATCGTCTTCACGATGCGCGCCGTCTTGTCGGCCGCCGACTTGATGCCCTCAACCGCGATGGCGAGCTGCTGCATGCTCTCGGCGCCGTTCTGCGTGCTCTGCCGAGCGGCGCCAACGATCTGCTTGGCCTCCGCGGCGTACGAGGCGCTCCGACGCGTGCGCACATCCACCTGCTTGATGCGCATCGTGACCTGATCGAGCGCCGCCGCCTGCTGGCTGGCGCCAGAGGCAAGCTCCTGGCTCCCCGACGCGATTTCGTTGGACGCGCTGCTGACCTGCACGATGGCCGCCTGAATGGCGCTCAGCGTGCCATCGACGTTCTCCAGCGCGCTGTTCAGCGCGGTGCGCACCTTCGCGTGGTCGCCGCGGTAGTTGCCGGTCATGCGGGCACGCAGGTCCTTCGCCGCAAGCTGTTCCAATGCGACGCGTGCTTCGTCCATCGGCTGACCGAGGGCGTCGAGCATGTCGTTGATGCCGGCGATCAGTTCGGCGTACGCGCCGTTGAAGTTCTCGGGATGGCCGCGCCGCCCCAGGTCGCCCTGCTGCGCCGCCTCGATGAGCGCCCGCGC
This sequence comes from Gemmatimonadota bacterium, assembly GCA_023249375.1. Lineage (GTDB taxonomy): Bacteria > Gemmatimonadota > Gemmatimonadetes > Gemmatimonadales > Gemmatimonadaceae > PNKL01. Next base: position 3,507 of record JAHFCT010000080.1, on the reverse strand, counting down.
TTCGCCGACGATCGCGCGCAACGCGACCGTCGCGCGATTCATGTTGCGCGACAGCACGTCCTCGGCGGACCGCTCCGTCACTTCGGACGACATGTCGCCGGCGGCCAGGCGGTCCGCTGCCTGCGCGATGCCCGCGATGTAATCGATCATGCCGCGGAACGCGTCGGCCAGCTGGCCAAGTTCGTCGCGCGACGTGTGCTCCACACGCTGATCCACGCGCCCTTCGGCAATCGCGGCCGCGGCCTGCGACATCTGAGCGACCACGCCCACGACGTCGCGCAGGATGGCGATGGCCGCGAAGCCGAGCAGGACGGAGAAGATCACGGTGACAATGACCACGGTCCACGTGTTGATGCGCTGCAGCTCGCGCGCGCTGGCGAACGCCGCCGCCATGTCCGCTTTTTCCGACGTGGTGCCGGCAACGAGCGTGTCGCGAAGCGCCACGTACAGCGTCATCATCTTGGAGAGCGCCGGCGCCATCTGGTCGCCGAGCGAGCCGCGCACCATGCCGATGCTCGTCTGCCGCGCGTGGGCCTGATAGGCGTCGAATGTGCTACCAATGCGGTCGAGCGCCTCGGGCTTCGCCGTCGGCAGCTTGCGATACTCCGCAATGACCGCGTGGAACTGCCGAGCGATCGAGTCGGTCGCGATCACCGCGTTCGTGTCGGCGGTGCCAACGGCGTCGCGCAGGCCGCGCTGCAGCCCCTCAAGCCGGAGTTCCAGGTCGCGGCTGTGCTGCATGGCGGGCGAGTGGCCGTTCTCCACCAGCGCCTGAGCCTGCTGCGCCCGCGACCCGAGGATCGCCGACGCGACGAGGACCACAAGGAACCCGACGCCGGCGACGGCGGGCAACGACAGGATCTTCACGCGAAGCGCGAGCTTTTTCATGGCAGTCTTGCAGAGATGGAGGCGGACATCCGGAACACGCGGGGGCCGTCACTGTCGAGTGCGTCTGTCCTGAGAGCACCATCGACCGAACGGGGCCGCTGCCTTAGCCGTGTCCGTTTTCCGGACAATTCCGGGCTGTGTCGGTGCTCGCGTGCAGCTCCCGCTCTGGCATGGGCTTACGCACAGGCCGCCGCATTCCCGACGAAATGTCCGAGAGTCCTTGATCTCAAATGGCGTCACGTGAGACCAGGCCTCCTGGGACCAGGCCTCCTGGGCACGAAACGACAAAGACCGCGTGCCTTGAGCACGCGGTCTTCGTCGTGGAGTCTGGATGCCGCGCTGTGCGCTGGCCGTGCGCTGGCCGTGCGCGCGGTCGACGTCAGCCTGTCGCTGGCTTGCCCTCGCGTCGCATCACTGTCGCCGTCGTCGGGCAAACTGCCCGAAATTCCCCGGAACGCTGAACATCGACCGGCACGTCGTCGCGTGCCACCTGCGTAAAGCCGAAGTGCGGGAAGTACTCCTCCGCCGTGGTCGTCAGCAGATAGAGGGCGGCCACGCCGCGCGCTTCGGCGTCCGAGATGACCCGTGCCACCAACGCGCGCCCCAGCCCTCGTGATCGCCATTCCGGCGCCACCGCCACCGACCGCAGCAGCGCATGTTCGCCGCACACCTCCAGACCCGCGACACCAACGATGGTGCCGCTCGACTCGGCCACGACGAGCCCAAGGAGCGCCTCGCGGACGCCGTCGAGCGGAAGCCCGCTCGCGCTCAAGAGCGTCTCAACGGCGTTGTAGTCGGCGACAACCGCTGGCCGAATCTGCGCCGCTGTCGCGTGAGGGTTCAGCATGTCCGTCGTCATTTCGCAGCCCTCCTGAATCAACAGCACCCCTGCGGTCCGCATCCACACTCGCCGCCGCTCGCCTTGTTGGCGAGACCAAGCGTCGCGAGTTCGCGCCTCGGCTCGGCGGCGCGCCGCTCCGCAGCGCTCAACCCGTCCGGCTTGATGGCCCGCACGAAGGCGCTCATCACCTTACCCTCGACCTGTTCGGCGAGCGCGAGATCCAGTCCGGTGCCTTGCAGCAGGGCGACTGCGTCGTCCCGCGTGTAGATGCGCGTCGGCTCGATGCTCACGTCAGTGAAGCCCACGTCCGTGAGTAATGAATGAAACTGCATCTCCTCGAGCGCGCCCGCCACACAGCCGGTCCAGAGCGCCATGTTCTCCTTCACCGCCTCGGGCAGCCCCTCTCGCACCACGACGTCACTCACCGCAAAACGGCCGCCCGGCCTGAGCACGCGGAATGCGTCCTTCAGCACCGCCCGCTTGTCGCCCGACAGGTTGATCACGCAGTTCGAGATGATGACGTCCACCGTGTTGGCGGGGAGCGGAATGGACTCGATGTGCCCCTTGAGGAACTCAACGTTGGTCACACCCGCCTTCGCCTTGTTCTCGAGCGCGAGCGCGAGCATTTCGTCGGTCATGTCGAGTCCGTACGCCTTGCCGGTTGGTCCCACGCGCCTGGCGGAGAGCAGGACATCGATGCCGCCACCCGATCCGAGATCGAGCACCACTTCGCCCTCGGCCAGTTCCGCGAGCGCCGTTGGATTGCCGCAGCCAAGCGATGCCAGCAGCGCTTCTGCGGGAAGTCCGGCCGTCTCGCCGGCGTCGTAGAGATCGGCGGTGATCGGGTCCCATGACTCGCTGGTGGCGCCGCAGCACCCGCTTGAGGCATCGGCCGGGCCGCAGCCGCACGAGCCTTGCGTCGCGCCATCGGCCACGCGCTGCGCCGCGGCGCCATAGCGTTGCTGCACGGTGGCGCGAATATCCTCGAGTGTGAGCGGCACCTTGGCGGCGTCCGGGGGTGTGGTTGAAGTCATCGTATCCTCTCGAAAAGGCAGATCAGGAAAAAGATCAAAAAACGTTGATAGTTTAGGCACAACGCAGGCGCGTCAGGCGCAGCAAGAGCCCGCCCGCAGCAGGGGGAGCACGCCGCGACGTGGCTGCATCGCCACCGCGAGATCGTGCACGTCGGCGAGCGCACGCGGAACAATCGCATAGTACGACCAGCGTCCCTCGCGTCGGTCGGTCACGAGCCCGGCTTCCTTGAGGACGCGCAGATGGAACGAGAGCCGCGACTGCGCGGCGCCCAGTTCGTCCTGCAGCTCGCAGACGCAGCGTTCACCGTCGCGCAGCATCTCGAGGATGGACAGGCGCGTGTTGTCCGACAGCGCATGGAACAGGGACTCGGCGCGGGTGCGGTTCGGCAAGGGAGTCCGTGTGGAAGGCGACATGAATTAAACGTATCAAGAAATATTGCTGCGTCAAGGCGCGGCCGACGCGGACGCCCGAGTCTGGGGCAATGGCGGAAGATCCGCTTCCTGTGCCGTCAGAACTCGACGGTCAGCCCAGCGCTCGGCAGCCAGCCAAGGTGCATCTCGGACGTGCGCTTGACGGTCACGCGATTGTTGGCCGCGGACGCGCTGTAGTGAATGGCCGACGGATTGTCGACGTCAAAGACGTTGAAGACATCCACGAACATCGACAGCGTGCGGCGGCGAACCGTCAGCTCGCGCGTGATGCGCGCGTCCACACGGTGGTACCACGGCAGGCGATGCGCGCCG
>JAHFCT010000108.1 GCA_023249375.1 Gemmatimonadota bacterium | reverse complement strand
GCTTTCGCCGTTCGAACTCGCCAACAAGAAGGCCGCGGCGGACGAATACACGACACGCCTGCGCGTAGAGCAGGAACGACTCAAACTGATGGAACAGGCGATTGATTCGCAGATCGCCGTACAGCAGGGACAAGTGGTGCAGCTGCGTGCCATCGCTGACAACCAACAGGCGCGCCTGCGCTCATTGAGCGTGCGCGCACCCGACGCCGGCGTGCTGCAGGATCTCACGCTGCAGCTCGGGCAATGGGTGCCCGAGGGAACGACGCTCGCGAAGGTCGTGCAGCCCGGCAATCTCAAGGCCGTGCTGCGCATTCCGGAGAGCCAGGCCAAGGACGTGGTCATCGGACAGAAGGCGAGCATTGACACACGCAACGGAATTGTGGCGGGGCACGTGAGCCGCAAGGATCCGTCGGCGCAGGGCGGCACCGTCACGGTGGACGTCGCGCTCGACGGCGCGCTGCCGAACGGCGCGGTCCCCGACCTGAGCGTGGATGGCACGATCGTCATCGAGAAGCTGAACAACGTGATGTACACCGGACGCCCGGCGTTCAGCGCGGGATCGGGCTCGGTGTCGCTGTTCAAGGTGGTTGATGGCGGGCGCGCGGCGGTGCGCGTGACGGTGGAGCTGGGACGGAGCTCGGTGAACGTGATTGAGATTCTGCGCGGACTCGAGGTGGGAGATCAGATCATCGTCTCTGACATGTCGCAGTATCAGAATGCGCCAAGGGTGAGAATCAAATAGAGAGTACTACAGAAGAGCACAGCGTAGCACAGAATACCACAGACGGGAGCAACGATGGCATATAGCGGTCCGACGAACGGCAGCAACGGCGCGCTCATCACGCTGAGCGGCATCAAGAAAGTCTTCTACACCGACGAGGTGGAGACGCATGCGCTGGCCGACGTGCATCTCGACGTCAAGAAAGGCGAGTACGTGGCCATCAGTGGTCCTTCTGGCTGCGGCAAGACGACGCTGCTTTCCATACTCGGCTTGCTCGATTCGCCGAGTGGCGGCGAGTACATCCTCGCGGGCCAGCAGGTGGCGCGTTTGGCGCCGGCGGATCGCGCGCGGGTGAGGAACCGTCAGATCGGTTTCATCTTTCAGGCGTTCAACCTGATTGGCGATCTCACGGTGGCCGAGAACGTCGAGTTGCCGCTCACGTATCGCGACATGCCGGCGACGGAACGGCGCGATCGCGTGGCGCAGGCGCTGGAGCGTGTCGGGATGTCGCACCGGTCGAAACACTTCCCCGCCCAGTTGAGCGGCGGCCAGCAGCAGCGCGTCGCGGTGGCGCGCGCCGTGGCCGGTGACCCGGCGATTCTCCTCGCCGACGAGCCAACGGGCAACCTCGATTCCAAGAACGGCCAGGCCGTGATGGAGTTGATGTCCGAACTGCACGGCCACGGCGCAACCATCTGCATGGTGACCCACGACTCCCGATATGCGCATTACGCCGACCGCGAGGTAGCGCTGTTTGACGGCAAGGTGGTAGACGCGCAGCTGGCGTAGCCGACCGAAATGGATGAATGGGCTGGGTTCGCGAATCCGAACCAGCCCATTTTTTCATTTCGTTAGTATCTGGCGACTATTGCTTAGCTTTCGTTAGTATTCTCGTATGGACACATTGGATCGTCGCCTAATCATCCGCCTCCAGCATGCTGGCCGCGAAACGTGGGCGAAGCTCGGAGAGACGCTCGGCCTCACGGGTCCGGCCGTCGCTGAACGGATCCGCAAACTGCAGCAACTCGGTGTCATTAAAGGGTTTGCCGCGTTGGTACACCCAGAGGCCGTGGGAATTGTCGTCACGGCCTTCGTTGGGGTCTCCCTAGAACGCCCCGCCCTGCGCGACGCCTTCCTCAAGCGGATCGCTGCTATTCCAGAAGTGCAGGAATGCCACGCCGTCACGGGGGATGAGGATTTCCTTCTCAAGGTGAGGTGTCGTTCCCCGCTTGACCTGGACCGGGTTGTGAGTGAGGAAATCAAGGGCACCCCCGGCGTAGTGCGCGCGCGCACCACCATCGTGCTTCGCACGACCAAGGAAACCACGGTCGTACCCATTCCGCCGGACGCTCCGTAGCCATGCCTGCCATTCGATTTGGCGTAGACCAGCTTGCTGCCGATCCTTCCCTCCTCGGTGGCGCCCGCCGAGTCGGTCTCATCACCAACGACGCCGCGCGTATGGCGACTGATGTGGCGCGTCATTCGCGCGTGGCGCTGCGCGATGCCGGCATTCCGCTCGTTCGCCTGTTTGGTCCCGAGCACGGCATTTCGGCCGACGCCGCCGATGGCGCCGCCGTGGCCGACGGCACCGATTCGCTCACCGGGTTGCCTGTGATTTCGCTCTACGGCGATCGCATGCGCGCCGAGAACGAGCTGGTCGGCGATCTCGACGCGGTGCTGTTCGACATCCCGAGCGTGGGCGCACGGTTCTACACGTACACATGGACGCTCTTCCATATGATGGCGGTCTGCGCCGACGTCGGCACGCCATTCCTCGTCCTCGATCGCCCGAATCCGCTTGGCGGCAACCTGAACCGCGCTGAAGGGCCGGTGCTTGATCTCGCGTGCCGCTCGTTCATCGGCGACGACGCAATTCCGATCACGCCGGCCGTGACCTTCGGCGAACTCGCCCAGCTATGGCAGCGCGAGTCATACACGAGTGCGCGACTCGACGTGATTCAATGCGTCGGTTGGACGCGCGCCATGCGCTGGCCGGATACCGGATTGCCGTGGGTGCCAACGTCGCCCGCGATGCCATCGTTCGAGAGCGCGGAGTTGTATCCGGGCACCTGCCTGTTCGAGGCGACGAATTTGAGCGTCGGTCGTGGCACGCATGCGCCGTTCCAGCAGATTGGCGCGCCGTGGCTCGACGCCGACGCCGTGCTCAACGACCTCGCGCGCCGAGTGCCCAAGGGCGTGGAGTTCTCGACGGTGACGTTCACACCGGGCGCCGGGCCGTACGCGGGTGAAGCGTGCCGCGGCATACACATCACCGTCACGTCGCGCGACGCGCTGCGTCCCGTGGCGCTCGGGTTGCTGCTGCTTGCGGCCGTCGTGAGCACGCATCGCCTGCGCTTCCAGTGGACGCGGTATCCCACCGCCGCGAATCCGAGCGGCGAAGAGCATTTTGAGCGGCTCGTTGGGCGGCGTGGCATTCGCCGTCACTACGACGCGTCGCCGGACGCCA
>JAHFCT010000079.1 GCA_023249375.1 Gemmatimonadota bacterium | reverse complement strand
CCATCCCGCGGACGGCAGCGCGGCCGCGGTGGCGGCCGGGGTGAAAAGATCCCCGACCCGATGATGCCGCCGACGACGATGAGTGCGGCGGAGAACAGACCCAGTTCGCGGCGGAGACTGCTCATTACACGACCATGATCTCCTGCTGCATCTCCTTCGGCGTGACCACGAGCGTCCGGCCGTCCATCGCCACGTACGCGTTCACTTCCGTGCGCATGCCGATCTCGCCGGGAATGTAGATGCCCGGTTCAATCGAAAAGCCGCTCCCCGGGAGGAGCACACGCTCTTCGCGCGTCTCGAGGTTGTCGATGTGCGCGCCCGAGCCGTGCAGCCCGCCGGCGTCGATGCTGTGCCCCGTGCGGTGCGTAAAGTAGTCGCCGAAGCCGCGCGCCTTGATGACGTTGCGCGACGCATCGTCGGCTTCGCCGCCGCGGACGGGGGCACCAGTGGCGAGCTTGTCGCGCAGCAGGGCGATGGCCGCGTCGCGCGCATCGCGCACCGCGTTCCACACTTCCACCGCGCGGGCACTCGGTGTGCCAATGCTCGCCATGTACGTCTGGTCGGCCCACATGCCGTCGGGCGCCTTGGCCCAGAGATCGATGAGCACGATGTCGCCGATCTTCAGGTCACGCGGTGCGTCGGGCGACGGATCGTAGTGCGGCAGCGCGGCGTTCTCGGTAGCCGACACGTTCGGACCGTGGTCGGTCCACAGGCCGAGGCGCGTGAACTCGCCGCGAATCCACTCGGTCAACGCGTACTCGGTGATGGGCTTCCGCGCTCGCGCGGCCTCCCCGGCGCGCTTGAATGCCGCGTACGCGATGTCCTTGCACTGCTCCGCCGCGATGGCGTGCGTGCGCCGTTCCTCGTCATTCCAGACCGCGAGAAAGCGCGTGACCAGGTTGCCCGACGATTCCACGGTGGCGCCCGCGGCGCGGATCATCTCGAGCACGCCACCCGGCACGTAGTCGACGTACGGCACCGCGTCGCCGGGCGAGTACTCCATCACGATGCGGCGGCCCTTGACGAGGCGCGCGACTTCCGCCTCGAGCGTCTGCCACGCGATGTACTGCCGGTTCTCCCACGCGGCCGGCCAGGCGTGCCACGGGTTCTGCTCGATGACATGCGTGATGGCGACCGGTGTTCCGCTCGCCGGCACCCAGACGAACCATCGGCGCGAGACGAAACCCTTGATGCCCACCAGTCCGCTGGCGATGGCGTTGATGCCGCGGAAGTCGTACAGCAGCCAGCCGTCGACACCGGCGTCGCGCAGCGCGGACTGGAGGGAAGCGATGGATTTCTCGTTAAGCATGGGATCAGCCCCTGCTGCGGTCGGGGCGCCACTCGGCGCGCCACTCACAGCTGCCTTCGCTGCGCGAGGCGCAGCGGACATGATCGACGGCGCCCACTCCGCCGACCATTAATTGAATGAGCTCGCGGAGCGCCGATTCATAGAAAGCGCATCCGCCCAGCTTGGGCGCGGCATCGCGGGTGACCGACTCCGACACGTCGAGCATGATGGTCCCGCCCATGCGGCGTGCCGATCCGTGCAAGTAGCGTTTGGCGACGCGCCGCACGTGACGCAGCGCCAGGGGGCGTGTGACGAGCGCGGGAAGCGATCGCATCATCCTGCGCGTCACGGGCGAGATGGTGGCGTACACTTGCCGCGCGAAGTTGCGACCCGCCTCGCGAAAGACCGCTTCGGCGTCGGGACGACGGCCAATGAGGCGGGCAATCCCCACCGCTTCATTAAAATCTGTGCGCTGCTTGCGACGCACCGCTTCGGCGAACCGCTTGATCTGCGCGAAGACGGTGTCGGACAGACCGAGCCGTTTGTTGCGCAGTTCGTGCACGAACTCGGCCTCGGGGTCGTTATCGGGCAGGTCGACCGAGCGGACGGCCTCGAGGAGGCTGAGTGGAATCAGGGGATCGACGGGTCCGGGCATTGGTGCCGCAAGCTAACCCGCGAACACGCGGCCGAACAGTCGATGCAGTGGGCGCACTGCACGTCTTGCGCCGCGCTTTCCGGTCGCAGAATATCCGAGCAACACTCTCCCGCATTCCCGCGCCGCTCCGTGTTCATCGACATCATCCCTCGCATGCTCGTTGGCGGCACTCTTGCCGGGCTCGCCGCCGGGCGAGCCGCGCGGCGCGGCCAGTTGACGATGGGTGGCGAGTATGCAGCGTTCGGCGTTGGCGCGGCGAGCTGCATCGGCGGCATCGGCTTTGGCCTCTCATTGGGCGTCTTCTTCTACAGCTCCGTGCTGCTGAGCACTTGGCGCGCGGGTGACAAGCGGCACCGGTCGCGCGCCGTGCTCCCCGAGAGCCGCGCGCGCAACGCCTGGCAAGTGCTCGCCAACGGCGGTCTCTTTGCCGTCGCCGGACTTGGTTGGGGATTCTTCGGATGGTGGCAGGCCGGACTGTTCGCCTTCGGCGCGCTCGCCACCGCGATGGCCGACACGTGGGCCACCGAAGTGGGCATGGCACTCAAGTCGGCGCCGCGCTCGATCCTCTCGTGGAAGCCGGTCATCCCCGGAACGTCCGGCGGCATGAGCGCCTTCGGTTCGGGCGCTGCCGTCATCGGTGCGTTCGTGATGGCGTTGTGCGCCGTCGCGTCGTTCACGGTACCGTTCGACGTACCGCGGCTCGAAGCCGTCTTCATCGGCGGCCTCGCCGGCACCATGGTTGACTCGCTCCTCGGCGCGTCGGTGCAGTCGCGGCGCTGGTGCGATGAATGCGCGCAATGGACCGAGCGCCGCGTGCACACGTGCGGGTATCGCAGTTATCACCGGAGCGGATTTCGCTGGATGGACAACGACATGGTGAACTTGATCGCCTCTTTGGCGGGCGGCCTCACGGCCGTCAACGTCTGGCAGCCGTGAGCCGCGTCGACGCAGCCTCGTTTCGCGCCGCGATGGCGCGCTTTGCCTCTGGCGTCACGATCGTCACGTCGCGGGGCGCGGACGGCGGCCACTATGGGATGACGGTGAGCGCGTTCGCCTCACTGTCGCTCGACCCGCCACTGGTCCTCGCCTGCGTGGACAACACCGCCACGGTGCTGCCGCACCTGCGCGCGTCGGAACTCTTCGGCGTCAGCGTGCTTGCCGCCGGGCAATCGGACATCTCGGCGCGATTCGCCGAGCACGACGTGCCGCGCTTCGAAGGCGTCGCGCACTCGCCATCAGTCGAAGGTCCGGCACTGATCGACGGTGCCGTCGCGTACCTCATCTGCCGTCGCGTGGCCGAATATCCGGGCGGGGACCACGTGATCCTCGTGGGCGAGGTGATGCGCGCCGAGGTGCAGGACGGCAAGCCGCTCATTTACGTCGAACGGAATTATACGCGGCTCGCGGGCGAGTAGCGTGCGCCGTCGCGCCGGCGGCGGTGCGCGACCTCGCGCGGTTCCGGCGCGGCGCCGGGACGCAGGGGTGGCTCGACGCAGTGCCGCGTTCTACCTTCGCAGCGATGCTCGCTGGTGCGCGACGACCCTCCACCGGTCTCTCCGATGCGCGACTCCATTCGCCATTTCCTCTCCGAGTTCATCGGCACGTTCGCGCTGACCTTCGTGGGCAGCGCCGCCATCATGCAGGCGTCGCAGACCGGCGGCAGCCTCGTGGCCGTGGCGCTGGCGCACGGCCTCGTGCTGTCGATCTTCGTGTCGGCGTTCATGCACATCGGGGCGCATTTCAACCCCGCCGTGACCATTGGGATGCTCGTCGTGCGACGCATCGAGCCCGTGATGGCCGGGCTGTATGTCGCGGCGCAGGTCGCCGGCGCCACCGCGGCGGCGTTCGCGCTCAAGTTTGCTTTCCCCGCGGCGATCTTCGCCGCCACGCGCGGCGGCGGGCAGTCGGTGTCGCTCGACGTGACGTCGGGGCAGGCATTCACGCTCGAAATGATCGGGACGATGTTCCTCGTCTGGGCCGTGTTCGGCACCGCGGTGGATCATCGCGCGCCGCGCATCGGCGGCTTCGGCATCGGCTTCGCGCTGGCGTGCGATATTCTTGCCTTCGGCAACCTCACCGGCGCGTCGGTGAATCCGGCGCGGTCCTTCGGCCCCGCCTTCGTCAGCGGCATCTACGAAGCGCAGGGCATCTACTGGCTGGCGCCGATCACCGGTGCCGTCATCGCGGCGCTCATCTACGAGAAGCTGCTGCTGACGGACGAGATGGAACCGGTGGATCATGGCGCCATTGGATCACAGACGTGATCCAATGGCGCCATGGATTGAGGACAGCGATCACGGATCACGAATCAGGATTGCGACTTCGGATCCCGACTGCGATGTAATGGCGCGCGATCCCATCGCCGATCCACGCCCGCAATCGATATCTTGATTCGTCATCCGTGATGCGTGTCCTATTTCTTAGTCTCCCATGTCCCTCGAAATCGAACGCGAGCGCACCGTCCAGTCGCTCTGCACACACTTCGCGCAGGACCATCTGACGACGCAGGAACTCGAACTGCGTTTTGAGGAGGTCTATCGCGCGGCCACCGCCGACGAACTGCGTGCGACGATGCGCGGGCTGCCCGCGCTCGTGCCGACCGTCGCTGGCGCCACGTCAACGCCCGTGCCGATGTTCTCCGTGGCGCCGACCGTGAGCGGCGCGGTTCCGGCAGAGAAGCGATTTCTCGCCGTCATGGCAGACGTGCGCCGGCAGGGGATGTGGACCGTCCCCGCACGCGTGAAAGCATCGGCCTTCATGGGCGCCGTCCGGCTCGACCTCCGCGAGGCGCAGCTTCCCGCGGAAGGCGTGGACATCGACGCCTCGTGCGTGATGGGCGAAGTGCGCGTCATCCTCCCACCGGGCGTGCACGCCGACGTCGATGGCTTTGCCTTTATGGGCGAGTTCATCGACCGCACCGCCGGCACCGCCCGCACGCTCGCCGCCCCCGGCGTGCGCATACGCGGCTCGGCGATCATGGGCAGCGTCAGGGTGGAGACCCGACTGCCCAACGAGGGCGCGCTGAAGGCGTGGAAGCGGCGCCTACTCGGCGCCTAACGGCGCCGTCGGCGCCGGATTCACGGCACGGATCACGGATGGCGATTGCGGATATCGATCGCGGATTCCGATATCGATATGCGCAATCGGGATTCGTGATCGCTGTCCTCTATTTGGCCGCGTAGCGTGCCATCGATTCCACGATCACCTGCATCGCCTCTTCGCTCTTTCCCCAGCCCACGATCTCGCAGCGCTTCCCCTCGAGATCCTTGTAGATGTGGAAGAAGTGTTCGATCTCCAGCAGATAGTGCTGCGGCATGTCGGCGATGTCGAAGTGTTCCTCGTGGTGCGGTGAGTTCACCGGCACCGCGAGGATCTTGTCATCGGGCTCGCCGCGATCGCGCATCCGAAGCACGCCGATGGGGCGCACGTCGATGAGACAGCCCACGAACGTCGGCTCGTTGATGCGCACCAAGACGTCGAGCGGGTCACCGTCCTCGTGCAGCGTGCGCGGAATCAGGCCGTAATCGCCCGGATAGTGCACCGCGCTGTACAGCACCCGGTCGAGCTTGAAGAGCCCCGACTCCTTGTCGAGTTCGTACTTGTTGCGGCTGCCGCGCGGAATCTCGATGACCGCGGTGACGGTATCGGGCGGATGCGCGCCAACGGGAAGGTCGTGCCAAGGGTGGAGCATGGATACTCAGATTGAGGACAGGGATCACGGATCAGACTATAGATATCGAATTCGGATTCCGAATTCGATCTCCGCGATCGAAATCCGTGATCCCTGTTCTCAATTGCGCCGTCACCAGCCGATGGCCGCGCCGTCGCGCCGCGGGTCGGCGACGCCGATCAACGTGCCCTTCATCACGGCGATCGCGTGCACGCCGCCAAACATGATGTCGCCGACGCGCGAGAGCGGGTAATAGCCCTTGGCGCGCAAGGCGGCGTACACCTCGGGGGCAAATCCCGCCTCGACTTCGACCTGCCGGCCCTGCGCCGGCTGCAAACGCGGCGACGCGATGGCGAGCCACGGATCTTCGCCGAGCGCGAGGTGACGCCAGGCCACCTGCGTGGTCGCCGTCGGGATGTACTGCGACCCGGCGGCGCCCACCACCATGCGCACGTCGTTCCCCTTCAGGATGATCGTCGGATTGATCGTCGAGCTGGCGTACCGGTTGGGGCCGCGCGTGGATGCATCGAGGTTGGCCGCGCCCGAGTTGAGGAAGAACCCGTTCACGTACACGCCCGATCCAAACAGCACACCCACCGTAAACGTCATCGAGACGGCGTTGCGGTCGCTGTCCACCACGCTGAAATGCGTGGTGTTCGAGCCCGCCCACGCGGACTCATCGTCGCCGCCGGGACGCGGCGCGCGCGGCGCCGCCACTTTCTCGGGGCCAAACGCACTCGCCCCCCATCCGTCCAGTGCGGCACACGCGCCGCTCGGCGCCACCGCATCATCGGCCCACGGATCACCCGGTGCCGGCGCACCGCCGCCATCGAGCGCGGTCATCGCGTTCACACGCTTGGCAGCAAACGCGGGACTGATAAGGCCGCGCGATGGCACCGCATAATACGCCGGATCGCCGCGGAAGCGGCCGACGTCGCCCTCGGCTACACGAATGGCGTTGACCACCTGCACCGCGGCCGCGCCCTGCGTGGTCGGCGAGCCAAGCGGCACCGAGTTGCCCGCGGCCAGCAAGTTCAGCGCGGCGAGCGGCGTGGCGCCGCCAAGCGGCGGCGGCGCGGACAGCAGCGTGTATCCCATCCAGGTGGTGCACAACGGACGCTCAACCGCGACCGGATATCCCTTGAAGTCGGCAACCGTGGCCGGACTGCCGAACGACCGCATCCTCGCCACGGTCCGCTCCGCGATTGGCCCTTCGTAGAATGCGGCGCGTCCGTCGCGCGCAATCGCCTCGAGGGTTTTCGCCAGCAACGGTTGCACCAGCCGCTCGCCGGGGCGGAGCGCGATGCCACCGGGGAGGAAGAGCGCCGCGGCGGCGCTGTCCGCGGTGAGCTTGGCACGCGACGCTTCCGAGGTGCGCGCGAGGAGCGGCGAGACGATGAAGCCGTCGCGGGCCAGCGCGATGGCCGGCGCCATCACCTGCGCACGCGTCAGCTTGCCCCACTTGCCGTGCGCCTCGAGCAGGCCGGCGACCGCACCGGGAATGCCGGCGGCCCGTCCGTTGATTGGAGAGCGCACCGATGCCGTATCGATGCGCGCCCAGTCGGGATCTGCTCCCGTCCGTGAGTAGAACTCGAGCGCATCGGCGTGCTTCTCGCCATGGCGCCACACGAGCATCCCGCCGCCGGCGCCAAGACCCGTCTGCGACACGTCCACCACCGCCAGCGCAAAGGCGGTGGCGACGGCGGCGTCGATCGCATTGCCACCCTGTTGCAGGACGGAGGCGCCCGCCGCGGCCGCGTCGGCGTGCGACGCCGTGACCATGCCGCGCGTCGATTCGGCGCGCTTGGCGTACATCGGGGGAGGCGAGGCCGCGGGTTGCTGCAGTCCGCACGCGGCAAGGAGAACGGTGCCCAGCAGCAGGGCACGCGAACGGCTGACGATGGAGTTTGACATGACAGGTTGGTTAGATGCCAAAACCGGACCCGGCCAGAAGGCCGGATCCGGTAGTGTAACGCCGACGGGACGCCGCGCGCTGACGGGATCTCCGTTCAAGGCGTCATCGGCACGCCATGGGCGCCGCCTAGTCTTCGAACTCGAACAGTGCTTCGAGCTGCGTCAGATGTAGCAGGTGCCGCACGGAGGGCGGCGTATGCGTCAGGCAGGTCGCCAGGAAGCTCTCACGTGCACGCTTCTGCACGAGCACCAGCACGCCGAGTCCGCTCGCATCCACCTCGCGCGTCTCGCGCAGGTCGATGGTGATCCGGCGCGCTCCGTCGGCCGCCGCCTTCGAGAGCCGCTCGAGGGCATCGCGGCGGAAGTCGAGCCGATGCTCCGACACGAGACGCTCCGGCGCCTGCAGGACGACACGATCTGGTTGACTCAGCGCGAACATAGGGGCCTCCTCGCTGCATCCGACTGTTGCCGTCCGCATGTTCCTCCGTTTGCCGTGTGCGGTCCATTCGGACCTCTCTCCACCTTCGGCAGCCGGACGATCTCGGTATCTTGAGATTCCTTGCTTTGCGGCCCCGCCTCGCGACGGGTGTGCTCTTGTCGGGTGTCGCAGCGTTCAGTTGTTGCCCCAGTACATTGCGAGAAGCGTGCCAAATCCAACGTCATCATAACTGATTGGTACAAAATCAGTTACGCGACCGTCACATAGTGACGGCGACCCGATCCACAGTTTCGTGCGCGACAAACCGCAAGACTCTGGTCACCGTTCGTTTCGGTTATAGTCACAGCGCACAACTTCGGTGTCACATAGCGATACGCAACGGTGTTGTGAGCGCACGCGTTCACCGACGCGCATCGCACCGCGACTTGCCGCGATGCGCGCGACCACCCGCGGGTCCGTTGCCGCCAGCAACCCATCCCGCTATCGTCTGTCCCAATCCAAAGCGACATCCGTAATGTCGGGATCCTTGACCGTGATCCGAAATCCCTTTCCTCAATCGAGTTCATGTCAGATCTAGATACCCTCCTCACCGAGAACCGCTCGTTCCCGCCCTCCGATCACTTCCGCCATCAGGCGATCGTGAATGACGGCTCGCTGCACGCGGAAGCGGAACGAGACTACGAGGAGTTCTGGGCGCGGCATGCGCGCGAACTCGAGTGGATGGTTCCCTTCACTGACACGCTCGAGTGGACGCCACCCCACGCCAAGTGGTTCCACGGCGGCCGACTGAACGTCTCGGTGAACTGCATCGACCGTCACGTGCGCGGGGCGCATCGCAACAAGGCGGCGATCATCTGGGAAGGCGAGCCGGGCGACGCGCGCGTGCTCACGTACTGGGACCTGTACCGCGAAGTCCAGAAGTTCTCGAACGTGCTCAAGTCGCTCGGCGTCGAACGCGGCGACCGCGTGGGGATCTATCTTCCGATGGTGCCCGAGGCAGCCATTGCCATGCTGGCCTGCGCACGCATCGGTGCCATTCACAGCGTGGTCTTTGGCGGCTTCTCGCCGGAGTCGCTGCGCGACCGCATGAATGACGCGCAGGCGAAGGTGCTCATCACCGCCGACGGCGGCTATCGCCGTGGACAGGTGTCGGCGCTGAAGCGCAACACTGACAAGGCGCTGGAGGATGCGCCCACGGTGAAGCACGTCATCGTGGTGCAGCGCCGCCCCGGCGGCATGGGCGACGAGTCGTTTGCATCAATGAAGGAAGGGCGCGACCACTGGTGGCACCGGCTGATGCAATCCGCCAAGGCCGATTGCCCACCGGAGGCGATGGACGCCGAGGACGTGCTGTTCATCCTGTACACATCGGGCACCACCGGCAAACCGAAGGGCATCGTGCACACGACGGGCGGTTACCTGACCGGCGTCGCCGCGACGACCAAGTACGTCTTCGACCTCAAGGAAGACGACGTGTTCTGGTGCACGGCCGACGTGGGCTGGGTGACGGGGCATTCGTATCTCGTGTACGGACCGCTCGCCAACGGCGCCACCTGCGTGATGTATGAAGGCGCCCCCGACTGGCCCGAACGCAACCGGTTCTGGGAGATCTGCGAGAAGTACGGTGTGTCGGTGTTCTACACGGCGCCGA
>JAHFCT010000107.1 GCA_023249375.1 Gemmatimonadota bacterium | reverse complement strand
CGAGATTGCGCAGATCCGACTTCATCGAGGCCACATAGGCCTTTTCCTTCGTGTTGGCGAACTTCGGAATCGCGATCGCGGCGAGAATGCCGATGATGACGACGACGATCAGCAGCTCGATGAGGGTAAAGCCTTTCTTGCTCGAAAGCATTCTCTGGTCTCCAGCGCGAAGAGGTGAAAGAGACTCGCCAAAGGTGGCGCAGCAGAACGGTCCATCAATCGAACGCATCGTAACGATTGCAATTGCCTTGCCACAATGTGGCAGGCATTTCAAGTCTATGTTGTATATCACTTTACGGTACTGAACTATCACATCACGCGGCGGTGTGCCCGTGCGGATTGCCAATTCGCCGCGCAGAACGCGACGTGTGGCAACCTCTTCAGATGTCGCGTTCCTGCACAAGCGTAGCGGTTCTAGCGTGTACTGGCCGGCGGGCTCTTCGCCGCTGATGACCGAGCGTTCCCCTGGCCCTTCGCCAGCCACTTCGCGCCAATCGTCGGATCAACGCTGTCGTTGGCCACGAGTGCGCTGTCGGCGCGGTCAATGATGTACCGAAAGGCCCGCTTGTACATCCCATCAGCGATCGCCACGCGTGACGTCGTCCGCGCGGCGTGCCATTGCGCTAGTTCCAGCTGGCAGGCGGCAATCGAGACGTGCGCCAAGGGAAGGTCGGGCTCCACGGCGAGTGCTTTCCTGTACAACGGAAGAGCCGCCGAGCAGATGTGCGCCTCGCGGTACTTGTGCGCGAGATCCATGTAGACACCGTGGTAGCCGGGCATCAGCGCGATGGCGAGGTGCCACTCATACTCCGCGTCCCGTCCGCGGCGGCGCTCGAAGAGCTGCCCGCCCCACGCGTAGTGCGCCTTGAAGTTGAGCGGCGACTCCTCGACCATTGTCGCGAACGCCGACTCACTGTCGTGCCAGAAGGCGTTGCGGGTGGAACTCCGCACGACGAAGAGCGCGATCGCGACGGCGCTCGCGACTGGAACAAGACGCTGCAGTGCCGAGCGGTCGGCGCGCAGCCGCACGTGCAGCGCGTCGAGCCCGCACGCCACGACCAGCATAGCCCCCGCACTTGGCAAGTACAGCGTGCGCTCCGCCAGCAGGATGCCAGTCGCCAGCAGCACGTTGCTCACCGGGGCGAGCAGCACCGCCGACCACGCGAGCCCGAAGGACACGGCCGGAGCACGCCGCACGGTCAGGGCGAAGAGCGCCAAGCCGCAGCCGAGCAGGAGGAGTCCGGCGGCGTGCGACGGATGCAGCGACGAGTACACATCGAGCTGCCGTGGCGAGTAATCGGCATAGAGCTGCGCCGGCGCCAGCAGCAAGCGCCCGTATTCGGGAATCACGTTGAGCATGATGAACGCACGCTCGATCATGCCTTTGTGCAGCAGCGAGGGATGCTCGACGTCGCCGCCGACACCGCCGATCACCTGCACCCGGATGGCAAGGAAGACAGCGATGATGACCACCTGCGGCCACAAGAGCAGCCGCAGGCGGCGCAGGCGTTCCCAGACGGGCGCGTCGCGATAGAGCAGCAGCTCGGCGACGACCAGCAGCGCCGGCAGTACGATCACATGCTCCTTCGTGAAGACGCCGGCGAGGAACAGCGCCACGATCGCAAGGCCCGTTTCGCGGCGGAGCCGCCCCTGGCGCCGGTCGCGCAGATAGAGGCCGACGGCCGAGAGCAGCACGAGCGCCGCCCACAACTCGGCCTGGCCGACGACATTGGCCACCGCCTCGACGTGCACCGGATGCGCGGCGAAAAGCGCGGCCGCGAGCCAGGCGACGCGCTGCGGTACGAGGAAGCCCGCCACCCAGAAGAAGGCGACCGCGCTGGCGGCTGTGAGCAGCACGTTGACGATATGGAAGGCGAGCGGCGAGCCCCCGCCGAAGACCCACTGCACCGAGTACGCGAAGATCACGAGCGGGCGATAGAGCCCCGCCCCGTTCTTCATCGGCCAGTACGACTCCTCGAAGTAGCGCCACAGCGCGCGCAGCTCGTGGACGCGGCCGTTCTCCGCGATGATCCACCGGTCGTCGTACGTGAAGCCGTTGCGCAGGCTCGTCGCCGACGCCGCAAGCGCGAGGATCGCGATGGCCAGCGCGAGCACTCCCCACCGCGGGTCCGGCAGCGGCGTGCTGTGCGGCACGGCGCGCCGGGCGGTGGGTTCGGCTGGCGTCGCGCCGACGGCCGGTGCGGTCACGCGAAGAAGTTGAAGCGCACGATGTGCCAGAAGGCCGCGACACCGTCGCGCCAGCCGATCTTCTTGCCTTCGGCGTAGGTGCGACCTGCGTAACTGATCGGCACCTCGAAAATGCGCACGTTGGCCCGCGCGAGCCGCGCGGTCACCTCGGGCTCGAACCCGAAGCGGTCGCTGGTGAGGCGCAGCGAGCGCGCGATGTCACCGCGGATCGCCTTGTAGCAGGTCTCCATGTCGGTGAGGTTCAGGTTTGTGGCCATGTTGCTCAGCATCGTCAGCACTCCGTTGCCCACGGAGTGCCAGTAGTAGAGCACACGGTGCGCGCCGCTGAGGAAGCGCGACCCGAACACCGCATCGGCGCGGCCGTCGACGATGGGCTCGAGCAGGGTCGGCCAGTCGGCCGGGTCATACTCGAGATCGGCATCCTGCACGATGACGACGTTGCCGGTGCTCGCGGCAAGCGCGGTGCGGATCGCCGCGCCCTTGCCGCGGTTCACGTCGTGGCGGAGCAAGACATCAATGCGCCCCGCCGTCTTGAGTCGCTCGAGCTTGTCCCAGGTGCCGTCCGTCGAGCGGTCGTCCACGCAGATGACCTGCTTGCGCACGGCGACGGCGTGCACCTGGTCAAGGATCAGCTCAATGGACGACCGCTCGTTGTAGACGGGCACAAGCACGGAGAGCACGAGATCATCGGGCGCGATCGGCGTGCGGCCGCGCATGCGCGGGATGGCGGGGACTTGGTTCGGCGTGGCAGACATGAGATCAAGCGGCAGGCGGAAGACGGATGACGGCAGGCCAGCAGCGACCGACCCACGATGGTAACGCTACCGCACTACATCATACACTAGTACGCCCGACGGGTCGGCGCCCGTGAGCTTCAGCCGGCCGCGCGTCGCGATCAACCGCGCGGCACGGAGCGACTCGCGCTGGACGACAAGCACCCAGCGTGGGTGATACGCATCGAGCACGCCCTCGACCTGTGCGGCGACCTCGTCGTCGGAGCGCGTGCGG
>JAHFCT010000106.1 GCA_023249375.1 Gemmatimonadota bacterium | reverse complement strand
CGGCCCCCCCGTCGGACCAACCGTCGCGGATGTCGCCCCCCGCCTCTACGGCCGTCTTGTCGTCCCACCACCAGTCGGCTTCGCGACAAACTCCGTATTCAGCGAATCGTAGACCCGCATCCCGCTCGTAACATTGCCCTGCCGGTCGAACAGCCCGCTCCGCCAGCCGAGTGGCTCCCAGATCGCCGCGCCCTTGCCCATGTCGGATGGCAGGCCGAAGACGATTTCGTGCACGGGGCGCTTGAAGTCGGAGTACTCCACCACATTCACCGGCTTGTGATAGCGGCTGGTCAGGTCATGGAGGTTGGCGTACAGGTCCTCGAGCGTGCCGTGCCAGCGCGGATAGTACGACAGGCCGATGAGATCGAACTTCACACCGCGCGCAATCATGTTGTCGAGCCAGAATCTCGCCTCGGCGTTCTGTCCGCCCAGCGCGATGTGCATCATCACTGGCATCCGGCGATCAACGGCCTCCGCTCCCTCGACGCCCGCGCGCAGCAGGCCGGCGAGTTGGTCGAGATTGCCGATGTGGCCGTCCGGCCAGAGGATTCCGTGATTCACCTCGTTTCCGATCTGTACCATCTCGGGCAACGTGCCCTGGCGCTTCAGCGCGCTGAGAACGCCTGAGGTGTAGCTCCGCACGGTGTCGCGCAGCGCGGCATACGAGAGTGCGGCCCACGCGAGCGGCTTGTTCTGCTGCTGCGGATCCGCCCAGTAGTCGCTGTAGTGGAAATCGAGCAGCAGCTTCATCCCCGCCGCCTTCACGCGCCGCGCCATGCTCAGCGTCGAATCCAATCCGCAGAATCCCACACTCGGCGAATAGCCCTTCGGGTTGGCCGGATTGACGAAGATGCGCAGTCGGATGTAGTTGAACCCGTGGCGCCGCAGCAGGGCGATCGCATCAACCTTCTTTCCATCCTCCTTGAACTCGGTGATGGACCCGGGGAACCGCATCGCGCCGCTCTCGATCTGCGGCAGCCACGAAATATCCGCGCCGATCATTCGGTCAATGCGCTTCGTCGTGCGCGGTAGCTGATTGGCCGTCGGGGTCATCAGCTTGACGCCCGCGTCCACGGTGTGGATTTCGTGCCCCCCGGGGAACAGCGCCCCCGAGCGCGCTTCCACTTTCACCCGATCGGGCGAGGTGCCCGCCTTGAACCTGAGCGTGCGCACGCCGTGCTCGAGGCGCACGGATGCGTAGCGCGCGCCACCGGTATCGGCGACCATCGGCAACGCGTCGCCCTCCGACGACGTGAGCGTGCCATCGCCGGTCACGTAAATGCGAATCGAGTCACCTGCAGAGGTGATCTCTCGTCCCAGGCTGTCCGAGACGGCGATCCGCAGTTTCGTCCAATCCACGCCGTTGGCGCGCAGCGTGGTGCTGTAGGTCGTTAGCATCACGGCGACCGCCTTGCCGCTGTCCACCCGGCTTACCCGGGAGAAGTCCTGCGCCCCGCACTCAGCCGCGCCGAGGTGCAGGCTCACGATGCCGGCGAAAGCGGTGATGACAATGGATAGGCTCTTCATGGTCCCCTCGCTCATTCTCGAATAGTTCATGGCACGCGCCGCAGGCGGATCGCCTGTCCGCCCCCCGGTGCCATCACGATCTTGAGTCGCTCTGCCGCCGTCACCGGCTGGTGCGTGATCGAGAGCGCCAACGGATTGTCACGCCAGTTCGCGCCCTTTCCGTCGGCGTAGATGTCCGCGACGTACTGCTGTCCCTTCGGCAGGAAGTTCAGCGACACGTCCACGGTGCGCGCCGCTTCGTCGGTGATCGCACCGATGAACCACTCGTCCTTTCCCTTGGTCTTGCGCGCCACCACCACGTCGTCGCCGATGCGTCCGTGCAGCACGCGCGTGGTGTCCCAGTCCACCGCGACGTCGCGGATGAACTGGAAGCCAGGCTGGTTCGCGTAGTTCTCGATGAGATCGGCCGCCATTTGCACCGGCGAATAGAGCACCACGTACAGCGCGAGTTGCTTCGCGAGCGTCGTGCGGGGCCGAGAGTCGTTGGGCGTGCGCGGTGTGTTCGTTTCGCTGCGCGTGATGAGCAGGTTGAAGATGCCCGGCGTGAAATCCATCGGGCCGGCGAGCAGGCGCGTGAAGAACAGGAT
Source organism: Gemmatimonadota bacterium (assembly GCA_023249375.1). Classification (GTDB taxonomy): domain Bacteria; phylum Gemmatimonadota; class Gemmatimonadetes; order Gemmatimonadales; family Gemmatimonadaceae; genus PNKL01. Next base: position 1,141 of record JAHFCT010000106.1, on the reverse strand, counting down.
TGTCTCGTGCTCCGGCGGGTTGCCGCCTTCCCCGCCCCATGCGTTGTACTCCTGGCCGCGCGCACCTTCGCGCGAGAGCATGTTGGGCCACGTGCGCCGCTCGCCGGTGTCCTTGATGGGCTCGTGCATCACCACCGCAATACCGTGCTTCGCTGCCGTTTCGATCACGTGTCGGTGGTGGCGCACCATGTACTGCCCCTGATGGTCGTGCCCGCCGGGGTTCGCCGTGTCGCCCACGTACCCGGTCTTGATCGTGTGCACGCCGAGCTTCTGGTAGACCGTAAACGCGGAATCGAGCTGCTGTTCGTAGTTCTCCACGAACGCCGACGTTTCGTTGTGCACGATCAGCCCGACGCCCTTGTCGTTCGCGTACTTCGCGACCGCCGCGAGGTCGTAGTCGGGATACGACTGCGTAAACGAGAACGAACCGCCGCCGAGCAGCCAGTTGCCGTCCCAGCCGCGATTCCACCCTTCCACGAGCGTGCCGCCCAGCCCGTTGGCCGCCGCGAAGTCGATGTACTGCTTCGCATGCTCCGTCGTCGCGCCGTGTCGCGCGCCGCTTGACCATGTCCACACGTTCAGGTGCATCGCCCACCAGATGCCGTCGTACTTCATGGGCCGCACCCACGACGTGTTCGCGATCCGGCTCGGCGGATTGAGCTTGAGCGTGAGCAGCTGCGGCGCCAATTGCTCGGGACTGTCGGCGAGCTGCAGCGTTCGCCACGGCGTGATAAACGGCGTGCGCCCCTTCACCGCGCTCCCGTCCTTCCAGCGCGCGAGACTCGCGCGCAGCGTGCGGCTTTCGCTGCGACCGGCGAGATGCATGCCGGCGTAGTCCACGAGGTCCGCCTCGTGAATCACCGCGTGCAGTCCATTTGTGCCGACGAGCGTCAGCGGCGTGTGCACCAGCGTGAGCTTGCTGATCGGACCCGTGGAGTAGAGCATCTCGGTCCGGTCGTTCGTCGGCACGTTTGCCGGGATCCACCACGCCTTCATGTCTTCGGCCATGGAGAACTCCGTGAGTTCGTCCATGATCTCGAAGTCCTTCAGGTTCGGCTGGTCGGGGAGATAGTACCGGAAGCCGAGCCCGTCGTCGAAGACGCGCACTGATACCCATAACTCGCGCGCTGGCGGCGCCGTT
>JAHFCT010000003.1:23978-162356 GCA_023249375.1 Gemmatimonadota bacterium | reverse complement strand
GCCGACATCTTCGTGCGCCTGCGCGACCGCATGCTCGACGTGCACATCAAGGACACCTCGGCGGCCAGCAAGGCGGGAACGACCGTCGAGATTGGCCGCGGCGTCATCGACATCCCCAAGTTCCTGCGCGCCGCTGCGAAGATGAAATACGACGCGACGATGCACTTTGAGCACGAGAAGGATCCCGCTGATCCACTCGCGGGGCTGGCCGAATCGGTTGGGTACGTGCGCGGTTTCCTGGCTTCCCTCTGAGGGAGACGACAATGGAGCGACGCGAATTCCTCGGCACCGTGGCCGTCGGCACCGCCGGCGTGATGGGTCTCGACGCGAAGAGCTACCGCCGGATTGTCGGCGCCAATGACCGGCTGAACATCGCGGTGATCGGATTGAACGGCCGCGGCGGCGCCCACCGCGACGCCATCAAGGATTGCGCGAACACCATGGTGTCCGCGGTCTGCGACGTGGACGCGTTGATCCTCGACAAGTTCGCCGCTTCGGTCAGCGACAAATTGGGTTACGCGCCGGTTCGCGAGCGAGACTTCCGCAAGTTGCTCGCCTCGAAGGACGTCGACGCGGTCACCATCGCGACGCCCGAACATTGGCATGCGCCCATGGCCATCATGGCGCTGCAAGCCGGCAAGCACGTGTACGTCGAGAAACCGTGCAGTCACAACCCGCGCGAGGGCGAACTGCTCGTTGCCGCGCAGCGGAAGTACGGCAAAGTGGTGCAGATGGGGAACCAGCAGCGTTCCTCGGCGCACACCATCGAGATCATGCGCCGCATCCACGACGGACTCATCGGGCGCCCGTACTTCGGCAAGGCATGGTATTCCAACACGCGCAAGGCGATGGGCGTGGGCAAGGTCGTTCCGGTGCCCGCCACGCTCGACTGGGATTTGTGGCAGGGCCCCGCGCCGCGCCGACCGTACAAGGACAACGTGCATCCGTACAACTGGCACTGGCTCTGGCACTACGGAACCGGTGAAACGCTCAATAACGGCACGCACGAAGTCGATCTCTGCCGCTGGGCGCTCGGCACCGGCATGCCGAACCGCGTCACCGCGTCGGGCGGCCGTTACCACTTCAAGGATGACTGGGAGTTCTACGACACGCTGGTCACGAGCTTCGAGTACGACGATAGCCTCATTACGTGGGAAGGGATGAGCTGCCAAGGGAAGGAGTACTACGGCCGCAGCCGCGGCGCGACGATTCACGGCACCACCGGCACCGTGTTGATCGATCGCGACGGTTTTGTGGTCTACAGTCTCGACGACAAGAAGGTCGAGGAGTACAGCGTCGCCGCCCAGCCAAAGACCACCACGGCCGACCTGGTGGGCATGGACACGATGACCACGGAGCACTTCCGCAACTTCGTCGCCGCCATTCGCACGGGAGAGAAACTCCGCTCGCCGATCAACGAAGGAAATATCAGCGTGACGATGCTGCAGCTCTCGAACATCGCATGGAAGACGGGACACGCGCTTGATCTCGCCAAGACCACGGGGCATATCCAGCACGACGCAACGGCGGCCGCGCTCTGGCAGCGCGAGTACGCGAAGGGCTGGGAGTTGAAGGTCTAGGGATCGCGCGACCGATCGTGCGCCGGATCTGGCTCCGGATCTGGCGCCGCATCACACCCTACGTCAGCTCTCAAGGCGTCAGGTCGGCTTGAGTGTCGATGTCGCGGCGAATGCCGGCGTCATCGACGGTCACTTCGTGCACTCGTGCACCGTAGGCATGTACGACGGCGCGCGCACCGCCGGCCGCCACCGTCATCAGCTCGCGCCACGTCTCGCGCGCAAACCAGACGGGATGTCCGCGGCCGCCATCCGTGACCGGCACCACAATCGGCGCCCCCGTGCGCCGCGCCGCGTCCACCACCGCCATCGCACTCGTCGCCAGCGCGAACGGATGATCCACCGGCCACACCAGCACTCCGGCCGCGGACGTATTCGCCAACTGCGCGAGGCCGAGCCGCAAGCTCGTTATCTGCTCGTCCTTGGCGCGCGAATTCACGACGGCGCGCGCACCGTCTGGCACCGCAGCGTCGGGCGGCACCACTGCAATCAACGGATCGGCGCCGCACGTGCGGCAATGCTCCACCACAACCTCAATGAAGCGGCGGCCATCCGGCATGGTCGCGTTCACCTTGGGTTCGCCAAATCGCGAACCCGCCCCGGCCGCGAGCACGATTGCAGCGAACGGGTGCTTCTTCACTGCGCTCATCGCGCGACCCGTCGGATCATCGCGCGTCCAACCGGCGCATCGCGCGCTTCATCAGCGCCTGCGCCTGCCACACCTTATAGCCGTTGTGCTCCAGTGGCTGCGCGTCATACATCGCGCGCTCGGACAGCGCGTCGATGCTGTCATCGTCGAGGCCGCCCGTCGCGACGTCCTCCTCCACCGAAGTGTTCACGCGATACGGTCCCAGCGACACGCCGCCGAGTGCGATGCGCACTGCGTCGTCGGTGCGGCGATGCGCGGCGAGCGAGACCGTCGCAAAGTCCCACGCCCCGCGCTGCATCAGTTTTTCGTAGAACTGGTTGCCCCCAGCCGCGGTAGCCGGCAACAGCACCGCGCTGATGAACTCGCCGGCACCGAGCGTCATCTCACCCTGCACGTTGTGCGCGGCACCGTCGAACAGCGCGCTCAGCGTAAGCAACCGAGTGCCCGCGGCGCCGGTGATCTCCACCGAGGCTTCGAGGACCGTCAGCGCAACGAGCGGATCGCTGGGATGCACGGCGTGGCACGGGCCCGGCGTAAATAGCGCGTGATAGTGGTTTTCTCCCTTGGCGGCGAGACAATCGCTGCCGCCGTTCTTCACGCACGGAAGGCCGCTGCGGAAATACCAGCACCGCGGACGCTGGGCCAAGTTGCCGCCAATCGTTCCCATCACGCGCAACTGCGGCGTTCCCACGGCGGCGGCTGCCTGCGCGAGCGATGCGTATCGCGAGGCAATCCCCTCGTGTTCAACGAGGTCAGCGAGTCGCACGGCGCATCCAATGCGCGCCGAGCCGTCGTCATTCAGCGTAATGTCCCGCGCCCCGGGAATGCGCCGCAGGTCCACCAGCGTCTCCGGCCGCGCGCGCTCTTCCTTCATGGCAACCAGCAGGTCGGTGCCGCCGCCGAGCGGCATGGCCGAGGCTCCGCCCAACGCGTGGGTCGCGTCCTCGGCGCTGCGGGCCTGATGGTAAGTGAAGGGATGCATGCCGTGAGGGGGTCGACGCGCGGCGCGCCACGCGTAGTTTGTACGACTGTGATTCCGAGACTCCCGAACAAGCTGGGCATTTGCGCATTGCGGCGCCACCTCGGCGCAGTAGCCTGCGCGCTTGTGCTAGCGTCCACCGTCGCGTGCGACCGCGCGAGCAAGCCCGCGAACGCTCCGGCCGCCGAGGCGAGCCGCGCCGCGAAGTCCGGAGCATTGGACAGCGCCGCTCGGCAGTCCGCCGACTCGGCCGTCGCCATGGCCGCCGTGCGCGACACCGCGTCCGCCCGCCGCCTCTCGCCCGCCGCCGACTCCATTGCGCCGTATCTCGTCTTCGTTCCCACGGAAGAGCGCACGCTCGTGGCCGCCGTGCGCAACAAGGTGTGGCTGCTCGACGTCGGGCGCATGGACTTCGATGTGCGCAAGGACAACGCCAAGACACGTGCGTTTCGAGAGGCGGCGCGCGTGCTGAGCCCCGTGCCGCCTCGCACGGCGTTCCGATTGCACTGGGCCAATGGGGCCGAAGATGTCGTCGCCGACTCCTTCGCCGTCTACAACGGGCGCATCGTGATGCGCGTCATCGGCTCGCTTGCGCTCGACAGCGCGGCGCGCGGCAAGGGAACGTTCGTCGCGTTCGCCACGCGTGCTGACAGCGCCACACCGGCGGCCGTCACGAATTGCGATCTGCGCATTGAGCCCGACAGCGCGGCTAAGGCCGCGCTCGCCGCGCTCACGCCCGCCGAACGCAAAGCGCAGGCCGCGGCGCGCAAGCTGGTCGACAGCACGTACGACGCACTGGTGATGCACGTGCGCGACTCCCTCGAGGCCATCCTGCGCATCGACCGGCCGCCGTACGAGCGGCTGCAGCGCAAGACCAAGGCCATCAGCTCTCAGGTGCGCGGTTGCTTTGGCCCCGCTCGGCGCGCCCTCATAGTGAGCGTACGCGCCGGCGACGCCGAGTGGGTGCGCGAACGACTCGTGTTGATAGCGCCGGACGGCACGGTCACCGCGCTGCGCATCGACGACCTGCGCCTGCACGCGCATGAACTGCTCACTGCATTCGACGCCGACGGCGACGGTGTGGACGACTTGGCCGTGAAAGGAAGCACCACCCGCGCCGGCGGCACGGCAATCCTGCGCGTGGATCTCGCAAAGAAGCGCGCCGAGCGGATGGCTGCCGGGTTCTCGTGGGAAGTGTTCTAGGTCGCGAGTATTCTGCGACGCGCTGAAACATCTCAACAGCTCTTCGACGATCAGGGGAAATGAGGCTATATGTCGATCCGGAATCGCGCAACACTCATGGCAATGCTCGTTTGCATGCCGCTGTTCTTAATTGCGTGCAGGGAAGCTCCCACACAGTCAGTGACTGAGAATTGGCAGATCGAGCCATGGCCACTGCCGGGGATCGTCTCCATCGGCACCCGGGTCAAGCTCACGGCGGTCGCAATCGATTCCATCGGCGGCCTTCACCCAGGAGTCACCGGCGTATCGTTTATGCTGAGCGATTCACGATATGCCAGCCTGCGGGGCGACACGCTCTTCGCGCAGTCCTCAGGCTACCTTCGACTCTCGGTTGTCGGCACCTGGAATGGCAGCGTCCAGTCGTCCTCCAGGACCATCTACATTGAAGGCATCCCAATATCCTAGCGATCAACAGGCGCGGGGGGCCCAGTGCATCGCACTGGGCCCCCTGCGCGCATTTGCTACGGGCCTTCGGTTAGGTATGTCCATCAGCACGGCGCCTCGATAATTACTTCTCCATCACCAGCGCCTGAATGAAGAACTCCATCATCCGCTGGCCATTGAGAGCGCTGTGCCCCGCGTCGGGTCCCACCTGCACCTCAAAGCTCTTGCCGGCGCGCTGCAGCGCGCGAATCAGCTGCATGGCGTTGTTCGGGTGCACGTTGTCGTCAGCCGAGCCGTAGTAGATCATCAGCCGCCCCTTGAGGTTCGCGGCGTACTCCATTGCGCTCCCCTTCTTGTATCCCGCCGCGTTCACGTCCGGCGTGTACATGTAGCGCTCGGTGTAGATGGTATCGTAGTGATTCCACGCCGTCACCGCCGACTGCGCTGACGCCGCGGCGAAGACGTCGGGGTATCGCAGGATCGCCATCGCCGAGGCGAAACCGCCGTACGATGTGCCAAAGATGCCAATGCGCTTGGCATCCACGTACGGCAGCGTGCCAAGGTACTTGGCCGCCGCGGCGAGATCATCGATCTCCACCTCGCCGAGCTTCAGGTAGATGGCGTCGAGCGCCTTCTTGCCCAGCCCCGCCGCACTGCGCGTGTCGAGCGTGACGATGATGAAGCCGTACTCCGCCATCGCCGACGGCGCGGTGAAACGTTCGCTCGCGCCATTCGTAGCCGGGCCATCGTACACCGAGAACAGCACGGGATATTTCTTTGCGGCGTCAAAGTTCGACGGCTTGTTGATCATCCCGAAATGCTTGGTCACGCCGTCGCCCGCCGTGTAGACAAACTGCTCCACCGGCTTGAACCCCGCGGCGCCGAGTGCGGTGATGTCGCTCTCCGCGATGGTTGCCACGGTCTTGATGGTCTTGCCGCTGGCGTCGATCAGTTTGGTGGTTGGCGCGGCGGCGAATGTCTGCGCCACGTCGGTGAAGAACTTGCCGTCGGGCGACACCACCACCGTGTGGTTGAACGCGGGGTCGGTGAGCTGCTTGTCGTTCTTGCCGTCGAGCCCCACGCGGTGAAGTTGCAGCTTCATGTAGTTGTCGCCGCTGCGCGCATAGTACCACAGCGTCTTCGCCGTCTCGTCGAGCTTCACGATGCCGGCCACTTCGAACGGATGCTGCGTCAGCGGCGCGATGAGCTTTCCCGAGAGGTCGTACAAATAGTAGTTCTGGAATCCGGTGCGTTCCGACTCCCAGATGAAGCGCTTGCCGTCGGCGAGCCAACGGATGCTCGGCGTGTTTTCGGTCCAACTCGCCGGCCACTCCTCCCGCACCACCACTCGGCAGGCCCCACTCGTCGGCGCGCACGCCGCGAGTTCCATGATGTTCTGCCGGCGGTTGGTGCGGTGAATCAGCACCTCGCTGCCGTCCTTGGTCCACGAAATGCCGTACACATAGTGCCCCACCGCATCGTCGGTGAGCGGCTTGCCGTCGCGCGCGTCGATATGTGCCGTGGTGCCGGCGGCAACGTCGTAGACGTAGAGATCGACGATCGGGTTTGGCGTTCCCGCCTTGGGATAACCCTCGAACGCCACCGACCCTTGCACCGTCGTCTGGTCGGTCTGCAGCGCGAAGTCCTTCACCAGCTTTTCGTCGAAGCGATAAAACGCGAGCTTGCTGCCATCGGGCGACCACCACATCGCCGTCGTCTGGTTCAGCTCTTCGCCATACACCCAACTCGCCGTACCGTACTTGATGCGCAGCACCTCGCTGCCGTCGGTGGTGAGCTGCTTCTCGCCCGAGCCGTCCTTGTTGACGAGATAGAGATTGCGGTTCTTGTACACCGCCTTTTTCGACGAGTCCGGCGTCCACGCCTCCGTGGCCTGACGTCCGCGACCCGGTCCGCCGAATCGGCCAGGCATTGCGGCAACGGGCGCGCCGGCCGGCGCATCGGCCGAGGTTTTCTTGGCGACGTCAAAGCGCAGGCGCTTGCCGTTGAGCGTGTAATCGAACGTCTTGCTGTCGTCCGCCCACTGCGCCGTCACCGCCCCCGACTTGATGGCGCCCGGGAGCTTGGGCGACATCAGCGTGTAGCGGTCGTAGCCCGGCATCGTCTTCAGCCGGTCTTGGGCGTGCAGTGGGAGTGCGGCGAGCGCGAATAACGCAGGGGCGACGAGGCGGAATCGAATCGAGCGCATGGATGCGGAAGTGGAAGTCGAGTGTGGTGAACGCAACAACGGCGCATCCGAAGATGCGCCGTGTGCGGATTATCAGTCGGTCGTCGGAGGCTTCACGGCGGCGGCGGGCGCGACCGGCGCGCTGGCTGCCGGCGGCGCCGCGGGTGTCGCGGGAGCGGCCGGCGCTGCCGGCTTTGGTGGCGTGGGCGGCTTGAGCGTGAAGACGACGTAATCGCCCTGTTTGCGGATCTTCTTGCCGTCGGCCGTGTCGAGATCCACCGCGGGGACAAAGCTCACCACCGAAATCCGCGCGCCGGGCAGCCGGTTCTTGGCGCGCTCCGCGGTACCCATCGCGAAATCGGAGTGGAACGAACCATTCACGTGAATGACGATCGCGTCCGGATACTTGGCGCGCGCGGCGGCAATGGCCTCGCCCATCGTCTCGTCCTTCACACACTGGGCTTCATAAAAGCGGTCGACCATGGCCGCCGCTTCCTGCGGCGTGATCTTCTGGCCGTGGCCGCTCATGTCGCCCATGGTTTCCTTGAAGCGCGCGTAGTACTTGTCGCGCGGGCAGCTCAGCGCCTGCGCCACCTGCGTGCGCTCCGGGGCGCCCAGTGAATCGAGACCGGCGAGTCCTTTTCGACCGACGAGTGAGGCCCATTTGCGCGGCACGTTGCCGGCGATGACGGGCCAGCCCTTGGCCTTGGCAAACTCCACCATTGGGCGATAGTCGGTGGCGTACCGCGGCCATGGGCGCGACGTCTTGAGGAAGTCTTCTTCGCTGATCTTGCCCGCGAGGTAGTCGTCGAGCTTGGGCTGCGCATCGCGCTCGAACATCTCCATCGCCAGCACGACGTTTGGCCGACGGCGGCCGATGCCCTCAACGGCCGCGCGCTCGAGCCGGTGCGTTCCCGGATCGTCGTGCTCTTCGCCGAGGAAGACCACGTCCGACTTGGCCACATCGGCGAGCATCGATTCGAAGTCTTCGAAGCGCTTCTTGCCGGACTTGTAGACGCGGTGCGGCGTGTACGACGAGACCGTCGCCACGTGGCGGGCGAGGGCGGTATCTGGCACGGTCGCGGCCAGCGGCGCCTGAGCCTGCAGAGAGAAAAATAAAATAGACGTCAGAAACATTAATAGCGTCCGGAGATTGGTTCTTGTGCTGGGAGCTGGCTGAAACGGAAAAGTAAAGATATACTATGAAAACAAAACAACAGGATTCCGCTCACGATGGACTACGGTGTACTGCGGGCGGTCGAAGATGTCGCGAATGCCTTCGCTCGCCTCGATGAGCAGGTGAGCAAGCCGGCATCCGCGCTCGGCAGACTGCTGATGCTACGCAGTGCTCAAGCTATCGTTGCCGCCAACGATCGGCCACTTGGTGACGCGCCAGGCAGCGCTGAATCGACTCGTCCAATACCCGACGGAGACGCGGCCTTCGCCGCGCTGATCGGCTGGTGGTACGAACCCGCCTCTCGCGAGTTCATTGCCGACGATCCGCATTTGCGCGGCGTGGCGGTGGCGCTCGAGGCGGCGGCCGAGAAAGTGCACGGCGGGCGACTGCTGACGTCGGGTCTGATCGACGAGGCGATGCAGTCTGCCGACCTTCAACTCGAACCGTTGCCCGACCTGCTCGACGCGACTCTCAGCGTGGCGGAGCACGAATCGTGGCCGGCCCTGATGCTTGCCGCTGATCTGTGCGCCGGCGCGTGCGGTCGAGCGCGCGCGGTGAGTGCGTCGATTGCACGGGCGGTGGCGCCGCTGTCGAGTGCGCTAACTGCCACCGTCTTCGTCGTGCCTCGCGCGGCTGAGGATCTCGCGGGCGCGCTGCACGCGATGGCACATGACGCACGCACGCTGAGTCGGCAGGTCGCGGCGTATCGCGACGATTGCAGCAAGGCCACGGCCACGTGCGAGGATTTCGGCAGAGGCGGGGCGTCGGCGCACGCGCTAGTGGATCTGCTCGCTCGACAGCCAGCCGTCACCGTGGCTTCCGTGGCGCGCGCGCTCGACCTGACCGCGCCCACCGCGGGCGCCGCGGTGGAGCGCCTGGCCGGTGCCAAACTGCTGCGAGAGATCACCGGCCGCGGACGCGACCGGGTCTTCGTTTACACGCCGGCGGTGACGCTGGCGTTTTGAGCCACCGCGGCCTGCTCGAGCAAGGTGACGATCTCTTCCAGGATCGTGCGGCCCTTATCGATGGCGTACCAGCGGCGGATTTCCTTGTTGCGCTCGGGCTTCTCCAACTGCTTCCACTCGGCGGCGACGCGCGCCTTGAGCGGCTGCGGCCGCGAACCCCACCAGCCGCGTTCCTGATAGTCGCTGTCGAGCACGATCACGACCGGAATGGAGCGCGCGACACCGTTCGTCAGGTGCGCATCCATGAGTTCCGGAAACGTCTCTCGGCCCACGGTACGGAGTTCCAGGTTCGACGCGGCGTCAGCGAAGGCGCTGACGACAGGCGCGACGCTCTGCGAGTCGATGCACCAGTCTTCGGAGATGACGAGCAAGCGCCACGAACCGCCCAGCGCTTCGGCGCGGGCGAGCAAGTCGGCGGGGACGACGGCGCGGTCGCGCTGCGCCTTGAACAGCGAGCCGTACTCGGCGGAGGCCGCGGTCATGTCGGCGAACGACGAGGCGGCGGCGAAGTAGTCGTATGCGGTCTTCATATTGCTATAACACTACATAGACATACAGTGGAACGCAAGGGGCGGGCATCCGGTCCGAGGGCGGGAGGAACGGCAACGCACCGCGACGGGAGGAACGACAACTGACTACCACGGATGACACGGATTGAACGGATCAACACGGATCGTGCTTGGGGGTAACCGCGCGATGGCCGTATCCGTGTGGATCCGTGCCCATCCGTTCAATCCGTGGTAAGCCGTAGATCTGGCGTTCCCATCGATGCCAAATCGGCCCACCGAACACGTCTGCCAACGGCGCCTGCACCGTGACGCAAAGCGCCGGAATTCGTTAGTCAATTGAGATGCGCTCGACACTCTTTCTCCCCGCGCTGGCCGTCCTCACCGCCGCGTGCGGCCCGGCCATTCGGCCGCTCGGGCCCATCGCGCCCGAGCGGGCGCCCGCCGCGGTGGAGCTTCCCGATCCGCCGGGTGAATCGCCTCCGCCCGCGGCGCCGCTCGCGCTGAGCGACGAGGAGTACCTGTACGCGCGGTCGCTGATGGTACCGGTCGATGGCGTACGCCCGGAGAAGGTGCCCGACACGTACTGGCAGTCACGCGACGACGGCGCGCGAGTGCATCAGGCCATCGACATTCTGGCCAAGCGCAACACGCCGGTGCTCTCAGCCGACAGCGGCACCGTGCTGCGCCTCTCCAAGAACACCCTCGGCGGCATCACGATCTACGCCACCGATCCCGAAAAGCGGTTCGTATTCTATTACGCCCACCTCGACCACTACGCCGCCGGCCTGTATGAAGGCAAACCCGTCGCGCAGGGCGAGGTGATCGGCTACGTTGGCACGACGGGCAACGCGCCGAAGAACACGCCGCACCTGCACTTTCAGGTGATGCGATTTGTCGACGCGCGGCAATGGTGGAACGGCCCGCCGTTCGATCCGCGCCCATTCCTGGCGCAGTCGGGCGACAGCCGCGGTACGTCGCGTTCAGCCGCCGCCGTGCCGGAAGAGCAGTGACCGCACAGGAGCAGCCATGACGATGTCGGGAAAGATGCGCGCCGAGCTGCGCGCTGAATGCAACGGGCTCAAGGCCACGGTGCACGTGGGCAAGGAAGGGATGTCGCAGTCGCTCATCCAATCACTGGATGATGCGTTGCGCACGCATGAACTCGTGAAGGTCGCGCTCAACCGCTCGGTGGATGTGAGCGCGAAGGCCGCGGCGTCAGAACTTGCCGAGGCCGTCGGCGCCGAGGTGATCCAGACGATCGGTAAGACGACGACGCTGTACCGGCAGAATCCCGAGATCGAGGGGAAGAAGGGCGATCCGCCGCCGTGGCGGCGCTGAAAGACTGAGAGCGAGAGAGGGTGGCACCGGGTTGGTGCCACCCTCTCGTGTTGGTGCCGCACGATGTTGCGGCGCCGCTGTCCCCGTGCGTGTTGGCGCGCTAGTTCCCGGGCTGCTTCCCGCGCTACTTCACCCGCTGAAAGACGAGATCCCACACGCGACCGGCGCCTAAGTGCAGCGCGGTGGCCGCTCCTTTCTTGTCGCGCGTGAACCAGACGGTGCCGTAGGCGCCGCCCTCGAACGCATCGGGATACGCGGGAATGAGCGTGAACTGTGTGCCCGGGCGGATCTGGATGACGAGCGCGCCTTTTTCCACGCGCGCGGTCCATATGGCGTCGATCTCGGGCTGATACCAGCGGCCAATGAACGCTTGCAACTGCGCGTCGGTCGGCTGCCAGCGTGCCGTGGCACCGTACGTCCACGTCAGCGTGTCGCCGTCGGCGGCGAGAATGCGTACTCCCGTGGGGCTGCCATCGGCGGCGGTGTTGATATGCAAACGCCCTGAGCCCAGCAGGAAGTCGCCGTCGCGCAGTGCGCGCAGCGGTGCGCCGCCGCGCACGCGAAGCTGGCCGCGCTCAATGAAGAGCTCCGTGACGTCGTGCGTGCGGTCGTCGTGATAGATGCCGGCGTAGCGCGCGATCCGAGTGGGATCAGCCGTGGTGGTGTCGAAGACTGGCGGCGGCGCGAGATCCGGGATGAGCGCGTCGGCGATCTGGCGCACGTACGATCCGGCGGGCGCGCCCGCCGCGTTGCACAGGACGGCGACCGACAACCCAGCGCGCGGATAGCGCGCCAGATACGTGCTGTAGCCGGCCGTACTTCCGCTGTGCGCCCACTCAGGCGTCCCGCGATACATGCCATTGATAAGACCCATCGCGTACGGAATCTTGCGGCCGCTCGTGAGCGTGGCCTGGCTGAGGAGCGAGTCGCTGACCGCGCCGAAAGTGCGCGCGCTGAGGGCGTCGTTCCACTTGAGCCAGTCGCCGACCGTGGTGAGCAAGCCGCCGGGGCCGTGCACGTTCTCGAAGGGCATCTCGATCCGCCAGCCGTCGGCGCTGCGCGCATACGCCTGCGCACGGCGCGGGACGATGACGGTGTAATCGACGCGCCAGCGCGTGTCGGACATGCCCGCCGGCTTGAAGATGCGCTCGACGCTGAAGCGCGCGAACGGCATACCGCTCACCCGCTCGACGAGCGTTGGCAGCAGCGCGAAGCCGGAGTTGGTGTACGAGTAGAAATCGCCCACGGGATAGTTGAGCGCCTTCTGGCGGAAGATCATCTCCACTAAGTCAGTCTGCGACGTGGCCCGTGTGCCGCGCGGGTAGCCCTGGTCTGCCACGAGATTGCTCCACTCGCGCAGGCCGCTGGTGTGCGACAACAAATGCCGAATGGTGATCGTGCGCCCGTACTCGGGGAGTTCGGGGATGTACTTCCGCACGTCGTCGTCCAGCCGGAGCTTGCCGTCTGCCACGAGCAGCAGCACCGCCGTGGCCGTGAACTGTTTCGCCACCGAACCGCTCTCGAGAATCGTCTGCGCGGTGATGGGCGTCCCCGTTTCGAGATCGGCCATGCCGTAGCCGCGCGCGAGCAGCGTGATGCCGTTGCGCGCCACGCCAACGGCGCAGCCCGGCGAATGCGTGCTGTTCCACGGTGCGAAGATCTTGTCGGCGGTCGCGATCAGGTCCTGCGCGCCGAGTGCGGCCGGAAGAGCGAGGAGAAGAAGGCGCTTCATGATCTAAAATGGTTGAGGGATGGCCACCGTTTTGCGCTCTGTCTACAGATGCTCAGGGTTGGGCACTGTTCCCGCGCCGTTTACAGACGCTCAGGGTTGGGCACCGTTCGCGCGCCGCCGGCGCTGCCGGTGTTCACCGTGCCCGCGGGTTCGAACAGCAGCACCGACACTTCCTCTGCGGCGACCGGCCGGTGCTCGACGCCGCGCGGCACGATGAGAAACTCGCCCTCGCGGAGCGGCACCGTCCGGTCGCGGAACTGCATCTCGAATGATCCGCTGACGACGAGGAACAACTCGTCCTCGTGATCGTGATGATGCCAGACGAACTCGCCCACGAACTTGACGAGCTTCACGTGCTGGCCGTTGAGCTCGCCAACAATGCGCGGACTCCAATGTTCGCTGAACTGCGCGAGCTTCTCGGCCAGCACCACCTTCTCGGCGGGCGGCACGTTCTGCGGCAGCACCGTCCGTTCGGCGCTCATCCGGCGATTGCCCCAAGCACGCGCCACGGCGTCAGTGGAATCGCGCAGACTTCGACGCCAAGCGCGTTGGCGACGGCCGCGGCGATGGCGGGCGCGGTGGGAATGATCGGCGGCTCAGCGATGCCGCGTGCGCCAATGTGATTGGCGGCGGGATCGGCGCCAACGAGGAACGACGCGTCGATGGCGGGAATGTCGGCCATGGTCGGCACTTTGTAGTCGTGCAGGTTGGCGTTGAGCGTCACGCCGCGCTCGCGATCAATGTGCCGCTCTTCAAACAGCGCGTAGCCGATGCCCTGGATGATGCCGCCGTGCAACTGGCTCTCGGCGAGCGCCGGATTGATGATGCGCCCGCCGTCATGCACGGCGACGATGCGCAGCACGCGCACGACGCCCGTCTCGGAGTCGACTTCGACCTCGGCGAACTGCGCTCCCACGGTGACAATGGCGAGTTCGGGATTTGGGCCCCGCGAGCCGCGGCCGAGGATCTGCACATTGCCGAGTCGCTTGCAGAGTTCGACGAACGAGATCTGCACCACGCCTGACGAAAGCACCTGCGAGTCACGCGTGGTGAGTGTTTCAACGGGTACATCGAGCATCTGTGCGGCGGCTTCAAGGAGATGCGTTTTGGCCTCCTCAGCCGCCATGCGCACCGCGGGGCCCACGCTCGGCGTGGTCATCGAACCCCACGAATTGCCGGTGTAGGGCAATCGCTCGGTGTCGCCGATGACGGTGCGCACCGTGCCAAGCGACGCGCCGAGCGCTTCGGCGGCGATCTGCGCGAAGATGGTGCGTGCGCCGGTGCCGAGGTCCTGCGTGCCGGCGAGCACGTCAACCGAGCCGTCGCTGTTGATGCGGACGTGGGCGTACGACGGCGGACCGCCGCCGGTGGGCCACGTCTGTGCGGCCACGCCGACGCCGCGTTTCACGCGGCTGAGGGCAGAGGGTAGAGGGTGGATGGTAGAGGGCCAGCCGAAGCGCTTCATCCCCTCGGCGTAACATTCATCGAGACGATTGCCGCTGAACTCGCGGTTGGCGCGCTGGTCGCGCGTGGCGAGGTTCCTGAGACGCAGCGCGACAGGATCCATCTGCAACGCGCGGGCCAGTGCGTTCATCGCGCCCTCAAGGGCGAACGCGCCTTCCACGTACCCGGGGCCGCGAAACGCCTGCATGCCGCTGGCGTTGATGTAGACACACGTCTCGGTGGTGCGGACGTTGGGGCACGCGTACATCTCGTGGAAGATCTGCGCGGGGCCGCCTTCCCAGCCGCTGATGCCGAGCGGTATGAGGGCGTCAAGCACGAGTGCGGTGAGCGACCCATCGCGCCGCGCGGCGATGGTGACCTTCTGCACGGTGGCGGGACGATTGCCGCTGTCGGTCTGTTCGGCGCGGCGACTGTTGACGCAGCGCACGGGAGCGCCGAGTGTGCGTGCGAACAGGGCAGCCGTGTAGGTGTGCGCCCCCGCGCCGTTCTTGGCGCCGAACCCGCCGCCCATGTAGTCCTTGAGCACGCGTACTTTTGCCTGCGGCACGCCGAGCGCCTGCGACACGTCTTTGCGGACGCGGAAGATGCCTTGCGTGGATTCCCAAATCGTGAGGTGATCGTCGTTCCACTCGCAGACGGCGCCGTGCGGCTCGAGGGCCGAGTGCAGTGCGACCGGCGTGCGGTATTCGCGCGTGATGGTGACTTCGGCGTCGGAAAGGCCGCGCGCCACATCGCCACGCTCGACGACATCGGGCGCGGTGGTGTTGCCGGCGCTGCGAACGCGCGGGGCATCGGCGGCGATGGCGTCGTCGACGGTGACGGCGTGCGGCGCGACGTCGAACGCGAGCGAAGCGGCGAGGACGGCGGCGGCGCGTTCCGCTTGCTCAAGCGTTTCGGCGCAGACCGCGGCGAGCGGTTGTCCGAAGTAGGAGACCTCGCGGCGGAACAATCGCGTGGTCGGCGGCGCATCACCCGGGCCCATTACGCCGCGCACGCCGGGCATGGCGCGCGCGCCGTCGAGCGTGATGCTCGTGATGGCGCCCTTGGCGATCGGGGCGCGCACGATGATGGCGTGCAACATCCCGGGACGCACGATATCCGCGGTGTAGCGGGCGCGGCCGGTGACTTTTTCGTGAGCATCGACGCGCAGTGGACTCGTGCCGACGATCGACAGCGGGGTGTCGGCAGTCCACGGAGCCGGCTCGAAGGCAGGCACTTCGACGACGCGCGTTTCCGTGCGTCCTTCGACTTCGACCGTCGTCTGCACGAAGCGGGCGCGCTTGTCCGTCACGATGCGCCTCCCGCCGATAGGGCCGCGCCGCCCGCTGCTGCGCCACCAGCTGCCGCGCCGCCTGCTGCCGCGCCACCAGCGGCCGCACCGTCACTGATCGCGCGAATGGCGGTGATGATCTTTGGGTAGGTGCCGCAGCGGCAGAGGTTGCCGCTCATCGCGGCGCGAATCTCGTCGTCGGTCGGGTGCGGGTTCTTCTCGAGGAGCGCGGTGGCGGCGAGGAGCTGGCCGGGCGTGCAGTAGCCGCATTGCGCGGCGTCGTGGGCGATGAAGGCCTGTTGCACCGGATGGAGCGTGGTGCCATCGGCGAGTCCCTCGACGGTTTGCACCTGGGCGCCCTCGACCGCGGCAGTCAGCGTAAGGCAGGCGTAAACCAGGTCGCCGTCGAGACGCACGGTGCACGCACCGCATTCGCCATGGTCGCATCCCAGCTTGGCGCCGGTCAGCCCGAGCTGGTCGCGGAGCGCGGCGAGCAGCGTGGGGGAGCGCGACGGATCGACGTCGCGGGGGGTGCCGTTGACGGTCAGTTGCATGGGGGAATAGTGCCGGAATGGCGCCGAGAGCGACAGAGTGTGCTGGCGGGAGTGCCGCGGGAGCGGTTGAGCCGCCCGCTCGCGGCGCTTATCTTCCTCGAGTCGTCCGACGATTTCACTTGAGGAGCACCAATGCCGTACGTCATCACCGAAGCTTGCATCGGCACCAAGGACAAGGCCTGCGTCGATGTCTGCCCCGTGGATTGCATCTACGAGGGACCCGACCAGCTCTACATCCATCCGGATGAATGCATCGACTGCGGTGCGTGCGAGCCCGAATGCCCGGTGACGGCGATCTTCCCCGAGGAAGACGTACCGGCCAACCTGAAGACGTACATCGCCAAGAACAAGGACGCGTTCACGGGGCCGAATCCGCCGGGGAAGCCGACGAGATAGATGGTCGAGGCCAGATGGTAGAGGGTAGAAGAAGAGCCCGGCGGAGATCTGCCGGGCTCTGTCTCGTTCGACCCTCTACCCTCTACCATCTACCTTCTGCCTTCTCCCAGCTATCATCGACCAACCAGCCCGTTCGGGAAGTACCTGTCCTTCGCGACAAAGACCACCAGCAGCGCCGCATACTGCATGAACGTGCTGATCTCGCTCTTCCACGCTTCGGCCCAGAAGAACTCGCCGGCGACGGAACCTGAGGCACCGAGGGGAATCCAGCGGGGCGTGCGGTGCTTGAACGCCAGGTAGTCGTCCGCGAAGATCGACTCCAGCACGCCCTCTTCGTAGCGCACGATGAAGTAGTACTCGAGAGCGAAGAGGACGGTGGCGACGGGAAGGAACCACCAAACGCCGCTGAGCGCGACGAAGCCCATCCAGAGCAGGTAGTTGCCGTTGTAGAGCGGATTGCGGCTGAGTGCAAACGGTCCGTGCGTGACGAGCTTCTGCACGTTGCGCGAGCGGCGGCGCGTCACGGTGCCGGCGGTGGCTACGCCCCACAGCCGCCACGCTTCGCCGATCACGATCAGGACGGCGCCGATGATGACGCCGAGGCGCGTGATACCTCCCGGCGCGAGCAGCGGCACGGCGAGAAACGGCACCGGCAGCCAGCCGCGGTTGCGGAAAATCACCGCGCCAATGCGGGCGGGAGTAGAGGTTTCCGATGCTGAGATTTCGGTCAAGACGGTGGTGGTAGACGGGAGACGGTAGAAGGCAGACGAAAGAAGGACAAACGGCGGACCGCGGACGATCAATGGTGAAATCTAGCGATCTTGCCTACTGTGCCGTCAGCGAGACCAGAAATTCGCTGAGCACATGGTTGAACGTTGCGGGGCGCTCGAGGTTGCTCACGTGCCCGGCGCCAGCAATCACCTCGAGGCGGCTGCCACTGATCGCGAGATGCATGGCGCGTGCATCCTTGGGCGGCGTGAGCACGTCCTCGTCGCCGACGACGATGAGCGTGGGCACATCGATGGTCGCGAGCGTCGGCGTAGAATCGGGGCGCGTCATCAGTGCATTGAGCGCACCGACCACGCCGATCACCGGAGCGAGCGACATCATCCGATGCAGCTCGTCGGCCAGCTCGGGGTTCTTCTCGCGCGTGGTCTTTCCGATCATGCCCGCGATCATCTGGTTGGCCACCGCCGAGCTGCCGCGTTCGATGGCCATGGCCTGCATCTCCACGCGTGCCGCGCGCGACGTGTCGTTGTCGGCCGTGGCACGCGTATCGCAGAGCACGAGCGCGCGCACGCGGTCGCGATGCCGACGCCAAAAGGCGAAACTGGCGTATCCGCCCATCGACAGGCCCGCGAGCACCACCCGATCGATGCCGAGCACGTCGAGCAGCACGGCGGCATCGTCGGCGTAACCGTCAACGCCATCATGGTCGCCGGGTTCGCTCTCACCAAAGCCGCGGAGGTCCATGCAGATGGTGCGTGCCGGGACGGCGAGCGCGCCGAGCTGCGGCGCCCAGAGGGCGCGATTGTGCGGAAAGCCGTGCAGGAAAAGCACGGGCACGCCCGACCCGACATCGTCGTAGCCGATGGCACGTCCGTTCGCAAAAGTGATCATGGCACGGAAAGAGAGGGTCAGCGGTATTCAGCGAGTGTACCCGCTACATTTCTACCACACGCGGGACCGGAGAGGAAGGAAGCGAGTGAGCCCCAAGAGCGCAGCGCCGGCGGTGCGGTACCTCGATTCGAACGATGCCGTCGGGAAATTTCTCGAGGGTATTCGTGGTACGCCGCTGCTCGCGCTCGACACCGAAGGGGCCAGTTTTCACCGGTTCATCGACCGCGTGTACCTGCTGCAGCTGTCGACGCGCGACGCACACGCGATCATCGACCCGCTCCCCATTGAGTCGCCGGCCACGCTTGGCGCGCTGCTTGAGGATCCGCAAGTCGAAGTGGTGTTTCACGACGCCGACTACGATTTGCGCCTGCTCCATCAGGATTACGGATGGCAGGTGCGCCGCATTTTCGACACACGCGTGGCGGCCCAGCTGCTGGGCGTGAAGGCGTTTGGCTTGGCCGCGCTGCTTGAGCAGCACTTTGGCGTGAAGCTCGACAAGAAGCACCAGCGCGCGGATTGGTCGATGCGGCCGCTGCCGCAGGGGATGCTCGACTACGCGGCGCAGGACACCATGCACCTGCTCCAGTTGCGCGACGTGCTCAAGGCGCAGCTCGAGAAGAAGGAGCGCTGGAGCTGGGCCAGCGAGGAGTTCGAGCGGCTCGAAGGGACACGTTGGGCGCCCGAAGATCCGGGGCAGGCGTTCCTGCGCATCAAGGGCGCACGCGACCTGACGCGCCGGGAGTTGGCGGTGCTGCGCGAAGTGGCGCAGTGGCGAGACGCGACGGCACACGCGCTCGACCGCTCGACATTCCGCGTAGTCGCCAACGAGGTGCTGCTCGAGATTGCACGGTCGCAGCCGACCACGCAGGATGCCCTTGGCAAGATCAAGGGGATGCCGCGCGGGATGGTGGAGCGCGCCGCGAGCGATGTGCTCGCGGCGGTCGCTCGCGGCCTAGCCGTGCCCGAGGCGCAGCTGCCGCGTTTTCCCAAGTCCGCGCGCTGGGAGAAGGACCCCGAGTTCGACGACAAGGTGGGACGCCTGAAGGCCGTGCGCGACGAGGCGGCGCACCGACTGGAACTCGACCCCGGCGTGCTCGGTTCGCGCGAGCGGCTGGAGGCGGTGGCTCGGCTGGTGCCGCGCGCGGTCGAGGAGCTGGCCGCCATTCCCGAGCTGCGCCGCTGGCAGATCGCCGAAATGGGCGAAGCGTTCGTGAAAGCGCTGAGCGGGTTTAAGCCGAAGGGCGGCAGGACTTCGCCGGCGTCGGAGTCGCCGTACCTCGAGCCCTAGCGCACGTCGAGCGCGCGTCGTGAACCGCTAGAATCCGAGGTACGTCCGCACCCGCGGCTCAATGCGCTCGGGCGACCAGGGCGGCGACCAGACGATGTTCACTTCGGCGTTCGCGACGCCTGGGATCGCCCGCAACTGCGTCGTCGCATCGTGCAGCAACTCCGGGCCGGACGGACAGGCGGGCGTTGTCAGCGACATATCAACCGACACGTTGGCACCATCCACGCGAATGGCGTAGACGAGGCCGAGATCGACGATGTTGAGGTTGAGTTCCGGGTCCTTCACGCGGCGCAGCGCGAGCTTCACCAGATCTTCGGTCACCTCGGCCGTGTCAGCGTCGGTTGCCGGAGCAGATGCGTCTGGCGCCTCAATTGCAGGCGAAGATGCAGGCGTGAGTTCGTCGGTCATAGGGAGCTCCTGGGGTCATCGCAGTATCGCTGCGCGCCGCACGGGAATTCAAGCTGGGGCGGTCAGTGCGCGCCCGTTGAGGCCGACTTCTTCTTCGCCGGCGCTCCTTTTCCTGCCTTGCCGCCCGCCGGACTCTTCGCGTGCGCTGCCGCGGATTTCGACGACGACTTCGCCTTTGTGGCGCTGGTGCCGCTCGAGCTCTTGGGCTTCGCGGCGGCACTCTTCGTGCTGCGCTTCTCGCTGACCGCCGGCGTTGCGTGGGACTTGGACTTCTTGTGGCGCGAACGACGGCTGCGCAGCGGCTTGTTCCAGTTGACGGCGCGGTCGGCACGGAACGCCGCCGGCATGGCGCTGATGCGGAAGTCTTCGTCGGTGACCGCCAACGCCGCCGCGTCGGCGAGGTCGGCGCGCACGTCGGCAATCACCGTTGCTGGGCGCCGTGCCCGCGCCGCATGCACACGGTTCGTGAGCAGAATGACGAACATGTTGCGCTGGGGGTCGATCCACATGGACGTGCCGGTGAATCCGACATGCCCATACGCCGACGGGCTGAGATACTCACCCGCGCCGTGCCGCCCCTCGGCCATCTCCCAGCCCAGCGCGCGCGAGCCCGCGGCCCGCTGGGTGAAGAGCCGCACCGTGGAGTCGCTGATGATGCGCGTGCCCTGATAGACGCCGCCGTTGAGCATCATCTGCGCGAAGACGGCGAGATCATCCGCGGTGCCGAAGAGCCCGGCGTGCCCGGCGACGCCGCCCATCGCGTACGCGTTCTCGTCGTGCACCTGGCCTTGCAGCGGATAGCCGCGCGGTGGCGAGACCTCGGTGGGGGCCACGCGGCCGTGCACCGAATCGGGCGGCAAGAAGCCCGTGTCGTACATCCCGAGTGGGTTGAAGACGCGTTCGCGCACAAACGCGTCGAGTGGCATGCCGGCAATTGTCTCGACGACCATGCCGAGCAGGTCCGCGCCGAGATCGGAGTACTCGAAGTAGCGGCCAGGGCGATAGCCCAGCGGCGTCTCGAGCACGGCGCGCTTGGCCTCGTCCGGCGTCCGGGCAATCCGCCACAGATCTCGGCCCGCCGGCATGCCGCTGCGGTGCGTGAGCAGAAGCCGAATGGTGACTTCGTCCTTCCACTTGCCCTCGAACGCCGGCAGGAACTCCATCACCTTGGCGTCGAGCGGCAGGCGGCCCTCATCGTACAGAATCATCGCCGCCGTGGTGGTGGCTACCACTTTGGTGAGCGAGGCGAGATCGTAGATGGTGCGGTCAGTGGTGACACCGGGACTTTCAGCGCCCCAGCCGAGCGTGCCGAAGCCCTTGCGCCAGACAGCCGCGCCCTGGCGGCCAATAACGACTGCCGCTCCCGGGAATCCCCCGGCACGAATGCCCTCCCGGACCACGCGGTCAATGATCTCGAGGCGCTCAGGCGACATGCCGACGCTGGCGGGCGAACGCACCGGCAGTCCTTCGACCGGTCCGCCAAACATAAGCGCCGCAACGAGATGAATGATCACAGAGTGCAGGGGAAGGGGCACGGAACAAAACGGCGCCGAATCAACCCGCTGGCTGAACCGGCACAGAACACAGAAACCTAAGGGGTACGATGCAAGCCCTGTACCCGCAAGACGAGTAGTTTCTTCCCCAGTCACCCCGGCAACCATATCGGAGGTCCGGGTGACATATCTAGCGAACGTTCATGGCCGACCAGCTCACGATCCGACGCGCCATTCATGGCGACGAAGCGGCGTTGCGCGCCCTCTGGGTGCAATACGCGCCGCGCATCGACGCCGTCGTGCGGCGGCTCGTGGGCGATCCCGATCAGGCGGCCGACATCGCGCAGGAAGTCTGGATCCAGATTTTCCGCGCGCTGCCGACGTACCGCGGCGATTCGCAGTTCGCCACGTGGGCGCATCGCATCGCCGTGAACCGCACGCTGAACGCGCTGCGGTCGCTGCGCCGGATCGGCAAGGCGGAGACGGAGATCGAAGAGGACACGGCCTCGGTGGAGCATGACGGCGATCGCGCGTTGCTGGCGCAGTCGATCGACGAAGCGGTGAAGAAGTTGTCGCCGGGGGCACGAACGGTCTTCGTGCTTCACGACGTCGAGGGCTACACGCACGAAGAGATCGCGGTCGAGCTGGGCATCACAGCCGGCGGGTCGAAGTCGCAGCTGTTCAAGGCGCGCGCGAAGCTGCGCACGCTGCTCAAGCACCTGGTGGATGCTCCCATTTCGCAGGAATCGTCACATGTCGCACATCTCTCCTGAACGATTGGCCGCGCTCGTTGACGAGACGCCGACGCCTGATGAGGCGTCGCATCTCGCTGACTGCGCACCGTGCACGGCCGAACTGGCGGCGCATCGCCGGCTGGTTCGCATGGCGCTCACCGACACGCCGCGCGAAGGCGCGCCGCTGAATGACTGGGCGTCGCTCGGCGCAATGCTGAAGGCAGAAGGCATCATTTCGGCGGCTCCGTTCGCACCGGCGCGTCCATCGCGCCGCCAGTGGATCATGCGAATTGCAGCCGGGCTGGCGCTGGTAGCAGGGAGCGCGGTGGCCGGGCGGTGGAGCGCGGGCCTCGAGTTGGCGAGTGCGCCGCAGCGTTCGGCCCCGACCGCGAACGGCTCCGACGCCGCGGCGTTTGCATCACCGCAGGCGGCCATGCAGGTGCTGACATCGGCGCAGCAGCAGTATTCGGACGCGGCGACGTATCTCGCGGCGCAGGACACGACCTCGCACTTCATCGGATTGAACGTCAACACGTACCGCGCGCGGCTCACCGCGCTCGACAACATCGTGGCGTCCACCCGCACGGCGCTCTATCAGGCGCCGCAGGATCCTGTGCTCAACCAGTACTATCTGTCCGCGGTGGCCGCGCGTGAAGCAACGCTTCGGCAGTACAAAGCGGCGCTGCCGGCTTCGCAGAAGCTGGAACGCTACTAGGCACGCACGAACGACACGCACCATCGAGTCTCACGCAACGAGTTGATGCAATGACGAACTTTTCGGTGATTCCCCGAGTCCTCACCATCCTGTCGCTAGGCGCCGGTGCGGCACTGGCATGCGCCGCGGGCGCGCAGCAGCCGGCGCCGTTGCCGCGGACCGAGCGGCGCGTGACGGTGCGCGTGGACACGAACAATATGAAGGTCACGCTGGTGCTCGAAGGGCTCGACAGCCTGATGCGGGCGCTCTCCCAGTCGCGCGCACTGGAGGAACGCATCGGCATGGCGCTGCGCGAATACGGGTCGGGGCAGAACGACGCGGCTCGCCGGCAAGGCCTCGAAATCCAGCTGCAGAAGCTGACCGAGAACAACGTCCAGCTGATGTCGAAGATCCAGATGGCGTGCACGAGCCGGAAGTCGCAGGACCGAGCGCCCGAGGGCTATCTGGGCGTGACGTTCAGCATTACCGGGACGGTGAAACGTGAAGGGAAGGGCCCCGACGTCTATCGCTTCGACGAGCCGCCCGAAGTGCTGAGCGTTGAACCGGGGTCGCCGGCGGAACGCGCCGGGATGCGCCGCGGCGACCACATCGTGGCCTTCGACGGAAAGGACGTGGTGGGGCGCGATGTGATTCTGTCGCAGATGCTGGTGCCGGGACGCAAGCTGTCGGTGCGCGTGTCACGCGACGGGCGCGACCAGAACTTCATGGTGCAGGTGTCCAAGCGCCCCGAGGGCTTTGACGACGAGTGTCTGGATCTGGACCTCGCGCTGGTGCCCGTGAGGACGCCGATGCCCCCCGTGCGCGGGTTCACGTTCGTGAGGCCGGTCTCTCCGGCATCGCCGCCGTCGGCGCCCGCTTCCACCTCCGCGCCCTCCGCGCCGGATGCTCCGGCGTCGCCGAGCGTGTGGAGCATCATGACGCCGCCGCCGGTGGCCATTGCCGGCTTCTCAAGTCTCGTCGCGGGAGCGCAGCTCACCACGCTCACCGAGGACTTCAAGGAACTCACGGGCGCCGATGCCGGCGTGATGGTGCAGCGGGTGGCGCCTGAGACGCCAGCCGCGGCCGCGGGCTTGAAGGGCGGCGACGTGATTGTCGAGGCCGGTGACCGTCAGGTGACGAGCGCGCGGCTGCTGCAGCGCATGATCAGCGACACCGAGGAGCACAGCCTCAAGCTCAAGGTGGTGCGAAAAGGAAAGGCGCGGACGGTGTGGCTGCGGTGGTAGGCTGGCGCAGCAAGCGGCAACAGAAGCCGATTACCGACAACCGACGACAGACCGCAGACGGCAGAAGATGAGACAACCGGACGGGGCACGACGGATCTAGCGATCCTGCGTGCCCCGTCTCTCTGCGTTGGCATGCCGAGTCCGCACGACCGTCAACGAGTACGGCGGGACAACGAGGTCATCATTCGTCCCCAGCATCTGCCGCGTCGGCGAATCACTGCGCACCGGATGCCCGTTTGCGCCGTCCGCCTTCCACTCGTACTGCGCCGCCGAGAAGCTCCGCACTGTTCGCGGCTCGGAGACGAGACCGCCGGCATTGGCGCCCGTCTTGAACGTCACGCGATAGCTGCGCGATGGATCCTTGTTGACGAGCAGCGCACTCCACGAGCCGTCGGGCAGTCGTAGCACATAGGCCGAGAGCAGTTCGTTCTCCTCGGCGTCACGGACACTCGATTCCGCGGCAAACATCGCGTGCACGCCGCCGCGCGGCGATGTCCACTGCTGCGTGAGGAGCTGCAGGCCATGATACGTGGCGACGCGGGCCTGGATGCGTCGCCGGTCGTCCGCGAGAAACAGCATGTTGTTGCCCCACGCCTCGCACCGCGGCGACTTGTCGAGTGACGTGGGCTCCCATCCATACAGATACGCTGCGCGCCCGCCGAGCATCAGAAAGCGTCCGACGATGTCGGCGTTGAGCAGCGCCCCCGACAGTTCCACCTGCGATTGCCCGGCGAACGCGGAATATCCGTACTCCGCGATCACCCACGGGACGCTTGGCGGAATGCCATCGCGCTCCACCTGGCCCAGCCGGTCCGCGAGTCGCGCCGAGGCGGCCGCGAGCTGCGGCGCGGCTGGCCCGCAGATGTCATCCCACGGATACCACTCGAACGAGAAGAAGGTGAAATCGCCGGGACGGCCACGCTGGCGCAGCGCGGCGAGGAAGCGCGGAATCCACGTCTCGCCGGTGGTGTCGCTGGGCCACGCGAACATCACGCGGCTCTCGAGGCCCTGAAACCCCGGGCCGCCGAGCGGCGCATTGGGCCATGAGGTACGGATGGCGCGCGCCACTTGGGCGTAGAGCGCGGCATAGTCCTCGGGCGTCACGTACTGGCCGTCAGGTTCCTCTCCCATTTCGATGCGGCCGATGGGATAGCCGCGCTGGCGCAGGAACCGCACTTCCGCGGCGGCGTCCTCGGGCGTGCCATACAGCACGGGCACCGGCACCATCGCGGGACGGTCGAACGTCAGCGAACTGC
This sequence comes from Gemmatimonadota bacterium, assembly GCA_023249375.1. GTDB lineage: Bacteria > Gemmatimonadota > Gemmatimonadetes > Gemmatimonadales > Gemmatimonadaceae > PNKL01. The sequence continues at coordinate 137,198 of JAHFCT010000003.1, read as the reverse complement.
GAAAGACGCGGTCGAAGCCCGGTTGCTCGAGGTCGGTGTCGATGTCGGTGGCGCGGTGCCACGAGTCCGTGCTCGACGTGTACGTGGTGGACTGTCGCGACGAGATGCTGCCGTGCCGCACCGCGTCGAGCAAGACACCGTTCGCTCGCACGCCGATTTCGAGTTCGCGAATCGCATAGCCCAGCGAGTCGCGTGGATCGGTGGCGCCCGCCGGCGCGTTGTGCGCGCTCGCCGTGAGCACGAGCCGGACAAAGCGCGCGAGCACCGTGGAGTCACTCAGCGCGCGCGTTTCAACACCGCCGTGTCCGTGCGGTTCACTGCCGTTGGGGAACGTGATCCAGCGGCCAGGCGGGTTCTCGTCGATGTCGTGCACTTCTTCGCCGTGCCAGTACTGCACGCGAAAGGCCGCGGCATGCGGGGCGCCCCAGTGAATCCGCATCGCGTTCACGGCCACGGGCCGGCCGAGGTCGACGATCACCCACTGCGGGAGCAGCGAGTCGGCGGTGCCCGTGAAGCGCTGCGCTAGATATGGATTGCTCTTCCAGAATGATGCCGTATCGCCGTCGTCGAGACGCGAGAACGCGCTGTCGTCGTTTTCGTCGGTGGTGCCGCGCCGCGGCAGGCGATAGCCGTGCGTGAGCAGAATCGGCGCCGGCGCACGATCGTTCGACGTCCAGTAGCCTTGATGGTGCGACGCATCACTCCAGCGCCCCTGCGGATTCCAGTGCCACGCCCGCACGCCCAGTTCGGTGCGCAGGCGAACCGTGGCCATCGTGAGACCCGTTGTCTTCATCGCCGCGATGTTCGCGGGGGTGAAGACGTCGGCGACGGCACCCTTGCCGTGGCCATCGAGTCCGCCGCCGAACGTGGCGCGCGGGTCGAAGCGATTCACCGGCGGGCGCTCTGTATGTACGGTGATGACCGCGTCGACGACTGGCGACGGTACGCGCTCGCCGCCGACCGGCACTCGGGCCGATGCTCGGTCGATCGGCCGCTGTGCCCACGCGGCGCCGACCGCCACCAAGCAGAAGAGACCGGCCGCGGCGAGCACTTCGTGACGCCTCACGGTTTGGACACCGAACCGGGCGGAATGCTGTAGATCAACTGCGCCGTGTGCTCGTCTACATCACTGAGGTCGGTCACGCGCACGCGCGCCGCCATGATGCTGCGATCATCCTGCGTGTGATCGAGGCCCAGCACATGGCCCACCTCGTGCAGCGTGATAACGTAGATGGCCAGCGGATCGAGGGCAGCGCCGCTCTGGTGATGCAGCGCGACCTCGACGGAGGAACCGACGATCCACCAGTACTGGTCGCGCGTCCAGAGCGTGCGGCCGGTAATGGGCATCTCGAACTTGTCGACCCACGTCACGGGAATGTCGCACGACGCCGAATCCACCACGAACGTGAACGCCACCGGGACGCCGACGCGCATCCACCGCTCGAACGCCTCGCGCGCGCGCACGGGGTAGCTGCCGTGAAAGTCGGCGAGCGTGCTGCTCGGCTGGATCCAAATGCGCAGCGGCTCCGCCTGACGATCCGGCCATCGGGTGTTGTTGTCGTCGCGCTGTAACAGGAGTTCGCGGATGTACGTGCCACGCTCGCCGTCGGCGAGCCGCCGCTGGATTTCGGCGAGGTCCCGCTTGGGAGCGGGCTGCGCCGAGGCGCGAATGCTCACGAGACCGGTGCTGTCAGCCGACGCGGCGACGGGCGCCGCGCCCGGCGCACTCGGCGCACTGGCGGTGGGCGTGGTGTCGGCGCGCGACGCTGCGGGTGAGGCGCGCCGCGGAATGGAGCGCGCCTGCACGACGATGAACACAGCCATCGCCGCGACGAGCAGCACGAGGAACACGACGGGCCGCTTCATGCGAGGCACTCCTCGGCCACGGTGAAGAACAGTTGGGGCTGTTCCCAGAACGGCATGTGACCCGCCTCGGGAATGAGCCGCAGCTGCGCTCCGGGAATGATGGCGGCGGTGCGTTCCGCTTGTGCGACGGGGATCATGTCGGAGGCGCCGTGGATGAGGCGGGTACGCGCGCGAATGCGCGCGGACGCCTCGCGCCAGTCGAAGCCGTCACGGCGCAGCCGCGCAACGATGGCCGCGCCCGTCTCGCTGCGGGCGAGCGGCGGCGAAAACATCGCCCCGAGTTCGCCGTCGTGGAACCACGCCGGATACAGCGCCCGGTTGTACTCGGCCTGGCGACCCGGTTCCGGATCGTTGAGCTCGAGCGGATCGAAGGCGGCGAGGCGCGCGTGCGCGTCGCCCGTGAGCCGCGAAAGCGCGACGTTGTGCAGATCGGCCAGCCACTCGGGTGTAAGTCCAACGGCATCGACCAGCACGAGATTGCGGATGCCCTGTGGATCCTCGGCCGCGCCAAGCATCGCAATGCCTCCGCCCCACGAGTGGCCGAGGACATCCCATTGCGCAATCCCGAGGGCTTCGCGCAACGCACGCACGTCGAGCGCATCGTGTTCGATGCGGGCGGCACGCGCGCCGGGCGGCGCCTGGCTGTGGCCGCGCCCGCGCTGATCATAGAGAATGAGCTGCCGCCTGGCGGCGAGCGGCGAGAGGGCGGGCCAGAGCAGGATGTGGGAGTAGACCATGCCGCCGTTGATGCAGAGCAGCGGCGCGGCACCGGGGACTTCGGGGGTGCGATAGACGGCAAAATCGAGACCGCGCGCGCCGACGGTGCACGGCGCGAGATGCGGCGCGCGCGGCAGGGCGCGCCGGAAGGCGACGAAGCGATCCTTCGCGTTCATGCGGGAAATGTAAGCGCCCTCAGGTGCCGGGCTTGTCCCGGCACGCGCGCCGACATATATCTCAGTACAAAGATAAATAGGCGGCCCCTTGGAACTCGGTATTTACAGCTTCGCGGAAACCACGATTGATCCGGCCACCGGCTCGCGCACGGGCGCGGCGGAACGGCTGCAGCACCTGCTGGAGGAGATCGCACTCGCCGATCAGGTGGGACTGGACGTCTACGGCGTCGGCGAGCATCACCGACCGGACTTTGCGGTGTCGGCGCCTGCCGTCGTGCTCGCGGCGGCGGCGGCGCGGACGTCGCGCATTCGGCTGTCGAGCGCGGTGTCGGTGCTCAGCTCGGACGATCCGGTGCGCGTCTTCCAGGAGTTCAGCACGCTCGACCTGCTGTCGAACGGCCGCGCCGAGATCATGGCGGGACGCGGTTCGTTCACCGAGTCGTTTCCGCTCTTCGGGTACGACCTCAACGACTACGACGCGCTCTTCGCCGAAAAGCTCGACCTGCTGCTCGCGCTGCGCGCCAACGAACGGGTGACGTGGCGCGGGGAGCATCGCGCGGCGCTCAAGGATCAGCCCGTGTATCCGCGGCCGCTGCAGGATCCGCTGCCCGTCTGGATAGCGATTGGCGGCACGCCGCAGTCGGCGGCGCGCGCCGGCATGCTGGGCCTGCCGCTCGCCATCGCGATCATCGGCGGCGAGCCGGCGCGCTTCACGCCGTTCGTGGAGATCTACCGTGACGCGTGGGCGCGCGCGGGGCACGATCCGGCGAAGGCGCGCGTGAGCATCAACTCGCACGGCTTCCTGGCCGACACGGAGCAGGAAGCGGCCGAGTCGTTCTGGCCGCGGTATGCGGACGTGATGGGGCGCATTGGGCGCGAGCGCGGGTGGCCGCCACCATCGCGGGCGCACTTCGATCGCGAGCGCGGTCCATCGGGGGCGCTGCTGCTGGGCAGCCCGCAGCAGGTGATCGACAAGATCCTCTACGAGCGCGAGCTGTTCGGGATGGACCGTTTTCTGCTGCAGCTCAGCGTCGGCACGATGCCGCACGCGCAGATGCTGCGGGCAATTGAGTTGTATGGAACCGTTGTGGCGCCGGCGGTGCGAAAGGCGCTGGGACACGAGGTATAGCAGGGCGTAGGCGACCGTTCATTCAACCACACCAAGGCGTCATGTACACCCTACAGATAGTCATCGCGAGCACGCGGCCGGGGCGGCAGGGCCCGACCGTGGCCGCGTGGATGCAGGAGCAGGCACTCGCGCACGCGAAGTTCGATGTGGAACTCGTGGACCTCGCGGCGTTCAACCTGCCGATCTTCGATGAACCCGAACATCCTCGGCATGCGAAGTACGTGCACGAGCACACGAAGCGGTGGAGCGCGTCCGTCAGCCGCGCCGACGCGTTCGTCTTTGTGCAGCCGGAGTACAACTTCACGGCGCCACCGTCGCTGCTGAACGCGATGCAGTACCTGTTCAGAGAGTGGAACTACAAGCCGGTAGGCTTCTGCAGCTATGGCGGCGTTTCCGGCGGCCTGCGCAGCGTGCAGGCGATCAAGCCGATTGTGACGACGCTCAAGCTGGTACCGCTGCTCGAGCAGGTGTCCATTCACGGGCTGCCGAAGCTCATCGATAAGGAGACGGGCGTCTTCACGCCCGGCGAGAAGGCGGTGAAGGACGCGGCGGCGATGCTGGACGAACTGTTCCGCTGGACGGCGGCCCTGAAGACGCTCCGGGCCTGACCACCGCACTCGACGCGCGCCGGGCCCGGCGGCCGGCGCTCCTCTGGCGCGACAGATGATCGTCAGTAGGTTGGTCGGTAGCCACCCAAACCTCCCACCGGCGCATGCGGCACGGCATCCTCCACGCAGTTGCATCGTTGGCGCTCTGCGCACGCGTCGCGGCCGCGCAGGCGCCGGCGGCTGCGGAGCACCTCGCGGGCACGGTGGTGAGCGGGACGGTGCGCGACAGCGTGGCGCGTGCGCCGCTCGGCGGTGCGTGGGTGCAGCTGGTTGCGTCGGATGGCCGGACGGAGTCGGCGCGCACCGTGATGTCGGACTCGCTGGGCCGCTACGCCTTCGACGACGTGCCCGATGGGCGCTACTCGCTTGGCTTCTTCCATCCGTTGCTCGATTCACTTGGTATCGAGCCCCGGCTGCACGCGGTGACGATCGTGGGGCGGCGTGCCGTGCACGCCGATCTTGGCATTCCGTCGGGGGCGACGCTGAACGCGATGATCTGCGGCGTGCGCTCCGGAAAGGACTCGGGCGTGGTGGTGAACGGCGCGGCCGTGGTGGGCGTCGTGCGCACGGTGCCCGGCGGCGCGCCGGCCGCGGGTGTCACGGTGAACGGCGACTGGCTTGAGATTTCGTTCACACCGGGCGGGATTGACCGTCGCCGGCCGCGCCTGGTGGTGACGACCGGAAGCAATGGATGGTTCGCGCTGTGCAATGCGCCTGCCGGGGGGACGATGTTCCTGATCGCCAGCCGCGGCGCCGACAGCACGGACATGATCGATGCCGAGGTGCCGGCCGAGGGGTTCCTGCGGCGTGACCTGTATCTCGGTGCGGCAAGAACCGTTGCCGTGCGCGACACGACGACGCGCGCCGATTCGCTGGCGCTGCGTCCACAGAGCATGCACGTTGGCGACGGCCGCGTGCGCGGCACGGTGGTGACCGTCGAAGGAGAGCGCGCGCTGACGGGAGCGCAGGTGCGTGTCGCCGAAGGCCCGATGTCGCGAGCCGACAACCGCGGCGAGTGGTTCGTTGGGAACGCGCCGCTCGGCACGCGCGTCCTCGAGGTGCACGCGGTCGGCTTCTATCCGCTGCGCCGATCCGTCGATGTCATGGACGGCGCGCCGCCCACCCGACTGGCACTGTCGACATTCAAGGCCGTGCTTGACACCGTCAAGATCGTGGCGAAGAGTGCGCCCAAACTGCTCGACACGGGATTCGATGCCCGCCGCCGTACGGGCATGGGCACGTATCTCACCGCGGAAGATCTTGTGCGCCGCGGCGTGATTGAGACGTCGGACGTGTTCAAGAACCTGCCCGGCGTCCGCATCGAGCTCGACACGATGGGGCAGGCGCGCGTCATGGTGCGCAGCGCGTTTGGCAACGGCTGGTGCCAGCCAGCGACGTACATCGACGGGCTTCGCATGTTCAGCCTGTCGGCCGACGAGCTCGACACCATGGCGCGCGCGAAGAACGTGCGCGCCATCGAAGTCTACAATGAAGCAACGATGCCGCCGCAGTTTGAAATTGGACTGTCGGGGTGTGGCGCCATCGTGATCTGGATGAAGTAGCGGAGAGCCTCCCATGCGAGTTCGGCCCCTCATGATTGGCGCGGCACTCACCCTGCTGGCGTCCGCAATACTCGCGCAGAGTGCTGACGCGCCGCGGCGCACGGGCGGCGCCACGATCAGCGGCATCGTGCGTGACAGCGTCGCGCGCGTGCCGCTGGGTGGTGCGTGGGTGCAGCTCGTGGACGCGGAGGACCAGCAGCGTTTTTCGCGCACGGTGCTCTCCGATTCGCTTGGCCGTTTCGCCGTCGACGGGGTGGCGGACGGGCGCTACACGCTCGGGTTCTTCCATCCGCTGCTCGACTCGCTGGGTGTCGAGGCGCCGCTGCACGACGTGCTTGTCCGACGGCAGCGCGCAGTGCGGATGGACCTGGCAACGCCGTCGCCCTTGCAGCTTCGGGAGGCGATTTGCGGGGCCCGCGCCGGACGGATGCCGGAAGCGGTCGTTATCGGCGTCGTTCGCGATGCGCGCACCCGCGCTCCACGCGTTGGAGCGACGGTGATCGGGGACTGGATGGAGTACACCATTTCCAAGAACGGTGTCGACCGGCGCCGGCCGCGCCTGGTTGATACGACGGCGGCGAACGGCTGGTTCGCACTCTGCGACGTGCCGAAAGGCGGCACGATGTTTCTGAGTGCGGCGCTCGGCGATGAGTCGACGGACGTGATTGAGCTTCAGGTGCCTGCGCACGGATTTCTGCGACGCGAACTGTATCTCGGCTCGGCGAGAACGGTCGCGACCGCCGATTCCGTGCCGCCGAGCGACACGCTCGTACGGCAACACCGGCAGCGCGCGGGGGACGGCGTCGTGCGCGGCGCGGTGCTGGCTGCCGAGGGCAACCGCCGTTTGGCGGGCGCCATCGTGGCGATTTCCGGCAGCAGCGAGGCGCGTGCAAACGAGCAGGGCGAGTGGACGCTGGCACGTGTGCCGACTGGCACACGCGTCCTCGAGGTCCGCGCGGTCGGTTTCTACGCTGAGCGGCGTGCCGTGGATGTGGTGCCCGACGGCGTGCCGGTGCGCGTGGCGCTGTCCACGTTTCAGGCGGTACTCGACACGGTGAAGATCACGGCGCACATGCTTCCCGAGCGGCTCGGCACCGGATTCGAGCAGCGGCGGCGCAGCGGCGCCGGGCACTACCTGACGCCAGCGGATATCGCGCGCCGTGGTGCGTTCGAAGTCACCGATCTGTTCAGGGTGATGAGCGGGGTGCGCATCGGCTACGCGTCGGACACCATCAGCATGTGGGCCGATTCGTTGGCTGCCGTGTCCACCGACATCATCAACCCACTCGACCGGCGGCTGCTGATGCGCGGTTCGGGGGCGAACTGGTGTATCCCGACGATCTACCTGAACGGGCTTGCCCTGCCAGACTTTTCCGCGGACGCGGTCGACAACTTCCTGCGGCCGAAGCTGCTCACCGGCGTCGAAGTGTACTCGGAGGCGACGATGCCGGCGGAATTCCGGTTTGATCGGACCACATGCGGAGTGATTCTATTCTGGACGAAGCTCCGTTGAGGGGCGCACGACGTGCGTTGCGCGGCGTGCGGATTGCGGACAGGGATCACGGATTCCGATCGGTGATGTCGAATTCGGATTGGGATTACGACTGGGAATCCTGGGCGACTGCCCCCAGCAGGCGCTGATACAGCAGGCCGCCGGCATAGAGGGCGATGCCGAGGACCACCAGGCCGACGATGCGCGCTACGGGCGACGCCCCCTTCAGGTCCACGAGCAACACCTTGAACGCCGCCATGCCGAACACGGCGAGCGATGACTGCCCGAGCATCTTGTCGGTCATGCGCAGCGAGAGCATGAGGCAAGCGACGGCGAGCACGCCCCACGCGGCGGACTGGAGGATGGGCTCGGTGAGCAACTGCAAGGCGGCGGCCATCGCGCTAAGGTGGCCCATGTACAGCATCACCGGCCGCGCCTGATTCAGCGCGCGCTCGCGCCGTGCAAACCAATAGCCGCCATACAGCAGCAGCGCATAGGCGACGGGAAGCAGCTGATGCGCGGGGACCGCGCGCACTTCCGTTTCGAACGTGACGCGGAAGTAGTTCTCGAGTGCGATGATGCCGGCGACGATCCACACGGGAATGCGCGCCGTTGGTGAGTCCACCGCGCGCAGGCCGGCATAGATGAGAAGCGGCACCGCGAAGACGACAAACCACGGTGCCCAATCATGCGGGACGCTCTCCACGTAGCCGGCGTGAAAGAGCACGAGCGCGGAATAGCTGGACAACAGCAGCTCGCCGCCCGGCAGCGCCTGGCCTTCACGGCCGCGGGCGAAAAGAAAGAGGAGCGCCACGAGCACCAGGCTGAGCACCGCAATCCACGGCGCAAACTCCGGCAGGTGCTGCTTGAGCAGCGTGTACTGCAGGAAATAGAACAGCAGCAGTGGCGGCAAGTGCGGCACGGCGGACGGTGCGTCGAGCGGCGACTGCCGGCGCACCGAGAACATCACGGTGGCGAGGCCAAAGATGAGGAACTGCGCAGACTGGAAGACGAGTACGGCAATCCAATGGCCCGAGCCGGTTTGCCTCCACGCGACGTCAAAGGCGACAAAGGCGAGATACGCGGCCAGCAGATAGATGAGGCGGCGTCCATGCCACACGGCAAAGATCGCGAAGACCACGCTCCACGCCGTGAAGTAGATGGCGAGGTCGGTGATGGAACCGCTTTCGGTGCGCAGCAGCAGCGGCGCCGAGTAGGAACCGGCGACGGCAAAGAGCGCGTACATGTCGCTGCTGAAGGCCCGGCAGAGCCACAGCGACGCGGCGCAGACGAGCAGCACCGCGACGCCCGCCTGACGTGCCCCAATGATCTCGTGATAGAGGTGCCCGCCGTAGATCGCGAGGAAGAGCACGGCGACGCCCGCGGCAGGGAGCAGCCCGGCGTACTGGCGGTTGATGGTGCGCATGGCGAAGCCGGCCGCGACGAGCAAGACGCCGAAGATCGCCGCGAACGCGACCTGGCGCACCGGCGTCAGCCAGCCGCTGTCGATGGCGAGCCGAATGAGGTACGACGCGGCGAGTACGAGTGCGAGTGCGCCGCCCCAGCCGAGGATGCTGCCGATGAACCGGGCGTCGGCGCGATCGGAGACCGCTGAGGTCGCGGCACCGAACGAGCGCCTCGCGGGTGGCGGCGACGGTGGGCGGATGAGCGGAGCTGGCGCCGGCTGCCGCGCCGCAGCGTCTGCCGGCGCAGATGCACGAGGCGCAGGTGGTGCGAATGCCGGTTCCGTGGATGCCGGTTCCGCGGACGCCGGTTCCGTGGATGCCGGTTCCGCGGACGTGGGCATGGGCGGCGTCGCTAGCTGGAGCGTAGCCTCGATGCGGGCGAGGCGACGCTCCAGGGCGGTGAGGCGGAGTTCGTCGTTCTCGGAGTGCATGTGAACCTCGCGGCTGGTGGCCAGTTGATCTCATATGCGCGTACGCATATTATATTCGTACAAACGAATATCTTGCGGCGACTTCACACCACGTGCCATGCCACAAACGCGAAGCAGTCATCGACGCGCGCAACCCGGCGTCTCGGCTCTCGACATCCTGTTCAAGGGCTTTGCGGATGAGACGCGCATCCGCGTGCTCAACCTGCTGGCGGCCGGGGAACTGTGCGTGTGCGACCTCGTCGAACTGCTGAATCTGCCGCAGCCGTTGGTGTCGCGCCATCTGGCCTACCTGCGCCGCACGGCACTGGTCGAGGCGACGCGCAGCGCGAAGTTCGCGCACTACCGGTTGGCGGCACCCACGCATGCCGTGCACGCGAACCTGATTGCCTGTGTGCGCCGCTGCTTCGGTGGCATCCCGTCGCTTGATGCCGAACGTCGCGCGGCCGCCCGGCGCGTGCACGAGCGGCGCAGCACTCCCTGTTGATCGCGGAGCGCCAGTGTCTGCAGCCCATCGGTCCGCCGATACACCCAAGCGCCTGGATTTCTTCGAGCGCTACCTGACCCTCTGGGTCTTCCTGTGCATGATGGTCGGCATGGCCTTCGGCAAGCTTATGCCAGGTGCCACCGCGGCACTCAGCGCCCTCGAGTTCGGCAAGGCATCGCACGTCAATATTCCCATTGCAGTGCTCATCTGGCTGATGATCTACCCGATGATGCTCAAGATCGACTTTGGGGGTGTGACCGCGGTCTTCTCCCGGCCGACGGGACTATTCGTCACACTCTTCGTCAACTGGCTGGTAAAGCCGTTCAGCATGGCGCTCCTCGGCTGGATCTTCGTGAAGACGATTTTCTCGGGGTGGCTTGGCCTCTTCCCCGCCGAGACGGCGAACAACTATGTCGCCGGGCTGATCATCCTCGCCGCCGCGCCGTGCACCGCGATGGTCTTCGTCTGGAGTTACCTGACGGACGGTGACGGGCCGTACACGCTGGCGCAGGTGGCGATCAACGATCTGATCATGGTGTTCGCGTTTGCGCCGCTGGTGATGTTCCTCGTTGGCGTCAGCGGCGTGCATATTCCGGCCGGGGTGCTCTTCACCTCAGTCATCGTGTTCATCGTGATTCCGCTGTCGGCCGGCTGGCTGAGCCGGCGGGTGCTGATCCACGCCAAGGGCGCGCCGTGGTTTGACGGGGTATTCCTGCCGATGTTCCGGCCGGTGACCGTCGTGGCGCTGCTCACGACGCTGCTGCTGATCTTCGCGTTTCAGGCGGAGAATATCACCGCCAACTGGATTGCGGTCGCGCTCCTTGCGGTGCCGATCCTCATTCAGGTGTACTTCAATGCGAGCCTTACGTACCTGTTGATGCGCCGCTTCCACGTGCGGCATGACGTGGCGACGCCCGGCGCGCTGATCGGCGCGAGCAATTTCTTCGAGCTCGCCGTGGCCGTGGCCATCACGCTCTTCGGCGCCACGAGCCCCGCCGCGCTGGCCGTCGTCGTTGGCGTGCTCGTCGAGGTGCCGGTGATGCTCTCGGTCTGCAGGGCCTGCGTTGGTTCCAAACGGTGGTATGAGCGCGCGCGACTAGCCTGATCACCAACGAGCCGACATCCGCCAGCGGGAACTCCGATGCGCTACGCGCTGATCTCCGACATCCACGCCAACCTGCCCGCGCTCGACGCCGTGCTCGCCGACATCGATCGGCGCCCCGACGTCGGCGCCATCTATCATCTGGGCGACCTCGTGGGATACGCCCCCTGGCCCGACGAAACGGTCGATCTGATACGGAGTCGAGGCATCGCCGGCGTCGCCGGGAACTACGACTCCACGGTCGCCGCCGACTACAAGCACTGCGGCTGCAAGTACGAGGACGCGCGGCAGGAAGCGCTGTCGCACCTGTCGTACGAGTGGACGCGGGCGCACGTCACGGCGGCAACGAGGACGTTCCTTGGCGGCTTGCCGTTCGAAATCGTCCTGCGCCCGTTCGGCGGCCACGCGACGGGGCCGAGTGTGTATCTCCTCCACGGGAATCAGGTGCTGAATACGGTCTACGTCACGGAAGACCGGTCGGATCAATTCCTGCAGAAGATGGGCACCGCGCTCGGCACAGCGTCTGGCGACGTGGTCTGCTTCGGACACACGCACAAGCCTTGGCACCGTGTTGTTGGCGGCGTGCATTACGTAAACACCGGCAGCGTGGGACGCCCCAAGGACGGCGACGCGCGCGCGGGCTATGTACTGCTGGAACTCACCGGTTCAGACGTGCACGCCGATATTGTACGCGTCCCATACGACGTCGAGACGACGGCCGCGGCCATCATCGCGAGTGATCTTCCCGATGATTTCGCCGAGTACCTGCGTACGGGCGGTCAGGCGCAGGTGGGCTAATCGATCTGGCGTCGGGTCCGGCCTACTGAGCGCGAGGCGTCATCTACGGCTTCGACCGCGTGAACTGAATCTTCGCCACGCGATTGCCCGTGAGTCGGAACCCGGGCGAGCGGCCCCGCACAAGTGCGTCGAACTGCAGCACGAGCCCACTCGAGTCGCGATACTGAAACGCACTGTCGGCGGCGACCAGCACGGTCGCTGGTGCGCGAGGGCGCCGTAGCTGCAAGGAGTTTGGACCGTCACCGGCAGCGATTTCCCAGACGGCATCATTCAGCTCTGAGCTCTCGTACCGTCCGATGATTGCCACGTGCTCGGCGGGACGCGGCGCAACGCTGCTGGCGGACCGTGAACGCGCGGGCGTCGATGCTGACGCGGCAACCGGCGCTGCTGGTGCGAGAGACTCACGCAGCACCAGATCGGCCATGCGCAGCGAGAGCGATGTGGTGTTGGCGGTGCTGGCGTTGCACAGCATGGCGATGCTGGTGTGCTGCGCCGGAAAACGGAACAGCGCCGCGCGGTAGCCGCCGGTCGAGCCAGTGTGCTGCACGAGCCGCTGACCACGATACGTCTGGATGGTCAACCCAAACGCGTAGTCATTGGCGCCGCCGCCCGAGAAGGGCTCCGTGGATTCCAGCATCTCGATGAACGCACGACCGCCAAGCCGCGCGTCGTAGAAGTTCTCGTCCCACTTCTGAAGGTCGGCCAGCGTGGTGACGATGCCGCCCTGACCGACGAGGTCGTTGTTCCAGATGTCCACCTTCCAGCCGCGGCCAGCGGGCGAGTACGCGGCGGCCCGTCCGGGCACGACCTCGGTGTGATCATCGAGAAAGAACGTCTCGCGCATCCCGAGCGGTGCGAACAGCGCCGAATCGGCAAAGCGGCGCAGCGACTGTCCGGTGGCGCGCTGCACGATCACGCCGAGCGCGAGGTACCCGGTGTTGCTGTACCGATACTCGGCGCCGGGCGTGAAGTTGAGTCCTTTCTGTCGTGCGGCGAGCGCGAGCATGTCGTTGACGCCGTAGCCGTCGTCGTAGCGCATGCCGGCCAAGCCGACGAGCTCCCAGAAATCGCGCAGCCCGCTCGTGTGATGCACCAGATGACGTACGCGGACTGGCGCATCGTACGCCGGGAGCTCCGGAATGTACTTGCGAATGTCGTCGTCGAGACTGAGGCGGCCGGCGCGCACGAGCAGCGCGATGCTGGCGGCGGTGAACTGCTTGGAGACGGAGCCGACGGTAAAGCGCGTTGACGGCGTGATGGGGACGTCGTGCGTGAGATTTGCAAAGCCGTAGCCGCGCGCGAACGTGACGGCGCCGTTCTGATAGACGCCGACGGCGCACCCGGGAGCGCCGGCGTGCGCGATGGGAGAAAACAGCGTGTCGATGGCTGCCGCGGTGCCGGACGCGAGCTGTGCGCGCACGGCGAGTGGTGACAGACACAGGATGACGCTGGCGACGGCCACATAGCGATACAGAGAAGCGCGCACGGTGGACTCCCGTTGCAGTGAGGCTCCGTTCCGGTGCGCGCATGCGGATGCGCCGCCGAAGTGGTGCTGCGCGAATGTGCCGAACTCCGTGGCGAGGCGATAGCGGTCGATGCCGGTTGACGCGCGAAGGGCCGCCAGGTGTGGCGGCCCTTCGCATGACGCACGGCATCGCGAGGGTTACGGCGACTTCTTCTTCGGATCGACCATCTTCACCGGGTAGCCAAACTGCCACTGGCTATGCTCCCGGTCCTTTTGCGGCACGCTGAGCATGCTCTGCAGCATCGGCAACAGCTCGCGCTGCGTCGGCGTGAGTACGGAGTCGGTTTTCTCGGGCTGCACCCAGAAGACCTTCCAGTACGCTTTGTCGGCGGCGGTAGCGCTGTCGAGCGCCGATTTGGTCGCGGCGCCGCCAGCGAACTGGGTCAGATAGACGCCGAGTGGACGGTAGATCGCGCGCACCTGGGCGCTGTACGCCGAATCGAGTTCGCGTAACGCGGTCGTTTGGCCTGGGCTCAAGAACAGCGAGTCGCTCTCGGCGAGCACCGACGCATGCACGTTCGAGGTATTGTCGAGATAGAAGGCCATCACCGAGTCGGCGCTGCGCTGCACCCACTGCTTGTCGATCTTCACCGGCTCGATCGCACGCCGCAACGACTGCAGGTCGTAGTCCGTGCTCAGGCGGAACGAAAAATCGATGGTCACGCGGAACGGCTCGCGAATCAGCGTCCGCGCGGGCCGCGTGTCGGCGAAGCGGGGGTTCGCCACGTAGCGGAACGTCCGTGCGTTCGCATCGAACCCACTGGGCACCAGCAGCACCGGATCGGGCATTGCCTGCATCCCCCAGCCGCGCATCCCGTTGGCGCCGTGCAGCAATTGGTCGAGGCCGCCGAGCACATTCTGGAAATACACCGATGCGGTGAGGCGCCGCGCCTTCGCCGGCATCTGCGGAGACCACTGCGCGTTGAGCGACGCGGTCCACGGTCCTCGGCAGCCGTTGCGCGCCGCCACCCGTCCGGCAAACTCCTCGAGACAGCGTTGCGCGGCCGGCGAACCGTTCCGCAGCAAGTCCCGAATACCGGCCGCGAGCGTCGTGTCAGATTCAACGGCCGCATTCGGAACAAATGCCCGATCACCGCTGCGTCCGTCGCCGTTGATGTCGCCCTGCACCTCTGGCGTGAATGGCAGGCCGGACTGCAGCCGAGCGAACATCGTGAGCGCGCCCACCTTGGGGATATAGGTGCCGCCCTGGAGCAGGAGGATGTGCCGCGCGTCGGTGCTCGAAGGCGCCCATTCTTTCGCCCGCGGGTCGCCGTAGCCGGCGCCGTCGAATCCGCGCGCCTGCCGCTCGCTGCGCTGCCAGGTGTACGCCACCGAACCATACAGCCCGCCGAGGAACGGGTGCTTGCTGCGATTGCGCCGGAACGGGTCGGGGGTCAGCGAAACCGTGAACTGCTCCCCAAAGCCGCGCAGGTCGCTGGTGCGCACGCCGACACGGCCAAACGCCGAGCTGCGCCGTGACTCCGATGCCGACACCGCGCCGCTGGCGGCGTCAATGGACGCGGGACTCACGTAGACCGGCCGGCCGTCGCCCGCGCCGAGCGAAAAGCGCGACACGCCGGCGAAGTTGGCATCGTACGTGCCGGGTTGTGAGAGGTCGTACGATGCGACGCCGGTGACGCGGTACATCAGGCGATGGAAGTTGGAGTTCCAGTCGAGCGAGGCGCGCCAGCTCCTCGGCACGTCGTACCGCGGATCGATGAGCGTCACGCCCGGTGCGAGTTCACCAAGGGCGCCGCTGCCATCGGCACAGTGGGTGGGCACCGTGGAGGGACTGCTGATCCACTGGGACCAGTCGGGCGTGGGCACGGCGGCGCCAACGCACGACAGTGATTCTGAGCTCCCGCTCAGTCCGGTGTGCGACGACGCGTCGGCGAGCAGCCCGGGACGCAGGAGGTCGCGAAACTCGCCGATGCCACCGCGAACGACGCCAGACGTCGTTCGGTAGAACCGGCCAATCTGATTGTTCGACTGGCCGCTGCCATTGTCCCGGTCGCGATTGTACGTCCACTGGAATCCGATGCGCGGGCTCACGTGCAGCCGCGCCGGGGCGGCGCCCGACGCCACGCCAAGCGCTTGATCCAGCGCTCGATTGGCGGCCGGCGCCGACGCAAAACCATCCGCTTCGATGCGCGCGCCGTACAGCACGTTGAACCACCGGGACTTGGTCCACTGATGCGCGATGGCTGCCGCACCATTCCACACGGTGCCATGACGATCGGGCTGCACGAGTGTGCGTACGTACGATGAGGGGTGATTGGCCGCCAGATCGGCGATCGAGCTGAAGCCGTAGCTTCCCAGCGGAACGCTGGCGGTTGCGTCGTGCAGGCCATCCATGCGCGCCCACACCAGCACCTTGAAGCGGTGCGTGCGTCCTCGCGCGTTCCAGACGGTTTCGTTGGCCCCTTCTACGGTCCACTGCGTGTTCTCATCGGAGAACGGCGAGCCACCGAGGCTGAGCGACGTCACGTCGCCGGCGCCTCCCGCCGCCGAGCGGACGAGCACTGAGGCCGCGGGGAGCTCCAGATACGGCGCGGTCGTCGCCCGCACGCGGCTGGCGGCGGCTCGCGTCTGGTTCAGCACGCGCCGACCCGCGCCCAGGTAGTTCGCAATCTGAAGCTGGGTTCCGATCGTCGCGTCCTCACGGCGGCCGCCGGCGGCGGGAGCTGTCACCGGCCCAAACGACAGCGCGCCCTCCCGACTCGTGGAGGCGTACGCCGTCAGCGTGCGCGCGGCCAGCGAATCGCGTGTGTCGTCCAACCGTGCGAGCCAGGTGACGCCTGAACGCTCCTTCGCGAGAGGAACGCCGCCTCCCGCGATGGGGATTCCAAGCGCGCGTGCCACGTCGATGGCGCGGCGCACCGAATCCGGGGCGACGCCGGCGCGCAGCCACGCGTCGTCCGTCGCCGTGGACAGCGTGGCCGCGTCGGCGCTGCCGCGCGACAGGTCCAGCGCGACGTTGTAGGTCAGCGCGTGACGAATGAGTTCGCCGTCGGCGCCGACGCTGGCGCGATACGAGCCGCCGATGGCGCCCAGCGAGCGGCCCACGGCGTCGGAGGACTGGAGCCGCGGCGCATCCAGCGTGAAGTACGCGTTTCGTTGCTGGTACGACCGGCTGCCGGGGCTCAGCCGGCTGTCGATGCTAGCGCCGGCGAACCCGCCGCGTGTGGGATCGAAGGTGGTTCCGCTGACACGCGTCTCAATGCGGGCCGCACGGGGAAGCGATCCGCCGGCGAGCGCCATGCCATTGAGCGTCGTGAGATTCGACGCGGAACTCGCGCCGAGAAACGAAGGACCGGCGCCGCCCGTGGTGATGCCGGGCATCGTGCCGGCCAGCGCCGCGAGATTTCCTTCGAGCGACGGCGGGAGCTGCCCGTCGACACCATCGACCCATTTTTCCGACGCGCCCGTTTCCGCGGTGTACGGGTTGACCGCATTCGACGCACGCTGCGGTTTCTTCGCCTCCACCGTCACGGCCGCCAGTGTGGCGAGATCGCGGGCGAGGGTGAAGTCGGCGGCCAGTTCGTGCACGCCGGCGTTCGCCTGCACGCGGCGCCGCGCCGTGCGGAACCCCGGGCTGGTGACGGCCACGAGGTAGTCGCCCGTGCCGTTCTCGAACACCACGTCGTAGCGCCCGGCGGTGTCGGTCCTAGCCTGTTTCATCGCGCGATCGGGACCGCGGGTCACAAACACCGTCGCGCCGACTATCACCTGCGCGGAGTCATTCGTCACGCGACCCCGAATGCGATCAGAAACACCCTGCGCCAGCACCGGCTGGCTGGCAAACAGCACGATTATCACGGCGCGGCGCATACGGAGACGATTACGGGGAGAGGACGTGGCGGAGTGCCAACCGAAGATTTGACACATCTCTCGCACGGGGAGTTGCCATCGGCGTCCGCGAGTTCAGATCGGACGCCGATGAATACTCACGCCGTACCATTCTGCGCGCGAGCCGCACGCGCTGGTGGGCGCGCCACTTTATCGTTTCGTCAGCACACGCTCGAAGTAATCGAGCGCGCGCGGGTCCTTGCTCTGGCCCAGCCAGAAGATCGCCTGCTTGCGGATCTCCTTGTCCTTGTTCCCCTGCGCGATTTTTAGCAGGTACTCGACGCCGTTGCCGTGCTGCTGGCTGAGCGCAAAGACCGCCGACTTACGCACTTCGCGGTCCCCGTTCGGGTCATCGACGACGTCGGCGAGCCCCTTGGTGGCTTCGTCGCCCGCCGCCTGGCCCAGCCAGAACACCGACTGCGTGCGGGCGTCGCGCGGCCGTGATTCATCGCGCGCGATGCGCAGCAACCTCGGCCAAATGCTCACGCTGTCGGCCAACGTCGCCGGGAAGATCGCCTGGCTCGCTGCCTTGCCCGGCGACACCGCGGCCACGTCGAGCAGCCAATCGGTGGCTTCGCGTACGCCCACGCTTCCGAGATTCACGACGTCGCCACCAGGCGCGCGCCACCTGGCGCCGACGTAGGCGCGCACCGACACGATGTCGCCGTTCGCCTTGGTGAGCGCGACCATCACCGGGCCGCGCTCGCACGTCCACTCGACGTCCTTCCACTTGGAGTCGCGGTCGCCGCGGTCGCTGATGTTATTGCGTCCGTCGCCGCACACGCCCTCGCGTGCCGCGAAGCTGAACCGCACCGTGCCATCTTTCACCTGGGCGGCGCGCTGCGCCAGGTTCTGCGCCCCCGCCTGGTTCACCGCGGCGCAGGTGAGCGCCGCGAGCATCATTCGCCGTGTGCTGGTCATGACGCGCCTCACCGCTCGATGAGTTCTTGCAGCAGCTTGGCCGCGCGCGGATCCTTGCTCTGTCCCAGCCAGAAGATCGCCTTCTTGCGCAACTCGCGGTCCTTTTCGGTCTTGGCGATCTCGAGCAGCTTGTCGACGGCAGCCGCATCCTTGTTGCCGCGCTGCGAGAGCGTGAAGATCACCTGGTCGCGCATCTCGAGCTCGGTGTTGCGATCGTAGATGGCCGACAGCTGCGCCGTCGTCACGCCGCCGCTCTGCCCCGCCCAGAAGAGCGCCTGCTTGCGGAGGTCCACGGGCAGCTTGGTGTTGGCCGACTGGTCGAGGATGAATGTCTCGTTGCCCATGCCGCGCATCTGCGAGAGCGAGAACAGGATCTTCTCGCGCACGTCCTCGTCCGCGGTGCGGGCAAATAGGTCGCGCAGGAACTTGGCGTTCTCCGCCGATCGGTGCTGCCCGAGCCAGAACACGGCTTGCTGCCGGAGTTCAGCCGGCGCGTCGGTGCGCGAGGCAAAATCGCGCAGGGCGAGCTGCGACTTCTCGGACTTGCGCTGCGACAGGGCGAAGAGCGCCTTCTCCTGCACGCCCTCGTCCTTCGACTCGCGCACGAGGCCAAGCAGGAAATCTTCGGCCTTCTCATCCGAGACCTGCGAGAGCCAGAAGATGGCCTGTTCGCGCGTCTCGGCGTCCGGGTCGCTCTTCGCCGCCTTGAGCAGGATGTCCGCAGTTTCGTCGGAACGCTTCTGCGAGACAAGGAACACCGCCTTGCGGCGCAGCAGTTCGCTGCACTTGTCGCGGCGGTCGAGCACCTTCTTGAGAATCGGCATCGCCTGCTCGCCGTTCATCTGCAGCAGCGCGTTGAGCGCCTCGACGCGATCGTCTTCGTCTTCGTCCTTACAGCCGGGTGGGACTGAGCTTCCGGATGAACGACCGACCTCGCGCGCGGTCTCACGCGCGGCGATGGCGGCCTCGCGTTCCGCCTGGCGTTGAATGACGAGCGTCTGGGCGCGGTCCCGAGCGGATGTCGCAGAGCCGGCGACTGCCGCGGCGTACGATGCGGCGGCGGCGATGGCCCCCGCGTCGGACGGGCGGCCAATGTCACGCGCAATTTCGGCGACCGCCTCTGCCGCACTGGCGTCGCCACCGCGCGCCAACTGTCCGCGCAGCCGCGTGGCCAGCGTGCGGGCCTCGCCCGACTTCACCGTGCCCGCGGCCGCGTACTTCTGTCCCTGCGCCGAGAGCAGGTCGAGCGCGCGGCGCAGCTTCGTCTGACTGCCGTCACGCGAGAGCGCGAATGCCTGCCAGTAGTACGAGTCACCGGTGTACGTCGATGCCGGGTAGCGATCGCGCACGGCCGCAAACAGCTCCGCGGCGCGCGCAAAGTCGCCATCACTGAGCGCTTCGCGCGCTCGGCGCCAGAGTGAATCGGCGCTGTCGCGCGCCGCGGTCACGTGCGCGATCGCGGGGACGAGCGCTGTACCGGGGACGCGCGCCGCCGCTCCGGACGACGCCCCGCCGAGGAGCGCCGCCGCGGCGACGGTGAGGATGGAAATGAGCTTGGACATGGTGCGTTCTCCTTGATCAGTCAGTGCCGGTGCGCGCGCTGGCGGGGACCGCGCTGCGCAGCCGTGGGATGAGTTGCGTCTTCTGAAGCGTGCGTTCAACAGCGGACCGCTCTTCCGCGTCGTGGCCGGGTGAGCGCTGGACGAGCTGCACGAGAATCACTTCGAGGTCTGACAGCAGGCGCGCACGCACGGGATCGCGCGCCGCTGGCGAGTCCATCAGGAGCCGGGTGTTGCTGAGCAGGTCCTTGGCCCACGCGCCGAACATCGAGTCGCTGCGGGTTTCAACGCCGCTGACGGCGTACGAGGTGAGCAACGCTTCGACGTTGGCGAGGTGGCGTGCGGCGACGAGCGAGTAGGTAGTGGTTCGGGCGCTGGCGAGGGTGCTGCCATTGTCCGGTCGTGCAAGGGACGTCGCGGGCGCAACGGGCGCTGCGGAGACTGAAGACGTCGGACTCACGAGCTGCGGTGCGGGAGTCTGTGGCGTTGCGAGCTGGGGCAGCCCTGCCACCGACGGCGCGGCCTCGTGACGCCAGGCGTACCGTCCGACGGCCACGCCGAGCAACAGTGTTGCCGCCATGCCGATCCACGCCCAACGCATCGTCCGACGATGCGCGAGGTGCGGAACCTGCGAAGCGAAAGCCGGCGCGCCAAGCGTCGGCGTGGACGCCGCGCGGCGCGCGCGAATGGCATCCCACATCGGGTCGCGCGGTATCTCGGACGCGGGCAGCTCGTAGTCGGCCGCCGTGTCGCGCAGAAATTGTTCAAAGCGTTCGTCGTCGGTCATGACGCCCATTCTCCTGCGAATTCCGCCAGTGCTTCGCGCAGTTTGCCCCGGGCCCGGAACAGCTGCGCCTTGGACGTGCCAGGCTGGATGCCGAGCGACGCCGCGATCTCCTCGTGCGTGTACCCTTCGACATCGTGCATCACGAACACCATCCGGTACCCATCCGGCAGCGCCGCAATGGCGGCGTGCAGCCGGTGCTTCAAGTCGGGTTCCGCCGTGCGCCGCGCGTCCATCACGTCGGGGAGTTCGTCCATTCCTTCCTCCCGGCGCCGAATGCGCGTGACCTTCTTGAGTCCGTTCAGAATCACGTTCACCGCGATGGCGTGCAGCCACGTCGCCAGCGAGGCATCGCCACGAAAATCGCCGATCCGCTCGAAGGCGCGCACAAACGCATCCTGCGTGAAGTCGCGGGCCAGCGTCTCGTCCCCCGTCATGCGGTGGGCGAGCCGGTACAGCCGGTCGACATGCCGGTCGTAGAGCGTTCGCTCTGCGCGCGGGTCGCCGCTGCGTATGCCAGCAATCAGGTCAGCGTCAGTCACGCACCATCGGGGCGGGGGTCATGGACTTCCGTGTCTGCGGGGTAGACAACGGGTGCTCGAAAACGGTTGCGTGGGGGCGGCGAATTGTCCAACACGCATTCTTCATGCGCCACCGTTCGCGTGCTCCTCAGGCGAGCAACTACAACTGACTACCACGGATGACACGGATCGAACGGATCAACACGGATCGGACGTTGGGGGAACCCCTTGAAAGCAGTTCCGTGTGCATCCGTGTCCATCCGTTCAATCCGTGGTGAGCAGTAAGACTTCATTGGCGACCATTGCCCCAGTGCGTCAGAGGCCGACAACCCAATAGTACGGACGCGGTCGCCCGTCGGACCGACGCGACACTGAACCGGCGCGGGAGACGTTCGTCAGCGGCCCCGCAGTAATGTCCGAAAACGGCCAGACAACGTGGCCGAATGCGGCTATACTCTGGGCATGGAACTCGATGCCAGCCGCTGCTACGCCGCCTTGAAGGCGCGCGATGCCCGCTTCGACGGTCGCTTCTTCGTCGCCGTTTCGTCGACGGGGATTTACTGCCGCCCGGTCTGCACGGCGAAGACGCCGGGGCGCGATCGCTGCAGCTTCTACACGAACGCGGCCGCCGCCGAGCGCGCGGGCTATCGGCCGTGCCTGCGCTGCCGGCCCGAGCTGGCTCCCGGACAGGCGCCGGTGGATGCGGTGCGGAGTGCCGCGCGGTGGGTGGCCGCGCGCATCGATGCCGGGGCGCTGAACGAAAAGGACGTCGAAGCGCTCGCCAAGGAGTACGGCTTGAGTTCGCGCCAGCTGCGGCGCGTCGTCGAGAGCGAGTTCGGTGTCACGCCCGTGGAGCTCGCCCAGACCCGCCGGCTGCTGCTTGCCAAGCAGCTGCTCACCGACTCGCGCTTGACCATGGCGGCGGTCGCGCACGCGAGCGGCTTTGCCAGCGTGCGCCGCTTCAATCACCTGTTCAAGACGCGCTACGGTCTCAACCCGACGGCGCTGCGGCGTCAGGGTAGTCCGCTGCCGGGCGCCGACGCCATCACGCTCAAACTGGCGTACCGCCCGCCGCTGGACTGGAAACGGCTCACCAACTTTCTCGTCAGCCGCGGCGCGTCCGGCGTGGAGTGCGTGCAGGGCGCCCGCTACGCCCGCACGGTGCGCCTGGCGGGGCACCGTGGCTGGATCAGCGCCGAACCGATCGCGCATCAGCACACGCTGCGCGTGGACGTCGCGATCGGCCTCATGCCTGTCCTTGCGCCGCTGCTCGCCAAGCTGCGGCACCTGTTCGATCTCGATGCCAATCCGCGGATCATCGAATCGCACCTGCGTCGTGACGAGCGGCTCGCGCGCATCGTGCGCCGGCAGTGCGGGCTGCGATTGCCCGGCGCCTTCGACGGCTTCGAACTCGCGCTGCGCGCCGTGCTCGGGCAACAAGTGACGGTGAAGGCGGCGAGCACGCTCGCCGGCCGCTTCGCTGCCGCATTCGGTGAACCGGCGCAAACACCGTTCGAGGCATTGACGTTCTTTGCGCCCTCCGCCGAGCGCATCGCCGCGGCCGATGTGCGCGACCTCATCGCGCTGGGCCTGACGAAGAAACGCGCCGAAACCATCAGCAGGCTGGCTGACGCGGTGGCGAGCCGGCGTTTGCTGCTCGAACCCGGCGTCAACGTCGAGGAGACCATCGAGCAATTGCAGTCGCTGCCCGGTATCGGGCCGTGGACCGCGCAATACGTCGCGATGCGCGCACTGGGCTCCCCCGATGCGTTCCCCGTCGGCGACCTCGGACTCAAGAAGGCGCTCGGCCTGCGCAGCGAAAAAGAAATGCTGGCCGCCGCCGAGCAGTGGCGGCCATGGCGTTCATACGCGGCACATCACCTGTGGGCGAGCCTCAAGTAGCTGCTCCCCGCTTCAACCGGAGATTCGCAGTGCAAACGACCGTGCTCTTCAGCACCATGACCAGCCCCATCGGCGAACTGACGCTCACGTCAGACGGCGACGCGCTCACGGGCCTGTACATGCAGCGACACAAACACCGCGCGGAGGACAGCCGCGGTGGCCGGCGCGACGATGGCGCGCTCAAGAAGGTGCGCACGCAACTCTCGGCTTACTTTGCGGGCGAACTGCGCGAGTTTGCGTTGCCGCTCGCCGCGCAAGGCACCGACTTTCAGCAGAAAGTGTGGCGCGCGCTGTGCGACATTCCGTATGGCAAGACCATCAGTTACGGCGAACTCGCGCGTCGCATCGGGCAGCCCTCGGCCGTGCGCGCCGTTGGTCTGGCGAACGGCAAGAACCCCATCTCGATCATCGTGCCGTGTCATCGCGTGATCGGCGCCGACGGCTCGCTTACAGGCTACGGCGGCGGCCTTGAGCGCAAGCGGTGGCTGCTGGCGCATGAAGGCGGGGCGTACCGGCTGTCGCTCTAGGGGCGCCTGTCGGTCGCCAACCTTCAGCGCGCGTCGCGCGTTCCCTCTTCTGAAAGAAACGACGAGACCCCATTCTTGAGCCGGTCGTTTCAACCGCGCTTCCGCGCCACTCGCCTGACGAGGGCTCCAATGTTCCGCTTCTTCCGTCTTGCTGGTGTTCTGCCGTTGCTGCTCGCCGCGCCGCTCACCGGCGCCGCCCTCGCTCAAGCCACCGCGCCCATCGAATCACGTCCCGGCCGCGCGCCCAGCCAGCCGATTGACGAGGAGTACACCAAGAAGATCAAGGAGTACACCACCGAGCCGTTCTTCCTGTCGCCGCTGGTAGACTACCTCCCGGCGAGCAAGACGGTGCCGACGCCCAAGGCCATACTCGGCGACATTGCCGGCGCGCCCACCAAGCTGCCGTACTCCAAGGAGGTCTACGACTACATGCGCCTGCTGGCGAAGAACTCGCGGCGCGTGAAAGTCGTCTCCATCGGAACGACAGAAGAAGGGCGCGAGATGATCGCGGTGGCAGTCGCCAGCGAAGCGCTGATGAACAAGCTGGACGAGAACAAGGCCAAGCTCGCCAAGCTCGCCGATCCGCGCACGATCAACATGAATGACGCCGAGGCGGCGAAGATCGTGGCTGACGTGGCGCCCGTCTACTACATCACCGGCACCATTCACAGCACCGAGGCAGGCGCGCCCACGGCGCTGATGGAACTGGCCTACCGGCTCGCGGTGGACGAGAGCCCGTACGTGCGGCACATCCGCGACAACGTCATCACGCTCATCACGCCCATTGTCGAAGTGGACGGCCGCGACCGCGTGGTGGACATCTACAACTGGAAGATGAAGCACCCCGGCGAGACCGTGCCGAACATGATCTACTGGGGCCATTACGTGGCGCACGACAATAACCGCGACGCCATGGGCATGACGCTCAAGCTCACGCAGAACGTGCTCAACACGTACGTCGGCTGGAAGGCGCAGGTGCTGCACGATCTGCACGAGTCGGTGGCGTATCTGTACGACAACACCATCGGCGACGGCCCCTACAACGCCTGGCTCGACCCGCTGCTGAGCAATGAATGGCAGATGATCGGCTGGAACAACGTGCAGGAGATGACGCGCTTCGGCATGCCCGGCGTCTTTGCGCACGGCAGCTTCGACACGTGGAGCCCCGGCTACCTGATGTTCATTGCCGCCACGCACAACGGCATCAGCCGCTTGTATGAGACGTTCGGCAATGGCGGCACGGCCGAGACGGTGGAACGCACGCTGAACGCGAGCGAGACGGCGCGCAGCTGGTTCAAGCAGAACCCGCCGCTGCCCAAGGTGAAGTGGTCGCTGCGCAACAACAACAACTATGAACAGACCGGGTTGCTGGTCTCGCTGAACTATTTCGCGACCAACAAGCGGCTCTTCATGCAGAACTTCTACGAGAAGAGCAAGCGTTCCATCCTGAAGGCCACCACCGAAGGGCCGGCGGCGTACGTGCTCACCGCCAACGATCCGCGCCCCGGGGCGCAGGCGAGGCTGCTCGCCGTGCTGCAGAAGCAGGCGGTCGAGATCTCGCGCGCGAACGCGGCGTTCAGCGTGACTGTGCCCGTTAAGCGTGCACCGGCCGCCGGAGGGCGTGGCGGTCGCGGGGGCGGCGCTGGCGGTGCCGGCGGCGGAGCTGCGCCCGCCGCCGCCGCGCCGGCTGGCGATACCAACGTGCCGGCGGCCGCGGTGCCGGCCGCCGCCGCACCCACGACTCTTCAAACCGAAACGCGTGAGTTTCCCGCGGGCAGTTACATCATTCGCATGGACCAGCCGTACGCACGTATTGCCGACGCGCTGCTGGACTATCAGTTCTGGAGCCCCAACGATCCGCAGAAGTCGCCGTACGACGACACAGGGTGGACGTTCCCCGAGGGATTCGCGGTTCAGTCGGTGCGCGTCACCGACAAGAAGATCCTCGACGTGCCTGTGACGAGAGTCACCGGCGAGATCATTCCCGCCGGCGGCGTGACTGGCACGGGTTCGGTGTTCGCGATCAACCACAACGCCGACAACTCGCTCGCGACGCTGCGCTATCAATTGAAGAGCGCCGACTTCCAGGCCGCAGAAGAACCGTTTGAGGCCAGCGGCGCCAAGTTCGCGCGCGGTTCATTCATCATCAGTAACGTCGCGCACGACGTGCTCGACAAGGCGACCAAAGAACTCGGCCTGAAGGCGGTGGCATTGGCGGCGGCGCCGAGCGTGAAGACGCATCCGTTGCGTGCAGCGCGCACGGCGATTCTTCACACCTGGGGGAGCACGCAGACGGAAGGCTGGTGGCGCATCGCGTTCGACGCGGAGAAGATCCCGTACGATTACATCAGCACGCAGGACGTGGCGAAAGACGCGAACTTGAACGCGAAGTACGACGTGATTGTCTTTCCGCCGACGAGCGGCGCGCAGCAGATCATTGATGGTATGCCGATGTGGCGGAACGCGATGCCGTGGAAGGTGACGCCGGAAACGCCCAACCTCACGTCTTTCGCGCAGACGGACGACATGCGCCCCGGCTTGGGGTACGGCGGTCTCGAAAACCTGAAGGCGTTCGTGTCGCGTGGCGGCGTGCTCATCACCGCCGCCGGCACGTCAGACTTTGCGTTGCAGTTCGGGCTCGCCAATGGCGTCAGCTCCACCACCGCGCGCCGCGGTTCGATTGTCGGCAGCCTGCTGCGCTCCAGGATCGTGGACGACGCGAGCCCCATCGCGTATGGCGTGCAGGACAACCTCGCCGTGTACAGCGACGACGGGCAGAGCTTTGGCATCAGCGCGACGCGCGGTGGCGGATTTGGCGGACGTGGGGGCGGAGCGGGCGGCGGCGGTGCCACGCGCGCCACCGGACGCGGTACCTTGGACGACGGCGACGTCGTGCAGGGTTTTGCCGCGCTCGATCCCAAGTTCGAAGCGCCGGCGCGCCCGACGGTGCAGCCGTGGCAGTACGCGCCCATCACCGACGAACAGTTGCGCTCGCCGCTCAATATTATTCCGCCGGATCAACGGCCGCGCGCGGTGTTGCGCTTCGGCGACCAGAGCGGACTGCTCGTCAGCGGTCTGCTCGACGGCGGCAGCGACATCGCGCAGCGTTCCCTCGTAGTCGACGCGCCGCTCGGCAAGGGCCACGTCGTCCTGTTCGCGAATAATCCCGTGTGGCGCGGCGAAACGATCGGGAGCTACTTCCTCGTGTTCAACACGCTGCTGAATCACGACAACCTGAATGCGGGGCGGAAGCTTGATGCGAAGTAGCACCGAACAGGCACTCGTGCGCTGTCACGTGCACGCGATGGTCAACCGCTGTCGTGATGACCGGACGAGTCCTTAGCCGCTCGGTTCGGCGTCGCCGACGATCACCTTCGCCGTGGTGCGCGGCATTGTGCCAATGTGCGCCGGAGGTCGGAGCGTGCGCGATGCGAAGGGACGCTGGCTGACGCTCGAAGCGTTTGTCGCAGAGAGCACGGATGTGCCCGTGACCGAGACGCGGTGTCCTTCGTGCGCTGAGCTCGCCGACGCAAGGCCGGCCTGATTTAGGCACCGGACCCTCGTCTCACGGCGCCTCGCAACGCGCGTGCACAGGCGCATTGCGAAGGTGGCTTGGCCTGGCGGCAAAATTCAGTCGTCGCCGGTATCTTGTCGGTATGCGATTCTCCCGACTCTTGGCGCGCTGCGCCGTTTCCGTCATGCTCGTCGGCTGCCAGACGGAGCACACGTCCAGCATCGGCGCACCGTCGGCACCGCCACCGACGAGTCCCGACACGTTCCGCGTGGCCTTCGAGACCACGCGCGGCAATTTCGTGGTTGAGGTCGCGCGTGCGCAGTCGCCCATGGGTGCGGATCGCTTCCACGAAATGGTGCTCAAGGGATACTTCAGCGAGGTGCGGTTCTTCCGGGTGGTGCCGGGCTTTATCGCGCAGTTCGGCATGCATGGCGACCCGTCGGTGAATCGCGTCTGGCAGCGCAGCACGTTGCGCGACGAACCCGTGGTCGGCACCAACGCGCGGGGCACGCTCGTGTATGCCAAGACGGACGCGCCCAACTCCCGGTCGAACCAGTTCTTCATCAACTTCGGCGACAATGCCATGCTCGACGCCATGGGCTTCTCGCCGTTCGGTCGCGTGGTTGAGGGCATGGAGGTCGTGGCCGGGATCAACGCGCAGTACGGTGAGGCGCCGGACCAGGGGCAGATCGAGTCCGAGGGCAATGCGTACTTGGCGCGGGAGTTCCCGAAACTCGACTACATCAAGGCGGCGAAGATTGTCGCGGCGCCGGCAGCGCCTCGATAGCGATCGCTTGAGGCGGCCTGGAGCGGGAGGCTAGGAGCATCAGCGTGCGCTCGGCAGCGTCCGTGCCGAGTGTCGGCACCGAGCCGATGGGGATGTCAGACGACAGGACTTCTCCGCGCACCTGAAGCTGTGCTTCATCAGCAGCGCCGTGAGCGACGTCTGCCACGCCCCGAATTCACATTTCGTGAGTGCCGACCTACGTGGTGCGAACGTTGCCCGCGACCGCGGCGGCATTGCGCTGCAGCCCCGCCAGCTTGGCCCGCGCGAGCGGCGTGTCGCCGAATCGCGCCTTGAACGCCGCACTGTCCATTGACGCGAACGCAGCGACGTCGGGCGCTGCGAGTTCGGGTCGGGCCTTGAACAAAGGCTCTGTCGCTTCGCGCGAGAATTTCTCGTTCCACGGACAGACGTCCTGACAGACGTCACACCCAAACAGATGCTCTCCCAGCATCGCCGCCTGCTCCGGCGTATGCGCGCCCCGCAACTCGATGGTCAGATACGAAATGCACCGCCGCGCATCGAGCACGTGCGGCGCCACAAACGCCTGCGTCGGGCAAGCATCAAGGCACCGTGTGCACGAACCGCAATGATCGCTCTCAAACGGATCATCGGGATCGAGCGCCACGTCGAGAAAGAGCGCGCCAAGAAAGAAGAACGATCCCAGCTTCGGGTGGATGAGCAGCGTGTTCTTGCCAAACCAGCCCAGTCCCGCGCGCCGCGCAAGGTCGCGCTCGAGCACGGGGGCGCTGTCCACGAACGCCCGTCCCTGCACGCCCTCGCGTTCACCGCGCGTCCACGCGAGCAGCGCGTCGAGCTTGTCCCACATCACGCGATGATAGTCGGCAAAGCGCGCATAGCGTGCAATCGGACCTTCAGGCTGCGTGCCGCCGTAGTTGAACGCCACCACCAGCGCGCTCACCATCCCCTCCACCGGCCGCCTCGCATCGCGCCGCAGCTCCGCGCCGCGCTCGAGATACGCCATCTCGCCGTGATAACCGTTCGCCAGCCAATCGTCGAAGTGCGGTGTCGTTGCGGGCGTGCCGAGGGTGGCGATGCCGGCGAGATCGAACCCCGCCGCGTAGGCCTGCGTCTTGAGGCGATGCTCGAAGCCGGCGGAAACCGGCCGGCTCACGGGTGATGCCGCGTCCAGCGCGCGTAGCGAAGCACGTCGGCGACCGGTGGAATGGCGTCCTCGCTTCCGTACGCCGTGTACATCCGCCACCGCAGGTACGCTCGATCGGGCAGCGGAAGAAACGGTGCACGCGCCCACCACCGCCGCCGGCGATACCGCCACGCGACGCGCAGCAGATCAGCCGCCACCGCGGGATTCACGAGGGCGCGTAGTTTGAGCGCGATCAGGAGGCGGAGCCAAGGCACGGGGGAAAGATGGTAGAAGGCAGCTGGTGGAGGGTAGATGGGGGAAGGCAGACGGGACGCGCCAGATGGTAGAGGGCAGATGGTAGAGGGCAGATGGTAGATGGCAGATGGTAGATGGCAGATGGTAGCACTACAGGATCGGTGCAGATCATCCGCGAAAGGTGTCGGGCGCGAGTCTCTACATTCACCTTCGCAGAACGCCGCGGGGGCTTCCAGCCACCGCGACCCCCTCCTATCGTCCATCGTCGTCTCTACCATCTGCCATCTCCCATCTACCGTCTAGCGCCTTGGCAGTTTCCGGCCTCATGCCCCTCATTTCGCGCGTCGCGACACGCGCCTACTACCGGTTCTCGGTAGGCGGCATGCGCGTCCCCGCCGAGGGGCCGGTGCTGCTGGTGGCCAACCACAACAACGGGCTGATGGATCCGGCGTTCGTCACCGTCGCCGCCGAACGCGAAGTGCGCTTCCTCGCCAAGGCGCCACTGATCGCGCATCCATACATCGGATGGCTGGTGCGCGCCGTCGGCTCCATTCCGGTTTATCGCATCCAGGATGATCCGCGCCTCGTCGGGCAGAACCGCGACATCTTCATTGATGTGCACGGCGCGCTCGCCAGGGGTGCCGCGGTTGGCATCTTCCCCGAGGGCACCAGCCACTCGGGCTCGCGACTGTCTCCCATCAAGACGGGCGCGGCGCGCATTGCACTCGGCGCCGCACGGCGCATCGGCCGCGACTTTCCCATCATGGCCGTCGGACTGGTGTATCGCGACCGCAACAGCTTTCGCAGCGAAGCGCGCGTGGTGGTGGGCGACGCGTTCGACTGGAGCGACTTGGCCGCGCGCAGTGACGAAAAGTTTGCGGTGCGAGAACTCACCAAGCGCATCGACGAAGCCATGCGACGAGTCACGCTCAATCTCGACTCGGGCGAGGACGCCGCCATCGTCCACATCGCCGAACAGATCTGGGCCGCCGAGCACGGCTCGCCGCGCGACTCCGAATCGACGGTGTCGCGCCTCGCGATGACCGCCAGCGTCTTCCAGCGGTTCCGATCACGCGGCGACGCCGAGTGGCAGGCCACCGCGCGCGAGCTGCGCGCGCACGCGAGGATGCTGCAGCGCATGGGCCTCACGCCGCAGACACTCAAGCAGAACGTCAGTTGGCCGGCCGCTGCGCGCTGGCTCCTGATGCGCCTCCCGCTCATCACGGCAATTCCACTCGCATCGCTCGCCCTGCTGGCGTACTGGCCGCCCGTGCAGGCCGCCATCTGGGCGGGACGGCACAACGGCGAGGGCCCCGACTCCGAATCGACGTATCGTACGCTCGGCATCGCGCTGTTCGGCACGATCTGGACGCTGCTCGCGAGCGCGATTGCCGGGTTCCTCGGCGGATGGATCGCGGCGCTCGCTGCGCTTCTCTTGCTGCCGATGGCGGCGATTGGCGCCGCGATGGTGGCGGAACGCCGCCGGCTCCGATGGCTCGCGGTGCGGCGATTCTTCGTGCGGCACCTGCATCGCCGCCGGCTGAGCCGCATGCGCGCGCGACAAGTGGCGATCGCCAAGCATCTCGACGAACTGCTGGAGCTCGGCCTTCAGTAGGCTCCGGCACTCACACGAACGACGCGCCGTCCAGCCCCGGTGGAATCGGCAACCCCAGCGCCGCGAGCACGCTAGGCATCACATCAGCCGTGCGCCGCGGCGTACGCGCCGCCGGCCGGCTCAGCAGCAGCGGCACCTGCATATGCTCGCGATGCAGCGCGCCATGCGCCGAAACGTGCGGAATCGGCTCGTAGCGTGCGCGAAGATCCCAGCCGCGCGCCGCCGAGAGCAGCATCTCGCCCGAACGCGGCGATGCAACCAACTGCATCAACTGCACAAGCGCATCTGGATAATCAGAAGCCGCACACGCATCATGCGCCGCGTCGGGTGACGCGGCATCCACGCGGCCGGCAAGTCCAAGCGGATCGCCGCCGTCGATCGGCTCGTAGGTGTATCGCGCGCCGGTGCGGCGAATGAACGCGCGACCGCGCGGCCCCCGCGCCCGCACCTCGCACACATCCGCGCTGTATGGCAGCACCATCAAGTCCACGGACGCTCGCGCGAGCAACCGCTCGGCGGTCGGTTCCCACCGCGCCGCAAGTTCGGGCCAGTACGGTCGCGTGGTGTGCTGCAACTCCAGATAGACATGGCTCATCGCGTTGCCGCTGACCATCACCGCGCAGTCGGGCCCGCCGAACGGCGTCCACGGATGCGAACAGACGCCAAGTCCCCACGAGGCAAGCAGGCCGGAGAGATCTTCGTGCCGCGCTACGGGCGAGTGGCCGTGATCGCTCACTACCCACAGGTGCATGCTTCCCCAGCGGCCATCACGCTCGGCGTCGGCGCGAATGCGCGCGGCCGTGTCATCGACGATGCGCATGGCCTGCTGTACCGCCTGATGCGTGTGACCCACCTCGTGCGACGTCTTGTCGATGCCCGGATGCACGCAGAAGGCAAAGTCAGGGCGTTCCTCGCGTATGCGCCGGGCCACCTTGGCACTGGTGGCGCGGTCGATGATCAGCCAGCCGCGCACATCGCCGCGAAAGTGGGTCCACGCGGCGCGCAGCGCGAAGGTCCAGTTGAAGCCCAGGCGGTTCCGCGGCGCGAGCCCGCGGCCGATGGGCGTGAGCGATCCGAGCGAGTGTGGCACGTGTTCAAACAGCGTGCCGCGGTCCGGCGTCAGGTCGGAGTCCGCATGCCGCGCCTGGATGCCCACGTAGCTGCGCGCAAAGTCCGGCCAGCGGGTGTCCGCCCGCGCGCGGTCCCACCACCGAATGCCCGGAAGTCCCGCGGTCCCCGGGAAAAGCCCGAGAAGAAACGGCGTGTAGGCGGGCCCCGTGACCGACGGAAAGACAGACGTTACGGTGTGCAGTCCCCCCTCGGCGCGCAAGCGCGCCAAGGCCGGCAGCGTGCCGTTATCTAGGGCCGCGCCAAGGGTATCGGGGCGGGCGCCGTCGGCAACCAGAACGACGACGCTCACCGGGACGGGTCGCGTTGGATCACGGCAGAAAGTAAACTGCATCGTCCACGGTGCGCACATGCGCGCCGGACCTCAGGCCGATGCAGACGATGCCGAAACCCAAGAAGAAGAAACTGGCCGCCGGCGCGCCGCGCGCAAACGCGTCGCGTGCCAAGGCCACGTCCAAGGCGACTTCGAAGGCAACTTCGAAGGCAACTTCGAAGGCAACTTCCAAGGCGCCACGCAGCGCGCGCGGCAAGCCGGTGGATCCGCGCCTGCGCCGCACGGCAGAGCACGAGGCGCTCGCCGGTGTGCGCGAACGCCACCAGATCGGGCACCTCGCGGCGGGCCGCATGCCGACCGGTGCGCCCAAGCTCAGCGCCGCGGCACAGCGTCGCATTGACGACGCCATTCGCGACGCGTCGCCGATGATGACGGAAGATCAGAAGCTGCTCTCCTTCGCGCCCAGGCACAGCGACGATTTCACGCGCACCGACACGTGGCGCGTGATGCGCATCATGGGCGAGTTCATCGAGGGCTTCGACAAGCTCGCCAAGGTGGACAAGGGCGTCTGTTTCTTCGGCTCGGCGCGCACCGCGCCGGACGATCCACAGTATCTCGCGGCGGTGGAGACGGCAGGGCTGCTGGCCAAGCAGGGCTTCTCGATCATCACCGGCGCCGGCCCCGGCATCATGGAAGCGGCCAACAAGGGCGCCCGCGAAGCGGGCGGCCACTCCGTGGGATGCAACATCGAACTGCCGTTCGAGCAGGGGGCCAATCCGTACGTCGACACGCTCGTCGACTTCCGGTATTTCTTCGTCCGCAAGACGATGTTCATCAAGTACAGCGTCGGCTACGTGATCTTCCCGGGCGGATTCGGCACACTCGATGAACTGTTCGAGGCCGTGACGCTGATTCAGACGGGCAAGATCTCGCAGTTCCCGGTGGTGCTGTTCGGCACGCACTACTGGGCGGGACTCGTGCGCTGGATGCAGTCGCGCGTGCTCGGCGAGGAGAAGATCTCCCCCGGGGACCTCGACCTGCTGGTGATCACCGACGATCCGAAGGAAGCGGCTGATGTGATCACCGCCGCGTGGGAAGTGCAGATGGAGGAGGCCGTCGGCGTGGTGCGGCGGCAGTGGGAGGACCAGGTGGAACGCATGGAGCAGGAAGCGAAGCGACTCTCCGAGTCGGTCCGCAGCCGCAAATAACGACGAACTCCGGATACGCAATGAGCAAGCGGGAACGCAGCGGCTTCAAGGCCAGCCGGCACGGCGCGAAGAGCAGCCCGGCCGGCGACAAGTCGAAGCAGAAGAAGGCGGCGGAGACACGTGAAGCGAAGGGCGTGAAAGTGGCGACCAAGAGCCGCAATCCGTTCCTGCGCGGCGCCCGCATCATGCCGCGCCGCATCGACGGCACGGAATCGGTGGTGCAACTGGTCGAGGGCACCTTCCAGGCGTACAACAGCGGGCGCCTGCGCGAGGCGTGCCGGCTGTACGCCGAGCAGATGCTCAAGCGCGACGTCACGGTGGGGCTGACGCTCACCGGCGCGCTGACGCCGGCCGGGCTGGGGATGAGCGCGCTGATCCCGCTGATTGAAGCGGGCTTCGTGGACTGGATCGTCAGCACGGGCGCGAATCTCTACCACGACGCGCACTTCGGCCTCGGGCTGGCGATGCATCGCGGCAGCCACACCGCCAGCGACACGGTGCTGCGCGAAGAGGGCGTCGTGCGCATCTACGACATCTTCTTCGATTACGACGTGTTGCTCAGCACCGACGCGTTCTTCCGCAAGATCCTGCGCGCACCGGAATTCCAGAAGGCGATGTCGAGCGCCGAGTTCCACTGGCTGTGTGGCAAGTACATCGCGGCGCGCGAACGGGCGCTGGGAATTGGTAACAAATCGCTACTAAGTGCCGCCTACGCCTGTGGCGTACCGGTCTACACCAGTTCGCCGGGCGACAGCTCCATCGGCATGAACATCGCGGCGCTGGCGCTCGAAGGGTATGCGTGCGCCATCGACACCAACCTCGACGTCAACGAAACGGCGTCGATCGTGCTCCACGCCAAGCGGTCGGGCGGCAAGAGCGCCTTGCTCATCATGGGCGGCGGCAGCCCCAAGAACTTCGCGCTGCAGACCGAGCCGCAGATCCAGGAAGTGCTGGGCATCGACGAGAAGGGGCACGACTTCTTCCTGCAGGTCACCGACGCGCGCCCCGACACGGGCGGTTTGAGCGGCGCCACGCCCGCCGAGGCGGTCAGTTGGGGCAAGATCGACCCCGACCGGCTGCCCGATGCGGTGGTGTGCTATGTGGACTCGACCATCGCGCTGCCGCTGCTGACCAGCTATGCGCTCGCCAAGCGCAAACCGCGCAAGCTCAAGCGGTTGTATGACAAGCGCGAGGCGATGATGGCGCGGTTGCAGGCGGAGTTTGACAAGGCCAACAAGTAGCCATCGAGAAAAAGCCGGCGGACGAGGTGCGTGTTCTCGCCC
Source organism: Gemmatimonadota bacterium (assembly GCA_023249375.1). GTDB lineage: Bacteria > Gemmatimonadota > Gemmatimonadetes > Gemmatimonadales > Gemmatimonadaceae > PNKL01. The sequence continues at coordinate 102,613 of JAHFCT010000003.1, read as the reverse complement.
AGGAGTGACACGGCAGCACCAGACGCGATTGATTCGGTGGCGCGGCAGGGCTATGATTCGTCAGAGTACCAGAGCACCTGCCCAGCGCCCGGCCCGATAACGGCCGGGCGCCGTCCTTTTGTCTTTTCCCGGTGGCCCCCCGATGATTGAAGCCCTCAAAGAGAAGCTCGGCGCTGAAGTCGAGAAGCTCCGCCATGAGCTCAATATCACGCTCCCGGCGGAGATCCGCCGGGCTGTCGAGATGGGCGACCTGCGCGAGAATAGCGAGTACAAGTCGGCGCTCGAGCGCCAGCAGTTCGTGCAGGCGCGGCTGGGGCACCTCACCTCGCGGCTGTCCAAGCTCTCGACCATCGACCCGGCGCAGATTCCCGCCGACAGCGTCGGACTCGGCTCACGCGTGGTCGTCGTCTGCCAAGACACCAAAGTCAAAGAGACGTACCACCTCGTCTTCGGTGACTCCGACGACTTCGAGGACGGCCACGTGACGATGATGTCCCCCATCGGGCGCTCGCTCCTCGGCAAGAAGGTGGGCGACCTCGTGCTGCTCAAGCTCCCGGCGCGCACGCGCAAGATGAAGATCGTGGAGCTGGCGACGATTCACGACACCTAGTCGTGGCGACTTCGCTTCGTGGTCGGGCTAGTTTTACGGACTTCCACGGATGACACGGATTGGACGGATGACACGGATACTGCAAACGAAAATCGGGGGCCCGCTCAGCTGGCCCCCCTTTTCTTGTGCTTGATCCGTGTCATCCGTGGTAGGCTTTTGCCGTTGCCGTTCGCGGTCTGCAGGCGAACTTCGCGGCGCCTACCGTTACGGCTCAATTGCAAACAGCCGCGCAATCTCTGCCGTGTACTCCGCGACCGCACTCGACACGCCGCGGTCTGTCCAGCCGAGCAGCGCCGCCATCAGCGCGGCGACGCGTGGCGCAACGGACGCGCCGTGATCGCGCGTCTCGAAAGCCACGTGCAGCCGGCGCACCAGCACGTCGGCCACGGTGCAGGCGAACTCTGCTTCGACGGCGTGGGTGACTTCGGCGGCCACATACGGAAGGCCGTGCACCAGCCGCTGTTCGAGCGACGCGTCGCTCCGCGTGCGCGCCCAGACCTGATGCCACGCGCCTCCGTAGGCGTGCACGAGCCACGCCGCAATGTCGTCGGTCCCCGTCGCCGCTCGCGCCGCCGCCAGCTCGGCGTCGAGGTCGCGCACCTCGCCGCCCGGCAGCGCGATCAGCTCGGTGCGCACGCGCGGCGAACGGCGTGCAAGCGCACCGAAGACCACATCCACCACATCGCGCGCGATCACGCGATAGGTGGTGAGCTTGCCGCCCGTCACGGTGATCACCCCGCGCGGTCCCGTTTCGACCAGATGTTCGCGCGATGCCGAATTGGCGTCGCCCGAATGCGCCTTCGCGGCCAGTGGCCGGATGCCGGCCCACGCCGCAATCACATCGTCCGCAGACAGCGCAGCCTCGGGGAACGCGCGGTTGGCTGACGCCAGCAAGTAGTCGACGTCGGCGCGCGTGGCGCGCACCTGATCGGGCGTTTCGACGGTCTCGGTCTCGGTGGTGCCGATGATCGTGCACGGCCCCGCCGGCAGCACGAACATGACGCGGCCGTCCTGCGCCAGCAGCGTGATGGCGCCGCGATTTCCGACGCGCGCATGTGGCACCGCAATGTGCACGCCCTTGCTGCCAAGCACCGCCGGCGAAGCGCCGGGATCCTCCATCCGCCGCAGGTCATCGGTCCACGGACCCGTGGCATTGACGACGCACGACGCGGCGATATCGAACGAGCGGCCGCCCAAACGCTCGATAACCGACGCGCCGCGCACCTTTCCGTCTTCCTCCCTGAGCGCCGTCACGCCCGCGTGGTTCAGCACCGTCGCGCCCGAGACCGCCGCGTCGAGAATCGTGGCGAGTGTCAAGCGTGCGTCGTCCGTGGCGGCATCGTAGTACTGCGCGCCGCCGAGCAGACCACGCCTCGACAGCATCGGCTCGGCTTCCGTAATGCCAGTGGCGCTCAGACCGCGATGCGGCGCGACATTGCGGAAGAGCGCGAGCAGGTCGTAGAGCATCAGCCCGGCGCGCAGCTTCCAGCGCGGAATGCGCGCGCCCTCGTACACCGGCCACGTGAACGCCAACGGATGCACGAGGTGCGGCGCGATGCGCAGCAGCACGCGGCGCTCGTGGCTCGATTCAAAGACCAGCCGCAAGTGTCCGTGCTCGAGATAACGCACGCCGCCGTGCACCAATCGTGACGAACGGCTCGAGGTGCCGCTCGCAAAGTCATCGCGTTCCACGAGCGCCACGTCGAGACCGCGCCGCGCTGCGTCGCGCGCGATGCCCGCACCCGTGATTCCGCCGCCCACCACAAGGACATCGAACCGCCGCTGGCCAAGCCGGGCGATTTGCGCGGTGCGCGTGAGGGCAGGAGTGGGCGTCACGGAGGGCGGAGTCAGTTCCGATTCTACGGCGCGATGCGGCGACCCGACAGGAGCCATGCGCCAGCGCGCGTTCTCCGAGATAGCCCCGAGGGCGCGCGCCGCCTAACTTCCATAGTCTATGGCCAGCTTTGGAAACGGCCGCCGCGTCGCGATCATCGAGGGAGTCCGCACCCCGTTCGCGCGTGCCGGCACGACACTCAAATCACTCAGTGCCATCGACCTCGGCAAGATCGCGGTTGGTGAACTGATTCAGCGGACCAGTCTCGACCCCGCGAGCGTGGATCTGCTCGTTTTCGGTTCCGTCATTCCGTCGGTGCTCGCGCCCAACATCGCGCGCGAAGTCGCGCTGATGCCGTTGTTGCCCAAGTCGGTGCAGGCGTTCAGCGTCAGCCGCGCGTGCGCCTCCGCCAACCAGGCGATTACCGATGCGGCCGACCAGATCGCGCTCGGCCACGCCGATGTCGCCATTGCCGGCGGCGCCGAGTCGCTCTCCAACGTTCCCATTCTGCACTCGCGCGGATTCAGCGATGCGCTGGTGGCGGCGAGCAAGGCGAAGTCGCTCGGCGGCCGCCTGCAGGCGCTCGCGAAGATCCGTCCCAAGGATTTCATCCCGATCACGCCGGCCATCGCCGAACCGATGACGGGTGAGTCGATGGGGCAGTCGGCCGAGAAGATGGCGAAGCTCAACGCCGTGTCGCGCGCCGAGCAGGATGCGCTGGCGCTCGCGTCTCACCTGAATGCAGCGGCGGGAACGAAGGACGGGCGCCTCACCGCGGAGATGGCGCCCGTTTTCGTTCCGCCGCGCTACGAGCAGGTGATGACGGAAGACAACGGCATTCGCAGCGATACGTCGCTCGATCAGCTGGCCGCGCTGCGCCCCGTCTTCGACAAGCGGTATGGTACCGTGACGGCGGGCAACGCATCACCGCTCACCGACGGCGGCGGCGCGGTGTTGCTGATGAGCGAGGAGCGCGCCAAGGCGCTCGGCTACACGCCGCTCGCGTACATCAAGTCGTACGCGTACGCCGCGCTCGATCCGGGCGAGCAGCTGTTGCAGGCGCCGGTGCTTGCCGCACCGCTGGCGCTGCGGCGCGCCGGGCTCGCGCTAAAGGACATCGACCTTGTGGAAATGCACGAAGCGTTCGCGGCGCAGGTGCTGAGCAACTTGCGTGGATTTGAGTCGAAGCACTGGGCCGAACGCGCCGGACTGTCGGCGCCGCTGGGCGAAGTGGACCGCACGCGGCTGAATGTGATGGGCGGGTCCATTTCCATTGGCCATCCGTTTGGCGCTACCGGTGCGCGCATCACGACGACGCTGGCGCACGAACTGAAGCGCCGCGGCGGTCAGTTTGGACTGATGACGGTGTGCGCGGCCGGCGGAATGGGCTTCAGCATGGTGATCGAACGTGAGTGAACGAACCGCGGACCGTAGCCTTCACCTGGGGCGGTCCGCTTCTGGTATACGATCATGAGCGCACTTTCCGTCGTGGTGCACGATGGCGTGGCCGTCGTCACGTTCGACTTGCCGGGCGAGCCGGTCAACAAGTTCTCGAAGGCGGTGATCGCCGAGTTTGTCACGGCGTTCGATCAGATCGAGCGCGATGCATCGGTGAAGGGCGCGGTGCTGATCAGCGGCAAGAGCGACACGTTCATCGCCGGCGCCGACATCGATCAGTTTCTCGAGTTCACGTCGGCGGCTGACGCCACACGGGAGAGCGCGGCCGGACACACGCTGATGAGTCGGCTGGAAGAAGGGCGCGTGCCGTGGGTGGCGGCGATCAACGGCGCCTGTCTGGGCGGCGGGCTCGAGGCGTCACTGGCCTGCGCGTATCGCATTGTCGGTGATTCGCCCAAGACGGTGCTCGCGCTGCCCGAAGTGCAGCTTGGCCTGATTCCCGGAGCAGGCGGCACCCAGCGCCTGCCGCGCACCGTGGGGCTGCAGGTGGCGCTCGACATGATTCTCACCGGCAAGAACGTGCGCGCCAAGAAGGCGCTGCAGACCGGACTCGTCGACGAGATGGTGCACCCGAACATCCTGCGCGACGTGGCGATTGCCCGCGCCAAGGACCTCGGCGCCGGAAAGATCGCGCGCAAGCGGGCGCACTCGACGGGCGCCAAGGGTGCGCTACTCGAGAACAATCCAGTGGGACGCGCGGTGGTGTTTCGGCAGGCGCGCGAGATGACGATGAAGAAGTCGCGCGGCCATTATCCCGCGCTGCTCGCCGCGCTCGACGCCGTGGCGGCCGGCTATCACGGCACGGTGGCCGACGGCTTTGCCACCGAGGCGCGGCTCTTCGGCGAGATGGCGTTCACGGCGGTCAGCAAGCAACTGATCTTCCTGTTCTACGCCACGACGTCGCTCAAGAAGGACCTCGGTGTCAGCGGCGACGCGCCGCCGCCGGCGCCCGTTGGCAAGATCGGCGTGCTCGGCACCGGGTTTATGGGTGCGGGCATTGCCGCGGTGAGCGCGATGCAGGGCGTGCCGGTGCGCTTCAAGGACACCAAGCACGCGGCCGTGGCCAAGGGACTCGGCGCGGTGCGCGACGTGCTGAAGGACCGCCTCACCAAGAAGCAGATCACGCGGCACCAGTTCGAGGACCAGCTGTCGCTCGTGAGCGGCACGGTGGACTACACCGGATTTAGTAACGTTCCGCTACTAATTGAGGCCGTCTTTGAGGACCTCGCGGTCAAGCACGCGGTGGTCAGGGACGCGGAGTCGGTGCTGCCGCCGGGGGCGATTTTTGCCACGAACACGAGCACCATCCCGATTCACCGCGTGGCCGAAGCGTCGCGTGACCCCTCGCGGGTGGTGGGCATGCATTTCTTCTCGCCCGTGCACAAGATGCCGCTGCTCGAGGTGATCGTCACGCCGCGGACGGCGCCTGGCGTCATCGCGACGACGGTGGCGTTCGGACGGAAGCTGGGCAAGACGGTGATCGTCGTGAACGACGCGCCCGGTTTCTACGTGAACCGCATTCTCGCGCCGTACATCAACGAGGCCGGCAAGCTGCTTGATGACGGCGTGCGCATCGAGGCCATCGACAAGGCGATGCTCGACTACGGGTTCCCGGTGGGCCCGGTGACGCTGCTCGATGAAGTCGGGCTCGACGTGGCCGGCAAGAGCGGCGCGATCATGGCCTCGGCGTTCGGCGACCGGCTGCAGCCATCGGCGACGCTGGGCAAGGTGATTGCAACCGGGCGGCTTGGCCGCAAGGGAAAGAAGGGTTTCTATCTCTACGACGAACGCGGCAAGAAGGGCGGCGTGGACGAGTCGGTGTATGCGGCAACGCCCGCCGGTTCGTCGCGTATAGAGATGAGTGCCGCCGAAATCCAGGAGCGCCTGTCGCTGGCGATGGTGAACGAAGCCGTGCGCTGCGTGGAAGAGGGGATCCTCCGCGCGCCGCGTGACGGCGACATCGGCGCGGTGTTCGGCATTGGCTTTCCGCCGTTCCGGGGCGGGCCGCTGCGGGTGGTGGACACAATTGGCGCGGCGGCGCTCGTCGCGCGCCTCGAGGCGTTGAACGCGCGCTTCCCGGGGCGGTTTGAGCCGGCGGGACTGTTGCGCGAGATGGCGAACAAGAACGGCACGTTCTATCCGACCACGGGGAAACCGGTATGAGACTGCAGACGGCAGACGGAAGAGAGCGGACGAACGTCGGAAGCGGCCGGTCGACGGACCATCGCGCTCGGTCATGGCGATCCGTCGTGAGTCGCGCGTTGCTCATCGCTGTACTTCTGCCGTCGGCGGCCCATCGTCTGTCGGCGCAACAGACCCGCCCCGAACTCACCAAGTACACCGAGACGTCCAAATACACCGACGTCGTGGCGTTCATCGACTCGCTGCAATCGCGCGGCGCGCCCATCGTCGTCGGCAGCATCGGCAAGACGACGCAGGGGCGCGACATTCCATACGTCATTGCCTCGCGGCCGCTGGTGCATTCACCAGCCGAGGCCAAGCGGCTGGGCCGCCCAATTGTGTATGTGCAGGGCAACATCCACGCCGGCGAGGTGGAAGGAAAGGAGGCGCTGCAGGCGCTGGTGCGCGATCTCGTGCTGTCGCCCAAGAAGAACGTGCTCGACTCCATCGTGCTGATTGCCGTGCCCATCTACAACGCCGACGGCAACGAGGTGTTCGGGCCGACGGCGCGTCAGCGCGGTGCGCAGAACGGGCCGGAGCTGGTCGGCCAGCGTCCCAATGGGATGATGCTCGACTTGAATCGCGACTACGTGAAGGCCGAAGCGCCCGAGACGCGTGCGTCGCTGCAGATGTTCAACGCGTGGGATCCCGACGTCTTCGTGGACCTGCACACGACCGACGGCAGCTACCACGGCTACGCGCTCACCTACTCGCCGTCACTGCATCCGGCGGCGGGTGTGCGCGGCGGCACATTTGGCGGCGCGTTCGTGCGCGACAGCATGCTGCCGGTGCTGCGCAAGCGCGTCCGCACGCGGCACAAGTACGAGATCTTCGACTACGGCAACTTCACGGGCGATGAAGGCCCCGCGGCGCCGGGCGAGGCGAAGACGTGGTCGACGTACGACCATCGCGGCCGATACGGCACCAACTACTACGGTCTGCGCGGCCGGCTTTCGATCCTCAGCGAGGCGTACTCGCACGATCCGTTCGAGCGGCGCATCAAGTCGACGTACGCGTTCGTCACCGAACTGCTCTCGCTCACGGCGGAGAAGTCGCGCGCGGTGCTGGCGCTCACCCGCGCCTCCGACGCGGCGCTCGACGCGGGCAAGGTAGCCGAGGTGCCGGTGCGCGCTGAACTGACCAAGAAGCCGTCGATGCAGGACGTCATCGAGGAGCCGATTGAGAAGACCGACGCACCGCCGTCGGAGCCGGGCGTGCGCCGCGGCTTCAAGCGGAGCGGCAAGTTCGTCACCAGCAAGATGCCGGTGCGCGACCGCTTTGACGCAACGCGCACGGCGCCGATGCCGTGGGGCTGGCTGGTGACGCCGGCCGCCGCCGATACCGTGGGTACGATGCTGCGCCTGCATGGCGTGCGCGTGCAGCGCACAAGTACGCCGGCGACAATTGCCGGCGTCGAGTGCTTTACCGCCGATTCGGTGGTGTCGTCGCCGCGTCCCTTCCAGGGACACCGCGAGACTCGCTTTGAGGGGCGGTGGACGGCGTTCACCGGCGAGACGCCGGCGGGCGCACTGATTGTCACGGCGCGCCAGCCGCTTGGCGTGCTCGCTCAGTTGTTGCTTGATCCCAACAGCGATGACGGCTTGGGCACGTGGAATTTCTACGATGCCGCCATCGCCCGGCCGGCCGCCTCTGGCGGCGGCGTGCCGGTTTGCCGACTCACGAAGGCGCCGGCCGTGCCGGGCCGCCTGCTTCCATAAAACCGCACCATGCTTCGTTCGACCCTCATCTATCTGTCGCGCCAGAAGTCCATCTTCCGGTTCGTGCGTAATAACGGTTTTGCCAAGAAGATGGCGTCGCGCTTCATCGCCGGCGAAACCATTGAGGCGGCGTGCGACGCCGTCGCCATCATCAACAAGACGGGCGTCACCGCCTCGCTCGACCAGCTCGGCGAGAGCGTGACGCGCGAGGAAGAGGCGCGCGACACCGGGCGGCGCTACCTGCAACTCCTCGACGAGATCAACCGCCGCGGCCTGAAGGCGAACGTCTCGGTGAAGCTGACGTCGCTGGGACAGGACATCTCCGATGCGCTGTGCGAGGAAATCACGCGTTCGATTCTCGAACGCGCCAAGCAGTACGGCACGTTCGTGCGCCTCGACATGGAGGGGAGCGACCTCACGCAGCGCACGCTGGACTTCTTTGCCGAGCGGCTCTACCCGCACTTTCCCGAGAACGTCGGCATCGTGCTGCAGAGCATGCTACGCCGCACGCCCAAGGATGTGGAGTGGGCCAACCAGAAGCACTGCCGCGTGCGCATTTGCAAGGGCGCGTACCTCGAGCCGGCTACGGTCGCCTTTCCCGATAAGCGCGACGTCGACCGCACGTACGTCGAGTGCGCCAAGTCGCTCGTGCTGAACGGAAACTATCCGGGGCTCGCTACGCACGATCCGGTGATCATCAATCAGATCACGGCGTGGGCCAAGGAACAGGGGATCAGCGCCGACCGGTTCGAATTCCAGATGCTCTACGGCGTGCGCCGCGACCTGCAGGAGCAGCTCGTGCGTGACGGCTGGCGGCTGCGCCTCTACGTGCCATTCGGCACGCAGTGGTATCCGTATCTGATGCGCCGCATGGCCGAGCGTCCGGCGAATCTGTGGTTCATCACGGGGAACGTGCTGCGCGAGACTTTCCGGAGCCGGTGAGTACGGGACGGTTCCTGCCCCCCGACCCTTCGCGCGGCGACGAGCACACCGTCGGCGGGTATGCGGCGGTGCATGGGCGCGCCGCGGCGCTCGAAGGGCGCGATGGGCTGTCGTACTCGCTCGAAGTGCTGACCGATGACACGGGCGATGCCGCGCGGCCCTTCGGCGCGTATCTCGTCTTCCTCCAGTGGCGGCGGATGGGCGAGCAGGGCATCGACGGGCATCTCGAAACGGACTTCCTCACGTTCGCAAACACCGCCGATGAGGCGCAGGCGCTGGCCAGCGCGATGCCGCTCACGGAATGCCAGCGGCTGCTCGACGCACTCGTGGCGGCCCGAGACGGCGACCGCGGCCGCCGCTGGATTGACGTGATGCGCGAGGATGACGCGCCGTGACGGCCGCGGTGCTGCTGCGAGGCGTGGTGCTGAGCGGCACGGGCGGTGTCTGGCGCGTCCGCGCGCTCGACGGCACGGAACGTGACGCATCCTTGCGCGGGCGCCTGAAGCAGGAATCGAAGTTCGAGAAGCTCGCGGTGGGCGACGACGTGGATATCACCGAAGACGCGCGCGGCGGCGCGTGGAGCATCACCGGCATTCATCCGCGCCGCACGCAGCTCGCACGCCGCACGCCGGGTGGCGGACGCGGCGAGCGCATTGTGGTCGCCAACGTCGATCAAGTGGTGATCGTCTTTTCGGTTGCCAAGCCGGAACCGCACGTGCGGATGATCGACCGCTTTCTCGTGATCGCCGAGGGAAACGAACTGCCGGCGCGCCTCGTGCTGAACAAGGTGGACCTTGTTGAGGACGCCGCGCCCATCGACGCGCTCGCCGCCGACTACGAGCGAGCGGGCTATCCCGTGCATCGCACCAGCGTCAAGCGGCCCGCGGGACTGGACGAGTTGCGCGCCGTGCTGGTGAACCGAACCAGCGCGCTCACCGGCCCGAGCGGCGTCGGCAAGTCGTCGCTGATCAACGCGCTCTATCCCGGCCTGAACCTGCGCGTCGGCGAGATTTCCGAATCCGTGAACAAGGGACGGCACACCACGGTGGGCGCAGTGCTGGTGCCGCTGCCGGGCGGCGGCTACGTGGTGGATACACCGGGACTGCGCGAAGTCGGGATGTGGGGATTGCCGTCGGAAGAACTCGACCATTGTTTTCCCGAGTTCCGTCCGATGCTGGGCGAGTGCCGCTTTCAGGACTGCCGCCATCTCTCCGAGCCCGAATGCGCCGTGCGCGCTGGCGTGGCGCGCGGCGGTGTGTCGTCGGAACGGTATGACAGCTACGTGAAACTCCGCGCGGAACTCGAGGAGAGCGAAAAGCGGTACTAGCCGGAGCCGGCGAGTCGACCACCAACGTCGCACGTGTACATCAGTCCACGAGTCATGCGCCTCTTCGTCCTGCTGTTCCTGCTGGCGAGGGCAACATCCCTTGCCGCGCAATCCGCCGACCTCGGCCCCGGCATCGCGCAGTACAATGCGCGCCATTGGCCGGAGGCGCACGCCTTCTTCGCGAACGCGGTGAAAGCGCAGCCGCGCAACGCCGACGCGGCCATCTGGTATGGCCGGACGCTGCTCGCGGAAGACAAGGCAAGCGACGCCGAAGACTGGTTCGCGCAGGCCACCAAGATCGACCCGAAGCGCAGTGACGCGCAGCTCTGGCTGGCGCGTGCGGTTGGCGTGCAGGCGGAGCGGGCGAACGTGCTGCGGCAGCCGTTTCTGGCGCGCCGCGTGAAGACCACGGTGGACCGCGCCATTGAGCTCGATCCCGACAACCTCGACGCGCGCGAGCTGCGCTGGCAGTTCTACGTCATGGCGCCCGGCGTGATGGGCGGCAGCAACGAAAAGGCGCGCGAAGAGGTGGCGGAGGTCGTGCGCCGCAACCGCTATCGTGGCCTGTTTCTCACCGTGAACGCGGCGGCGCGCGCCAAGGATCAGGCGACCGTCGAGCGAACGCTCAAGTCACTGACCGCCGAGTATCCAGATTCGATGGCGGCGTCCGCGAGTTATGCGAATTGGCTGGCGGACCATGCGCGGGCGGCCGAGGCATTTGCGCTGATCGAGGCCTACCAGAAGCGGCGTCCGTCGGACCTCGCGGCGCTGTACCAGATCGGACGCTTGGCTGCAGCGTCGGGTCAGCAGCTGGATCGGGGCGAAGAGGCACTGAAGAAATACCTCGCCGCCGCGCCGCCACCAAACGCACCGTCGCCGAGCGCCGCACACCTGCGCCTGGGCAACATCGCCGAGCGCCGTGGTGACAAGTCAGCGGCGCGCGCCGAGTATGAGCTGGCTCTCAAGCTCGATCCCCGCAACGGCCAGGCGCAGCGTGCGCTGGGCGCGCTGAAGTAGCTAGGTTCAAGTCGTGACGCAGACCGGCGGCGGGCATTCACCGAGCACAGAGGCGCATCGCGAGGACTCGGCGCGCCGCGATGGCGCGCGCTGTGCCGTGTTCACGGTCAGCGATTCGCGCACGCTCGCCACCGACGAATCGGGTGCGCTGATCGCGCAACTGCTTGCCGGCGCGGGGCACGCGGTGGTGGTGCGAGAACTGCTGAGCAACGATGAAGGCCCACTCCGCTTGGCCATTGATCAGGTGCTCGCGCGCACTGACCTGGATGTGGTGCTCTGCACCGGTGGCACGGGACTCGGCTCGCGCGACCGGACCGTCGAGGTCGTGCGTCCACTACTCGAGCGCGAGTTGCCGGGTTTTGGCGAGTTGTTCCGCGTGCTGAGTTTTCAGGAGCAGATCGGCGCCGCCGCGATGCTCACGCGCGCACTCGCCGGCGCGGCGCGCGGAAAGTTCGTGGTGGTGATGCCCGGCTCACGCGCGGCCGTGGAGTTGGCGATGACACGGCTGATCTTGCCCGAGCTCAAGCATGCACTGCGCGAGTTGCGGCGATAGTTCGCGTCGTGTCGACGGGGAGATCTACTGCCTACCACGGATGACACGGATTTGACGGATGGCACGGATCAAACAAGAGAAAGGGGACCCGACATCGGGGTCCCCTTCTTCTTTGTTGCGTGATCCGTGTTAATCCGTGCCCATCCGATTCATCCGTGGTAGTCAGTAAGACCATTCTGCCCACGAACGCCAGCTAGAACATCAGGGCACCGGCGCAACGGCCGGCTTCTTCCACGTGTTGTTCGCGCGGTTGATGTCGGCGAATGCCTCGTCCGGGTCGAGCACCACCTGCGCGATGTCCTTGCTTGAGAACATCCCGTACGTGAACTGCTTCTCGTTGGCCCGCCAAATGTCGGCCGGGAGCTTCACGCGCTGCGAGGTGCCGTCGGTGAAGGTGATGTCCATCTCCACCGGCATCACGATGCCGCCCTTCTGCTCGATGCTGATGCGGAAGTAGCCCGTGCCCTTCGATTCGTCACCCATCAGTTCCTTGCTGCTCTGGCGCTCGACGTTCGCAATGGCCTGGTCATTGGCGTACGCCGTGTAGAACCAGCCGCGCCAGAACCAGTTGAGCGATTCGCCGAGCCCGTCTTCCATGGAGCGGAAGAAATCCGCGGGCTGCGGGTGCTTGAACATCCAGCGCTGGCTGTAGCCGCGGAACGCCTGGTCGAAGGTCTCGGGCGTGACGATGTGCTCGCGCAGCATCACCAGCCCGCTTGCCGGCTTGGTGTAGCCATTGGCGCCGAACGCGCGCATCTGCAGATCCGAGTGCGTCATGATCGGCACCGGCTGGTTCGTCCGCATGAAGTTGGCGATGCTCTTCGCCGAACCCGGCCGCTGATCGGCGGACCACTCCTTGTCGAACTCGCCCTCGCCGTAGTGCTCGAGGAACGAGTTGAGCCCCTCGTCCATCCACGTCCACATGCGCTCGTCGGACGCGACGATCATCGGGAACCAGTTGTGCCCGACTTCGTGGATCGTGACGCCAATCAGGCCGCGCTCAAGCGACTTGTCGTAGGAACCATCCGGCTTGGGGCGCGCGCCGCAGAAGGCGATCATCGGGTACTCCATGCCGCCTACCGTGCCGTGCACGTTCGACGCCTGCGGGTATGGATACTCGAACGCCATGCGCCCGTAGGTGATCATCGTCTGCCGAATTGCCTTGGTGCTGATGCGGTTCCACAGCGGCATCGCTTCACGCGGGTAGACCGAGTGCAGTTCGATGAGCCGGCCGCCCTTCTCGTACCGGAAGCCCATCGCGTCCCACGCGAAGCCGCGCGACGACGCCCACGAGAAATCGCGCACGTTCTGCGCGGTGAAGTGCCATGTCAGGTTGCCCGTCCCGGCGGGGCGGGCCGCCTTGGTCGCAATTTCCTCGGGCTTGACGATGTAGACCGGCGTATCGGCGGCGAACGCCTGCTTGAGGCGGGCGAGCTGCGTGGCGGTCAGCACCTCGGCCTGGTTCTGAAGCATGCCCGTGGCGCGCACGATGTGGTCGTGCGGCACGGTAATGCTGACGTCGTAGTTGCCGAACTCGAGATAGAACTCGCCCGAGCCGAGGAACTGGTTGGTCTGCCAGCCGTTCACGTCGTCGTAGACGGCGGCGCGCGGGAACCACTGCGCGTTCTCGTACTCCCAGCCGTCCTTCAGCTTCTCCTTCTGCCCGCGGCCGTTGCGCCCTCCTTCGGGCACCTCGTGCGACCAGTCGATCGCCACCTTTACCGCCTGCCCCGAGCCGAGCGGGCCAGACAAGTCGATGCGCAGCTCGGTGCCGTTGAGCGTGTAATGCGCGTCTTTCGCCTTGCCCTGCGCGTCGAGGAGCTGGACCCGGGCTAGCGTGTACCCGCCCTCAAAACCGGTGCCGAGGAGATACCGGCGGAAGCGCGGATCGGTCGGGACCGACTTCGGGAGCGCGGCGCGCGTGAACGCAGCGCGCGCATCGGGCTTTTCAATGTTCTGGTCGAGCTGGAACCACAGGTAGCTGAGCTTGTCCGGCGAGTTGTTGTGGTAGGTCACCACTTCGCTGCCGGTCAGCCGGTGCGTCGTCGTGTCGAGCGACACCTTGATGCTGTAGTCGACCTGCTGCTGCCAGTACCTGGCGCCTGGGGCGCCCGACGCGCGGCGAAGATCATTGGCCGAGGGCCAGTCCTCGAGGGCGCGGAAGTTGGACTGATTGACTCGCTTGGTGGTGTCGGCGTTAAGCCAGACCTGCGCCGAGGCCGGCGTGGCGAACGGCAGCGCTGCCGACACGGCGAGCAGCATTCTGAGACTGATGCGCATTCCGCACAACTCCGTGCGTTGGAGATGGAAGGTGCGAGGGGCTTTGTGTGAACGACTCGCGGCGCGCTCGGTGCAGGGCAACCGCGCGGCCGCGACGTACTGGACTCCCTACGTGCGGACGACGGAATTGGTTCAGGTGCCGTTGAGAATCACCGACCAGGTGACCGGTGTGGCGGGGTCGAGTGAATCGCGGACGCTGCAGTACTTGGTCACCGCCAGCTCGACGGCGCGTTCGACGTGGACGCGCTCGATGCCGGCACCATCAATGCGGTAGACGAGGTGCGCCTTCGTGACGCGGCGCGGTACGGTCTCGCGCCGCTCGCCCTGTACCTCGATACTCATCGATTCCACCGGCGTGCGCCGCTTGGCAAGAATGTCCACGACATCCACGCCCGTGCAGCAGCCGAGTCCGATGAGCAGGGTGTCGACGGGCCCGGGTCCCGTCTGCGCCGAGGCATCGACGCGAATCTGCGGACCGTCAGGACGGCCGGCATCGAAGCGATGTTCACCGGCCCAGGAGATGGCGACGCGATTGTCAGCGCGAATGGACATGAGGGCAGAGGGGAGATGGTAGATGGCAGATGGCAGAAAACAGAGAGCCGACGGTAGGCGGCCGACGACCGACACGGAGCGATCCCCTCAGGGAAATCTCAACCGATGGCCGCCGCGAGTCTACCATCTACCATCCATCCATCATCTACCATCGACCAGCTGCGTCTATCCGATCCTCACCCCGTTCGCCACCGGATGATCCACCTTCAGCAGAACCACCTCAGTCGCCGCCGGCATCGCGCCAAGCACGAGCACCTCGCTGGTGAAGCCGGCGATGTTGCGCGTGCCGATGTTTGTGACGGCCAGCACCTGACGGCCGACCAGTGACTCGGGCGTGTAGTGTACGGTGAGCTGCGCACTCGAATGTTTGATCCCCAACTCGGGGCCGAAGTCGATCGCAAGCCGAATGGACGGCTTGACGGCGCGCGCAAACGGCTCGGCGCTGAGCACGGTGCCCACGCGAATGTCGATGTCGAAGAAATCCTGGGGAGTCGGCATGCGCCGAAAGTAGCGAGCCTCGAGCGGCGCCGCATCGCCTCGCGCGTGCTCGACGCGTTCTGCTAGCTTGGGGTATGGGACAATACCAGCATCACGTGTTCGTTTGTACGTCGGGCAAGACGTGCCCAACGCAGGATTCCAAGGATGTCTTCACCGCGCTTCGCGCCGCCGTGGTCGAGGCCGGCATCAAGGATCGCGTGCGGGTCAATCACTCGGGGTGCCTCGGGCAGTGCGGGCACGGACCCATGGTCGTCGTCTATCCTGACGACGTCTGGTATCACGCGGTGAAGCCGGCGGATGCGGCGCAAATCGTCGGCGAACATCTGCAGGGTGGCCAGCCGGTGGAGGCGCTGCGCTACGTCGCGCCGCCAGGGGAAAACAAGCTTCCGCTGTAGCGACGGTTACGGCGACGGCTTGCGCGCCTCTTCTGGAAGCAGCGTGAAGCGCGCGTACTGCGTGATATCGAGGTAGCGCCGCGCGGCATCGCGCAGCTGCGCGCCGGTCAGCTTCTTCACGAGTGACGGGTACTCGATGGTGGCGTGCTGGTCGCGTCCATCCTCATCGTGGTCGTTCATCCAGCCAAGCCACGCCGAGTTTTCGCGCAGGCCGGTCTCGTGCGAACGAAGGAACGTCTCGCGGATCTTGGCCATCTCGTCGTCGGTGGGCCCGGTGCGCTTCACCGAGTCGATGACGGCGAAGGCGGCCGCCGACAATTCCTCGACGCGCTCGGGCGCCGACTCGAAGTTGAACGAGACGCTGTACTGCTTGTACGGAATCCAGCTGCCGCTGGCGCTCACGCCGACGCCGTATGTCCCGCTCTTGTCCTCGCGCAGCGCCTCACGGAATCGCATCTCGAGGAGCTGGCGCAGCGCATCGAGCTCCAGCCGATTCTCCCACGAGTAGGCGAAGTCACCGTGAAACTCGATGCGCGATTCGGCCTTGGCATCCGTGCCCTTGCGCACGATGCGGCTGACCACGCCCTTTGGCGGACGGATGCCGCGATCAACGAACGATTCCGTCGTGCCCGCGGTCGGCAGCGCGCCGAGGTACCGCTCGACGAGCGGACGAATGCCGTCGAGCGTGAAGTTGCCGACGAGATAGAACGTGAAGCCGCGGAACGTGGCGAACCGGCCTTTGTACAGCGCATAGGCGCGCATCACGTCGAGCGAATCGAGCTGTTCGGGTTGGAAAAGGCGGAAGCGCGGATGGTAGTTGGCCATCACCACCGAGATCGTGTCGCCAAACGCCTGCTCCGGCGTGTTCCGGCTGTTCTGCATCGCGGCTTTCATCATCGAGCGTCCCGCCGCAAAGAGCGCGGTGTCGAGCCGCGGCGCGGTGGCGCTCAGCCAGAGCAGTTCGAACATCGTCGGCAAGTCGCGCGGCGAGGCCGTGCCGTAGGCGGTCTCGCCATTCTCATTCACGGAGACCGCCGCGCTGGCGACCTTTCCGTTGAGCATGCGCCGCAGCTGGTTGTCGCTGAACTCACCGGCGCCGCCGAGGACGAAATCGGAGAGCGTCGCGATGTTGTGATCGGCGTCGTTCAAGAGGGAAAATCCGCCCGGCCGCCGCCCGCTCAGCAGCACCTGGTCGTTCTTGAAATCGGTGGGCTTGAGCAGCACGCGAAGGCCGTTCGACAGCGTCCACTCGGTGATGCCGAGATCCGCAATGCTGCTCGTCTTCACCACCTTGCCGGGCCGCGGCGGCTGCGCCACGAGCGGCTGGTCGGCCGTGGAATCCACATAGGCCACCATTGTCTGCGCCTTCACGCGCCCAAAGACGGAGAGCAGCGCCGAATCGCTCGGCAGCACGACATCGGGACGCGCAGGAGCCGCCACCGAGATGGTCCGGTTGCCCTCGGGCATCCAGCCGGCGGCCGCCTGATTGACCTCGCTGAGCGAGACGCCGGGGAGCAGCGCGGTGGCGAGTGCGAGCACCTGCCCGGGATTGGCGATGTTCGCTTGCCGCAGCACGTGATTGACGAGCTGATTGGCGTGAACTTTGGAGTCCGTCTTTGACGCTTCGGAGACACCGCGCTCGAACGACCGCACAAGACTGGCCTTCTGCCGCTCAAACTCGGTGGACGTGAAGCCGAAGCGCGAGGCGCGTTCCAGTTCGGCCAGCGTCGCCACGAGCGCGTCGGCGAAGCGACCGTCCTTGACGACCGCGGCGGCGGTGAAGGCCTCGCGCGTCGGAATCAGCGAGCCGCTCCCGGTGTACGCAAAGGCAAAAGGGGTGCTCTCGCGCTGCGACAGTTCGCCCAGTCGCTGGGTGAGCAGCGCGGTGTAGATGCCGGACACGAGCGAGGTGCGCCACGCGCCCACCGTGCCGCGCGGCCGCTGCGGCAGCAGCCACTCCACCTGCGCGATGCTCTGCGGAAACTCGCGGTCGGCCGTGGTCGAGATGCGGGTATCGGCGTGATCCGGCGCGTCGTAGGCGAGGCGCGCACGCGGCGACTTGGGATTGGCGAGCGCGCCAAACCGCTCGCGGATCGCGCGCTCGATCACGGCGGGATCAAAGTCACCGACGGCGACGACCGCCATGAGGTCGGGGCGGTACCAGTCCGTGTAGAACCGACGCGTCGATGCCAGCGTCGCCGAATCCAGGCTCTCTTTCGTACCGATGGGGAAGTGGTCGGCGTAGCGCGAGCCCTTGAACTGCACGGCGAACTGCCGCTCGCTCACGCGCTGGCCCGCACCGCGTCCCGTGCGCCACTCTTCAATTACCACGCCGCGCTCGCGCGCAAACTCGACGCTGTCAAACGTCACCGCCGACGCCCAGTCCTGCAGGACGTCGAGCGCGGTATTCAACAGCGCCGCCGTGTCGGTGGGGATCTGCAGCATGTACACGGTCTCTTCAAAGCTCGTGTACGCATTGAGGTCGGCGCCAAAACGCATGCCGCTGCGCTCGAGGAACGAGACGATGTCCTGCTTGGGGAACCGCCTGGTTCCGTTAAACGCCATATGCTCGACGTAGTGCGCCAGGCCACGCTGGTCTTCGTCTTCGAGAATCGAGCCGGCGCGCACCACGAGCCGCAGCTCGGCGCGCTTCTGCGGCTTGTCGTTCCGGCGCACGAAATAGCGCAGGCCGTTAGGAAGCATTCCCTGCACGATGGCTGAGTCCACCGGCAGCGAATCGCTGAGTCTGGGCGCCGGCTGCTGCGCGCCGGCGGCGCCGGCGAGCAGCACGACGGAAAACACGACGGATCGGAGACGGATGTGCATCAGAGGACGATGGGTGAGGGCGCATCGCCGGGCAAGCCGCAGGCGCGCCGCACAGTCTTACATTACAAGACCACCGCCCACGCCCCGCGATGCACGACGACCAGCCTCCCGTGATGGAACCCTATGTGCGCCACGTGCTCGTCTGCACGGGCGGGTACTGCTCCGCGGAGCGGCGAGGACGCGCCTTGTACGCGCGACTCGCGGCGCTGCTGCAGCGGGAAGAGCTCCTGTTCGGTCCGCACCGGGTCAAACGAAGCGAGGCGCCGTGTCTTGGCGTCTGCGCCGGCGGTCCCATCGTGGCGGTCTACCCTGAAGGCGTCTGGTACGGTGGAGTCACGCCCGAGCTGCTCGAGCGCATTGTCGTGGAGCACCTGCGCGATGGGCGTCCGGTGGCCGCGGCGGCATTTCATTGGATGACGCCCCCCGATCGCACATGACGGCTTGCGGTGGGGGCGAGGTGAGGGCAGATATAGTCCGGGGTGCCGATGACGGGAGAACGCGTGTCTGATGTTCTGTACGAACGGGTAATGCCAGAAGGAGCGACAGTCCGCATTCGGAGACTGACGCCTCAAGACGGCACGCCCGTGCGCGCCGTCATCGAAGTGGACCGCCGAAACTCGGGTCCGCGCTCCATCGACTCACGCCGGCAGCCGCCGCCGCTGATGGCCGTTGAGGCCGATTCGGAGCAGGGCGTCGTGGCGGCCCTCCTGCCGTTTGTCGAGGAAGACGCGGCGGTCGCCCGGCTGCTCGCGCAGCGTCCGCCGCTGTAGCCGCCGGCGGCCCGTCCCTTTCGCCCACGGGCGTTGCCGTGCGATTATGCACGTCATCCATGGCTGATCCGTTTAACGCACGCAATCAACTGCTCGGCGTCGCCCGCCGCCTCTTTCTCGAGGGCGGAGCGGCACCGGCTCCCGTCGTGACCACTGACCCGCCGCGGCTGACGCCCGTGGCCCTGGAGAATCTTCGCATGTCCCGTTCCCGCGAACGTATCCTCGCCAACCTCGATGACATGTACCGCGAGGCGTTCGAGCGCGCCAAGACCACCGAGGACGAAGCGCAGATGAAGGCGCTCGACTTCTCGTATCGCCGCGAACAGCTCTACTTCGAAATTCTCCTCGACGTACGCGACGCCATCGAGCGCCGCTGAGGCGCCCATGCACCCGCTAGCCCAGACTGCCGTGATCAGCCTTGCCATCGTCAATGCGCGCGTCTGGACCGGCGACGCGCGCCGTCCGTGGGCCGATGCGGTCGCCGTCGACGGAGTGCACATCGCGGCGGTCGGATCCAGCGCCGAGATCCGCAAGCTCGCCGGCGCCAAGGCGCGCGTCATCGACGCGCACGGGGCGATGGTCGTTCCCGGCTTCACCGACGCACACGTCCACTTCATCGATGGCGGCTTTGCGCTGGGCTCGGTGAAGCTCCGCGACGCCAAGACGAAAGCGGAGTTCATCCAGCGCATCGGGGACTACGCCAAGACGTTGCCTACCGGCGCATGGATCCTGAACGGCGACTGGGATCACGAGAACTGGGGCGGGGAACTCCCCACGCGGCAGTGGATCGATTCCGTCACGCCGAATAACCCCGTCTGGATCAACCGGCTCGACGGGCACATGCATCTCGCCAACTCGGCGGCACTCAAGGCCGCCGGCGTGACGCGCGCGGTGAAGGACGTCGAGGGCGGGACGATTGTGCGCGACGCGGCGGGCGAGCCAACGGGGATCTTCAAGGACAACGCGACGAGCGCGGTCTGGCGCGCCGTGCCTGAGCCGAGCGACGTGCTCACCGACCGTGCACTGCGGGCGGCGATGTCGTACGTGAATGCGCAGGGCGTCACCGCGGTGCACAACATGGGGACGTGGGGCGATCTCGCCGCATTCGAGCGCGCGCACAAGGCCGGGGTGCTGACGACTCGCATTTATGCGGCGGTGCCGCTGTGGGGATGGAAGCGCCTCGCCGACACCGTGCAGGCGCGTGGCCACGGCGACGAGTGGGTGCGCATCGGCGGGCTCAAGGGTTTTGTGGACGGATCGATTGGGTCGCACACTGCGGCCATGCTCGAGCCGTTCACCGACGCGCCCAACGACCGCGGGCTGATGGTGAACACCCCCGAGAACTTGTATGCGTGGACCTCGGCCGCCGACAAGGCCGGCCTGCAGGTGATCGTGCATGCCATCGGCGACCGCGCCATTCGCACGCAGCTCGACATCTTCGAGCGCGTCGCCAAGGAGAACGGTCCACGCGACCGGCGGTTCCGCATCGAGCACGCGCAGCACATCGCGCCGGCCGACATGCCGCGCTTTGGCGCACTCGGCGTGATTCCGTCGATGCAGCCGTACCACGCCATCGATGATGGGCGCTGGGTGGACAAGGTGATTGGCCCCGAGCGCGCCAAGGGGACGTACGCGTTCAAGAGTTTGATCGACAGCAAGGCGAAGGTGGCGTTCGGCAGCGACTGGTTTGTGGCACCGCCGACGCCGCTGATGGGGATCTACGCCGCGGTGACGCGCCGCACGCTCGACGAGAAGCGCCCCGGCGGCTGGGTGCCCGAGCAGAAGATCACGGTGGAAGACGCGTTGCGCGCGTACACCACGGGCGGCGCCTACGCCGGCTTCACCGACGACACGCGCGGCGTCATCAAGAAGGGGATGCTGGCCGACCTCACGATGATCGACAAGGATCTGACGAAGATCGCGCCCGAGACGATCCGCGACGCGAAGATCGTGCGGACGATTGTGGGTGGAAAGGTCGTGTACGAGGCGATCGCGCCGTAGAGGCGAGGCATTCGCGCGATCACCGCAGCGTAGTCGCGCGCTTGCTGCGGTGAGGTCGCGCCATCGGCGCGCCGTTCAGCCGATGCGCACACACTGCACTGTCGCGCAGCCCGATGAACAGTAGGTTACGTAGCATGAGAACTGTTCTTGGACTTCTGGTCGCTCTCAGTGCAGTGGCGCCGCGCCTTTCGGCGCAGGGAACCGTGCCCGGCTTCGTCGTCGAGACGCAGATGACATCGACGCAGAAGGGGATGGGTGTACCGGACATGACGCGCGTACAGCACATCCGCACGTACTCGACGAACGGCAAAGCGCGCACCGATTTTCAGGATGGAATCAACGCGGGTGAGTACACGTTGATGCTGGCCGGTGAACGCGCCATGCTCATGGTCCAGCCGGCGAAGAAGAGCATTCGCGTCATGTCGATGGTCCCTGCCGACCTCCAGGCCGACCTCGCGCTGCATGCCACCGTGGACACCGCTGCTCGCGCCCGCGAGGACCTGGGCGACGGCCCAACTATCGCCGGCCATCGAACGCGTCACTTTCGTTCCTCGCGGATCATCGCGTTGAACCTGTCGAGCCTGCGCAGCGCAAGTGATGCGGCGCAGGCGCAGGTGCCAACGGAATCGATAAGCGACACCTACGTGACCGCCGAACTCGCCGACCTGGGCGCGATGGAACACTCACTCTTCGAGAGAGTGCGCGGCACCGTGGCGCCGTCGCCGACGCACGATGTGACGCTGCGATCGGAGATTCACACCCGCCTCGGCACGCGTGGGGCGGAGATGGTCCTGACGACTGAAGTCATCTCCATCACGCCGGCAGCCATCGATACGGCGCTTTTCGTCGTTCCTGCCGACTTCCAACGCGTCAACCTGTTCGACCAAATGCGCGCGATGCGTGCGCAGGTCGACAGCATCACGCGCAACGTGGACGCGATTGTTCCGGGGATGGCCGAGCGCCGGCGGGCAATGCGCGATTCGCTGTTCGGGCCGGCGGACACCCTGCGCAAGAAGAAGCCGTGAGCACGCGACCCTCCCGATGCCACACCTGATCGAGCAAACATGGCAACGATGAAACGAGCTGTGCGATGGATGGCGGTCGCCGTTGTTGCGTCGCGCTCCCTTGTCGCGCAAAGCGCGCTCCCAGGCTGGTATACGGAAACGCGCACGCAATCCACGCCCGTTGGCGAGCGCGCGGCAGTGCTCTCACGGAGCGGCGAGGTCACCCGCCGCTGGGAAGCCGGGGGATTCTCCCGCACCGAAGGAGGCGCCGCCTCCTCTCTGCTCGGACCGGGTGCCTACACGCTGATCCGCGCTGGCGACAATGCGTCGTACGAGGTGATTCCCTCCAAGCGACAGGTGCGCATGCTTGATCGCTCCGCGTTCTCGGCGTTGCGGGCCCGTGGTCAATTGCAAATTCCGGATCTCTCCGACGTGACCATGGGACACGTGAAGGACCTTGGTGACGGCGGAGTGGTGCTTGGCCACAGGACCGTGAAGCGCGAAGCTCAGTTCAGCATGATGGAGCGGGGGCCCGCGCGTGGTGCGAAGCCGCATCGTGTCACGACAACGATCACGACGTGGGAGGCGACGGATACGACCGATTCCGTCGTTTCCGCGTATCGCGCCTGGCGTCGCGCGGCGTCTGCCTCCGGGCGGGCCCCGCGAGGCATGGTGCTGCGTACCGAGTCGAGATCGGCGGGCCAGCTTCCGGCCGACGTGGCGCGAAGCTCGGAAGTGCTGGTCTGGCGACGCCAGAACACGGACACCTCGCTCTTTGCCGTGCCGGCGAACTTCGCGCGCATCGACGCGGTGAAGGACTTGGAGAATAGGCAGGCGGCATTGGCGGAGATAAAACGCCTTTTCGCCAGCCCTGATCCGAAAGACCGCGCCCGCGCCCGGCACTTCGGTGACTCGATCTTCCAAACCATGCCGCGCGACACGGCGCGCCTGCGGCAGATGATGCGCGAGCACGCCACGGTGGTCACCGATTCCGTGCCCGCGCGGAAGAAACCGAGAGACTGATGCGCCGGGTATCCTGGTTGGTCGCGGCATGCGCTGCGGCGCACGTGCTCGCCGCGCAGGGCACGCAGCCGGGCGTGGTGGTCGAGAACACAAGCACGGAAAACGGTGTGCGCATCTCTGGCGCGCCGCTTTACTACGCCGGCCATACCACTCGATGGGTCGTTGGCGAACGGTCGCGCATCGACGGTGTCTGGCACGGCGCTCCGCTACAACCCCAGGACGCATACTCGATTCGTCGAGACTCGGGCGCCGAGTCACTCGTCGTCATTCCGAGCACGCGCACCGTCCGGGTGCAGAACTCCGTGGTCAGCGAGGCAGTCGCGCGGTCGAAGGGCCACCTCATGAACATCACGAGATATGACGTGACCGCACTCGGCGCTGGAGAGAGGATTCTCGGACACGCCACGCAGCGCTATCGGATGGTGCGACGTCGCGACGTGACCCAGGGGCTCGGAATGCCGACGACGCGCATGTCCGAAGAGACCACGATCTGGCTGGCCATGGACCAGACGGACCCTGTGATTGCCGCGGCCATGCGCCACACGGCGCTCGCGCCGAACTTGAAGGAGCGACCACGCGGGATCGTGCTGCGCTCCACGACCGTGATACGCAACGCCGCCGGCGGACCGTCAATGGAGTCGAGTTCGATCGCGACGCGCTTGGCACTCGTCGCGATCGACACGATGAAGTTCGTGCCGCCAGCAGGGTACAAGCGCGTGGGGCAGGAAGATCTGCGCCGCGAACGCAGCGCCCACGTAGACTCGCTCTTTCGCTCGCAGCGCGCGAAGGATCGTACCGCCGAAGCGCATCAGCGCGCGTGGCTCGACTCGAATGGCGTACGCATCCAGACGGGCACTCGAAAGCCCTAATTCCCAGCTGTGTCACCGACACGCTGGCAAGGATCAGTCAACAAAAGGGGACCTGCTCAGCAGGCCCCCTCATTAGGTTGTTGCTTGATCCGTGCCAATCCGTCCAATCCGTCGCATCCGTGGTAAGAAGTAGAACTCTCAATACCGCATGATCTCAGCATACGCCTCCAGAAACGTCGACGTCTGCGGCAACGTCGCATCCTCGAGCTGCGGCGCGTACCCCACCCACACATCCTGCGACGCCACGCGCCGCACCGGCGCATCCAGCCACGCAAAGCAATCGTCGGCAATGCGCGCCGCGATCTCCGCGCCGTAGCCCCACGATATCGAATCTTCGTACGCCACAATCGCGCGGCCCGTCTTCTTCACCGACGCGAAGACGGTCTCCTGATCCCACGGCGACAACGTGCGCAGGTCAATCACTTCCACGCTCGGGCCGCCGGCGTCCGCCGCCTGATTGGCCGCGGCCAGCGCGCGCTGCACCGTCGCGCCGTACGTCACGACGGTGATATCCGACCCTTCGCGCAGCACTTTGGCCTTGCCGAAGGGAATCATGTAATCGGGGCCGGGGTTCTTTCCCTTGTTGTACGTCTGCCGGTACAGATGCTTGTGCTCGAGGAAGATTACGGGGTCGTCGCAGCGAATCGCCGTACGGAGCAGCCCATTGGCGTCGAGCGCGGTGCTCGGGCAGACGACGCGCAGCCCGGGACAGTGCGTAAAGAGCGACGCACCGGTCTGCGAGTGGTAAATGGCGCCGCGGATGTAGCCGCCGTATGTCGTGCGCACCACCACCGGCGAGCTGAACGCGTTGCTCGAACGCCAGCGCATCGTTGCCAGTTCGTCGCGCAGCTGCATGTACGCGGTCCAGATGTAATCGAAGAACTGGATCTCGACGACCGGCTTGAAACCGCGATGCGCCAGCCCAATCGCGCGCCCAATGATGTTCGCCTCGGCGAGCGGCGTGTTGAACACGCGCGCGCTGCCAAACTCCGTCTGCAGGCCGTGCGTCGCCTTGAAGACGCCGCCCTTGCCCTTCACCTTGCCCAGATACTGCTCGCGCGACACGTCGGCCACGTCTTCGCCAAAGGCGACGATGCGCGGATTGCGCCGCATCTCTTCGCGCATGGCCGAGTTGATGAGGTCGACCATCGTCGTCGGTTCGCCGGTGAATTGCGGCGAATCCTCGGTGTCGAACGCCGCGCTCGTCGGGTCCACATCGGGCGAATACAGCGCCCACATCGCCGTGTCAGCGGCCGGCTGCGGCTGCGTGAGCGCGTCGTCTGTTGCGGCGAGCACTTCGGCGTCCACCGACTCGTGCACGCTCGCGATGTCCGCGTCGGTCGCGTGCCCTTCCGCCACGAGCCACTTGGGAAACACCGTGACCGGATCGCGCGCCGACTCGGCTTCACGTTCGTGCGCAGGTTTGTACAGCACCTCGTCGTCCGACAGCGAGTGCGAGTACGGGCGGATCACATGCGCGTGCACCAGCGCCGGACCCTTGCGGGCGCGCGCATACGCCACGGCCTTCTTCATCGCATCGAGCGAGGCGAGGAAGTCGCAGCCGTCGACTTCCTG
Organism: Gemmatimonadota bacterium; assembly: GCA_023249375.1. GTDB lineage: Bacteria > Gemmatimonadota > Gemmatimonadetes > Gemmatimonadales > Gemmatimonadaceae > PNKL01. The sequence goes on along the minus strand of JAHFCT010000003.1, from coordinate 77,180 downwards.
GATGTACAGCCCCGGGAATGACGAGACGAGTTTCGAGATCGAACCGCCGGCGGTGTTCACTTCCACCGGCACCGAAATGGCGTAGCCGTTGTCCTCAACGAGATACACCACCGGCAGCTTGAGATTCGCCGCCGTGTTCATCGACTCCCAGAACTCGCCCTGCGATGTGGTGCCGTCGCCGGTGGAGACAAATACGACTTCGTCGCCCGCGAAGCCGTCGGTGATCCCCATCAGCTTGGCGCGCATGGAACCTTCGGCGGCGCCAACACCTTGCAGGAACTGCGTGCCCGTCGGCGACGAGGCCGAGACGATGTTAAGCGCTTTGTGGCCCCAGTGGGACGGCATCTGGCGCCCGCCCGAGTTGGGATCGGCGGCGGCACCCACGGCGCTGTAGAGCATTTCCGCGGCGGTCATTCCGAGCGCCAGGCAGAGTGCGCGATCGCGGTAGTACGTGTAGAACCAGTCGTGCCCTGCCTTGAACACCTGTCCGGCGGCGGTCAGCACCGCTTCGTGTCCGGCGCCCGAGATCTGGAAGAAGATCTTGTTCTGCCGCTTGAGCTGGATCTCCTTGTCATCGAGCCGGCGCGAGAGAAGCATCGTCCGATACGCGGCCAGCAGTTGGTCGCGTGTCAGTCCGTGGGCCGCGCGGCGGTCCGTCTTGATCGAAGAAGCCATGGATGGGGCGTCGGGGGCCGGCAGGCGGCCCGGGCGGCCGCGCTAACGAGCGAAAGCTACCTCGGAAGTCCGTGTGATGGGAGCGTCCCCCCGACGGCTCCGTGGAGGCGTCCATTCGTGGACGACGGCGACCGCATCACGCGCTCCCGCCCGCGCCGCCGGCGCAGTAGCGTTGTGGCATGCCAAGCAAAGGTCGCAGATACCGCATCGTGGATGTCGATGGTTTCGAGGTCTTCGTCGGCAAAGCGGCCACGGACAACGACTACCTCACGCTCAAGGTGGCGAAGCCCTTTGATCTCTGGCTGCACGTCTCGGGTGTGCCGGGGAGTCACGTCGTGGTGCGCAACCCCGAGAAACTCCCCGAGATTCCAAAGGCGGTCGTTGAACGCGCCGCCGAGTATGCCGCGTATTACAGCAAGGCGCGTGAGGCGCGAGGGAAAGTGGAGGTGCATGTCTGCTGGGCCTCGGACGTGCGCAAGGAACGCGGCTCGCCGCCCGGCGAGGTGCAGCTGCGACGATGGGATCGCGTGAAGGTCTACCCGCGTGCGTTGGCGGAGGGGGATGATGAATAGCTCAAGACGACTCGTCGCATGGTGCGCGTTCATCGGCGCCGCGTGTCACACGCAACCCGCGCCGCAGGCCGGGCCAGCACCAGCGCGCGGCGCGCCAACGGCGGTGGGAACTACCGCACCGGCGGCCGCACCGACCGCCGCGCCCGCGACCGCAGCATCGACCGCCGCGCCCGCGCCCGCGCCGTCGCCGCAGAACCCGTCGCCGATGCTGGAGAACACGCGACGGCACGAGCGCATTCTGCAGCCGCGCCGTCCCGACGACGGCGTGAACCTGAGCATCGAAGGCATTCTTCCGCGAGCCATCGACGTCTTCATCCCGCAGCGTGCGCTCACCGCCGACTCGGCGCCGCTGCTGATTCACTTCATGGGCGCCACGTGGCTGCCGCGTCACGCCGTGGCCACGATGACGCGGCCGATGATCGTTGCGGCGACGTACCTCGGCGCCGGCTCGGGTGTGTATTCACGGCCGTTTGCGGCCGATTCCGCTCTCTACGGCCGACTCCTCGACACGCTCAAGGCGCGCATTGCACAGGTCACGGGCGCGCCGCGCATCACCGGTGTCTACCTCAGCGGTTTCAGCGCCGGCTACGGCGCGATTCGTGAAATCGTGCGCCGTCCGGAGAACATTTCCCGTGTAGACGGTGTGTTGCTGCTCGATGGAATTCATACGGGATACATTCCCGATCGCCGGCCGCTGGCTGACAGCGGGATGATCGACACCACGGGTCTGTCGCCCTTCTCCGCATTCGCACGGCTCGCCGCTGACGGCAAGAAGCGGTTCGTGATCACGCATACCGAGATCTTTCCGGGCACCTTCGCCAGCACCACCGAGTGCAGCGATTGGGTGCTCGAACAACTCGGGCTCAAGCGCGTGCCGGTGCTCGAATGGGGCCCGTTGGGAACGCAGATGCTGAGCCACACCGTCAAAGGCCGCTTCGAAGTGCTCGGCTTCGCCGGCAACACCGGCCCCGATCACATCGACCAATTCCACGGCATGGCGACGTTCGTTGAGCGCCTGCTTGCCCCATGATACGGAGTTTCGCATGACCGTCGTTCACCTGCGGCGCGCAACGTCACCTGCGCTTTCGCTTGCACGCTCGGTCGCACTCTCACTCTGCGTGGCCGCGGCCGCGGTGACGAGCACTGCCACCGCGCAGGGCACACAGGGCGACTTTGTCGCGCGCGAGTTCAAGTTCACCACGGGTGAGGTGCTCCCCGAACTGCGACTGCACTACACGACGCTTGGCGCGCCCAGGCGCGACGCGGCCGGCGTGGTGCGCAACGCGGTAATGATCCTGCACGGCACCGGCGGCACGGGACGCGGTTTTCTGTCGGCAACGTACGGCGGCGAGTTGTTCGGGCCCGGCAAACTGCTCGACACCGCGCGCTACTTCATCGTGCTCCCCGATGGCATCGGACACGGCGGGTCAAGCAAGCCAAGCGATGGCATGCACGCGAAGTTCCCGCGCTACACTTACGACGACATGGTGCGCGCGCAGTGGCTGCTGCTCACCCAAGGGCTCGGCGTGAACCACCTGCGCATCATCATGGGCACGTCGATGGGATGCATGCACGCGTGGGTGTGGGGCTACACGTATCCTGCGTTTGCCGATGGCCTCGTGCCGCTCGCCTGCGCGCCCGCGCCGATCGTCGGGCGCAACCGGATGATGCGCCGGATGATCATGGACGACATTCGCCAGGATCCCGGCTACAAGGGCGGCGAATACACCGAGCAGCCCAAGGGCGTCAACGCGGCCAATCAACTGCTCTTCATGATGACGAGCGCGCCGCTGGTGCAGCATCGCCAGGCGCCGACGCGCGACGCCGCGGACTCGGCGATCACCGCGTATCTCGCCAACCGTGCGCGCATCACCGACGCCAACGACATGCTCTATCAGTTCGACGCGTCGCGCGAGTACGATCCGTCTTCGCATCTCGCCCAGGTCACGACCAGCGTGCTCGCCATCAACTCCGCCGACGATCAAGTGAACCCGCCGGAGCTCGGCGTGATGGATCGGCTGATGCCGCTGGTGGCGAAGGGAAAGTTCGTGTTGCTCCCGATCACGCCGCAGACGCGCGGCCACGGCACGCACTCGTTGCCAGCGGTGTGGGGGAGTTATCTGGCGGATTTCTTGAAGGTGCTGCCGGAGCGCTGAACGAGAGAGCAGCCGACGAAGGTGGGTGAATAACAACCGGCGGATGATTGGCGCGTGACGCGTCGATCATCCGCCATCTGCCTTCTTGCCTGCTGCCGCTATGTTCCGACCATCAAGCCCTGCAGTGCCCGCACAATTCCCTCGGGCACCTTGTTGAGCGGCAGGATCTCATCCACCGCGTCGGCCTTGATGGCTTCCTTGGGCATGCCGAAGACGACGCAGCTGTCCTCATCCTGGGCAATGCAGTAGGCGCCGGCATCGCGCATCTGCTTCATGCCGGCGGCGCCGTCGGCGCCCATGCCGGTGAGGATCACGGACACCGCGTTCGGTCCCACCGAACGCGCGGCCGACTGAAACAGCACGTCCACCGCGGGGCGCTGATGGTGTACCGGCGGGCCCGTGCGAATGCGCACCTTGTACCGCCCGCCATCGCGCTCAATCAGCATGTGCTTGTCGCCGGGAGCCACGAACACCGTGCCCGGCACGACGATGTCGCCATCCTGTGCTTCACGCACATTTTGCGGGCAGATGCCGTTCAGCCGTTTGGCGAATGGCCCGGTGAAGCCCGGTGGCATGTGCTGCACGATCACCGTGCCGGGAATATCGCCCGGCAGTCCGCGCAGCACTTCCTCGATGGCGCGCGTGCCGCCCGTCGACGCGCCGATGCACAGCACCTTGTGCGTCGTGCGCAGCGGGCCAAAGCTCACGGGCGGCGCGTCCGGAGCGGGAGCCTCGCGCTTGTGGATGCGCGCGCGCGCCGCGGTGCGCACGGCGCGCACCAGTTCCTTGCCGATGTCGCCGACCGTCACCGATGAACCGGGCTTCGCCAGCACCTCCACGGCGCCCAGCGCCAGCGCGCGCACGGCCGTCTCGCTGTTGCGCGGCGTCAGCGAACTCAGCACCACTACCGGCAACGGATAATGCCGCATCAGCTTCTCGAGGAAACTGATGCCGTCCATGCGCGGCATCTCGACATCCAGCGTGATCACGTCGGGCTTGAGCTGCACGATCTTGTCGCGGGCGACGTATGGGTCCACGGCGGTGCCCACCACCTCGATGTCGCTCTCCTTCGAAAGCGTTTCGGAGAGGAGTTTGCGCACGAGGGCGGAATCGTCGACGACAAGGACGCGAATCATGACCGGTGAACCGGTTGGGGTCGGCAGGCGGCGGAAATCAGCGGCTGCTCAGGAACAGGCGCACCTGCGCGCGCCCTTCATCGAAGCCGATGTCCACGCACTCCTCGTTCGGTTCGAGCAGGTCCGTGAACTGTGCCGGGTCCAGCTGACGCGGCGGATGCAAATGAAAGACCCCGACGCCGTTGGTCATCGACGAGACGACGTTGCCGCAGAGCACGTTGCCGAGTTCGCCCAGCGCGTCGCTCTGCAGCTGCGGATCGACCGCGCCCTCGGCGCCGAGCATGTTCTCGGTGATTGCCGGCACGACGCCGGCGCTGGTGCGCACTTCGAGGCGGCCCGACTTGGGGCCGAAGAACCGCACGCTGACGCCCGCGGTGAAAGGAAGCTCCTGCTGCTCCTCCGTCAGGACGTCCGACGGAAAGAGCATGGCGAGCTCCTCAAAAGTCGCCGCCGCCGTTGGATACAGCGGGAACGCTGTCGAAGGTGTCATCGGAGACTCCGGTAAGGTCACGAATAACGGCGCGGAGCTCTTCCGGCCGGAACGGCTTGTGTACGAACGCGGCGCCGAGGTCCTTGATGCGCTTGATGCGCGCCTCGCTGCCCTCGGTGGATACCACAATCACGGCCACCGCGGCGGTGTCGGGGTGCGAACGAATCTCGGCGAGCAGCTCCTCGCCGTTCATCTGCGGCATGTTGAGGTCGAGCAGCACGAGATCCACCCAGTGGTCGCGCAGGCGGTCCAGTCCCTCTTCGCCATTGGCGGCCTGGTACACCTCGCCCACCGGGACGCCCGACAATCGGAGCGTCTTGGTTACCATCGCGCGCATCACCGCGCTGTCGTCCACCACAAGTACGTTGAATGCCATGGTCTGTTCTCCTCAGAGCGGCGTTTCGACGCCGTTGCACTTCACGGTCACTTCACCACTTCCCACCGCCAGGGCCATCGTGCGCGACCGCTGGACGCCGCCGACATCGGAGGACTTGATCATCACGCCGTTCTTCCACAGCAGTTTGCGCAGCGCAATGAAGTTGCGCTTGCCAATCTGAAAACGATCGGTGCTCTCGTCATCGCCCTGATAGGCGCCACCAGCCACGCGCACCTCCATCCGTTCTTTCTTGGCGCCCAGCGCGTAGCACTGGCGAAAGAGCTGCGGAATGCCGGTATCGATGAACATGTACGGATTCGCCTGCGCTTTGCGCGGATCGATCTCGGACTCAGGCATCATCACGTGCAGCATGCCGCCGACACGCGCGGCGGCATCATAAACCACGACGCCCAGGCACGAGCCCAGCGCGTACGTGATGATGCGTTCGGCCGCGGACGACGACACCTTCAGGTCGGCCATGCCGACCACTTGGTCGGCGGTTGCCGTGGCGGGCATCGTCATGACGCCGCCTTGGCGTAGGCCGCCGGCGCCACGTATCTGAGATCGTGCTTCATTGAGTGCAGCGTCTCCGAGTGGCCGATGAACAGGAAGCCGTCCGGGGCAAGCAGGCGGCTGAAGCGCTGCACCAGCCGCTCCTGCGTCTCCCGGTCGAAGTAGATCATGACGTTGCGGCAGAAGATGGCGTCGAACGGCCCACGCATCGGCCAGTCCTCCATCAGGTTGAGCTTGCCAAACCGGATGATCGAGCGCAGGTGCTGTTTGGCGACCCAGCGATCGTGCTTCTCGTCGCGCACGCGGTCGAAGTGCCGGTTCAGCGTCTGTGCCGGGATGTCGCGCACCATCTCGGTGGTGTACGCGCCTTCCTTGGCCTTCACGAGTACGCGATGCGACAGATCGGTCGCGAGAATGCGGCCATTGGCGTCGCCGCCCTGCGCGTAGTCGTACAGCACGGTGGCAAGGGTATACGGCTCTTCACCGGACGAGCAGCCCGCACTCCAGATCGTCACCTCGCGGTTGCCCCACGACGGCAGCGCCTGCGTGCGCAGAAAATCAAAATGCGCCGACTCGCGGAAGAAGCTCGTCTTGTTCGTCGTCAGCCGGTCGATCATCTCGCGCAGTTCGGCGGGATCCTGCCGCACGCGCTCGATGTACGCCGTGAACGTGGGGACGCCGACCTCGCGCATCCGTTTGCCCAGGCGTGACACCACAAGCCCTTCCTTGCCATCGCTCAGCTTGATGCCGGCAATGTCATACAGCATCGCGCTGATCGTCACGAAGTCCGCATGGGACACCGCGGCGCCCGGCATCGAGACGTCGGCGAAAATCGGAACGGTCATCGGCGGCTCAGTCAGCCGTCGGCGCGCTGTCGCTTGTGCCCACCACCGCGGCGGCCGTCTGCGCAAACTCCGTGCTGCTGAGCACGTGGTCGATGTCGAGCAGCAGCTTCACGCGACCCTGCGCCTTGCCGATGCCGAGCAGGAAATCGGTCGGCACGTCCACGCCAAACGACGGCGGCGGCTCGACGTCGTCGGCGCCGATGTTCACCACTTCCGACACGCGATCGACGACGATGCCCATCTGGATGCCGCGCACCTGTACCACGATGACGCAGACGTCCTGCGACACCGTCACTTCCATCGCGAACCGGATCCGCAGGTCCACCACGGGGATGACCTTGCCGCGCAGGTTGATCACGCCAAGGATGAAATCCGGCGTCCGCGGCACGCGCGTCACCGGCATCATCCCGATGATCTCGTGCACGGTGAGGATCTTGAGGCCGTATTCCTCGGTGCCGAGGAAGAAGGTCAGGTACTTGCCGGCATGCTCGCCCTTCTGCGAGGTGACGGTCGGGGTTGCGGTGCTCATGACGTGCTCCGAAGGCGTAATGAAGGAATCGGGGGAGGGCGAGGTCAGGCGACGGCGCGGCGATCGCCGCGCGGGCCGTCGTCAGAAGAGGATCCGGTCCGGCTGAGCTGCACGATCTGTCCGATGTCGATGATCAGGCCGACGCGGCCGTCGCCGAGAATGGCGCCGCCCGACAGGCCGTCGATCCGGCCAATGCCCTCGCCAAGCGACTTGGCTACCACTTGGTGCTGGCCCAGCAGGTCGTCGACCATCAGCGCCACGCGCTTGTCGCCGTCGCCCACGAGCATCAACAGCGACTCGTCGAAGCGCTCGCGCGCATTGGGCACCTTGAAGAGGCGGTGCAGCCGCACGATCGGCAGCGTCTCGCCGCGCAGCACCACCATCTCGCCGCGCCCCGCCACGGTGCAGATCTGTTCGGGGCTCGGCCGGAACGACAGCTGGATGCTTGTTGTCGGCACGATGTAGCGCTCGCTGCCGACGCGCACGAGCATGCCGTCCGTGATCGCCAGCGTGAGCGGCAGTCGCAGCTTGAAGGTCGTGCCTTCGCCCGCCGCCGAGCTGATTTCGATGGTGCCGCGAATGCCTTCGATGTTGCGGCGCACCACGTCCATGCCCACGCCGCGTCCGGAGATGTCGGTCACCTTGTCGGCCGTCGAGAAGCCCGGCGCGAAGATCAGCGCGAAGACATCGCGGTCGCTCATCTGCTTGCCGCTGTCGATCAGCCCCTTGGCAATCGCCTTGGCGACGATCTTCTCGCGGTTGAGCCCGCGGCCGTCGTCATGCAGCTCCACGACCACCGCGCCGCCGGCGTGATACGCCGACAGCCGAAGCACGCCCGCCGCGCGCTTGCCGCTCGCGGTGCGCTCAGCCGGCGCTTCGAGCCCGTGGTCGAGCGAGTTGCGGACCATGTGCACAAGCGGATCGGCAATGGCGTCCACCATGTTGCGGTCGAGTTCGGTGTCCTCGCCGTGCGTCTGGAACTCCACCGTCTTGCCGCTTTTCTGCGAGAGGTCGCGCACCAGGCGCGCCAGCTTCTGGAAGACGGGCTTCAGCGGTACCATGCGCATCGACATCGACAGGTCCTGCAGGTCGCGCACGATCTTGCCCGCCATCGACACCTTGCGGGAAAGTCCCTGGTGTCCGGCCTGCATGACGATGCCGTCGGCCGCGATCAGCGCCTGCGCGATCACCAGCTCACCCACCATGTCGATCAGCTTGTCCAGCCGGTCGGTGCGCACGCGAATCGAATCGGCGGCGCCGGCGGATTCCTGGCGCACCTGCTTCTGCTGCTGCGCCTGCTGGCGCAGCGCCTGCGCCACGTCCTTCAGCGGCGCCGCGTTGTGCTGCACGAGCGCCTGGCCGAGCGGCATTGCCGGATCTTCGGCACGCACGGCTTCGAGCGTTGCCCGGTCGACGACGCCGCGGTCCACGAGAATGTCGCCGAGTCGCGCGGCCGGCAACGGCGCCACCTCGTCGGTGGATGCCTCGTCGGCCTTGCCCGCGGCCGCCTCGTCGAGGGCGAGCGCCAACGCGTGCGTTCCATCGGGCGCCAGAATCGGCGATCCGTCGATAGCCGCTTCAACCGCGTCGAGGAACTCGCGCAGGTTGTCCGCGCTCTGCAGCGACAGGTCGGCGGTGTGTGCGCTGTACGCGAGCACGCGGTCGCGCACCTGGCTGAGCACCGACTCGGCTTTGTGCGCAAACGCGGACAACTGGCCAAGTCCGAGGAAGGCCGCCGTGCCCTTGACCGTATGGAAGGCGCGGAAGACCGTGTTGACCGCCTCGTCATTCGTCGGGTCGGTTTCGAGCTGCAGCAGCGCGGCTTCGGCCCCGGCCAGCATCTCGCGGCTTTCATTGATGAAGTCGCGCAGCAGGTCGAGGTCGACATCGTCCGGCAGCGTCTCTGGCGCGGCCGGCGCGTCAGCAACCGGTTTGGCGGCAACGGGCGATGAGGGCGTCGGCGCGCTCGGTCCAGCGCTCGCACCGGACCCAGTGCTCGCCGGAGCCGCCGTGACCCACGTGAGCGCATCGCCGCGCATCCACGCCTCGAGCATCGTGCCAGCGGCCACCAGCACCGCTTCGCGCTCGGAGGCCGCGCAGTTCTCCACCGCCTCCGTGCATTTCAGCACGGCGATGATGGACATGGGCGCCAAGCCGGCCGACGTGTCGGCCGCTTCGCGCATGGCTTCGGAGAAACGCCGGGCGCCGACCTCATCTGCGGGGTCAAGCTGCATCAACAGCAGGGCAAGTTCGTCGAGCGACGGCTGCGGCATCGTTCAAGTCCGGTGGTGGAGGCGAACAATCCACAGGCCCGCGGAAGCCGCGCGCCTGAGTCTGATCACAATTGGAGTGTCGGCCACGCAGGCACGGACTTGATTCCCGGGAGGGCCGCAGCCCCTTGCGGGAATTCGTGTTACGCTGAATTCATTGGGGCGTCTATCAGACGAATGTCGGTTCCCGCAGGGGAGCCCCCCCGTCCAGGAGGCAGATGGCCGTTCAGCACGGACAGCCAATCCAGCGACGACTGCAGCGTCCACCGGACCAGGACGCGCGCTGGAGCCTCCTCCCCATCCGCCACGCCCCGCACGGGATCATTGTCCCGGTGCGGGGCGTCGTCTTTTCCGGCGAGGTGCAATGTCTCATCGGAGCGTCTACCGGTTCGCGCTCGCTCGTTCGCCCCGCGGTCTGGCCCGCCGTCACGATCACGGCGTCCCCCACCAGAAGCGCCACGTCAAGCGCGCCACGTTCCGTGACTGCGGCCGCCGCTGCGTCTATTGTGCGGCCCGTCTGGGGTTGGAAGCGGCCACCCTCGACCATGTGATACCGCTGTCGCGCGGCGGCAATCACGCACCAGGCAACCTGGTCGCCGCCTGCATCGCCTGCAATCAACTCAAAGGGTCGATGCTCCCCGTGGAGTTCTTCACCCGGTATCCATGGGCCGGGCAGAACTTCATGCGCTACGCACGCGCCGCGCACCGCAGCGTGAAGCGCGGCGCTCGGCGGGCCGTCAGCCTGGCGTTCGCACAGGCGGCGTAAGGGGAAGACGGCAGACGACAAATGGCTGTCGTCTGCCGTCCCGCGATGGAGTGATCACACCTGCGACAGAACGGCGACAATTCGCGCCGCGCTCCCTGCTACCGTGACGGCGTGAACCAAGCGACAGGGTCATAGCGCCGCAATCCTTGGCCCCGCGATCGCCTGGTTCGTGAACCAACCACGAACACAGGAAGACGCGATCATGACGCACAATCGAACGCTCGCATCGGCGCGCGCCGCCATCGGCACCGCGCTGCTTACGCTCCTCGGCGCCTGCTCAGACGCGCCGTCGTCACCCGTCAGCGCCATCCCCATCCCCACCGACATTGTTCAGCCCACGTCGCGCGTGGCGGACATGCCGTTCACCGATGCGAATATGCCGATGCTGCCCTCGGGGGCGCGCTTGCAACGGCGCCTTTCGCGTGCGCCCGATGGCACGCTCGGACGCGTCGAGACCCTCGTGGACAGCCGTGGGCACCGCTACGTGATCGAATCCAGCCTGAACAACGACGGCCTGCCCAGCGAAATGAAGGTATCGCGCGACGGCCAGCCGATTGCGCAGTTCGTCAATGAATGGGCAACCAGCTACACCGGCTTCACGCTTGAGCGTCAGCGACTGGTGCGCTTCTCTGGCGGGCAGGCCGCCGAGACGTTCGATACGCAGCAGCGTGGTGGTGTACGGACACTCGTTGACGGAACGATTACGGTGACGCGGCTGCCCGCGGAGGGCAGCGCCGCCGCCGTGCCGGACTTTCGGCGCGCCGGCCCGCTGCGTTCGCTCGAGGAATCTCTTCCGAGGAGCGCCGGACCTTGCGACGCACAGGCACGCGCCGCACAGTCCGCCATCGAAGACTGGCTGCTTTCCGTCGTCGCCGTCGCCGGCGCGACGGCCACGGCAAACCCGTTTGCCGCGTGGTCCGCGTACGCCTACCAGCTCAAGAAGTACGGCGACGTCTCACGAGCCGAGGCAACGCTCGACGACTGTGTGGCGTCTGCTGGCAAGAGGCCCAGTGTGGAGACGTATTGATGCAGGCGACGAAGCACGTTGAGGATCAAGGCCAACAATCGCCCTGCCGCGTCCTACCGGACGCGCCCTTACCGGAGGCACGATGACGAGAAGTCAGGTAACCGCAAACTCGATGGCATTGATCACGCTGCTCTGCATCGCGGGCGCCTTGTGGCGGCCTGAATGGGCCCTGCTCGACTGGGCTGCGGTCGGCGCCATCTTGCTCGGGTCCGTACTGGCCATCGCCTTCCAGACACCAGCCGATCGCGATCAGGCTCGCAAGACCTGGTGGCTGCTGCCATCGCTCATGACTGGCATCGCCGTGCAACTCGTCTACCTCGCAGCACCGGACGAGCGTCTCCGCAGCGCACTCATCGGCACGTGCCTTGTGCTCGCGGGCCTCGGGCTCGCGTGGGTGCGTCGCCGCGTCTCCTGAACGCGCAACAGGCCCCGGTGCCACAGCACTGGGGCCTGTTCGCGTCCAGCGGTGCGTTCAGTAATCCACCGGCCGCAAATAACTCTCGCCTATCGCCGCGCTGCCCAGCATCGCCACTGTCGGCAGACGCCGCTTCCAATGCGTGCCGTCGAGTCGGCGCCGCACCGTTTCCACTTCAGCCGCGCTGAAACCGCGCTCCACCACCTCGGCGCTCGTCCAGCCGTGCAGCAACCAGTTGAGGATCTCATCCGCCTTGGCGTACGTGATGCCAAAGTCGCCCTCGTCCGTCTGTCCCTGTATGAGATCGGCGCTCGCTGGTTTGCCCACGATCTCGTCGGGAATGAAGAGCTGTCGCGCGAGGGCCCACACCTGTGTCTTGTAGAGATCGCCCAGCGGGTTCACCGGCGGAGAGTCGTCGGCGTGCCAGGTGAAGTAGCCCAGCAGCCGCTCGCTCTTGTTGCCCGTGCCCAGGGGCAGCGCCTGATGCCGCGCGCTGAGATCGAAGAGCGCGATCATGCGCGTGCGCGCCATCACATTGCCGCGCCGCGCCGCATCAGCGTCGGGCTCCTGCGCCAGATAGCCATCGACCGCCGCGGAAATATCGAGCGTGCGGCTCTGAATCCCCAACTGGTCAATCACCATCTGTGCATGCGACAGCGAGTCGACGCTTGATGATGTGTACGGCAGCCGCACGCCGATGACGTTCTCCGGCCCCAGTGCCTTCGCGGCGAGCGCCGCGGTCACCGCCGAATCCACGCCACCCGACACGCCAACGATGGCCTTCGCAAAGCCGCGCCGCCCCATCTCCTCGCGCAGGAACTGGACGAGCCAGCGTTCAACGAGCGGCGCGTCGATCACCAGGGTCGGAGGCGCGGCACGTCCGTCATCTTCCGGCACCACGAGGGGCAGCGTGCCCCCGGTCGGCGACGCCGCGCCGCGCGGGAGCGGCTTGGCATCCGGGGCGGTGCGCGCCACGATGCGCGGCTTCGGCGAGAGCCGCGGTGCATACACCGCGCGCTTCATCTCGGCCGTGAGATACGGAATTGCCACCTTCAAGTCGCTGAGCAGCGGCGTGTCGGCCCGGCTACGCGCGAGATCGCCAAGGTCGAGCGTCGTCACGAGGAGCGCCTCGTCCCACACCGGCGCGCGCGCGCGGATGTCGCCGCGCGGGCCGGCCACGAGTGAGCCGCCCTGGAACATCTTTCCGCCCTCGCTCCCCACCAAATTCGCAAGGGTGCAGAACACGCCCTGCTCCTCGGCGATGTCGCGAATCAGCCGCTCCCAGCGCACGATCGTCGCCGGGCCCTCCACGCCGTCGTTGCGCGGCTGCGTGCCGCGAGACGGCGCCGCCGCGCTCACGAAGATCACCTGCGCGCCGTCGAGCGCGGCAATGGTCCCCGTCAGCGAATGCCACGCGTCTTCGCACACCAGCATCGCCGCGCGCCCCCACGCGGTGTCGAACGCGCGGATGTCATAGCCGCGCTCCATGAAGCGCTCTTCGTCGAACAGCGAATACGTGGGGAGAAAATTCTTGCGATGCACGTGCAGCAGCACGGGATCGGCGCCGCCGAGCCGGGCGTACAGCGCGCTGTTGTACAGCGTGCCGTCGTGGCGTTCGTAGAAACCCACCATCACGTCGATGGTCGACCCCGGACGCGCCGCCGCTCGCCAGTGCGCATCCAGCGCGCGCACGACCTCCTCGGGCGTCAGCGCGTTTTCGCGAATGCCGCCTTCGACGAAGTACCCCGACAGGATGGTCTCGGGGAACTGCAGGACGTCGGGGTGCGGCTCCATGGCCGCGGCTTGCGCCAAGATCTCGCCCGCGCGGGCAAGATTGGCGGCGACGTCCCCCTTCTTGGGACGGAACTGCGCGATGGCAAGGCGAAGCATGGACATCAACCGAAAGGTCGCACGCATCTCCGAGAGGGGCAACACACCCGGGCACCGCGAGGGTGGGGAAGAGGCACCGAACCGCTCGCCCCCAGTTCCCTTTGCGGCAATTCCGGGGTATTACACCAAAATGCCTGTGCGCCTCACCTTCATCGTCTTGCTCGCGGCCCGTCTCGTGGCGGCCCAGCAGCCCGCCGCGACCAGGCCATCCACCGGTGAGGTGTGGCAGATCATTCCGCTGCCGCAGTCATCGCTGGTCTACGCCCGCGACGGCTCGCTCATCGGCGAGATCGGCCGACAGTGGCGCTCCTCGGTGCCGGTCCGCTCGCTGCCACGCTACCTCCCCCAGGCGTTCATTGCGGTCGAGGATCATCGCTTCTACCAGCACGACGGCGTCGATCTCGTCGGCATCGCCGGTGCGGTCAAGGACAACCTGCTCGGCGGCCGTCGCGGGGCATCGACCATCACGCAGCAGCTCGTCGGCAACCTGCACCCGGATCTCATCGATCGCACCGATCCGTCGCCGATGCGGAAGTTGCGCGAGCAGATGGCGGCCCGCGAAATGGAGCGGCATTACAACAAGGAACAAATCCTCGAGGGGTATCTCAACGCCATCGCCTTCGGGCATGGCTGGTTTGGCGTCGAAGCCGCGGCTCGCCATTACTTCGGCAAGAGCGCGCAGCACGTCACCCTGGCCGAAGCCGCATCGCTCGCGGCCATTCCGAAGGGACCAGCCATCTACGATCCGGCGAAGTACCCCGATCGCAACCGCAACCGGCGCGATGCCATTCTCGACCTGATGGTCACGCAAGGCTTCGCCAGCCGCGCGCAGGCCGACGCCGCCAAGGCGCAGCCCGTCACCACGGTGTCCAATGGCGGCATCGCCTCCAGCGCACCGTGGTTTGTCGATGTCGTGCGCACACAAGTCGAGCGCGCCGGCATCCCCGTGTCGCAGGGCGGCTACAAGATCACGACCTCGCTCGACCCGGCGCTGCAGCAGGCCGCCATGGTCGCGCTCATCGAAGGGACCGCCGCCGTCGAGGCGCGCCCGGGCTATCGCAACCCGACGTACGCCAACCATCCCAAAGGGAGCACGGACTACCTCCAGGGGATGGTCGTCGCCATCGATCCGGCCACCGGCGACGTGCGCGCGCTCGTCGGCGGCCGCAACTACGCCGAGGGCCCATTCAATCGCGCCGTCAACGGCGTGCGCCAGCCGGGCTCGTCGTTCAAGCCGATCGTCTATGCGCGCGCGATCATGGATTCGATCCCCGCCAACGCGATCGTCCCCGACACGTCGCTCGAAATCCCCGTCGACCGCGGCGTGCTCTACCGGCCGCGCAACGCCGACGGCGAATTCCTCGGCGACATCACGCTGCGCGAAGCCATCACGCGGTCACGCAACCCGGTGGCGGTGCAGCTCTGGCAGCGACTGACCGGCGACTCCGTCATCGCGCTCGCGCGCCGCATGGGCATTCGGTCCTACATCGCGCCATGGCCCTCGAGTGCCATCGGGGCCTCGGCACTCCAACCGCTCGATCTCGTCGCTGCCTTTACGGTCTTCCCGAATCTTGGCGCTGCCGTCGAACCGCGGTTCGTCATTCGCGTCGATGACTCGTCAGGTCGCGCGGTCTTCAGCCAGGGCGTGCGCGTGCTGCCTCCCGCGATGTCGCCCGAGGTGGCGTTCATCGTGCGCGACCTCATGCGTGATGTCGTCGATCGCGGCACTGCCACCGCCGTGCGCCGTTACGTGCCCTATTCGACGCCAGTGGCAGGCAAGACCGGCACGACCGACGACAACACCGACGTCTGGTTCATCGGTGCCACCACGGATCTCGTGGCCGGCGTCTGGCTCGGCTTCGACCGGCCGCGCCCTATCATGGCGGGCGCCGCCGGCGGAACGCTTGCCGCGCCGATCTTCGGCCAGATGCTGGCGCGCTCGGCGTACGGCCGCGGCGCGGCTTGGGCGCCGCCCGGAGGTCTCGTCACGGCGGAGCTGGATCGGGCGTCCGGCAAGCTCGCCGAGTCCTCCACGCCAACAGAGCGGCGCTACTTGGAGTATTTTCTGCCCGGGACCGAGCCGGGCGCGCTTCGCGTGGATGCGCGCCGCCTGTTCGGCTGGGGCCCGATTCCCTGAGTGCGGGAGCTGGAGATGCGGCTGACACCACTGCAGAAACTGTCCATCACCGTCGGCGCCGCCCTCGTGGTTGTCGGCCTGTTCGGCGCCATGTCGTACTACTATGCATCGCGGCTGGTCGCCGCCGACCGCGCCGTCGAGCGCGCCAACACAAACGTGGCCGCCGCCTTTCGCGTCGTCGTCAGCCGTCAGGACGCCGAGCGCGCCGCGAAAGCGTACGTGATTCGGAAGGACAGCACCTCCAAGGACGCATTGCAGGACGCACAAGTTCGTGTGGAGGATGCGCTCGACATCATGGCGCGCGGCACCGAGGACAATCCGCGGCAGCGGCAGAACCTCGATGAACTTGGGCGCCGCATCGCCGCTAGCTTCGACGCCTTTCGCACCACTCTGCTCATTCGCGAGCACGTCGGCGTCGACTCGGCGCGCAAGTTCCTCAACGGCGATCTCTCGGCGACCGCGACCGATTCGCTGATGAAGATCGTGACCCAGATGCGCGACGAAGAGCTGCGCGTCCTTGCCGAGTTGACACGCCTCCAGAGCGTCCGCAGTGCCAGCGCGCAACGCATCATCCTCTTCGGCATGGTGGTCACGTTCCTGCTTGCCGGCGTCGCGCTGCAGCCCATGCGCGCCGGCATCGCCACCCGGTTGACTTCGCAAATCGTCCGCCACCACGTGGAGAACGACCCCGAGTTCAGCGAGGCCGTATCGGCGCAGGCGGCCGGCGCTTCGTTGCGGCTGAACGCGTTGCATCAGCTGATTGCGGCGCTCTCGGCGTCTCGTGACGCCGGATCGGCGGCCCGCGCGCTGATTGCGGCCGCCCAGCCCACGCTCAATGCGGCGCTTGCTGCCGTGGTCGTTCCAAACGGCGCCGGCGGGTTCTCGGTGCTCGCGTCGTCGGTTCCCTCGTTCAACAACATCGCGCCCGAACTCGCCGGCTTCGTCGCCCAACCGCTCCGCTCCGGCGAGATGGCGGTGGCCGAATCGCGCACCGAACGCGAACGCCAGTGGGGCACGCTGGCGGCGTTCGACACCTGCGACGCACGCGGCTCCGTGCTCGGCGTGCCGATGACGAGGGATGGCGCCGTTACCGGTGTCTTGGTTGTAGCGTTGTCCGACGACCACGTCTTCGACGACGATGAACGTTCGTGCGCTGCCACGCTCGGCCGCCTTGGCGGGCCGGCCGTGGCGGCACGTCCCCTCACCTCCTGACCTTGTGAACATGACGCGTCTCGTCACGCCACGCCGGGCAGCGCTGCTCTGCGCCGCCATCGCTGCGCTGGTTGCGGCTGCCTGCTCAAAGAGCGACGGAGGGACGGCGGTCGTGAAGCCCGCCGCGCTGCAGTCGATTGCAGGTTCCGGAGTGAGCGCTACCGTGGGATCCCCGCTCGCCACGGCGCCGACCTTCACCGTCACTGACGCGTCCGGCAACCCGCTGGCGAACGTCGCCGTAACGATCGTTGTGGCGAGCGGCGGCGGCACGCTGGTTGGCGCGCCGACCAAGAGTGCGGCGGGGCCAACGTCAGTAGGCACCTGGACGCTCGGCACCACCGCCGGCACGAACACGCTCACCGTCACGGTCTCGGGCCTGACGCCGCTCACCATCACGGCGACGGGCACGCCAGGCGCGGCGTCGAAGGTCGTGACGTCCGCCGGCAATACGCAAACGGCGCTCGCCGGCGCGCAGGCCGGTACCCCGCTCGCCGCGTCGGTGCAGGACCAGTTTGGCAATGGCATCGCCAACGTGCAGGTGACGTTTGCGGCCACGATAGGCGGCGGCAGCCTGTCGCCGTCGCAGATCACCACCAACTCGGCGGGTGTGGCATCGGGCGCCATTTGGCGGCTCGGCAACAAGGGCGGCACGCAGGCCGTCACGGCAACGGCCGGCGCATTCTCGACGACGTTCTCGGCGAGCATCCAGAGCAGCTATCCGGTGGTGCTGCGTTTCTTCGGGCCCGCCATGTCCACCGACGCACAGACGGCGTTCACCAACGCCGCCAACCGTATTCAGGCGGCAATCGTCGGACAGATCAGCACCGTCGGGCTGCAAGGCGCCGTGCTCGACAGCTGCGGCGTGCAGGGCCTCACCGGCACACTGCAGGAGAGCACGCAGGGCATCATCATCTACGCGGCCGTGGCGCCCATTGACGGCCCTGGCAAGATCCTCGCACAGGCCGGTCCCTGCTACGTGCGCGGCAACTCGGTGCTCCCCGCCGTCGGCGTCATGCAGTTCGACGCGGCCGACATCCAGACCTACATCACGTCGGGCCGCTTTGAATCAGTGGTGCTGCACGAGATGAACCACGTGGTTGGCTTCGGGACCATCTGGTTCGACAAGAACCTGATCCAGGGCAACGTCTTCACGAACGAACAGGATCCCAAACCGACTGGCAGCAACAACCCGCGCTTTATGGGAACCGCGTCGCTCGCCTCGTGTCTCGCCGCGGGCGGCACCGCGAATCACTGCGCGGGCGGCGTCGGCGTGGCGCTCGAGCAGTGCGGCGGCATCGGCACGGCCGACGGCCACTGGCGCGAGATGTTCACGTCAACCTGCGGTGGCACCGGCAACGTTCCCATCGGCGGCACACCGGCGTTCGACACCGAACTGATGACCGGCTACGTCGAGGGAACGGCGAACATGCCGTGGAGCGCGATGACCATCTCGTCGTTCCAGGACCTCGGTTACGGTGTCAATCTGCTCGCCGCCGATGCGTACAACGTGCCGAGCCTCTTGGCGCTCGCGCGGCTGCGCGCGCTGGAGGAGTCGGGTGACCAGCCGATCGAACACGTGATGCGGCCCCGCTTCACCATCGGCGGCGGCCAGATCATGTCCATCAAGCGGGATCTTCGGAAATGAGACGTCGCTCACTCGCGGTGCTCGCACCGGTCATCGCGTTCGTTGCGGCCTGCGGCGGCAAGTCGCAGTCCGCCAGTCCGCCCGCGGCCGACACGACCACGCCGCCGCCAGCGCCCGCCATCGACAGCGTCGCGAAGCGCGCGGCGGACTCGGCGTCCAAACCCGCCGTTCCTCAGGCGCCAAAAGCGAAGCCTGCCGGCAAACCCGAGATGGGCGATCACGACGTCGCCATCCGGCCCAAGTTCAAAATCGACGAGAAGACTGGAAAGGTCGATCCAATCAAGCGGCCGTGATGCCAGCAAACAAAGAAGCCCGGGATCTCTCCCGGGCTTCTTCGTTTACACACCCACCAGTTCGCTTTCTCGCTCGGCGTGATCGGGCTCGGCCACCAGCGCAAGTTTAAGCACGTCCTGCAGCGTTTCGACGAAGTGGAAGGTGAGTACAGCCCGGGCCTCTTCGGGCACGTCCTCCATGTCCGCCTCGTTGTCCTTCGGCAGGATAATGTGCGTGATGCCGGCGCGCAGTGCGCCCAGCACCTTTTCTTTCACACCGCCGATCGGGAGCACACGGCCGCGCAGCGTGATCTCGCCGGTCATCGCGAGATCGCGTCGGACCGGGCGTCCGCTGAGTTCGCTGGCCAGCGCCGTGGCAATCGAAACGCCCGCCGATGGACCATCCTTCGGGATGGCGCCGGCCGGCACGTGAATGTGCGTCTCGAGCGCGCCGAGCCGGCTGCGCGGAATGCCCAGCAGCTCGGCGTTCTTGGTGACGAACGAGAATGCCGCGCGCGCCGATTCCTTCATGACGTCGCCAAGCTGGCCCGTGAGAATGAGCGACACGGGCACGCCCGTGCTGCCGTTCGCGCCGCCGTTCGGCGTGCCGTCCGTCGGTGCGGCCGTGGTGAGTGCTCGCGTGGACGCTTCGACGAACATGATGTCGCCGCCCATCGGCGTGTAGTACATGCCGGTGGCGACGCCCACTTCGTGCTGTGCCGCGGCTTTTTCCGGACGCACGCGCGGCCGGCCAAGGAGTTCGCGCACTTCATCCGCCGTGATGACCCCATCACCCTCGATCATCGTGTGCTCTTCGCCGCTCGCGATGCGCCGCGCCACCTTGCGCGCCACCTTGCCCACCTCGCGCTCGAGCTGCCGCACGCCGCTTTCGCGCGTGTAGTTCGTGATCAGCTGCGTGATCGCGGATTCTTCGAGCTTCACGTTCTTCTTGCCGAGGCCGTTCTCCTCGAGCTGGCGCGGAATCAGGTACGCCTTCGCGATTTCCGCCTTTTCGCGCTCGGTGTAGCCGGAGAACTCCACTTCTTCCATGCGATCGCGCAGCGGTCCGGGAATGTTCTGCACGAAGTTCGCGGTGGCGATGAACAGCACCTCGCTCAGGTCAAACGGCACGCCGAGATAGTGATCGGTGAAGGTGTCATTCTGCGCGGGGTCGAGCACTTCGAGCAGCGCGGCGGACGGATCGCCCTGGAATGACACGCCAAGCTTGTCCACTTCGTCGAGCAGGAAGACGGGGTTCTTGGTCCCCGCCTGCTTCATCCCCTGAATGACGCGCCCAGGCATCGCCCCCACATACGTGCGGCGATGACCGCGAATGTCGGCTTCGTCGCGCGCGCCGCCCAGCGACACGCGCACGTACTCGCGGCCGAGCGCGCGGGCAATCGACTTGGCAATCGATGTCTTGCCGACGCCCGGCGGACCGCTGAAGAGAAGTATCGGTCCTTTGGCCATCGCGCGCGCCTTGGCTTCGCGCTTGTCGGTGATGGTGCGCTCATCGTCGCCGTTGCCCTTGCCGAGCGACGGCGTGGCATCCACCACCTTCTCCTTCAGCTTGGCCACGGGGAATTCGCCGGTGCGGTCCATCTCGTCGCTGAGCTGCTGCGCACGCAGCTGGCGCACGGCAAGGAACTCGATCACGCGGTCCTTCACGTCCTTGAGGCCGTAGTGATCCTCGTCGAGCACGGTGATTGCGCGCTTGAGATCGAGCTGGTCGTCCGACCGCTTGTTCCACGGCAGCTCGGCGATCCACTCGAGATACGTGCGGATCACCTGCGCTTCCATCGACTCGCGCCCCGCGCGCTCGAGACGCCCAAGCTCGCGCTCCACTTCGGTGCGCGCCTCCTTGGGCAGCTCAAGCTTGGTCAGCTTGGCGCGCAGCTCCTCGATCTCCTTGGAACTGTCGTCGTCGCCCAGCTCTTTTTGAATCGCCTTCATCTGCTCGCGCAGGAACATTTCACGCTGGCGTTCGCCCAGCTCTTCCTGCACCTGCGACTTGATGTCCTCCTGCGCCTCGAGCAGCGAGATCTGCCGCTGCACGTGCACCAGGACGCGGCGCAGGCGGTCCTCCACCGAGAGATTCTCCAGCAATCCCTGTTTCTCGGCGACCGTAAGCTCGAGATACCCCGCGACGAGATCAGCGAAGCGGCCGGGCTCCGTGACGGAGTCGAGCACCTGATGCACGACCTCTTCAGGGAGGCCGCGCCGCTCGCCCAATTCGCCGGCGCGCTCGCGAATCTCCTTGTAGAGCGCCTCGAAGGCGGGGTCTTTTTCGTCCGCCTGTGACTGTTCTTCGATGTGCGTGACGACCGCCGACAAGTAGCCTTCGGTGGTGCTGTACTGCAGCGCCGTGCCGCGGAACTCGCCCTGCAGCAGCAGCTGCACGCCGCCCAGTCCGCGCTGGATCTGGCCAATGCGCGCAATCACGCCCATCGAATACAAGATGTCCGGCGACGGTTCGTCGGTATTGTCCTTCTGCGCCACGGCGAAGACGAGTCGGTCGCCCTTGAGCGCCGCCTCGATGGCGCGAAGCGTGCCCGGCCGCCCGGCGGCAATCGGCGCCGTCAGTCCCGGGAAGATGACCGTCCCACGCAGCGGAAGGACGGGAAGTGTTTGCCGCGTACTCATGAAGATTCCTGGGTGCCCATGCACCCGACCTTGGGGGGCTGAGGAGAGCGAATGGCCCTACCTACAGCAACTGGCGTACCACATGCCTCTCGCACGGGTGCCCGTGGGAGAAGCCCTCAGGCGCTGATACCCCGTACGCTGAGATACGACATAAAGGCGGGTCCTGCAACTTTCGTCTGCCTCGGTGACGTAGGGACTGACACAAGCAGAACCCGCTGAAAACGACGGAACAGGGCAGCGTTCGGAGGCAGCGAGAACGCCAGCGCCGCATGCGCGCGCGCTCCTGCGCTCTCGCGTTCGCTAGTTCGGTTTCTTACCTTTCCGCACCCCCTGTGGAAGACTCCCTTCTCTCCAAGTCCGAGGCCGAACTTCGCTCGCATATCGCGAGCGTGCTCGACAGCGCGTATGAGCTCGACAAGGAGATCGGCCGCGGCGGCATGGGGATCGTCTACAAGGCGCGCGACCGCCGGCTCAAGCGGACCGTCGCCGTCAAGCTGTTGCCGCCCGAGCTCTCGTTTCGCTCGGAGATTCGTTCGCGATTCCTGCGCGAAGCTGAGACGGCGGCGCAACTCAGCCATCCGAACATTGTTCCTATCTACTCGGTCGACGAGAAGGGCGGACTCGTCTTCTTCGTCATGGGCTTCATCGACGGTGACAATCTGGCGCGGCGCATTCAGGAGCGCGGGCCAATGCCGGCCGATGATGTGCGCCGCATTCTGCGCGACGTGGCCGACGCCCTCGCCTACGCCCACGCCAACAAGGTGGTCCACCGCGACATCAAGCCGGACAACATCCTCATCGATGCGCAGTCGCAGCGGCCGATGGTCACCGACTTCGGCATCGCGCGCGCCATCAGCGAGGGCAGCGACGCGCGGCTGACGGCCACCGGCATCGCCATTGGCACGCCGGCGTTCATGAGTCCGGAGCAGTCCGCCGGAGATCGCGACGTGGACGGACGCAGCGATCTCTACTCGCTCGGCATCGTGGCGTACCAGATGCTCTGCGGCGATCTGCCGTTCACCGCCAACAGCACGCCCGCGCTGCTCGTCAAGCACCTGTCCGAACGGCCAGTGCCCATCGACCAGCGTGCGTCGGTGCCGCCTGATCTCGCGCGCATCGTCATGCTCCTGCTCGAGAAAGATCCCGCCAATCGGTTCCAAAGCGCCACCGAACTGAAGTCGGCGCTCGAGACGGGACAGGTGCCGGCGGCGACGGCCACCACGGGAGCCGCGTACCCGCAGGCGCCGTCGTCGTACCAGACGGCCAGCGGCATGCTGTCACCGTCGTCGCCCGCGTTCACGCCGCAGCCGCTCACCACGCTGCCCGACGGCGAACGCCTGCCGACGCCCGATGAGCTCTCGCGATGGAACGCGCCGATGGTGGTGGAGTTCCGCCGCCGGCTCGCACCGTTCATCTGGGTCAACGGCGCGTTCGTCGCCGTCAACCTGCTCGGCG
Source organism: Gemmatimonadota bacterium (assembly GCA_023249375.1). GTDB lineage: Bacteria > Gemmatimonadota > Gemmatimonadetes > Gemmatimonadales > Gemmatimonadaceae > PNKL01. The sequence goes on along the minus strand of JAHFCT010000003.1, from coordinate 54,156 downwards.
GCCCGAACATGCTGTTCATCACCGCCTTCTGGAGCATCAGCGTCGCGTACAAGTACGCGAAGCTCTGGAGCGAGGGCTACGACTGGCACGACGTCTTCCGCCAGCCGCGCGAACGCATGGTCGGCGATGTGCTGCAGGAGTGGGGCGAGGACGTGCGCTCGCTCGTTGACCGCAACACGCGCGAACGCGTACGCACCAGGCATCGCCTGCGCGCGGCACGTCCCGACCTGCTGCGCTCGCCCGCTGCACCGGCCGCGCTCTCGGCGCGCGATGCCGCGGCGCTCGGCAGCGGCCCGTACGCCGCGATGGCGCGCGACGCGCTCGTCGACCGCGACGAGATCATCCGGCTCATCGAGAGCATGTCGCGGGCGGACCGTTCGCGGTTGCCTGATGTCGTGGGCAGTGCGACAACGCTCGCCGATACCGTCATGGCGCTCGCCGCGCAGCTCTCCGATCTCGAGCGCTCGTCTTCCGGGCTTTCCGCCGCGGCGATCAACAAGGAAATTTCCGTGCTCGAGGCGGCGGCCAATCCGCTCGACCGCGCCGCCAGCGAAGAGCGCGTGCGCCGCCTCGCGCTCCTAAAGCGTCAGCGCCGCACGGTCGCCGATGTCGACAAGCGCCGCGAGGCGCTGAGCGGCCGTCTCGACAGCTGTTCACTGGCGCTCAAGAACATGCGCTTCGATGTGCTGCGCCTGAAGACCGGCGCGCAGAACTACCAGCACGTGACCACCATCGCCGAGCAGGCGATGCAGCTGGCGCGCGAAGTGGACAGTGCCGTCTACGTGGCCGACGAGATGGCGCGCCTGCGTCCGCGCGACGGCGTGCCGGGCCGCTCATGACCGACGCCCTCCGCGAGCGGGTCAACGCCGCGGTTGGATCGCTGTATGAAGTCGAGGCCGAAATCGGCCGCGGCGGCATGGCCGTGGTCTATCGCGCCATGGACACGCGCCTGCGCCGCCGCGTCGCGCTCAAGGTGCTGCCGCCCGAGCTCGCCTTTCGTGAGGAGGTGAAGCGCCGCTTTCTGCGCGAAGCGCAGATGGCCGCGCAGCTGAACCATCCGAACATCGTCCCCATTTACTCGGTGGACGAGGCGTCGGGGCTGGTGTACTTCGCGATGGGACTGGTCGAAGGCGTGCCGCTTGCCAAGCAGCTGTTCGAGGAACCGCGTCCGCCCATCCCCAACGTGCGCCGCGTGCTGCGCGAAGTGGCCGACGCCCTGCACTTCGCGCACGAGCGCGGCGTCGTGCACCGCGACATCAAGCCCGACAACATCCTCATTGATGGCAAGACCGGCCAGGCGATGGTGACCGACTTCGGCATCGCGCGCGCCGCGCAAGCCGAGACGCGGCTTACGGCCACCGGCATCGCGGTGGGAACGCCGGCGTACATGAGTCCCGAGCAGGCCATGGGTGAACGCGAGGTCGACGGCCGCGCCGACATCTACTCGCTGGGGATCGTCGGCTACCAGATGCTGGCGGGCGAGCTGCCGTTTGTCGCCTCCAACACGCCGTCGATGCTGATGAAGCATCTCAGCGAGCCGCCGCGCCCGCTGCTCGACCTGCGCCCCGATCTGCCGGCCAATCTGGCCGCCGCCATCGAGCGTGCGCTGGCGAAGGCTCCGGGTGACCGCTGGCCCGACGCGGCTTCATTTCGCGATGCACTGGGCGAACGCGCGCCGGTCACCACCACGGCGGCGGTGGCCGCGCCGCGCGCCGCTCCACAGACGCAGAACGCCGCCCCGCAGCAGCCGCCACCGATGGCGCCTTCAGCCGGCGCGCTGCTTCCGGCGCCGCCCAACTCAGAGTCGCGCCGCGCCGCGCCCGATCCGCTCATGGCGTTTGGTGTCTATCGCGGTGGCATCACGCATCCCAACGAAGACAGCGAAATCCACAGCTGGCGCGAGCAGCGGCGCGCGTTCCGCCATCAGCTGCGCCAGGCAGCGCGCGGCCAGCTGGGCACGGCGGTGCAAGGGATCCTGGCGCCGGCACCGCTGAGCGAGGAAGCCCGCGTCTGGCTCGTGCGCCGGAAGATCGTCAACTATACGGCCACCACCGCCGTGCTCTTCGGCGTCAACGTGATGACGCGAGGCGCGCCGTGGTTCTTGATACCCGCGCTCTTCATGGGCATCGGCATTCTGCGCTCCGTGGCAAGCCTGTGGGCCGATGGCATTCCGATGCGCAAACTCTTCATGCGCGGCCCGCGCCCGCCGCACGCGGGATCGGCGCACGCCCCGCTAGGCGCTCCCGGCGTCGGCGTCGCGGCACTGCCGCCGGCGGGCGCCGATCCACTATTCGCCACGGTGCCGCGCGATGTGCTCGAGGGCCGGCACGGCCGCACCGTGCGCGATGCCATCGAAGCGCGGCACACCGTGCTTGACGTGATCGAGAAGCTGTCGGCCACCGAGAAGGACTTGCTGCCCGACATCGCGCCGACCGTGAAGGGGCTCGTCGAACGCATCATCGCACTCGCGTCCGCCCTGCATCAGCTCGATCAGGACGCGTCGCCCGAGGCGCTCGCGCGTCTCGACCAGCGCCTGGCCGATGCGCGCGCGCTCGCCGCCGACGCACCCGACAAGGAACGGCGCGTCGCACTGCTCGAACGCCAACGGCAGACGCTGGCCGACCTCGCGAGCCGCCGCGAAACGGTGGCAGCCCAGCTCGACAATGCATCGCTCGTGCTCGGCACCATGAAGCTCGACCTGCTCAAGCTGCGGTCGAGCGGGCTGCAGTCGCAGATGGCCGACGCCAACTTCCAAACACAGGACGCGCGCGCCGTGGTGTCGGAGATTGAACGCGCGCTCGAAGTGGCAGAGGAAGTGCAGCGAATCCGCTAAGGCGCCCGCGCTATTGGCGCGCCAGAAGTGCACCCACCACCGCGGCCACGCGATCAGGCGCGTCGAGCGGCAGGAAGTGCGAGCCATCCGCGATGACGTCGAGCGTTGCGCCCGGGATGGCCGCCTGCAGGCTGCGGCTCAGCTGGACGCTGACAAACGGATCCCGCGCACCGTGCATCATCGCGGTTGGCGCGCGAATGGCGTGCAACGGGAGAGATGCCGTCTCTGCCGGATGTTGCGCGGCGAGATGGGCAAGCAGCGCCGCGCGGCCTGCCGGCTGGACAAAGGGCCTGAGGAACTGATCGAGCGCATGGCGCCCTTCGTCGCGGTCGGCGAATCCGGGCAGCAATGCGGCGTGCGCTTCGCCGGCGAGCAGGGAGGCGGGAAGCCGGCGGGCCAGCACAGCCAGTGAACGCGCCAATCGCGTCTGCCATCGCGGCCACGCCGTCAGGCCAACGCTGCTGATGAGCGCGAGGCGCGTCACGCGCTGCGCTGCGTGCACCGCCAGCCACTGCGCGACCGCGCCGCCCACGTCATGTCCCACGACGCACGCCTGTGGCACTTGCAGTGCGTCGAGCACGGCAAGGGCGCGCTGCGCGTGCGCGGCAACGGTCACCGCGGCATCCGCCGGCCGGTCACTGCGACCGTAACCGAGTTGATCCAGCACGATCAATCGGTGTCCTTCTGGCATGTAACGGACGACGTCGTTCCAGAGAAACGACGAGGAGGGAAATCCGTGCAGAAAGAGCACCGGTTCCCCGGCTCCACGGGTACCGGCGGCATAGTAGTACAGCCGGTAACCGGCCAGATCGAGGAACTCACCACGCATCTTGGCAATACTCCCCTCAAACCGCACGCTTTCAAGTGTCCAGAGATGTGCGAGTACGTCTGGCGCTTTTCGTCAAAAGGAGTATAGTTACGCAATCATTGGCAGGGCCTCCCACTACGATGCCTCTATCTCTATTACTGCCAACAAGTTAGAATGAAATCAGAAGATTTGACTTCACCCATCGTCCCAACGGTTCCGCTATTTGCACCGCCGCCTCCTCCTCCGGCGCCGGTGGTTTTTCCGTTGGGATGGATACTTGATCACGCGGCACTACCAATACAGTATCGCGCCATTGTCGAGGTAGCGAAGCTGGGTGACGCGCTCCCCGCGTCGTACGCGAACACCCCGTATTTCCATCGTCACGCCATCGAAATCGCGGTGCGGCAGTCGTATGATGGAACCTGGAACAACGCGATGCTCAGCCTGCCATCCAAGGGCGGCGCGGACGGCATTGGCAGCGTAACGGCGGTGCGCCGGCTGTTGGAATGCGGTTGGGACAAGGATTCGCCCGCCGTCTATCAGGCACGCCGCTCGCTGTTCCGCCTGCTGGCCGAGGATGAAGACCCGGCCCAGCTGTACGAGTACCAGCCCAAGCCTGGCAAGACGCTGGAGCCTGAAGTCGCGTCGCACTATCGCCAACTGCTCCGCGAAGCAGCGGGCTCGACGCTCGCCCAGGCGGGCTTTGAGTCCGATCCGCGCGTGCGCGGCGTGGCGCGCCGCGCCCTCGAACGCATGATGGACTATCTGGCGTCGCCGCTCGCGCAGAAGCCGTGGGTGCGCGCCGGCAATCAGCAGGTGCTGGCCGCCGAGGCGTCGCCGCCGTCGCTGTACGCGCTCCAGATGCTCGCGCATATGCCGCTGTTCCGCAGCGAGCACTACACCGCGATGGAAACGCTGTACGAGTACCTCACGCGTCCGCTGCCGCGCCAGGAGAGCATCCAGATTGTCGGCAAGAAGATGCTCCCAGTGCCGCTGCTCGTGCTCGGCGACATGCTGCCGCACCGCAATGCGGTGGACGCCGACATTCCGATGGCGCTCGCCTGGCTCGAGACCATGGCGCGGCTGGGTTTCCTGCGGCGCAACGACAATTGGTCCAAGCTGTTCGAGCGCTTTGTTGACGACTGCGGCCGCGACGGTATTTGGCATCCGCACAAGGGGCTCTCGACGCCCAAGACGGCGAACCCGTTTGTCTGGCCATTCTTCCCGCTCGAGCAGCACGCCGCTGGCGAGGACCGGTGGACTGACGTCACCTTCCGCATCGGAATGATCGCGCGGCTGTCGGGCCGTCCCGTCGAGATGGTGTGATCGCGAGGCGCGGGCTGCGACACCCTGAGGGCCGGTGCAGGTGACCCGGCCCTCTCATTTTCCGGACGGCCACGCCGCCTGCGCGGCGCGGGAGTTGGTGCTGGTCGACGGCACGCGCCTGCGGTTGGTGGAAAGCGGCGCGGTGAGCGCGCCGCCCATCCTGCTGGTGCACGGCTTTGGCGCGTCGGCGTACCAGTGGCGGTTTCAGTTGCCGGCACTGGCTGCCTCGGGGTATCACGTGCTTGCGCCGGACCTACCCGGCCACGGCTTTAGCCAGCATACGTTCGCGCCCGGTGAATACACGCGCGGCGCCTATGCGCGCCGCCTGTGGCTGCTGCTCGACGCGCTTGGCATCCAGCGATCGCCGATCGTCGGGCACTCGATGGGGGGCGCGATTGCCGCCGAGATGGCGTGGCAGCAGCCGGACCGCGTGGAGCGGCTCGCGTTGCTGTCGCCGGCGGGTTTTGGCCGCATACCCACCCGCGCGCGCGCACTGTCGTATGTCCCCGATGGACTCGCGCCGCTGGCGCGGCCGTTCGCCTCGATAGCCGCGGCGCGTTTGATCCTGGGCGACGTCTACGGTCCCGACGGCACGTGGTCCCGCCGCGACGAGGAGGAGTTGCTCGCGCCATACGCGCAGCCGGGCATCTACCGGGCGATGCTGCGCACGATCAAGGAGTTCGATTTCCGGCTGCACTCGGCCGCATTGCTCGCCGAGCTGCCGGCGGGATCACTCGTGCTGTTCGGTACGCACGACCACGTGGTGCGCCCGGACGACGTCGCGGCGCGTGTGCGCGGCATGCGTGAGGGCCGTCTGGTGATGCTGCCACGTGTTGGGCATCTACCGCATGTGGAGGCGTGGGAAGACGTTGCGGCGTTGCTCACCGACTTCGTGCGCGCTGATCGCGTGGCAGGGGGCGTGGGCGTCCATTAGGTTGCGAGTGTGACTACAGACAAGCGCATTAAGAAGACGCCTGTGCGCCGTGGTGGCGCTCGTGCCAAGGTTGGGACATTGCCAGAGGCGGCGCCTCGCAAATCGGGGCGTCCGAGCAAGCCGGCGGCCGTCGCCGCGGCGCCGGCCGAGCCGGCTGAAGTTTTGAGTCTTGCTGAAGCCGAGGCGGCAGCCAGCGCCAGTGACGGCGGCGGGTTTGCGGACCTTGGGCTGCACGAGACCGTGCTGCGCGCCATCGTCGATGCCGGCTACACGCTGCCGACGCCAATCCAGCGGCAGGCCATTCCGCTCGCGTTGAAGGGGCGTGACTTGATGGGATTGGCGCAAACCGGCACCGGCAAGACCGCCGGATTCTCGATTCCGATCATCGAGCGGCTGTACGACGGTCCGCACCGCACGCGGGCGCTCATTCTCACGCCGACGCGCGAGCTGTGCCAGCAGGTGGAGGAGAGTTTCCGCAAATACGGCAAGTACGCGGGCCTCGACGTCGTCTCCGTGTATGGCGGCGTCGGCTACGACGTGCAGGTGGCGGCGTTGCGTGATGGCGTCGACGTAGTGGTGGCGACGCCCGGGCGGCTGATCGACCATCTCGAAAAGCAGAACGTCAGCTTTGACGAACTCGAGGTGCTGGTGCTCGACGAGGCCGACCGCATGCTCGACATGGGGTTTGCGCCGCAGATTCAGCGCATCATCGCGACCATTCCGCCGTACCGGCAGACGCTGCTCTTCAGCGCGACGATGCCGCCCGAAGTGGAGGCGCTGGCTCGCAAGTATCTGCGCAAGCCCGTGGTGGTGCAGGTGGGACGACGGTCAAGCGCGGCGACGACGGTGAAGCACTTCGTGTACCCCGTGCCCAAGCAGCGCAAGGCGGAGCTGCTGGCCGAGCTGCTCAAGCAGGAATCGATGGATTCGGTGCTCGTCTTCACGCGCACCAAGCACGGCGCCGACCGCGTGGTGCGGCACCTCGAGCTCGAAGGCATCAACGCCGACGCGCTGCACGCCGACAAGACACAGGGCCAGCGCGAGTCGGCGCTGCAGCGGTTCAAGGAAGGCAAGACGCGCGTGCTGGTGGCGACGGATATCGCGCAACGCGGGCTCGACATCTCGGGCATCTCGCACGTCATCAACTACGATGTGCCGCAGCAGGCCGAGGATTACGTGCACCGGATCGGGCGCACGGGGCGCGCGGCGCAGACGGGCGATGCGTACACGTTCATGTGCGCCGACGAGATTGCGATGGTGAAGACCATCGAGCGGACGATCAATCAGGAGATTCCGCGCATCTCGGTGACGGGGTACGATTTCGGGACGTAGGGGCGGGGCGGCGGACATCAGCGGGATGCGGCGGCGCCGATGGCGCACTTCGCCGAATGCGGCCGATGCTAGTAGCGCACTCTGCCAAGCCTCGATACCACGACGCTATCGATGCGCGCACCGCGCGCGACGAGAATGGTGGTGTTGGACACGCCCGTGGCGACGCCATCGGGTGCGTAGCGCACGGAATCGCCGCTCGCCACGAGGGTGACGCCGTGCAGGTCGCTGACCGCACGCCGCGTGATGGTGTCGCCGGCGCACGTGACCATCACCTCGCCGCGCGTCGCATCGACGACGAAAGTGGCGGTGGCGCCGCGGGCGAGCGCGGACTCACGCGCCAGCACGAGGGCATTGACGACATCGGCGACGGCGGCGCGGAGCTTCCATCGTGCCGTGGTCGCGACAAACGGCGGAACCGCGAGCGCGGTGATGAGCGCCAGCAGGACGAGCGTGAGCACCAACTCGGGAATGGTGTGAGCGCGGCGCATGGCGGGCCTCTCGGTGCGGCGACGGCGGACGTGCGCGGCGCCTGACAGCCGCACATCTTGGAGGAATCACGTCCAACTGCATCACCAATCCGCCGCCCGTTGTGGCTAGCGATTGCGGGATGCGCCGATGGCACCGATCGCGCTTCTGGGGAGACCTCTCATGCACCACACTGGATCGCGCCGCTGGGCGCTGGCCCTGCTCGTTCTTGCCGCCGGCTGCCGCTCGCCGGCCGCCGATGCCGCCGTCGCCGAACAGCTGGCGCAAATGTCCGACGCGCTGGTTGGCATGCGCGACCAGGTGGCCGTGATGTCGACGACCGTGGACTCTCTCGTGATCGTCGCCGCGAGGCAGGATACGCTGATCAAGAAGCTGGCCGCGGCCAGCGGGGTGCCGGCGCCATAGCGAGTCCGCGCGAGGCGTTGCTTCAAGCAGCGAGGGCGCCGGCCGATGCTCTAATTGCGTCAAGCGTCGGCGAGGAGCGCGCCCCGGTTTGCGGGAAGCCTCGCGGGCGGAACGCACCTCCGTAGATTTCGCGGGGACAAGGAGAAACCATGCACGTGAACATCGAGTTCTGCGTCGTTTGAAACTACGAATCACGGGCCGTCAGTTTGGCGGCCGCGATTCGCGAACAGATTGCGGGGACCGAGGTGTCGCTGCAACCGAGCGGCGGCGGCCGGTTTGAAGTGACCGTTGATGGCGTGGCGGTCTTCGAGAAGTCCAAGGCAGGCCGGCACGCCCAACCGGGCGAAGTGCTGAGCCTGATTGCGCAGCGCACAACCTAGACGGCGGATGAGACCACGCGCGGCCCGCGCCGCACTTCCGCCCCTCGCCTTCCGTCTTCACTTTCCAAGTTCATGAGAATCGCGATATCCACCGGCGGCGGAGATGCCCCCGGCCTCAATGCCGTAATCCGCGCCGCCGTCCTCTCGGCGATCGACCGGGGCTGGCACGTGCTCGGCATCAAGCGCGGCTACATGGGTCTGCTCGGCGAGGATGAGGTGATCCCGCTAACGCGCGACACCGTGCGCGGCATCGCCCATCTGGGCGGCACCATCCTGCGCACGACCAACCGCGGCAACCCGTTCCACTATCCGGTGCGCCAGCCCGACGGGTCGTTTGTCGAGATCGACCGGACCGATGAGCTGATGGACAACGCGCGCAACCTCGGCATCGAGGCGCTGATCACGATTGGCGGCGACGGGTCGCTGTCGATCGCGCAGAAGCTGTTCGAGAAGGGGATGCGCGTGGTGGGCGTGCCCAAGACGATCGACAACGACGTGAGCGGCACCATCACGACGTTCGGCTTTGACACCGCCGTGAGCACGGCGATGGAAGCGATCGACAAGCTGCACACCACGGCGGAGAGCCACGATCGCGTAATCGTGCTGGAAGTGATGGGGCGTGATTCCGGTTTCATCGCCCTGCACTCGGGTGTCTCGGGCGCGGCGCACGTGATCCTGATTCCCGAGATCTCGTGGGACATCGAGAAGGTCTGCTCCCATATCATGATGCGCGACGCGCTGGGCAAGAAGTTTGCCATCTGCGTCGTGTCGGAGGGGGCGAAGTTCGAGGGCGAGCAGGGTGTGATGGGCGAGTCGATGCCCGGCCAGGCCAAGCGGGTGGGCGGCATCGCCGAGCGGATTGCGCGGGCCATTCAGGCACGCACGGGCAAGGAGTGCCGGTCACTGGTGCTCGGGCACCTGCAGCGCGGTGGCATGCCCACCGGGTACGACCGGCTGCTGGCCACGCGGTTCGGCGGCGCGGCGACGGAGGCGGTGGCGAACGCCAAGTGGGGCCACATGGTGGCGCTGCAGACGCCGCACATCGTGCCGATCCCGATTACCGAGGCGCTGAAGGCGCTCAAGCGGGTGGATCCGACGCACGACATCATGCGCACGGCGCGCCGGATCGGGATTTCGTTCGGGGACTGACGGAGCGTGGGAGCACCCCGTGGATCTGGCGGCCGCCGGTCGGGTATGAGGTTCAGGTAGCGCGGCCGCCTGCTGGATCGTCCCTACGTTTGAGCAGTGTTTGTTCTGGAGGCAGGTCTGAAGCGTCTCATCGGGATCACCACCATCGTGTTGGTTGCCGGCGTGTTGCAGCCGCTCGCGGATGCGCCGCTGTCGGCGCAGAACGCGCGCGAGCAGCGGACGCGCGTGCCCGAGGCATTCAACCCGCCGGCCGGGATGTGCCGTTTGTGGATTGAGGGCGTGCCGGCGTCGCAGCAGCCGGCGCCGACCGACTGCGCCAATGCCATTCGCAACCGGCCGCCGAACGCGTCGGTGCTGTTCGGACCGCAGCATCGCGGCGAATCAACGGAGATGCCGAAGTTCAGCAGCCGCTCGCGCCTGCCGCTGGTGCGCCAGTTCTCGCCGGGAGCGCCCTCGGTACGAGCGCGTGACGACGCACGCGACCGCGGCAACGACACGACGGCCAAGCCCGCCCCACGCAAGCCGGAGAAGCCGCAGTAAGCCAGCCCCTGCGTCCTGTTGTTGACCCGTATCTCCCGCGCGATCGCGACGACTTCGTGCGCAGCGGGACCGGCGGACGCATCATCGTCATCGCCCCCACGCGCGCGGCGTGCGAAACGATCGAACTGGGGTTCACGCTCGACATCGAGACGGTGCTCTGGAAGAGCCACGGCCCGCGCCTGCGCGCGCTCGCCGACCGGCTGACGCAGGAAGGCGAGCGCGACGGGCGCCGGCCGGGCTTTGGCATCGTGGCGGGGACGGGGACGGGCAAGACGCTGAGCATCAAGCCCATCGCGCAGGTGATGCTCGCCACGGACGACTTGCGCGTGGGGGTGATCAACCGCGAGCGCGAAGCGACGCCGGAGACGCCGACGTGGAACATCATCATCGTCACTACCGGCATTGCGCGGCGCTGGTTCCAGGATGGCGACATCCGCCCGCAAGACACGCTGGTTGTTGACGAAATCCATCAGACGTCCGCCGAGCTGGAGCTTTGCCTGGCACTCGGCAAGCGCGTGGGCTGCCGCTACATCTGGCTCTCGGCGACGGTGGATCCGGCGTTCTATGCGCGCTATCTCAACGCCGCCGAGGTGATTGAGAGCAGCGCGTTTGATCCGGGGAAAGCGGCGGATGTGCAGGTCATTCGCAAGCAGCCGCTCGATTTTCTCGACGACCGCTTTCTGCAGCGCGTGACGAAAGAGAAGCGGGGCGTCGGCGTCTTTCTGCCGACGCGCGCCGGCGTGGAGCAGGCGGCGGCGATGGTGCAGGCGCGCTTTCCGCGAATGAACGTCGCGTTCTATCACGGCGGCGAACCCATTCGCGTGATCCGCCCGTTTCTCGAGTCGCAGGAGACCAAGCCGTTCTTGCTCGCGATGACGGCTGCGGGACAGAGCGCCTTGAACGTGCAGGGGCTCGACACGGTAGTCATCGACGACACGCGCTTCACGAATCTCGTGGAGCGCGGCAAGAACGTGCTGACGCGTCTGCACCTTGGCGCCAACGAGATTCTGCAGATGGCCGGGCGCGTGCATGGGCGCGTGCACGGCGGGCGCGTGTACATCCTGAGCGATCGCGACATCCAGTTTGCCGGACTGCAGCCGACGGCGCCGGAGTTCCAGCTGGCGGGTGACAGCGAGCGCGTGGCGCTCACGTGCGCCGCGCTCGGCGTACGCGCCGACGAACTGGACCTGCCGGTTCCGCTCGATCGTGTGAGCTACCGGCGCGCGCTCGAGTTTCTCGATTCGCGCGGCATCGTGGAGAACGGCCGGCTCACGCTCTATGGCAAGAAGGTTGAGGCGATGCCGGTAGACCGGCCGTGGGCCGAGTTGCTGGTGCACTGCGACGACGAGTTGCTGCCGTACGTGGCGGTGATGGCGAGCATCGAGAGCCTGCACCGCATGACGCGCGAGGACCGCGATCTGTCGGGGCTCATCGTGCCGGGGAGCGATCACCTGACGGCGTATAACGTGTATGCCGAGGGGTTCTCGCGCTGCGGATTCCTTGGCGAGGTGTATGGCCTGCCGCGTCAACTGTTCGACGACAGCGTGCAGACGTGGGCCGAGAAGCGCGGCGTGCTGGTGAAGGCACTCGAGGACGCGGCGCTGGCGATGGCGAGCATCTATCGCGCGACCGGGCTCGCCCTGCCGACGATGATGCCGAAGGTGACACCCGCGGTGGAGCGCCGCTTCAGGGCGCTGCTCGCCCAGTTCATGCCATTCGATCTCGTCATTGACGAGCAGACGGCGACTGGTGACGAAGCACGCGTGTCGAAGACAAGCGTCTGCGGGAGCTGGGGTGCGATTGCGGGGACGCTGCGGTATTTCGCGGACCGCTGGGGTGTGCCGCGTGCGGCGGTGGAGGGAACGCAGCTTCCCGACGATCTGGTGCGGCGGCACGCGACGGTGCACACGCCGGCGCTGGTGTTCGACGGCAGGCACAAGCAGTCACCGCTCGCGCTGGAACGCCGCGTGTCGTACTTCGGCTTCGAGTTGTCGCGCGAACGAAGTCCGGTGCAGGACTTCCCGCAGGAAATGCAAGTCGAGGCGCGCCGGATTCTCGCCGACGCGATGGCGCGCGGTGAAGCGCACCATCAGTCCGTGCAGCGGAACCGGCAGGGTATTGAAGAGGTGCGCGAGGCGTACCGGCGCAGCGGCGGCATCACGCCGCGCCTGGGATTGGCCGAGCTGGCCGCGTGGTACGAGCGCGAGATCGCCGGCGTGCGCACGCTGCAGGAATGGCGCGCGGCGCGCGCGCTGCTCGATGCCGACACGTTTGTGCCACGCGCCGAGCGTGCGCGGCTGATGGCGCTGCCGGGCGCGGTGGAGATGCGCGATCGCACGGTGTCGATTGATTACGATGTGGAGGAGACGCCCGCCGGCGTGACGGGTGTGGCGCGACTGCGGCTGCCGGAGAAGATGGCACGCACGCTGGTCGCGGAGGAGCTGCCGGTGCTGGACCGGCCGTTGCGGTTCACGGTCTTGCGCGGCGCGCGTGGCGCGGTGAAGGCGGATTCGCTTGGCGCGCTGCAGGACAAATTGGACGAGCCGTATACCGACGATGAGAGATCTCGGATCACGGATCGGGATAGGGATACCGATAGGGATTCCGATCGTGATCGGCCGGGGCGGGGGGGTGGTACTCGGCGCCCCGGGGGTAAGCCGTGGTCGAAGGGGCCTTCCGGAGGTGATTCCCGCGGGGGTGGCCGGCCACGACCCGGGTCATCGTCGGGGCGTGGGAAACGGAGAGGTCGGTAGGGGCGCTGCCTACTGTGACTTTCGCCGGCGCGCACTCGACGTGGCGCGGTGGCGCGCAGCCTTCGCCCTGTTGCCGCAACTGCGCATGTCGCACCAGCGACGGCGTCCGCTGCGGCTGGTGTCGAGGAAGACCCGCGGGCAAGACGGCTCGGCCACACACCGCCGCACGCGCGCCAGCTCGCCGGTGACCAGCGTGTCGGCGGCGCTCTCCACCACCGGAATCACGAGCGCGGCGAACGCGTCACCGGAGGGGACGAAGCTTCGGTGAAACGACCCGTCGCGCGGGTCATGCGCGACGCGCCGCACGCCGGTGGAGCGGCCGAGCACGCGATTGATCTCGAGCACCGCGGCCTGCGTGGCGCGTTCCGCCGTCTGCGTCCCGCGCTCGGCCAGCGGCCGGAGCGCGCTGCGAATGCGCCGTGCCTCGTGCAGCGTGGCGCTGGCGCTCGCGGGCTGCTCGACCGCGCGGCGCTGCAGCGCGGCGCGCCGTGCGGCGTCGATAAGGCCCGATGCCTCGAGCCACGCGAGGTACCCGTCGAAGGACACCAGCGCGTCCGGCTGCGCGTGGCGCGGCGCCTCGTCGGTGTTGACGAAGTCCAGCCAGAGGCGGCCGGCGGCGAATGGAGTTTTCGCGCGGGGCATCGTGCGCCTAAGTTACACGCCGTGCCTCTCTCCAACATCCGTCGCGTGGCCGTCGGTTCCACGAATCCGGTGAAGCTGGCCGCGGTGCGCGCCGTGCTCCACCGTCTCGACCCGATGGCCACGGTCGAGGGAATGGCCGCGGCCTCGATGGTGCCCGACCAGCCAGTCGGCGACGCACAGACTATCCTTGGCGCGACGAATCGCGCACAGGCGGCGCGCGCCGCGCTCGACGCCGATCTTGGCGTCGGCATTGAAGGCGGCGTCGTGGATTCGAGCGCTGGCATGCGCACGTGCGCCTGGGCCGTGGTGGCGACGCGCGATGGGGGCGTGCATGTGGGTGGTTCGCTGTCGATGCCGCTCCCCGACGCGGTCGCCGCGCTGATTCGCGAGGGGGTCGAGCTTGGCCACGCGATCGACCGGTTGATCGGGACGGACAACATCAAGCATGGCGCGGGCGCGGTGGGGATTCTCACCGAAGGGCTCGTCAGCCGGCAGCAAGCCTACGAAGCCATCATCGCCTACGCCCTTGCGCCCGTACTGGGCGCGGCGATGTACCGGCCCCACCGGAGCTAGCCCTCATGGCCAGGTTCACGATCCACGACCGCGTCCGCTGGTCGGACTGCGACCCGCTGGGCATCATCCACTACAGCACGTACCTGCGGCTGTTTGAGATCGCCGAGCACGAGATGTTCCGTGCGTGCGGCCTGCCGTACGAGACGCTGCGCAAGGCGGGCGGCGTCTGGCTGCCGCGCAAGGCGCTGCAATGCGAGTTCCATTCGCCGGCGCAGATGGACGAACTGGTGGAGATCGAGGCCTGGTTCTCGCGCGTGGGCGAGACGTCGCTGACGATGCGCTTTGAGGTGTACCGCGAAAGCGACCGCGCGCACCGCGCGTCGGGCACGCTGACCGTCGTCTGCGTGCACAAGGACACGATGGCGAAGTATCCGATCCCGCGTGACGTGCGGGAGCACATCGAACAGTTCGTCGAGCGAGAGTAGGCGGTGGCGGGCGGCGGGCGGCGGCGGCGCGCGTGCGCCGCGCGATCATGAACGACGGCTCCTGCTAGCTGCCTTCCGTCGCGAGGCCACCGGCACGTTCAATGCGCCGCTGCACCCGCTGCAGCCCGTCGTACGCCGCGTACTTGAACGCCTCCGACATCGACGGATAACTGAACACGGCCTGGATGAAGTAGTCGATGGTTCCGCCGTGCGCGATTACCGCACTGGCGACATGAATGATCTCGCACGCTCCCTCGCCGACGACGACGGCGCCGAGGAGCTGCTTGTCCTCGAGGGTGAAGACGAGCTTCACGAAGCCGGTGGTTTCGCCGAGGATCTGACCGCGGGCGTTGTGCTGGAAGAAGGCCTTGCCCGTCTCGATGCCGAGGCCGCGTGCCTGCGCCTCCTGCTCCGACAGGCCGACGCTGGCGACCTCGGGGATGGTCCAGACGCCAAACGGCACGATGGATGCGACCGTCTGCTTGTAGCGCAGGCCGAAGGCGTGGCACATCGCGACGCGGGCCTGCTCCATCGACGTTGATGCGCGTCCCGGATACCCGATGACGTCGCCCGCGGCGTAGATGTGCGTGGTGCTCGTGCGGTACTTCTCGTCGACAACGATGAAGCCGCGCTTGTTGGCGGCGACACCGGCGTTTTCGAGGCCAAGATCGGCGGTGGCGCCTTCCCGTCCGGCGGCGTAGAGGACGCACTCGGCGACGGACGTCGTACCGTCGGCGATGGTGACGTATCCCAGCCCTGCCTGTGCGTCGATGCGGCTGACCTCGGTGTCGAGGTGCACGTTGATGCCCAGCCGGCGCGTCAGTTCCTGGCGCAGCGCATCGCCCACTTCGTGGTCGAATTGCGAGAGGAGGCGCGGGTGCGTGCTGACGAGCGTCACCTGCGCGCCGAGTGCGGCGAAGATGCAGGCGTAGGTGCACCCGATGGTGCCGCCACCGATGACGATGAGACGCGCGGGGATGGACATCATCGTCGGTACGTCGGTGCTGTCGATGATGACGGTGCCGTCGAACGGGATGGCGGCGGGTCGCAGCGGATGCGCGCCGGAGGCGACGAGGAAGATGTCGCCCGAGAAACTGCGCGCCGGCTGGCCGTGCCGCGTAACCTCGACGGCCTGCGGTCCCGTGAAGCGGGCGGCGCCCTGCACGGTGGTGATCTGGTGCTCGGCGAGATTCTCCTCGATGTCGTGCCAGCGCGCCTCGATGACCTGCCGTTCGCGCTGCATGAAGTCGGCGACGGAGAGATCGGGCTGCACGCGGAACTCGACGCCGTAGAGGCCCTTGCGGCGGAGCCCGGCGAGGAGCATCGCCGACTCGCGCAGCGTGTTGGACGGAATGGTTCCCGTGTTGACGGCGGCACCGCCCGGTTTGGGCGCGCGCTCGATGAGGCAGACCTTCTTGCCGAAATACGCGGCCTGCGCCGCCCCTTTTTCGCCTGCGGGGCCAGCGCCGATCACGACGAGGTCGAAGTGTTCGCTCATCACCGGCGAAGTTACCGTGTCGGCGCGCTGGAGGCGAGACAGGATGTCGCAGGGTGCGCCGCGACCGCGCGATGTGCCGTCGAGACACGGCGAGGTGCGGGCAGTCCCCAGAACCGGCGGGCGTCCGCTAGATTTCGCGCATGAACGCCCCCGACACGACGTACTTCCGCAAGGGATTTGGCCTCAAGCAGGATGTGGAGGCCACGTTATCCGCCGACTACGCCGGCCAGCTCGTCGACTTGCTGCGCGCGCGGGACTATCGGTTGGCGGCGGGCGACGTGACGGTGCGGCTGGCCAAGGAGTTCGGGTTCTGCTACGGCGTCGAACGGGCCGTGGAGTATGCCTACCAGACGCGGCACAAGTTCCCTGACCGGCGCGTCTACCTGGTGGGCGAGATCATCCACAATCCGCACGTTAACCAGCGCCTGCGCGAGATGGGGATCGAGATCCTCCTGCCGGCGGGCGGCGTGTTTGACTACTCGGCCATCTCGGCGGACGACGTGGTGATTCTCCCCGCCTTCGGCGTGACGATGACGGATTTCCAGACGCTGCGCGACAAGGGGTGCGTAGTGGTCGACACGACCTGTGGTTCGGTGCTGAACGTCTGGAAGCGCGTCGAGGTGTACGCACGCGACGGGTTCACGTCGCTGATCCACGGCAAGTACTACCACGAGGAAACGCGGGCGACGGCGTCGCAGGTGGAGAAGTTTCCGGGTGGCACGTATCTGGTGGTGCGCAACATGGACGAAGCGCATGACGTGACGGAGTATCTCGCGGGACGGGGCGACCGCGCGGCCTTCCTCGCCAAGTACGGAAGGGCCGCGAGCGCGCACTTCGATCCGGACGTGCACCTGCGGCGCATCGGCGTGGCCAACCAGACCACGATGCTGGCGCGCGAATCGCTGGCGATTGGCGAAGAAGTGGGCCGCGCGATGACGTCGGCGAAGGGCGACGCGTACCGCGCGGAGAACTTCCGCACGTTCGACACCATTTGCAGCGCCACGCAGGACCGGCAGGATGCGGTGAACGCGCTGCTGCTGGAGCCGCTGGACGTGATGCTCGTGGTCGGCGGGTTCAACTCCAGCAACACGCTGTCGCTGGCGGCGCTGTGCGCGGAGAAGGTGCGCACGTTCCACGTGGAGGACGCCCTGTGCATTGATCCCGTGCGCGGCACCATTCGCGCGCGCGATACCGTGTCGGGGGCCGAAGTGGAGACTGCCGACTGGCTGCGGAGCGGCGCCGTGACGGTGGGACTCACGGCGGGCGCGAGCACGCCGAACAACAAGATTGGCGACACCGTGGCCCGCGTGTTTGCGACGCGCGGCATCGATCCCATGTCGATCGGGTGAGCCGGGTGGCTCCACTGGCGCGGCCGGGCCCGTCGTTCGGCACCGTGGAACTGCGCGGCGGCAACGCGCGCGTCGTGCTCGTTCCGGCGCTCGGCGGCAAGATTGCCGAACTGTGGTTTGGCGAGCGGCAATGGCTGTGGCGCAACGCGCAGCTGCCGTTTCGCGCTCCCGATGCGAGCGCGTCGTATGCGCTGAGCGCGGACAGCGGCGGATTCGACGAGTGTTTCCCGACGGTGGGATCATGCGCGCTGCCGTCGATCGTGCGTGGCGTGGGGGGACGCGACCTGCCCGACCACGGCGAACTGTGGTCGCAGCAACCCGACTTGCAGCTGACGACGGGCGGCGCGGGCCACCGGGCGCATCTCGTGTGGCAGGGGTCCGCGCTCCCGTACCGATTCGAACGGTCGGTGGTGGTGACGCCGGACGGGGCGGTGCGCTGCGAGTATGCGGCGACAAACCTTGGCGAACTGAAGATCCCGTTTATTTGGTCGGCGCATCCGCTGCTGCCGCTCACCGGTGAGACGCGACTCTCGCTCCCCGAGGGCGCGCGGACGCGCGTCTGGTCGCAGGACGGCATCGATCTTGGGGGAGCTGGCGCGCAGCATAAGTGGCCGCGCCCGCGCTGCGGCGGCCAACTGCTCGACCTCTCGGTGCCGGCCCGCGCGTGGAAGAAGAGGTTCGCGTGCAAGCTTTTTGTGGATTTGCCGCCCGGCGAACAGGCGCTCTCGGTGATCGAGGGCGCGCACATGCTGACGGCGCGTTGCGACGCGGCAGAGGTGCCGCAGCTCGCGCTGTGGATCAACAACGGCGGCTGGAATCCGCTGCCGCGCACCTCGCTGCTGCCATGGCGCAAGCCGGCCCCGTATTACAACCTCGGGTTCGAACCGGCGATCGGCGCCCCCGATACGCTGAGCGACGCGCTGGGCGCGTGGGAAGGGGCGCACTGGATCGAGCCTGGGCAGACGCGCCGCTGGACGGTCACGTGGTCGGGCGGCGACGCTCCGCCCGCGGCTGACGCGCGGTAGTTTAGGGATCGTTCGGGGTCGTCGCGCGAAGCGCCGATCCGAGTTCCACCTCCACTCTTCCCGCACCCATGCTCTCCTGGCTCGCCGATCCGAATGCGTGGATTGGGCTCCTGACGCTGACGGCGCTCGAACTCGTCCTCGGCATCGACAACATCATCTTCATCGCGATTCTCGCGGGCAAGCTGCCGGCCGCGGAGCAGCCCAAGGCGCGCCGGCTGGGGCTGACCGGCGCGCTGGTGACGCGCATTGCCTTCCTGCTGAGCATCACGTGGATCATGGGGTTGACCGGGAACCTGTTCACGGCGATGGGGCGCAACATCAGCGGGCGCGACCTGATCCTGATTGTCGGCGGACTGTTCCTGATTGCGAAGGCGACCTTCGAGATCCACTCGAAGCTCGAGGGGGTCGAGCATCAGCGCGCGGCGAAGGTGAAGACGGCGCTGCTCGCGGTGGTGGCGCAGATCATGGTGATCGACATCGTGTTCTCGGTGGACTCGGTGATCACCGCGGTGGGGATGGTGCAGAACGTGCTGATCATGATTGCGGCCAACGTGCTGGCGCTGTTCGTGATGCTCTGGGCGTCGACGCCCATTTCGGATTTCGTGGACCAGCACCCGACCATCAAGGTGCTCGCCCTCGCCTTTCTCGTGATGATTGGCGGCAACCTGATCATCGAGGGATTCGGCTATCAGGTGCCCAAGGGGTACACCTACTTTGCGATGGCCTTCTCGGTGGCGGTGGAGATGATCAACATCAAGGTGCGCGAACGGTCCACGGCGGTGAAGCTGCGCCAGAGCGTGCCGTCATGAGCGACCGCGCAGCTGAGTTGGTGCGCGAGCTGGGGCTCGTGCCGCATCCCGAAGGCGGCCACTACCGCGAACTGTTTCGGTCGCGGCGGATGGTGCGCACCGACGACGGGCGCTCCGAGCGCTGGGCGGTGACGACCATCTTCTATCTGCTGCGCGGCACGGACGTGAACCCGTGGCACCGCGTGGCGTCGGATGAGATCTGGCACTGGTACGAAGGCGCGCCGATGGAACTGCATCTGCTCGATGGGCAAGTGATGCGCGCGCGCAGCGAGGGGCTGGGACCCGTGGGTGCGTCGAGCGCGCCGGTGCGCGTCGTGCCGGCCGGCTGCTGGCAGGCCGTGCGCTGCACGGGCGAGTATACGCTGGCCGGCTGCACCGTGGCGCCGGGGTTCGAGTTCTCGGATTTCCGGTTGCTGCGTGACTTTCCGGAGCTCGCGTCGCGGTTGCAGGCGTCGTTCCCTGAATTTCTGACCTACCTCTGAACCTCGGCGGCCGCCGCGGCCGCAGGAGTCTGGTATGACTTTGCTTCGCCGTTCGTGCCTCACCGCAGTGGTGCTGGCCGCAGCCGCACTGGAGCTGGGCGCGCAGTCGCGCCGAGCGATCACCTTTGAGGACTTTGCCGCGACGCGTGTGGTCTCGGATCCTCAGTTGTCGAGCGACGGACAGTGGCTGCTGTACGCGGTGCGCAGCACGGATCTGGCGGCGAACAAGCGCACCACGCGCACGTTTGTCGCTGCGGTGAGCGGCGGCGCGGCGCGCCAGTTCCCAGATGACCAGACGGTGGCGAGCGAAGCGCGATGGTCGCCCGACGGCAAGTCCGTGGCGTACACGAACGGCGGCCAGCTGTGGATTGCGCCGGCGAGCGGTACGGGCGCGAAGCAGTTGACGAATCTCACGGGCGGCGCGAGCGGGCCGGTCTGGTCACCGACGGGCGATCGCATCGCATTTGTGTCCGCGGTTTTTCCGGACTGTCGCGACGACGCGTGCAACGCCGCGAGGGAGAAAGCGAAGGGCGAGAGCAAGGTGAAGGCGCACATCGCCGACGAGCTGATGTTTCGTCACTGGAACGCGTACGACGACGGCACGCGGTCGCACCTGTTCGTCGTACAGCCGGACGGCAGCGACCTTCGCGACCTGATGCCGGGGGCGAAGTTTGAGGTACCGCCGGGACCGTTTGGGGGGAGTGAGGCGTACACGTTCGCGGCGGACGGCAAGGCGGTTGCCTACACCGCCAAGGACCAAGGCTCGGCGAACGCGTTTTCGACCGACCTCAACGTGTACATGCTCGCCGTAAGCGGTGGCGCCACGCACGCGCTCAGCGCGGACAACAAAGGCGCCGACCAAAATCCGGTGATTCTTCCTGACGGACGGCTGATGGTGTACGCATCGCAAAAGCGAGCGGGCTTCGAAGCCGACAAGTGGCGCTTGATGGGGGCCGAGCTTGGCGCGATGGGTGCCCGCGACCTTCTCCCCAACTGGGATCGCAATGCCGATGGCTACGTCGCGGCTCCCGACAGCAAGACGCTGCTCGTCATGGCCGGCGATCACGGCCACGACC
This sequence comes from Gemmatimonadota bacterium, assembly GCA_023249375.1. Classification (GTDB taxonomy): domain Bacteria; phylum Gemmatimonadota; class Gemmatimonadetes; order Gemmatimonadales; family Gemmatimonadaceae; genus PNKL01. The sequence goes on along the minus strand of JAHFCT010000003.1, from coordinate 33,331 downwards.
GCTACTTCCGCGTCACGCTCGATGCCAAGGGGAATGCCGGCACGCCGCAGCCGGTGATTACCGAGCACAACAACTCGCAGCTCACCATCGCGAAGAACGGCACCGTCGCGTGGATTCGCGAGTCGGCGTCGGCGCCGGGCGAAGTCTGGGTCGGCACGCTCGACGCCAGCGGCGTCAACGGCCAGCGCGCCTTCACGCACGAGAATGACACGCAGCTCGCGCAGTTCACGCTGCCGCCGCTCGAGGACTTCTGGTTCAGGGGCGCGAACAACGATTCGATCCACGGCTGGACGATGAAGCCGCCGCAGTGGCAGGCGGGGAAGAAGTTCCCCGTGCTGCTGCTGATCCACGGCGGTCCGCAGGGCGCATGGCTTGACTCGTGGAGCACGCGGTGGAACTACCAGATGTTCGCCACCGGCGGCTATGGCCTGGTCATCATCAACCCGCGCGGCTCGACCGGTTACGGCCAGAAGATCACCGACGGCGTGAGCAAGGACTGGGGCGGCAAGGTCTACACGGATTTGATGAAGGGACTCGACGCCGCGCTCAAGGCCAACACGTGGATGGACAGCACACACATGGCGGCCGCCGGCGGCTCGTATGGCGGCTACATGGTGAACTGGATTGCCGGCCATACCCATCGATTCAAGGCGCTGGTGTCGCACGCCGGACCGTTCAACCTCGAGAACATGTACTCCGCCACGGAGGAGCTGTGGTTCCCCGAGTGGGAATACGGCGGCCCGTTCTGGGACTCGACGGCGATGGCGACGCAGTACCGCAAGTTCTCGCCGCATCTCTACGCGAAGAACTTCAAGACGCCGACGCTCGTCATCACGGGTGAGCTCGACTATCGCGTGCCGTACACCGAAGCGCTGTCGATGTACACGTCGATGCGGCGGCAGGGCGTGGAAGCGCGGCTGCTCGTGTATCCCGATGAAGGCCACTGGATTCTGAAACCGCAGAACAGCCAGCTGTGGTACAAGGAGTTCCACGGATGGCTGGGCAAGCATCTGGACCTGCGGCCCAAGATGTAATGGGCCGCGGCAGACCGACGATGGCAGCGGGCAGCCGGGCGGACTCGCGATGATCGCCGCGTCATTGCGCGCGCTCCTCACCGAGCGCATCGACTACGCGGGGTTGTTTCCGCCGGCCGCGCTCTCGATGCGCGAGGCGGTCGCGAACTACGCGGCGTATCGCGTCAGCAGCGATGCGTGGGCGCTGGCGCGATTCATCCTGCCCGTGGTGCGACTGGAAGAGTTCGCTGCCGACGCGGCGCCGCACCTCGGCGGCCCACCGTGGCGGCTCGCGGTGCTCGCGCAGGCCACCGATGCTGATGCCATTCGGGCGTTCAATGCGCGGCTGGCGGGCCGTGCCGTGATCGACACGGTGGAGTCGCGCGCGGCGACGGCCGATGACGTGGAGGCGCTGGCTGCGCTCGCATCGCTGGCCAGCGTGTACGTCGAACTTCCCGTGCGCGACAATTCGGAATCGCTGGTGCACGCCGTGGCCGCGAGCGGATTGCGCGCGAAGATCCGCACGGGCGGCGTCACGGCGGAGTCTTTTCCGGCGACGGGCGACGTGGCGCGGTTTCTCGCGGTGTGCGCGCGGCAGCGCGTGCTGCTCAAGGCCACCGCGGGGCTGCATCATCCACTGTGCGGCGAGTATCCGCTGACGTATGAGGCGGATGCCGCGCGCGGCGCGATGTATGGTTTTCTCAATGTCTTTCTCGCCGCGTCCTTCGCGCGGCGCGGCCTGCCGGAATCAACGCTCCAGGAACTGCTGGGCGAGCGCACCGTCGGCGCCTTTCAGTTCGACGATGATTCGCTCACGTGGCGAGGGCACTCGCTAACCGCGTCGGAGCTCGCCGATGACCGCACGGGCTTTGCGGTGAGCTTCGGCTCCTGCTCGTTTCGCGAACCGCTCGATGACCTCCGGGCGCTCCTCCACTCGTGACCCAGCCCATGATTGACGAGACGCACGACCCCTCAGCCATCTCGTGGGTGGAGAGCGCCAACGACGCCGAGACGGATTTTCCGCTCGCGAACCTGCCGTTCGGCATCTTCCGCCACGACTTCGAGGAACGGCCGCGCGTCGGTATCGCCATTGGCGACCGTGTACTCGACTGCCTCTCGGCGGTGCAGGGGGGACTGTTCAGCGGGCTGGACCCCGCGGTGCGCGACGCGATGGCGTCGTGGACGCTGAACCCGCTGATGGCGCTCGGACGGCACGACGCGCGCGATGTGCGGCGCGTCGTCCACCGGCTGCTGCGCACCGACACGCCCGAAGGCAATCGCGCGCACGCCGTCGCCGCGGACATTCTCGCCTCCACCGACTCCATTGGCATGCGCGTTCCGGCGGAGATCGGTGACTACACCGACTTCTACGCGTCGGTTTTTCACGCCACGAATGTCGGGTCGATGTTCCGCCCCGACAATCCACTGCTGCCGAACTACAAGTGGATGCCTGTCGGCTATCACGGGCGCTCGTCGAGCATTGTCGCGAGCGGCACCGCCGTGCGCCGCCCGCGCGGCCAAACGGTGGCGAGCCCCGAGGGGCCGCCCGTGGTCACTCCGAGTTCACGCATGGACTACGAACTTGAGATCGGCGCGTACGTGGCGCGCGGCAACCGGCAGGGTGACGTCATCGCGCTGTCGCACGCCGAGGAGCACTTGTTTGGCTTGTGTCTCCTCAACGACTGGTCGGCGCGCGATCTGCAGCAGTGGGAGTATCAGCCGCTCGGCCCGTTCCTGGCCAAGAATTTTGCGACGACCGTGTCGCCCTGGGTGGTGACGCTCGACGCGCTGGAGCCATTTCGCGTGCCGGCGTTCGCACGGCCCGCGGGTGATCCGGCGCCGCTGCCGTATCTCGACGATGCGGCTGATCGTACCCGGGGCGGCTTTGGCATCACGCTCGAAGTGTGGCTGCGCACGGCGGCGATGCGCGCCGCGGGGCTGCCGGCCGAATGCCTGAGCCGCGGCAGCTTTGCCTCGATGTACTGGACACTTGCCCAGATGCTCACGCATCACGCGAGCGGCGGATGCAACCTTCGCCCGGGCGACTTGATGGGGAGCGGCACGGTGTCGGGACCGGAGCGCGGCACGCGGGGATGCCTGCTGGAACTGGCGTGGCGCGGACAGTCGCCGGTGACGCTGAGCACTGGCGAGACGCGCGCCTTCCTGCACGATGGCGACGAGGTGACGCTGCGCGGCCGGTGTGAGCGCGACGGCTACCGGGGCATCGGCTTTGGCCCCTGCTCGGGCGAACTGATGCCGCCGCTTGCGTAACCGCACGATCTGCCGTCGAATTCAATGGGTCCCCCCACTGCCGAGAACTGACAGATGATCCCGCGATTTCTCGTATTCGTTGCGTGCGCCGCCGCGCTGCCGCTCGCGACCGCCACAGCGCAGAAGCGGCCGTCCACCGACATCTGGATGGTGACGCTCGAGGGGCGCGGTGTGCCGCAATTCGGACGCGCCGAGAACCTCACAAACCGCACGGGCTACGATAACCAGCCTTCGTTCACACCCGACGGCAAGGCGATTCTCTACACCGTCATCGATGGCAACGGACCGTCCGACATCTATCGCTTCGACCTGGCGATGCGCACGCGCACGAACGTGACGCGCACGGCAGTGGAGAGCGAATACTCGCCGACGCCGATGCCCGATGGCGTGCACTTCTCGTCGGTGCGCGTGGAGGCCGACAGCACGCAGCGGCTGTGGCAGTTTGCACTGCGCGGCGATGAAGCGCCCAAGCTGGTGCTGGAGCAGATCAAGCCGGTGGGCTATCACGTCTGGGCGAGTGACGTGACGCTTGGGCTGTTCGTACTCGGCAGTCCCGCCACGCTGCAGGTGGCGGACGTTCGCACCGGAGGCGCCGAGGTGATGGCGCGCGACATCGGGCGGGCGCTGCAGAAGATCCCCGGACGCGCCGCGATCAGCTACGTGCAGCAGGGCAAGGACGGTGCGTGGATCACCGAACTCGACCTGCGCACCGGCAAGTCAACGCCGATCGCGAAGTCGCCCGAGCGTTCGGACTATCACGTCTGGACGGCCGATGGCGTGCTGCTTGCCAGCAGCGGATCGCGGATTCTCGTGTGGAAGAATGGGCAGTGGGAGACCGCCGCCGAGCTTGCCCCCGACGGTGTGCGCAGCATTTCACGACTGGCGATCAGCCCCAAGGGCGACCGGCTGGCATTCGTGGCGGAAGACCGTGCCGTCCCCTGAGACCAAGCCGACGGGCGATTTTCTCGACCTCTTCTCGGGGCAGGCGGAAGCGTACGCGCAGTTCAGGCCCAAGTACCCGACCGTGCTCTTTCACTACTTGGCGCTGCGCGCGCCGGGGACGCAGCTGGCGTGGGACTGCGGAACGGGAAACGGCCAGGCGGCGTTCGGCCTGGCGGAGCGTTTTGCTCGCGTCGTGGCAACCGATCCCAGCAGTGCGCAGATCGGCCGGGCGCGGGCGCACCCGCGCGTCGAGTATCACGTCGCCACCTATGACTCGGGGCTGCCGCCGGCGAGCGCGCAGCTGGTGACGGCGGCGCAGGCGCTGCACTGGATGGACGTGGACGCGTTCGTGCGAGAGGCGCGCCGTGTGCTGCAGCCCGGCGGTCTGTTTGCGGTCTGGTGCTATTCGCTCTGCAAGCTCGATCCACCCCTCAATGAGCTGGTCGAGTTCTTCTACCGGGTGTCCATCGGGGCGTTCTGGCCGCCAGAGCGCCGCCTCGTGGATGAAGGGTACCGGACAATCGCGCTGCCAATCGACGAGCTCGATGTCCCGCCATTTGACCTCGTCGCCGACATGACGCTGCCCCAGTTCCTCGGCTACGTGGAAACCTGGTCCGCCGTGCAGCGCTGCCTTGCCAGCCGGGGCCGGGACACGCTCGATGCCTTCGCGCGGTCCGTGGCCCAGCGCTGGGGAATCCCATCCACCCTGCGGAGGGTGACGTTCCCCCTACACGTCCGGGCGGGGGAGTTGCGCTAGGGCACTTGTTGCGCGGCGCGACCTCGGACAATTGTTCAAGGTGGCCCCCCCCACCCGAGACTGAGTGTTGCATGACGAACTCCAAGGGAACCGCCGTCAAGGACGCTGCCGCTGCCGCGGTGGCGGAACTGCCTTCGCTGCAAGGCGCGGCCGACAGCCTGTTCCGTTCCTCTGCCGAATGCTGCCGGCAGCAGGCGCGAATCTCGCGCGTCCTCGACTTGCACTGTGATCAGGAAGAGCTGGAGGCGGTGATTGAGGTCTCCGTGCTCTGCGTGCGCATCCTCAACGACGCCATCACCCGCTATGCGGCGCTGGGCTCTGATTCGCACGACGGCCTCGATGACCAGTGCTGGCACGCCGCCAACACCCTGTGGCACGCGAGCCGTGAGTACGCGCGCCGCCATCAGTCGTGCAACGTGAAGTCGGCGCAGATGAGCCGTCACTCCGCAACCCAGCTCGGAGCACTCGCCATCGAATACGAGCTCAAGGCGTCCGCGGTGCTCGCGCTGCGCTACGCCGTAGACCAGTACAACAAGGTGCGGCCCGAGATTTCGTAGCCGCGTCGTGCCACCCCGTTTCCCGACGCCCCGCTCGGCATCCTCGAGCGGGGCGCGTGCGTCTGGGCTATGCGCTGCCCAGCGCGGCGGTGGCGTCGACCCAGCGGTGCATCGCGCCGTCGAGGGCGGCCTCGGCGTCCTTGAGCGCGCGCGTGAGTTCCGCCGCGCGGCGCGCCGCGGCGGCGCTGCCGTCGTAGAGCGCCGGGTCCTGCAAGAGCGACCGCGACGCTTCCACGCGCTGCTCGCAGACGGCCACTTCACGTTCGGCATCTTCGGCGGCACGACGGCGTTCGCGCCGGGTGGCCGCTTCCTTGTCCTGCGTGCCGGCACTGCGCTGCGCGAGCTTCTTCTCCGCCTCACGGCGCGCGATGGCCGCTCGCGTGGCCTCGGCTGACGCGTCCGCGGCGCGGACCTTCTGTCGTTCTTCCCACTCGACGAACGTGCCGCCGAAATCCTCAACGCGCGTGCCGTCGAAGGCCCAGACGCGGGTGGCGAGTTCGCGGAGGAAGGCGCGGTCGTGGCTGACGAGCAGCACCGTCCCCTCATAGCCGTCGAGCGCGTCCTCGATGGACTCGATGGACTCCACGTCGAGGTGGTTGGTGGGTTCGTCGAGCACGAGCAGGTTGGCGCGCGACAGCGTGATCATCGCCAACGCGAGGCGCGAGCGTTCACCACCCGAGCAGACGTCGGTGCGGCGCTGCACCGTATCACCCGAGAATCCGAACGCGCCGAGCAAACCCTGGATCTGGCCACGCGTCCAGAGCGGGCGCAGGTCATTGATGACGTCGTAGATGGTCGTTCCCATCGGCACCTGCGCGAGATCCTGACGAAAATGCGCGGCCGTGATGGAACCGCCGAGCCGAGCTTCGCCCGTGTTTGGATCGCGCTCGCCTAGGATGGTGCGAAGCAGTGTGGATTTGCCGGCGCCGTTAGGGCCGACAATGGCCACGACGTCGCCGCGCATGGCGGTGGCGTGAAAGCCCTTCACCAGCGTGCGACCCTCGACCGCCACGTCGAGTTGGTCGCAGTACACCACGCGATCGCCGCCACGCTCGCGGACGTCGAGCGAGAACGCCATGGCATCGCCTTCGCCGGGCGGCGGCGTCATGCGCGGCAGGCGGGCGAGTTTGGTGCGGCGGCCCTGCGCCTGCTTGGTGTTCTGTCCGGCCAGGTTGCGGCGGATGAACTCCTCTTCCTTGGCGATGAACTTCCGCTGCTGGTCCACCTGCCGCTCGAGCGCGAGGCGCCGTTCGCCGCGTTGCGTGACGAATGCCGAGTAGCCGCCGCGATACGTCACCGCGGTGCCGCCCTCGACGTGCAGCACGTGATCCACCGTTTCGTCAAGAAAGGCGCGATCGTGGCTGACAATGAGCGCGGTGCCGCGGCGCTCAATGAGGTACTGCTGCAGCCACTCGGTGGTTTCGAGGTCGAGATGGTTGGTGGGTTCGTCGAGCAGCAACACATCGGCGGGCGCGACAAGCTGCGCGGCGAGTCCCACGCGGCCGCGCTCACCGCCGCTGAGCACGGCAAGCCGCTTGATCTTGGATTCTTCGGCGTCGAAGCCGAGTCCCTGGAGCACCGCATCGATTTTGGCGTGGAACTCGTAGCCGCCTTCGTGGGCAAAACGCTCCATGTCGTGGCCGTAGCGGTCGAGCGCGGCCGCGTCGGGATGCTCGCCCATGTCGGCAAGGCGATTGGCCTGCTCGGCGAGCGACGCCTCGAGTTCGATGAGCGATGTGAACGGCTGCGCGGCGGCTTCCCACACGGTGACGGCGTCGCCGAAGTCCCGATGCTGGTCGAGCAGCGACAGGCGAAGGCCGGTGGCGCGCGAGACCGCGCCAGCGGTGGGTCGCTGGTCGCCGGTCAGCAGGCGGAAGATGGTGGTTTTGCCGGCGCCGTTGCGGCCGACAATCCCCCAACGTTCGCCTTCGCCAATCGTAAAAGAGACGTCGCGGAGAAGCGTGGTGGCACCGAACTCGACGCGGACGCCAGCCATGGAGATCTGGGTCACGGGAGAAATCTAACCCGACGGTGAGCCGGATCACGGACAGCGCGCCTAGGGTGGTTATCTTGCTTGGGTGTCTGCTTGGGAAGGCCGTCCGGAACTGCGATGGGCGCGCGCGGTACCACGAAGGACAGCGCGGCGCGGCGGCAGCAATCACACAGTGGAGTTACACATGGTCGCAAGCGCTGGAATGGCGCTGATGCTGGTATTGGGCGGCGCGATGCAGGACGTGAATCTTCAGGGCGGGCCCAATACCGGGCCGCGCGTTGAATCGGCGCGTGTGGGGGTCTCGCTGGCGTCGCCCGATGCTGCGGACGTCGACACGGTGCGCGTGCGGCGCCGCGCGGTGCGGCTGAGCGATGCGTACTACACGCGAATGAAGATTCACAAGCTCTCGTCGCTTACGATGCTGCCGCTGTTCGCGTTCGAGTACGCCGCGGGCGACCAACTGATGAAGAAGAGTTCCAGTGCGCCGTCGTGGGCCAAGGACTACCACGGCCTCGTCGCGGGCGCCATCGGCGGACTGTTCACGGTCAACACGCTGACGGGCGCGCTCAACTGGTGGGAGACGCGCAACCAGGAGAGCGGCTTTGCCTGGCGCACCGCGCACGGTGCGCTGATGCTGCTGGCCGACGCGGGCTTCGTGGCGACGGGGGCGCTTGCCGACGCCGCCGAGAACTCGATCGATACGCGGCGCATGCACAAGACGATGGCGCTGACCTCCATCTCACTTGCCTCGGTGTCCTATCTGATGATGCTCAAGCCGTTGCGGAGAGATTGAGATGCCGCTGCTCGAGACGATGATCGAGGTGGCCAAGCCGTGGGCAAAGTTCTATTCCAAGTCCCACGTGGCGCAGGGCGTGATCATGTTTGCGCACATTGGCGGCATGCTGTGGGGCGGGGGGCTCGCGGTCTCCGCCGATCGGAGTGTGTGGAAGCTGCGCCGTGCGGGCGCGGAGGAACGGGCGCGCCTCCTGGCGGAGATTGACCGCCTTCACGTGCCGGTGGTGGTCGGCCTGATCATCGCGTCGCTCTCGGGCGTGCTGCTCTTTGTCGCCGATCTCGAGACGTACGGCACGTCGTTCCTGTTCTGGGGCAAGATGGCGGCGTTCGCGCTGCTGCTGGTGAATGGACGGTGGCTGCAGGTGCAGGAGCAGCGCATGCAGAAGGCGTCCGGCCTGATCGCCGGCCGCTGGGGCGCCCTCACGATCGCGTCGTGGGCGAGCATGACGCTGTGGTTTGTCGTCGCGCTCGGCGGCGTGTTGCTGAAGAACGCCTGACCCCTCACGAGTTTCGGACTGACATGAGTTCTCACGACTGTTCGGGCGACTGCCCGATTGCCCGCCGCGCCTTTCTCAAGGACGTGTCCCTGTTTGCCGGCGCGATGGTGGCGAGCGGGCTGCTGCCGCGCGGCGCGCTCGCGGCGCCGAGCCCCATCGCGGCGCTCTCACGCGACCGCGCCGAGGTGAAGTATCCCATTCCGGCGCAGGACGGCGTGCACTTCGACGACAAGAACGAGGTGATTCTTGTCCGCAATGCCGGGCATGTCTTCGCATTCGCGCTCTCGTGCCCGCACCAGAACACCGCGCTGAAGACCGATCCGGCCGGCGGCGGCTTCTGGTGCTCGAAGCACGAATCGCGCTACAAGTTTGACGGCGAGTTCATTTCGGGGCGCGCGACGCGCAACATGGACCGCCTCGCCATCCGCCGCGACGGCACCAACGTCGTGGTGGACGTCGATAAGTGGTTTGAATCCGATTCCCAGCCCACGCAGTGGGCCGGGGCGGTGATCAACGTATGATCGACGC
>JAHFCT010000003.1:9547-23878 GCA_023249375.1 Gemmatimonadota bacterium | reverse complement strand
GGCGAGCACGCGTGCGACGCGCAGTGCGCTCTGCGGCGCCGCGAGTTCCTCGGGGCCGCAGCGCTGACGGCGTTGGCGCTGCTCGAGGCGGCGTGCGGCGACGGACAGATTGGTCCGTCGGGGCTCGATTCGGGGAGCGTGGCCAATACCGGCGGCTCCACGAGCAATGGCAACAAGCTCATTGTGACGCTGACGGCGTATTCAGCCCTTGCCAACACCGGCGGCGCGGCGCGCGTGGACGGCGGCAAGGGCACCCCCGTGGCACTGGTGCGCACAGGGGCGGCGTCGTTCGTTGCGCTGTCGCTGCGCTGCCCGCACGAGGGCTTCACGGTGAGCGTGCAGAGCGGCGCCTTCTACTGCCCCGCGCACGGTGCGCGCTTCGGGGGCACTGGCACGTGGACCGGCGGCCAGCGGACGTCGAACATGGTGTCGCTCGCGGTCAGCTATGACGCGACGGCGGGGACGGTGACGATTACCCGATAGGGATCACGGATCACGACTCAGGATTTCGATGGCGGATGGGGATTGCGATAGAACTGATCAATCGCAATCCCCATCGCGTCTCGTGATCCTTGATCGAAATCCGTGATCCCTGTCCTCTATCCAATCGACAGTTCCGGGCACAACTCGACATTCTCCAGCGCCCGCGCCGCCACCGCCTTCTGCCGTCCGTCCTGATTGCGCGAGAGCGCACGCACCGCGCGGCGCGCGCGGCGCGCGGCAGACGCGACGAACAGGCGTGCGCAATCGAGATCGGGGGCGGCCTTCGCCTCATCGCTGCCGGCCGCCTCGAGCGCGGCGGACGCCCGAGAGAGCGTGCACACCGACATGTAGATGTCGATGGCGGCGTTGGCGAGCCGCTCCTGGTGGAACTGCTTCTCGATGATCGCCTTGCCCTCGGCCATCAGCAGGCTCTCGACGCCGAGCGCGAGATCGTGGATCACTTCGGCGAGCTGCTCGGCTTCGTCCTTGAGCGACGGATGCACCTTGGTGAACTCGGGCTTCACCAACTGCCGCTTGGCGCGGCCCGCGATGTAGCCGCTGATGGCGCCGATGGAGCGCAGCGGATCCTTGAACGCCTTGCCGATTTCCTTGAGGCGCTCGCCCGGCTGCTGCAGCGCCGACAGCGCGATGAGCGCGCGCAGGATTTCGTTGGTCCCCTCGAAGATCATGTTGATGCGCGAGTCGCGCACGAACTGCTCGTACGGATACTCCTTGGAGTAGCCGATGCCGCCGGCAATTTGCATCGTCTCGCTCGCCGTGCGGTTGGCGAGTTCGGAGGCGAAGATCTTGCACGACGCCGTCTCGAGTGAGAAGTCGACACCGCCGCGGTCCACCATGGCCGACGTGATCATCCACGCCGCGTCCGACGCATAGCAGTCGGCCGCGGCCGACGCGAACTTGCGCTGGATCATCTCGAACGTGCCGATGCTGCGCCCGAACTGCTCGCGCTGTTTGGCGTACTCGAGCGCGTGGCGCATCATCATGCGCGTGCCGCGCGTCGACGCGGCGGCGAGCCCGAGCCGGCCGGAGTTGAGGATCTCGAGCGCAATCTTGAAGCCGTGGCCGACGTCGCCGAGCCGGTCGTCCGCGGGCACGAGCACGTTTTCGAACGTGAAGGTCCGCGTGTCCGACGCCTTGATGCCCATCTTCTGCTCGGGCTGACCCATCGTGACGCCCGGCGCGTGCGCATCGACAATGAACGCCGTCACGCGCTGCTTCGTCTTGCCGTCAACCTCCACCGGCACCTTGGCGAAGACGGTGAGCAGCGACGCGTAGCCGGCGTTGGAGATCCAGATCTTGGTGCCGTTGAGCACGTAGTGCGTGCCGTCGGCGTTCGGGATGGCCGTGGAGAGCATGGCCTGCGCGTCGGAGCCGGAGCCGGGCTCGGTCAGGCAGAACGCGGCGATCGATTCACCCGTTGCGCACTTGGTGAGGTACTTCTGCTTCTGCGCTTCGGTGCCGAAGAGCGTGATGCCCTTGCAGCCGATGGACTGGTGCGCGCCGAAGTACACGGTCAGCGCCGCGTCGACGGAGCCGATTTCCCCCATGATGCGATTGAAGACCACCGCACTGGCGCCAAAACCGCCATACGCCTCGGGGATGTTGAGTCCCATCAGCCCCAACTCGGCCATGCCGGCGCGCACTTCATCGGTGAACTTGCCGTCGTGATCGTGCTTGCGGGCGTCCACCGTCTCCGCGGCCCAGCCGCGGAACGAATCGAGAATCGCCGCGGCCGCTTCACGGTCCTCGGTGGACGGCGCCGGAAAAGGGAAGACGAGATCCTCGCGAATCTCCCCCGAGAAGATGGCCTTGGTGAACGACGGGTTGCGATCGGGATCCGCGAGATGCGGGGCTTTGGACACGGGGAGGTCCTGTTGCGCGGTCGTCATGTGAGCGCTCGAGCTTGAAGCCGGGGTCGAGTGGCGGTCGCTGAGGGGCGTTCGCCGCCGTCCATCCTGTAAGGTACATCCACTGCGCCATGCGGGTGAGCTTCGCGCCATCGATGATGCTGGGCTCGTCGCGCGACCTGTGGTAGTCGCCGTGCCGCATCGTCGTGAAGCAGATGGCCGGCACGTCAAGCCGCGCGTACCGCATGTGGTCGGAGCGGAAGTAGAACCCTTCTGGATGCGCCGGCCGGTTCCACGTGGAATCGATGACGAACTTGCCGAGCACCAGGGGGCTAACCCGGGGGCGTGAAGCTGCTCCACGGACCGATGGTCTTTCGATAGAGCAGTTCGTCGTGTCCGTCGACAATGAAGTCCTTCAGCGTGCCGACGAACTCGAAGCCGAGTCGCTCGTAGAGCCGTTTGGCCCCGAGGTTGAACGACGAGACGCAGAGGAAGACGTTGGGCGACTCCCGGTGAATTCGTGCTTCCGCGTACGTCACCAACTGGGTGCCGACTCCGGATCCGCGGGAGGCGGCAGAGACGCAGACGCTGGCGATGTAGCCCGGGATCTGTCCCTTCATGGTGAGCAGGATGAAACCGGCCACCTGTGCACCGTCACGAGCGACGTGGAGCTCGCGGGCGGGGTCCGAGACCGCCGTCAGGCAGCGCGCATAGTCGCGGCCAAGAGTGATCCACGGCTCGGATGCACACATCATCCGCGCGCTGGCCTCGCGGTCGGCGGCGTCGCGGGCTGGTTCGATGAAGACGGTCATTGAAACTTGCGGTTGGTTGACGACTGAAGATTACGACTGACTCGAACTTGTGGCGAATCCTGTGCATCTCGGTGTGGCTGGACCTACTGACTTCCACGGATGACACGGATGAGACGGATTTGCACGGATCAGGCAAGGACGTTTGGGGGGTGTGGTGGCGCCGAGGCCGGCGCGGCGCACCCCGTACTACAAGTGTTTGTAGTATCCGTGCCCATCCGTTCAATCCGTGTCATCCGTGGTAGTCAGTAAGACTCTCTGCGTCATGGGTCTGGGAATCGAACACAAACCTGTCGCAACCCCCCGCCACGCGGTACGTTTTCGCGGTTACCAACCTCTCTAACGGACCATGAATCGCCTACTCCGATATGCCCGTCACGCGCTGCCGATCGGCGCCCTGATCCTGGCCTCCTGCGCGTCCATTCGCCTGCCGTTCCAAGGCAGCGGGTGGAAGCCGCTGTTTGACGGCACGTCGACGGCTGCGTGGCGTGGCTACCAGCAGCCTGATATGCCGAAGGGTTGGGAGATCGTGGACGGCGTGCTGTACAAGAAAGGGACCGCCCTCGACATCATGACGAAGGAGACGTTCGGGGACTTCGAGCTCGAGCTCGAGTGGAAGCTCGACAAGGGCGGCAACGCCGGCGTGTTCTACCGCGCCACCGAGGAATACGACAAGATCTACTGGAGCGGAACGGAGTATCAGCTGCTCGACGACGCCAACGCTCCCGACGGGCGCACGCGGATGACATCGGCAGGCGCAGCGTACGGGCTGTACCCCGCCGCCGAGGGCGCGCTCAAGCCGGTCGGCGAGTGGCAGGCCACGCGCATCGTGGTGAAGAAGGGCCACGTCGAGCACTGGCTCAACGGAGCGAAGGTGGATGAATACGAACTGTGGAGCGCCGACTGGAAGGCCAAGGTCGCCGCGAGCAAGTTCGCCAAGTACCCGAACTACGGCCTCGCCAAGCGCGGCGCCATCGGCATCCAGGGCGACCATAACGGCGCTCTCTCGCTGCGCAACATTCGCATCCGTCCGCTCGACTGACCCCGCGTCCCAATCCGCACCGGAGCCTCGATGACCGCGACGCGCCTCAAGCTGATGACGATGATGTTCCTCCAGTACTTCATCTGGGGGGTCTGGTTCGTGACGATGGGCACCTACCTCGGCACGACGCTGAAGTTCACGGGCACGCAGATCGGATCGGCGTATGGCGCAACCGCCATCGCGGCGCTGCTCTCTCCCTTCTTCGTCGGCATGATCGCCGATCGCTTCTTCTCGTCGGAGAAGCTGCTGGCGATCCTGCATCTCGCTGGTGCGGCGCTCATGTACATCGCGTCGACGCGCACCACGTTTGCGACGTTCTACCCGGTGCTCATCGGCTACGCACTGTGCTACATGCCGACGCTGTCGCTCACGAACAGCATCAGCTTCCATCATGTGAAGAATCCGGCGCGCGAGTTCCCGGCCATTCGCGTGCTGGGCACGATCGGCTGGATTGTCGCCGGTCTCATCGTCGGCAAGGTGCTCAAGGCCGACGCGCAGGCGCTGCCGATGCAGCTCGCGGCCTACGCGTCAGTCGCGATGGCGCTGTTCGCGCTCGTGCTGCCGCACACACCGCCCAAGGCGGCCGGCACGCCGTTCAACTGGCACGACGCCATCGGGTTCGACGCGCTCCAGTTGCTCAAGCAGTGGGACTTCCTGCTCTTCGTCCTCGGCTCGTTCCTGCTCTGCGTTCCGCTGCAGTTCTATTACTCGTTCGCCAATCTCTTCCTGAACGAGATTGGCGCGCCGGAGCCCGCGTTCATCCAGACCTTTGGCCAGATGAGCGAGATCTTCTTCATGCTCCTGCTCCCGTTCTTCCTGCGGAAGCTGGGGATCAAGTGGATCATGGTGGGCGGCATGGCGGCGTGGGCGCTGCGCTACTTCGCGTTTGCCCACGGCAACGCGCAGGCCGGCATGTGGATGATCTACGGCGGCATCCTGTTGCACGGCGTCTGCTACGACTTCTTCTTCGTCGCCGGCCAGATCTACACGGATGAGCGCGCCGGCGAGAAGATCCGCGGCGCCGCGCAGGGGCTCATCAACTTCGTGACGAACGGCGTGGGTTACTACCTTGGCGCGAATGTCAGCGGCGCCGTGGTGGAGCGCTTCACGGAGCCCGCCACGACCGTCGGCGGCGCCGTGTCGCACGAGTGGCCCGCCATCTGGCTGCATCCCGCCGTCATGGCCGCGGTGGTGATGCTGCTCTTCGCGTTTCTGTTCCGCCCCAACACGTCCGGTGCGAACGCACCGGCCGCCTCCCGCTGAGGACCCGACGATGACCGATCGCGATATCAATGCCACGCCCGACGCGCCGGAAAGCCCGACCGTCTCGCGTCGTGAATTCGTGGAAAAGACCTCCATGGCTGGCATGGCCTTCACCATCGTCAAGCCGCACGTACTCGGCGCCCGCGGCGGCCGGCACGTGGCACCGAGTGACAAGTTCAGCGTCGCGTGCATTGGCGTCGGCGGCATGGGCGGCAGCGATGTGCGGGGCTTCGGCGCGCAAGCCGACTGCAACATCTACGCGCTCTGTGACGTGGATGACGTGAACGCCGAGCGCAGCTATCGCCTCCAGCCGCAGGCCAAGAAGTACAAGGACTACCGTGAGCTGATCGACAAGGAAGCCAAGAACATCGACATCATCACGGTGTCCACGCCCGACCATCACCACGCCGCGGCGTCGCTGCTCGGACTGCGCGCCGGCAAGCACGTGTACTGCCAGAAGCCGCTGGCGCGCACCGTCGCCGAAGTGCGCGCGATGAAAGCCGAGGCCGCCAAGCGGCCAAAGCAAGCGACGCAGATGGGCAACCAAGGACACGCCGCCGAAGGGATGCGCATTACCCGCGAGTGGATCGAGGCCGGACTCATCGGCAAGATCGTCTCGGTCGATTTCTATACCAACCGTCCCATCTGGCCACAGGGAATTCGTCGGCCGAGCGAAGCGCACAACGTGCCGCCGACGCTCGACTGGGAGCTGTGGCTTGGCCCCGCGCCATTCCGCCCGTACAACCCGGCGTACGCGCCCTTCAACTGGCGCGGCTGGTGGGATTACGGCACCGGCGCGATGGGCGACATGGCCTGCCACATCATGGACTGCGCGGTGTGGACGCTCGGACTCAAGTTCCCCGGCCGCGTGATTCCCGAGACGTCGCAGCTCTACACCGAGACGGCGCCCAAGCTGTCGCGCATCACGTACGAGTTTCCGGTGTCGGGCACGATGAACGCCGTCGGCAAGGACGGCACCGTGACGCTGACGTGGCGCGACGGCGGAATCATTCCGGCGCGACCCAACGGCTTGACGGCACTCGACGCCTGGCCGCTGTGGGAAGACGGGTTCCAACTCTGGACGGGCGAGAAGGGACAGATCATCGCTGGCACGTACGGCGAGAACCCGCGCCTGCTCGACCCTGAGGCCGACAAGGCGGTGAAGGCGACGCCAGTACCAGTGAAGTTTCCGCGCACCAAGGGCGTGTATGGCGAGTTCATTGACGCGATCAAGGCGGGCACGCAACCCGGCTCGAACATCGCCGGCCACGCGGGACCGCTCACCGAGATGATCGTGCTCGGCAATCTTGCGGTGCGCGCGGGTCGCGCCATCGACCTCAATCCAACGACGGGCGAACTGCTCACCAAGGACATTCCCGACGAATGGGTCACGCCGAAATACCGCGCGGGGTACAGCTACTGATGCGCCGACTGGCCGCCACTCGGCTGCTCGCCGCAAGCCTCATCGCCACAAGCGCCACGGTGACGGCGCAGGCACCGGCGCAGCCGCAGGCACCGACACAGGCAACGACCGCGGCGCCAGTGGCAGCCAGCACCAGGAGTGCGAGTCAAGTCACGAAGAACGTGCAGGGCAGGCCCACCGTGTACGCACCGGACGCCACGCTCCTCATCGCCGAGCGCGGCAGCGAGATGCGCGGTGTGGTCGAGCGATACACCGCCGACCACGGCGTGCTGAACCGGCGCTATCCGCAGCAGTACTCGGCGGCGCAACGCGAGGTGTTTAGCAAGTTCTACGATGCGTGGACGACGCAGCTGAAG
Organism: Gemmatimonadota bacterium; assembly: GCA_023249375.1. Classification (GTDB taxonomy): domain Bacteria; phylum Gemmatimonadota; class Gemmatimonadetes; order Gemmatimonadales; family Gemmatimonadaceae; genus PNKL01. Next base: position 16,634 of record JAHFCT010000003.1, on the reverse strand, counting down.
GCGATCGATTTCAACAAGCTGAGCTTCGATGCCAAGGCCGATCACGTGCTGCTGCGCAACACCATCGAGGAGTCGCAGGACGAACTGCAGCGCGATGCCAAGGTGTACGCCGATCTCGCGGCGCTGCTGCCGTTCGGCGATTCGATCTTTGCACTCGAGGACGCGCGGCGCCGAATGGAAACGGTGGACGGCGCGCGCGTGGCGCGCACGCTGACGTTCATTGGCACCAACGTCAATGCGTTGCGCACGAAGATCGAGACGCCGCCGAAGGGCGACTCGTCGGCGGCGAAGATCAGCAAGGTGACCGCGTACCGCGCCGCCGAAGTCACGGCGTCGATGCGCTCGCTGCTGCGCGCGTGGTACCAGTTCTACAACGGCTACGATCCGCTTTTCTCGTGGTGGACCGGCGCCCCGTACCGCACCGCGGATTCGGCGCTCACCAACTACCAGCGCGTGCTGCGCGAGAAGATTGTCGGCTGGAAGCGCGGCGACGACGAACCGATCGTCGGTCTGCCGATTGGCCGAGTGGCGGTGGAGACGAGCATCAAGCACGAGATGATGCCCTATTCGCCCGAGGAACTGATCGCGATTGCCCAGAAGGAACTCGACTGGGGCGAGAGCGAGATGAAGAAGGCGTCGCGCGAGATGGGCTTTGGCGACGACTGGAAGGCGGCGCTGGAGAAGGTGAAGCAGACGTATGTGCCGCCCGGCGACCAGGTGAACATGGTCAAAGACCTCGAGTTCGAGGCGGTGGCGTGGATCAAGGCGCACGACATGGTCACCATCCCGCCGCTGGCGCAGGACGTCTGGCGCATCGAGATGATTCCGCCCGAACGGCAGAAGGTCTCGCCGTTCTTCCTTGGTGGCGAGGTGCTGCAGGTGTCGTATCCGACCGACAGCATGTCGGAAGACGACAAGATGATGTCGATGCGCGGCAACAACCCGCATTTCTCGCACGCGACCGTCTTTCACGAGATGATCCCCGGCCATCACATGCAGGGGTTCATGAACGCGCGGTATTATCCGTACCGCCGCGAGTTCGCGACGCCGTTCTGGAGCGAAGGCGGCGCGTTCTACTGGGAGACCATCCTGTGGGACAACGGCTTCCACGCGAAGCCCGAAGACCGCGCCGGCGCCCTCTTCTGGCGCATGCACCGCGCGGCGCGGATCATCTTCTCCCTCAACTTCCACCTCGGCAACTGGACGCCGCAGCAGTGCATCGACTTTCTCGTGGACCGCGTGGGGCATGAGCGGGCCAACGCCACGGCCGAAGTGCGCCGGTCGTTCAACGGCTCCTACGGACCGCTGTACCAGGTGTCTTATATGATGGGCGGGCTGCAGTTCCGCGCCCTGCACCACGAGGTCGTGGATGGCGGGAAGTTGACGAATCGCCAATTCCACGACTTTATCTATACCCACGGGTCGATGCCCGTGGAGATGGTGCGGGTGCTGATGCTCAAGCAGCCGCTGCCGCGCGACTTCAGCACGCAGTGGAAGTTCGCGGCCACCCTGCCGCCCCCCGGAGGCAAGTAAGCCATGTCGGTGCGTGTTGAGGCAGCGGTCGACTCTTTTGCGGCGGCGCTTGCGGCGCAGGCCGCCGGCGTGCACCGCATGGAGCTATGCGGCCCGCTGCAGCAGGGCGGGACGACCCCCAGCGCCGGGCTGATCGCGCGCTGCCTCGAACGGCTGCTCGTGTCCGTGCACGTGCTCGTGCGGCCGCGCGTCGGCGATTTCGTCTACACCGACGACGAGTTTGAGATCATGAAGCGCGACATCGCCGTCGCGAAAGAACTAGGCGCCGACGGTGTCGTCATCGGCATTCTCACGCCTGACGGCGAAGTCGACGCCGACCGTCTCGCCGAGTTGCACGCCGTGGCCAGTCCGCTCCACGTGGGCTTTCACCGCGCGTTCGACAGCGTGACTGACCAGGATGAAGCGCTCGAACTGCTCGTCTCGTTGCAGTTCGACACGATCCTCACGAGCGGTGCGGCGCCGACCGCCACGGAAGGCACCGCGCGCCTCAAGCGCCTGGTGGAGCGTGCGGACGATCGCATTGGCATCATTGCTGGCGGATCGATCGACGCGGCGAATGCCGGCGCTCTGATCAAAGCGACCGGTGTGCAGATCGTGCACGGCCGGTCCTTCGAGGGACTGGCCGCGGCAGTCGCCGGCCTCTGACCGACGACGCAGCCCTTCGGTTGGCCGAGTTGGCGCGTGTGATGGGCGAGCGCTACGCGCTCGCTCGCGAAATCGGGCGCGGCGGCATGGCGCACATCTTCCTCGCGCATGACCGCAAGCACGACCGGCCCGTCGCCGTGAAAGTGCTGCGCGAGGAAGTCGCGGCCACGGTGGCTCCCGAGCGATTCCAGCGTGAAATCGAAATGGCCGCGCGGCTGCAGCATCCGCACATCGTGCCGATTTACGATTCCGGCGACGCCAAATCGCTGCTCTACTACGTGATGCCGTTCATCGAAGGCGAGACGCTGCGCGACCGGCTGGCCCGTGACACCGTGCTGCCGCTCGACGTGACCGTCCGGCTGGGCCTCGAAGTCGCCGAGGCGCTGAGCTACGCGCACAGCCGTAACGTGGTGCACCGCGACATCAAGCCGGAGAACATCCTGCTCTTCCGCGGCCACGCGATGGTTGCCGACTTCGGCATCTCCACTGCGGTGGACGCGAGCACCGACGCGCACGCCACGCACGCCGACGGCATGGGAGCCGGCACGCCCACGTACATGAGCCCCGAACAAGCCTTCGGCGAACTCACCACCGACGGGCGCGCCGATCTTTACAGCCTCGGCTGCGTGCTCTATGAAATGCTCGCGGGATCGCCGCCGTTCACGGGCAAGACGCTGATGGCGCTGATGGCGGCGAAATCAGCAGGCGTCGCCGAATCCCTGGAAGCGCGCGTGAAGGGAGTGCCGCCGCACGTCGCCAGCGCCATTCACCGCGCATTCGCGCTGTCGCCCGATGACCGATTTGCGGAAATCGCCGAATTCGCCGATGCGCTGTCGTCGGCGCAGCCAATGGTGCCGCTGCGGGCGCGCGGGCGCGCGGAGGCGGCGCAGGGTGTGTCGATCGCGGTGCTGCCATTCGCCAACCAAAGCGGTGTGCCGGGCGATGACTTCCTTGGCGACGGCATCAGCGAGGACTTGATGTATGCGCTCTCGCGGCTGCCGGGTCTGCGCGTCGTGGCGCGCACGAGCGCGTTTGCCTTCAAGGGGCGCGCGGTCGACGTGCGCGCCATCGGCGCCGAGCTCGGTGTGAGCGCCGTGCTCGACGGCAGCGTGCGCCGCCAGGGCGAACGCCTCCGCATCACCACGGACCTGATTGATGTCGTCAGCGGCTTTACGCTCTGGTCCGAACGCTTCGATCGCGCGCAGGATGACGTGTTCGCGGTACAGGACGAGATCACGCAGGCGATCGTTGACACATTGAAGGTGCGCCTGCTGGCCGATACGCCGCGGCTCGTCGATACCCCAACGTCGGACTTCGACGCGTACGAGTCGTACCTCAAGGGGCGCTTCGAGTGGAACCAGCGCACCGAGTCGTCGATGGGTCGCGGCATGGAGCACCTGCGCCGCGCCGTGGCCGCTGATCCGCGATTTGCGCTGGCGCATTCGGGGCTGGCCGACGCGCACATCACGCTGGCGGTGTACGGCGCCGCCCGCGCCGACACCCTGCTGGCCGAGGCGCGCAGCGCGGCGGAGCGCGCGTTGGCCATTGCACCGGCACTGGCCGAAGCGCTCACCGCGCGCGGATCGGTGCGCGCGCTGCTTGACCACGATTGGACGGGCGCCGAACGCGACTACGTGCAGGCGCTCACCGTGCGAGAGCAGTACGCCACCGCGCACCAGTGGTACGCGATGCACCTGCTCGCTCCGCGCGAACGGTTTGCCGAAGCACGGGCGCGACTGGCACGAGCGCGCGAGCTCGACCCGCTCTCGGCGCCTATCGCGACCAGCGCGGCGATTCTCCGGCAATACGAGCGCGATCATCCCCAGGCGATCATCGAGTTCCGGCTGGTGATCGCGCAGCACCCGGCGTTCTACCTGGCGCACTACGCGATGGGCAGCTCCCTTTCGGCGCTCGGAGAGCACGCCGAGGCGGTGGAGTCGCTGCGACGCGCGGCGCTGCTGAGCGGCGACAGCCCCGAGGTACTCTCGGCGCTTGCGTGCGCGCTCGCCACGGCGAAAGAGAAAAAGGAGGCGCGCACACTTCAACAACGCCTCGCACAGACCGCGCAGTCGCGCTATGTGTCGCCGGTGCTGCTGGCGCAGGTGCACGCGGCGCTTGGCGAGACCGGGATCGCACTCGACCATTTGGACCGCGCCGCCGAGATGAAGTGCGCCGAGCTGCCGCTGATCCACCTGCGTGCCGCATTCGACAGCGTGCGAGACGAACCGCGCTTTCAGGCCGTGGTGCGCTCGGTCATGGGCTAGCTCGCCGGAGCGCGACGCCCCAATATTGGTCGGTCCGTGGGTCCCGCACTTCCCCCCGAGGGGGTCCCTTGAACCGCATCGCTAATTCACTGATGGCCGTTCGCGTCTGCGCTCTGGCCGGTTGCGTCGTTGTGGCAGCGAGTGCTGCTGCGCAGACCCCGCAAGGCGCGGTGCTCACCGGACATGTCACCGATGCCGCGCGCGGCGCGCCACTCGCTGGCGTGCAAGTGATGGTGGCGGGGCAGCGCGTCGCGATCTCCGGCGACGATGGGCGTTATGCGCTGGTGGACCTGCCCGCGGGACCGCGCTCCGTCACGTTCCGCTGGATTGGCTATGCGCCACGCACGCTGGAGGTCGCGATAGCGACCGGGCCCGCGCGCGTGCTCGACGTGGCGCTTGAACGCAATCCGGTGCTGCTGGGCGAAGTCAGCGTCACGGGCGTGTCGCGCACGCCAGAACGCATTGTCGAGGCGCCAGCGGCGGTGGCTGTCGCCGAGCCCGCGCACATTCGCGAGATGGCGGCGACGGGGCAGGTGCCGCTGCTCGTGGGCGATCTCACCGGCGTGCACATCGCGCAGTCGAGCCTGTTTGACTTCAGCCTAAACACGCGCGGCTTCAACAGCGCCGCCAACCGCCGCACGCTCGTCCTCGTCGATGGGCGCGACGTCGCTATCCCGATACTCGGCAATCAGGACTGGGCCGACCTTTCTGTGATGGAAGAAGGCAGCGCCGTCGAGATGGTGCGCGGGCCGGGTTCGGCTTTGTACGGCGCCAATGCATTCAGCGGCGTGCTCGCCATTCGCACACCGAGCGTTCGCGAGTCGCGCGGCGCGCGGCTGAGCGCGACGGCGGGTGAACTCAACACGCGCCGTCTTGATGGACGCTATGGCTATGTCGCGCCCGACTACCATTGGGGCCTGCGCGTCAGCGGCGGTTTTCAGCAGAGCGAAACCTGGGATCGCTCGCGCACGAACATCGGCGACGCCGCCCGCGAGTACGCAGACGCGGGTTTCGCGGCGTCGACCATCGTCCCGCCCGCGCCCGGCTACGACTTGCGCGCACTGACAGGACAAACGAAGAGTGGCGCCGCGGGCCTGCCCGGCGCCGCAACCGGAACACCGGATCCCGTGCGCACCTGGTACGGCAACGCGCGCGCCGATTGGTATGCGTCCAACGGCTCGATACTGACCGCCGAGGGCGGACTGTCGCGCGTAGAGAACACCGTGATCTCGACGCCGGGCAGCCGATCGCAGGTGACGCAGGCCGATCGGCCGTGGGCGCGCCTCGCGTGGAACAGCGACGCGTTCAGCGTCTTCGCGTATTACACCGGCCGCGATGGCGACCAGTACAGTCTTGCTTCGAACTTCAGAGGGATCGACAAGACGGCCACGATGCACGTCGAAGGACAGTTCAACCGCAGTTTCGCCGGCACGCGCGGTCGCTTGGTGGCGGGGGCGTCGGCGCGCCGGCAGACCATTGATTCGCGCGGCACCATTCTCGATGCCGCTGATGACGGACGCGCTGACAACTTCTACGCGCTGTTCCAGCAGGTGGACTACGAGCTCGCGCCAAACCTCAAGCTCGTCGCCGCGAGCCGCTGGGACACGGGCTCGCTGTACGACGCCGTCTTCTCACCCAAGCTCGGCATCGTGCTGACACCGCACAAAGATCAGACGCTGCGTCTTACATGGAACCGTGGTTACCTGACGCCGAGCAGCTTCCAGCAATTCCTGTTTTTCCCGGTGGCCGCGCCGCTCGACCTGCGGGCACTCGAGTTTGGGCTGCGAGCGTCGCCGTTGGGACCGTCGCTGGCGGGCGTCGCCAACGGCGCGTTGTTCGAGACATCCGCGGCGGTGCCCGCTCTTGCACTCGGCAACCGACATCTCAAGCCTGAGGATGTGGCCGGCTTCGAACTCGGCTACAAGGCACAGATCGGCAAGGTGTTCTTCACCGCCGATGCGTACTCAAGTTCGATCAAGTCGTTCTCCACCGGTGTGCTTGCCGGTGTGAATCCGGACTTCAGCCCGTGGACGGCACCCGCGGCCGTGCCCGAGGCGGCGCGTCCCGCCGTCGAGGCCGCGGTTCGCGGCGCGATGGGCCCGGCGTTCTCACGCCTGCCATCGGGAGCAAGCGCGTACGTGCTGTCCTTCGGCAACGCGGGCAAGGCGCGCGAGTATGGCGTCGAACTCGGCGTTGGCGTGCAGGTGACCACGGCGCTCCGCGTCGACGCGAACTACGCAGGCTACCGTTTCTCACTCGACCAAAAGGCGTTCATGCCCAGTGATACGGTGCTGCCCAACACGCCACCACACTCGGCGAACGTGGCGGCCGTGTATCAGGCGCCCAGCGGCGCGCGGGCGCGCATCGGCGTGCGCTGGGAGGACGCGTTCAAGTTCCGATCCGGCGCGTGGGCGGGCGACCTGCCGTCGTCGCGCAGCGTCGATGTGAATCTGACGTATCCGTTGCGCCGTCGCCTCACCGTGAGCGTGGCGGGCACGAACGTGCTCGATGAAGAACGCGTGCATCTCATGGGCGGCTCGATCATCGGGCGGCGCGTGCTCGTCACCCTTGGCTGGAGCCAGTAGTGGCGCTCCCCGCGCCGTTTACGCCGTTCGACATCGGGTGGGATGCGCCGCAGCTGACCG
>JAHFCT010000003.1:0-9447 GCA_023249375.1 Gemmatimonadota bacterium | reverse complement strand
TCTCATGGGCGGCTCGATCATCGGGCGGCGCGTGCTCGTCACCCTTGGCTGGAGCCAGTAGTGGCGCTCCCCGCGCCGTTTACGCCGTTCGACATCGGGTGGGATGCGCCGCAGCTGACCGCCGCCGAAAGGGGCGTCTGGTCGGCGTTCGAGTGGTGGTACTTCGATCTCTCCACCGACGATGGCGTGGAAGTGGTGATCGTTTTCAGCTGCAAGAATCCCATCTTTACGTCGGGCGGGGTCTCGGTGTACGTGGAGTATTCCGCGGCGGGGACCGACTGGAAGCACGTGCGCAACTACGACGCCAGCGACTTCTCGTTCACGCAGGTGAGTGGCGTGCGCGAATTGCGAATCGCCGGCAACGTCGTGCGCATCGTCGGCAACGAGCCCGCGTCGATGCACTACGACGTGACGCTCGACTTGCCGTGGATCACTGCGCAGCTCCGCATGACGCCGGCGCATCGCGGCTTTCTGCCCACCGCCGACGGGCACTACTTCACGTCGCGCACCGACGCGTCCACGTACACCGCGGTGTCGTTCTCGGCACCGATCATGAACACCACCGGGTCACTGACCGTGAATGGCGCCACGCAGCAGGTGAGCGGGCGCGGCTACCACGATCATCCGTGGGGAACGCAGCAACTGTTCTGGACGCATCACGAGTGGCATTGGGGACGCACGACGACGCCCGGCATGGGTGTGATGTTCGCGACGGTGACGCCGGCGCCCGAGTTTAGTGGCGCGCTGACTTTTCTCTGGTCGGGCACCACCGGCGTGTTCGAACCACAAGTAACTGCCGACCTCACGGTGACGCCGTCCGCGTGGAGCAAGCAAGCGCTGCTCGGCATCAGGTTCCCGCACACGCTCGGCGTCGCGATTCCCGGGTCGGCGTGGACCGCGCAATTCCAGCAGCAGCTGTTCGACATGCCGATGTACGAACGCTCGGCGGTGTCATGGACAGCAGTGCCGCCGGCTGAGACGGGCAGCGGTTGGACCGAGTACTTCCTGCTCGCACCGCTCTGGCGATGGCCCGCGTACCTCGGCGCCAAGGTGCAGGCTTTCTTCTGGCGTCAGTTCCCGTGGTTCGGTCGCTGATGCGCGGAGCCCCCCGATGACGCTCACGACGCTCGATGTCTTTCTGGCGACGATTCCGACCATCGTGCTGGCGGTGTGGTATGTGTATCGGTCGTCGCGGATCAATCGCTTTGACACGTTGACCATTCTCGTGGCGTTCGCGTACGGCATGGCGCTCGAGGTGCTGTCGATCAAGACGGTGCACGAGTACGACTATGCGAACCTCTGGTTCATGTTTGGCTCCGCTCCGGACTGGGTGCCGTATTCCGTGGGCGCCGGCTGGGCGGCGATGGTCTACGTCGGGATGCAGACCAGCGACCGCATCGGGCTTCCGTGGTGGCAGCGCCCATTCCTCGATGGCGCGGTCGCAACGCTCGTCGACCTCGTGCTCGATCCCGGCGCGAGCAATACGCGCCAGGTGCTCGTCGACAAGATCCCCTGCCTCTACCAGACCGGCCCCGTGGATGGCGGCGTCGGCGCGTGGACGTGGTGCGTGCCGCAGGGCACGCCAGCGTTCTGGTACACCGTGCAGCTTGGCAACTTCATCGGCTGGTTCGTGATTGTGCTCTCGCTTTCGTTCTTCGTGCGCGCCGCGCGCGAGTGGTGCAAGGCCGACGAGCGCGGTTGGCTGGCGCAGCTCGGACTGCTCATCGCCGCTTCACTTCTTTCGCTCGGCGCCATCACGGTGCTGTTGATGGGGACGAAGATCGCGACGCGCCCCGGGCCGGTGCAGTGGACGGTGTTCATCGCGTTGCTTGCCTCACCGTTGGTGCTCGTGCTGGCCCAGCGACGCACGCTGAAGTTCGACAATCCCGTCGCGTGGGGCGTGGTGGTGTGGCCCATCTACATCCATGTCGCGTGGACCACGCTGTTCATCGCGCGACGCGTTGATCCATCGTGGTGGCCGTGGGCGCCGCTCGGCATCGTAGCGACCGCGTGCACAGGACTTGCGGTGCTCTTCCTGCCATACCTCGGACGCCTGCGCGCGCGGAGCGCGTAGTGCATCTCTCCACGTGGGTCGTGCTCGGCACCATCGTGCCCATCTTCGCGATGGGCGTGTGGTACATGATGCGAGCGGTGCGCGCCGGCCGGTACGACGCGCTCGCGTTCGTGGCGTGCATCGTATACGGCATCGCGCTCGAGCGACTCGCGATTCGCACCACCGAGTCGTACAGCTACGCCGACCTCTGGTTGATGTTCGGCCGCTCGCCCAACTGGGTGCCGTACACCATCGGCATCACGTGGGCCATCGTGATCTTCGTCGTGATGCAGACCAGCGACCGGCTGGGCCTGCCGTGGGGGATGCGCATCTGGCTCGACGCATCGCTGGCGACGACGCTCGACCTGGTGATTGATCCGGTGTCGAGCGCCAGCCGGTGGGTGGTGCACACCGGTGTGTCGTGCATGAATGACACCACGCCGCTCTTCGGCGGTTTCGGCGTCTGGACGTGGTGCGTGCCGAACGATGACCGTGCGCTCTGGTTCACCATTCCGCTCGCGAACTTCATCGGCTGGTTTGCCGTTGTTGCCGCGATGTCATTTGTGCTTCGCGCGTCACGGGCCTGGCTAGGTGCGGAGAGGTGGAGCGCTGCGGCGCAGTCCGCGCTGCTCGTCGGGCTCGTCGCGCTCGCGCTCGCGCTGCTCAAGGCCTCGGCGCGCTTCTATCAGCACGAGATGCTCGGCGTCAGCGGACAACGCGCCGTGTTGGCCGCATTGCTTGTACTGCCGCTTGCGTACGTCGCCGTGAACTGGCGACGCTGGAATTACAGTCACCCGCTCGACCTGGGTCTGTTGGCGATGCCGATCTTCGGATGGGCTGGCGGCATCGGCTCGTTCTTCATTACCGGCATCGATCGCAGCGCCTGGCCCATGGCCGCCGTGCGCCTGACGCTGACCGCGCTCTGTGGCGTGGCGCTCTACCTGCTGCCCTACGCCGCCACGTTCAAACGCCGCTCGACGCCCTAGGGTCGGGCGCCATGGTGCCGAACGAGTAGATCGTCTCGGTGCGCTTGCGGCCGCGAATGGTCACGTCGCTATGGCGCGCGAAGTCCGTCACCTCGTCTGAAGCGCGCTCGTGGGTGACGGCGTCAATCAGCACCGCGGCGTCGTACTCTCGAGTGAGCGCCTGCAGTCGCGCAGCAAGATTGGTAGTGCTGCCGATGGCGCTCCAGATGGTGCGGTCCACCGCTTCGATGTTGCCGACAAACGCATTGCCCGTGGCCACACCAACGCCGACCCGCAGCGACGGCGTGTTGGGATCGTCGTAAGTCAACCGCGGCACGGTATCAACCAACCGCTTGGCAGCCTGCACCGCGGCGCGCTCCTTCTGCGGCAGCGGACGCGGCGCGCCAAACACCGCCATCATGCCGTCGCCGTTGAACTCCACCACCACGCCACCGCACTCGTTCACGATCGACGACACGGCGTCGGTGTAGCGATTCACTGTCGAGAAGATGGTGACGGCCTCGCGCGTGTCGGCGAACGACGTGTAGCCGCGCAAGTCGACGAACAGCACCGACACCTCGCGCTCGCCCGTCTCGAGTTCGGTGCCGGCGGCAATCGCCTCGGCGATCGCTCCCGGCACGTAACGCCGCATCTTGTCCTGCATCGCCCGCGCCTGCGACAACAACTCTTCCTCATCGAACCGCAGCATGTGGCTGCTGATTGTCTTGCCGAGCGTGGTGAGCAGCGACAAGTCGGTGGAGGTGTAGATGTCGCCCGAACGCTTTTCGCCGAGGAAGACGAACGCCTCGAGCCCGCCGGCGCGATGCACAGGAAAGACCACCTTGGCCTCGAGATTATCGAGCACGGCCGCCCCTGCGGCCCCGGCGCCTGCGGCCGCGCGCTTGCCGAGCAGCTCCGCGCCGTCGAGCGCGTTGATCCACGCGACGAGATGCGTGCCCGCCGGAATCGTCGGCGGCAGCGTGTCACCTTCGACTACGACCGGCACAAACGTGTCGCCCGCCGACTCGTAGATCACACACGACGCCGGTCGAATGTGCTGCGCGAGTTCGCGGCCGGTCAGCGCAAACAACTCCGCGGCCTTGCGCACCGACGCGAACTTCTCGGGAAGCACCTTCATTGCCTGCTCAAGGGCAAAGCGTTCCTTGAAGAACAGGCGGTCCACCTGCGGGCGTAGCCGCCGCTCGGCGGTGATGACGAGCATCGCCAGCGCAATCGTGATGCCCGTGCGGCCAGTCGTGGGGTCCACATCGAGCCGGTGCGTCATCGTGTCGGTGAGCAGCGGCACCGCATAGAACCCGCCGCCCACCACGGTGACGCCGAGCAGGTTGTAGCCCACCGTGGCGCCGAGCACGCGGTCGATGTCAAAGAGATCGTAGCGCAGAATCGCGATCATCACCGAAATGGGGAAGCTCGCGCTCGCGAACATCATCAGCAGTCTCGCCCAGAGCGGCGCGTAGGGCTGGAACGGCACGGATGTGCCGAGCAGTCCGTAGACGATCGTCGTGAGCAGGGTGCCGAGGTAGACCGCATAAATGGTCCACCGCACCTGCCGTCGTCCGAGCGGCCCGCTGCGCCGGTAGTTGTACGTCAGGGCGGCGACGAGCGTGCCGAGGAACGTGAGCGTGACGATCATGCCGCGCAGGGTGGATTGATGCGACGGCCACGGCAGGGCATAAATGTTCTGGAACGCCGGAATGCCGATGGGGAGAAAGATCCACGGCCACACGCGGTTCCATCCGCGCAGCACCGAGGCCTCCTCGGGGAACGCAAGGTAGGCGAGGACGAGCAGCGGCCACGTGGCGTTTACGAGAATGAAGCCGATTGCGATCTTGAAGAAGCCCAACGCGAGCGGTCCGACAAACTGCACCGTGTAGAGCACCGCACTTGCCGCCATCGCGCGATGGAAGGCGCGCGTGGTTGCTGTCTGCTTGGCTCGGGCGAGAATGAGGATGGCGGCGATGCCCCACGCGAGCGACGTCACGAAGTCGATGGCGTATGCCGGCGGCTGGCTCGCGGGCTGGAGTTCCTGCACCGACAACTCGCGTCCGTCGCGCTCGATGACCAGCGGCACCGCGCGCGGGTTGCGCCACGCCGCTTCCTCGTAGGCCGCCACGAACCACGTTTGTCCGTGCCGGCGCGCGTCGCGCGCTCCGACGCGCACCAGCGCATCGCCAATGCGCAGCGGCGTGAGCGAGTCGCCACCCGGACGCATGAACCCCGCGACCGCCGGGTAGCCGCCGCTGTCGCTCCGCGCCACGTACGTCTGGCGGAAGACCGGATGCCGCAGCGACGCCACCTTCAGGCTCATGCACCCGATCCACAGGAGCAAGAAGAGCCCGAAGGCCACGCGATCGGCGAGGCGGAGGTGCTTGAGCATCAGAGCGGGGGTTGCTGGAATGACGACCCGCGGGATAATAAGCATCGGCGGACCGGTCCGCATTGCCGGGGGACGCCGTGCCACGCGCTCGACACGCACGAACACGCACTGACGCGCTCGAACACCCACCCTGCCTGCGGAGGCCCCTCGATGCGAACGACGACCCCACGCCAGGACATCTATACCATACTGGCGATGATGGCCACCATTGGGCTCCCCGCGCTGCTGACACTCGGCACCGTGCACGTGCGCCCCGAGTTCGTCAACGGCGCGTCGAATCCGTCGCCGTACGGCTATACGGTGAGCCTGTCGCTATTTCTGTTTCCTGTCCTCACGCTGGCGGTCTTCCACTCGCGCTACCCGCGGCACCACACGCATCGGCGCGCGCTCTTTGCCGCCTCGGGCGTGATCGCCGTGCTCGGCTTCGTGCTCGACCTTTTCTTTGGCCACTCATTCTTTGTCTTTCGCGACCCGTCGGCCACGCTCGGCGTCCGGCTGCCCGCCTGGGACTGGAGTGCGTGGCAGTGGGCGCCGTCGTATCTGCCGCTCGAGGAGTTCGCCTTCTATATCCTCGGCGCGCTGTTCGTGATTACGACGTACTTGTGGTTCAGCGAGTACTGGCTGCAGGACTACGAGCCGCACGAGTACGAGGCCAGTTCACGCGAAGTCGACAAACTGATCGAGCCGAGTTGGCGCTCGCTGTTGCTGTGGGGCGCGCTGCTCGTGGCCGGCTTGGTGTTCAAGCGATACGGGCCGCATCCCGAGGGGATGGCCGGCTACTTCCTGTTCATCATGGTGCTCGGCTTCCTGCCGACCTTTCTCTTCCTGCGCTCGATCGCCGCGTTCGTGAATTGGCGCGCGTTCATGGGGTCGTTTGCCGCGCTGCTGCTCGTGAGTCTCATGTGGGAGGCGACGCTCGGTGTGCCGTACAACTGGTGGAACTACAAGCGCGACCAGATGCTCGGCGTCGAGATCCAGGCGTGGAGCGGGCTGCCACTCGAGGCGGTGCTGTTGTGGCTGGTGATCGCGTGGGACTGCGTGATCGCATTCGAGATCTTCCGCGTGTTCTTTCATATGGATCGGAAGCCGATGAAGGCGCTCTTTGGGCAGGCGACTCGAAGCACCTGACAGACGCTCGGTGCGACACGACGACGGCGCCGCGAGGCGCCGTTGTTCCGTCTACCCCAACATCGACCGCACCACAAACCCCACATTCGCCGGCCGCTCCGCGAGCCGGCGCATGTACCATTTGTACCACGCGCTGCCGTAGCTGATCAGCGTCTTCACCGTGCGCCCCTCGCTGCGCAGGCGGCGCTGGTCGGCGTCGCGAATGCCGTAGAGCATATGCACCTCGTAGCCCTTGTCGGGCGCGCCGTGCGCCTTGGCCCGCGCCACCAGCCGGTCGAGCAGCGGAATGTCGTGCGTGCCGAACACCGGCGTGCAGCGGCCGGCCGCCGCGGCCTGTAGCATGCGATCGCTGAGGTCGAAATAGTTGCGGTTGGTGTCTGCCTTCACCGGATACGCCACCGACGACGGCTCGTTGTACGCGCCCTTCACCAGGCGGATGATGGGGTTGAGGTCCATCAGCGCCTCGATGTCCGCCTGCGTGCGATACAAGTACGCCTGCATCGCCAGGCCAACGCGCGGATGCCGCTCCTTGAGCGCGCGGTACAGCGCGAGCGTGCGATCGACATACACAAAGCCCTCCATGTCGATCCAGAAGATCTTGCCAATCGCCTCGCTGCGCGTGGCCAACACCAGCAGATGCTCGAGACACCGGTCGTACGACAGGTCGAGCCCAAGCTGCGTGGGCTTCACGCTCACGTGCCCGTCAAGTCCCGACGTCGCGAGCTGGTCGAAGAACCACAGATAGTGATCGCGTACGGCGTCGGCGTCAGCCGGCACCTCAATATTCTCGCCGAGTTTGGTGAAGATGGTGCCGCGCCCCTCGGCCTTGAGCAACTGCGCCGCGCGCAGCGCGTCCTCCGGCGCCTCCCCTGGCATGAAGCGCCGCGTCGCGCGCTTTACAAATGCGCGCTGCGACGCCTGCCGGTTGAGAAACGGCGAGTCGGCCATCTTGAGAAGAATCGTGCGCCCGATGCTCATGGCTTCCACGTCCCCTGCGCCACCTTCGGCTTGAACGTCTCGATGCCGCGCGGCGGGAAGGCGAGCGTCTTGCCACTCTCCGCGCTCTGATACGCGGTCATCAGCATCTTTACGACTTCGAGACCGTCGTCGAATGTCAGCAATGGTTTCTCTCGCCCGAGAAACACGTTCACGAAGTGGCGGTCTTCATCGGTATACCCGTACGCCGCGAACTCCTGCGGCACCACCGGCATCACGCCCTGCTCGGCGTTCTGCTTCTCCACCAGATCCTCGCCCGCGCGCCCGGTGACCTCTCGGCTGAAGAAGAGCTGCAAGCCGCTGTCGAGCGAGTTCCACTTCATCGAGTACTCGGGGCCGAGCAGTTCGGCCGAGAGTCGCAAGCCGGCGCCGACAAAACTCCACGACGTCGATGCCTCGCCAATCACCGTGTGCCCTTCCGCCGTCTCGAACTCAATCGTGAGGCTCGCGAAGTCCTCCGACGGCGCCTTCGCGTAATCCACCTGCGGGCCCATCGTCTGCTTGAGTTTCTTCACGTACGCGGGGCGCGACCACTTGAGCGACGCGATGTGGCCGGTGACTTTCACTGGCTTCAGCGTGCTCAGCGGCTCGCCGGGGCGTGTGAGCAAGTGCCGCACGACGAGCGCCGAGTGGCACATCATGTCGTTGAGCACACCGCCGCCCTGCATCTGTCCCATCCAGAACCACGGGCTGTGCGGCCCGCTGTGTTCTTCGGCGGCGCGCGCCAGGTACGGACGTCCGGTGGTCGCCGCGCCGCGCGCCCAGATGAGCTTCTTTCCCGCTTCGACGTGCGGCGCGAAGAGCTGGTTCTCGAGGTAGCCGGTCTTGAGCCCGACGGAATCGGCCAGCTGCTTCACGCGCTTGGCCTCAGCCACGTTGCGCGCGAGCGGCTTTTCGCAGGCGATGCCCTTCAGCTCGCCCTTGCCGCGCTTGATCGTGTCGACGATCTCCTCGACGTTCTCGATGCGCGCCTGATTGGGGCCGCTGATCCAGAGCGCGTCGATGGCAGGGTCGGCGACCATTTGGGCGATGCTGCGATAGGGCTTGGCCTCGCCGACGTGCAGCGACCGGCAGAGCGCGGCGGCCGACTTGGCGCCCTTGTCGTCGGGGCTCCACACGCCGAGGATGTCGGCGTCGCGCACGCCGACCCAGCCCTGCATGTGAAAGCGGGCGTTGAATCCGGAACCGATGAAACCGACACCAAGACGAGGCATGCTCACGCGGGGTGCAGGGGAAAGGGCGAGGTGTGATGCAAGGGAAGGGGCCGGGTGCGGTGCAGGGGCGTGGTAATTATCGCTCACGCTTCAGGGACTTGGCTACCGTGCGAGTTATTTGCTAGAACCGATCAAGATCCTTCGCTACGACGAGCGTGCCGGTGAAGCCGCCGCGTCGCACGCCGGCGACGACTTCTTCCATCGGTCCGCCCATGCGCAGCACGTGCGACAGAATCAGCTGCTTGGGCTTCGCGCGCTCGGCGAGCGCCCCGAGCTCTTCATCGGACGTGTGAGCTTCGCGCAGGTACTGCGGCCACGTGCCGCCGCCGGGGCGGCGCTCGGGTGCCACGCGCTTGCTGTCGTAGACCTCGTGCACCAGCACATCGACGCCGCGCGATGCCTGTTCCAGCGCCTCGCTCGGCGCTGTGTCGCCGCCGAGGACGATGGACCGATCGGGAGTGTCGATGCGAAACGCGAACGCAACGGGCCACGACCCGTGTTTCACGGGAATCGCGCGAATGCGAATGCCCGCCGAATCGTAGACCACGCCGCCCGATGATTCGCGCACCGTCACGCGGTGCCCACCGGGCCGGCCGTGCTCGAGTCCCTCGGTGCGAATCGCGATGTCCTCGGCCCACGCGGCTTGCAGGTGGTCGACCATCGCGGCGGTGCCGGGTGGTCCGATGATGGGCA
>JAHFCT010000078.1 GCA_023249375.1 Gemmatimonadota bacterium | reverse complement strand
CGGCACGCGCGAGGTACGGCCGGCCCGTGGTGGCCGCGCCGCGCGCCCAGATCAACTTCTTGCCGGCCTCGACGTGCGGCGCGAAGAGCTGGTTCTCGAGATAGCCAGTCTTGAGTCCCACTGAATCTACCAACTGCTTCACACGCTTTGCCTCAGCCACGTTTCGCGCGAGCGGTTTCTCGCAGGCGATGCCCTTGAGTTCACCCTTGCCGCGCTTGATCGTGTCAACGATCTCCTCGACGTTCTCGATGCGCGCATGGTTGGGACCGCAGAGCCAGAGCGCATCAATGGAAGGATCGGCGACCATCTGCGCGATGCTGCCGTACGGCTTGCACTCGCCGACCTTGAGCGACCGGCAGTATGCGGCGGCCGACTTCACGCCTTGATCGTCCGGACTCCACACGCCGAGGATGTCGGCGTCGCGCACGCCGACCCAACCTTGCATGTGGAACCGGGCGTTGAAGCCCGAGCCGATGAAACCGACACCAAGACGAGTCATGGGTGCGGGGTGCGGAGGTTTGGTAAAGGGGGACGGGTGGGGAAGAGGGAGGGAAGCGCGACGGTAATTATCGCCCACCGCGTTAGCGGTACGCCATACGGCCGAGCGCGGACGTTGAAATTCTTCGTCTTCCGCCGGGCGTCCCAGACGACGCGAGGACTCAGAACCGATCTAGGTCCTTCGCCACCACTACCGTGCCGCTGAACCCGCCCCTGCGTACGCCGGCGATCACTTCGTCCATCGTTCCGCCCATGCGCAACACGTGCGACAAGATGAGCTGCTTCGGCTTCGCGCGCGCTGCGATGGCGCCGAGCTCCTCATCCGACGTGTGGAACTCACGCAGGTATTGCGGCCACATCTCACCGCCCGGACGCTGTTCAGGCGCCACGCGCCTGCTGTCGTAGACCTCGTGCACCAACAGGTCCACGCCGCGCGCCGCTTCCTCCAGCGCGGCGCTGGGCGCAGTGTCACCACCCAGCACGATGGAGCGGTCCGGCGTGTCCACGCGGAACGCGAACGCCACCGGCCACGAACCGTGCGGCACCGGAATCGCGCGGATGCGTATGCCAGCGGAGTCATAGACCACGCCACCAGTCGTTTCCCTCACGTCCACCCGCTGACCGCCCACGCGGCCGCGCTCAGATCCTTCCGTGCGCACGACCACGTCCTCGATCCACGCCGCCTGCAGATGGCCTACCATCGCTCGCGTGCCCGGCGGCCCGATGACCGGCATCACGCGCGAACGTCCCATCACCCACGTCGTGAGTATGACGTCCGGCAGGCCGAGCGTGTGGTCGCTGTGCAAGTGCGTGAGCAGCACGGCGGTCATGCCGTCAATCGGAAGTCCGGCGGCCGCGACGCGGCGCATCACTCCCGCGCCGGCGTCGAACAGGAACACGCGCGTGCCGTAAGTGACGGCATACGCCGGACCAGCGCGTTCCGGATCCGGCACCGGTGTGCCGCTCCCGAGCACGATGAGGCGCGTGACCGCGCTCGTGTCGAGCGCCGCGCCGCCGAAGATACGCTGTGCCGCTGCGCGGCTGGTGACAAACCCCAGCAGGACGGCAGCGGCACAGACGACCGTGCGCGTGCAGCGCATGCGGTGCGTCAACTCCGGCGCACGGCGCGCATGGACATCTTGTACGACACGCCGAGTTTCGCGAGCTGCGGCTCCGGGCACCCGGTCCACTCGGCGACGATGCGGTTCCCGATGTAGCCGATGTCCTCGATGCCGATGCGGCTTGTCCAGAAGCCGCTCGCCGTCAAGTCACGGAAGCGCGTGAAGAACTCAACGCCCGGCTTGAGCGCCGCGGGCGCCTTTTTCGGGAACGCGATGTCATTCAGCACTTGCTTCTGCTGTACTTGCGAGCAGGCGACGAAGCCGCGCTTGAAGCGCTTCATGCACTCGCCGTTCAGCCACTGCAAGCCCTCGCGCATCCACTTCTGGTTGCCTTTGAAGTCGCTCACGATGAAATCCATGAACTCGGGAACGCCCGCTTCCACGGCCCCGGCCGACTTTGCGTCTTTCGGGATCACGAGGTCGGAGAGCGTGCGCACCATCGGCCACTCGGCGCTCGTGAAGAAGAGCGGTCGGTAGGCGGGCGCGCCCTGCTGCAACGCGGCGTGCGCATAATCCGCGGCGCGCGCGATATCCGGCGCCGCAAGACCGATGGCGGCGAGTGACGCCGCGCCGAGGAACTTCACGACGTCGCGGCGCTCCATTCCCTGCGGCTCAGCGGCGGAATCCGCCAAGAGCGGAAGCTCTCTATCTACCGTCTGCCGTCTAGCGTCTGCCGTCTTCTTCATAGCGCCCCCGCCTTCCGCTGCTGCGTGATGTAGTCCGCGGCGCGCCACGCAAGCGCCATGATGGTCCACGTCGGATTCTTGTCGGCCTGGCTAACGAACGGCCCGCCGTCGGCCACGAAGAAGTTCTTGCAATCCCACGCTTGCTGATGCGCGTTGACCGCCGAGGTCTTGGCATCGTTGCCCATGCGCACCGTGCCGAGTTCGTGGATGATCTGGCCGCCGTTGGATATGCCGTACCCCTTGTCGCGGCCGGGCATCGAGCTCCACACCTCACCGCCCATTTCGGCGATGAGCTTGCGGAAGGTCTCCTGCATGTGCTTGACCTGGTCGTACTCGTAGTCGCTCCACTTCCAGTGGAACTTCAGCACGGGAATACCCCACTTGTCCTTCTTTGTGGGATCAAGCTCGCAGTAGCTATCGGCGTTGGGAATCATCTCGCCGCGCCCGGAGAACCCGACGGTCGAGCCCCAATAGCGGCGGTAGTCCTCCTTCAGGCCCGTGCCATATCCGGAGAAGTTGGGGTAGTTCTCGATGCCGCCCATGAAGCCGTAGCTCGGCTGGCCCAGCCCGCCCCACACCTCAATGTGATAGCCGCGCGGGAAGCCGAGCTTCTTGTTGTCAACCCACCACGGCATGTAGATGTGCCCGCCGCCCACGCCGTCACAGTTGTGCCGCACACGATCGGCAAGCTTCGGGATGAAGCCGCCGACGTCGGTGCCTGTCGTGTCGGTGAGATACTTGCCGACCACGCCGCTCGCGTTGCCGATGCCGTTGGGGAAGCGTGACGACTTGCTGTTGAGCATGATGCGCGCGCTCTCGCAGGCGCTCGCGGCGAGGACCACGATCCGTCCCTTCACGTGCATGTCCTTGCCCGTGGCCTTGTCAACGTAGCTCACACCGGTGGCGTTCCCCTTGGCGTCCACCGTCACCTCACGTGCCATCGCGTTGGTGATGATGGAGAGCCGGCCCGTCTTCGCGGCCGGGAAGAGCAGCACGTTGGACGACGTGAAGTTCGAGTTCGTCATGCAGCCGCGGTTGCACTGCGCGCAGTAGTGGCACGGGGCGCGGTTGTTGAGCGGCTTGGTGAGGATCGAGAGGCGCGCCGGGATGCACCAAATGCCCATCTTGTCGGCCGCCTGCTTGATGAGCAGTTCATGGCAGCGCGGTCGTGGTGCGGGCTGGAAGATGCTGTCCGGATGATTGGGCAACTTCTCGGCGGACCCGAAGATCCCGATCAGCCGTTCCACCTTGTCGTAGTACGGCGCCACGTCGTTGTACGTGACCGGCCAGTCATCACCCAATCCGTCAATGCTCTTGCGCCGAAAATCGTCCGGGCCGAATCGCAATGATATGCGTCCCCAGTGGTTCGTGCGCCCGCCGAGCATGCGTGCCCGCCACCAATCGAACTTCGTGCCGGGCGCCTGAGTGTACGGCTCATCCGGTAAGGTCCAGCCGCCGATGCACGCATCCAACTCGCCAAATGCCTTGTCCGGTGTGCCCGCCCCGCGGTGCGGCGCGTCGTACGGCATCTTGAGCATGGTGGAATCCATCGTGTTGTCCCACCAGCCACCGGCTTCCAGCATCAAGACACTGGCACCGGCTTCCACGAGTACGTGGGCAGCCACGCCGCCCCCCGCGCCGGAGCCGACGATAACGACGTCGTATTCGAGGCGTTTCGGTTGGATTTGCATAGCGGCGAAGATGAACTGCGGGACGTTTGGGCGCCAGCGGCCCGCCGAACGTCGGGCGATCCCACACGAGAGGGTAATTCGAGTCACCACGCACCGGGCACCGCGACCGTCGTGCCCTGGTTGAGCCCGTCGCCCGGAATCGGCATGTTCTGTGAGACCCAGGAGGAGCCAATGTTCGAAGATGCCGAGCTGGGACATTCAGTAGACAAGGCGACGTATGATGCGCGGGTCCCCGCGCTGCGTTCGGAATTGCTCGACGCGCAGTTCATGCTCAAGGACGCGCGGGCGTTTCCGGTGGTGCTGTTGGTGGGGGGCGTTGAGGGCGGGGGGCGCGGCGAGACGGTCAACGCGCTGACCTCGTGGCTCGATCCTCGGCACGTCGAAGTGAACGGGATGGGCGATCCATCTGACGAGGAACTCGAGCGACCGCGTATGTGGCGCTTCTGGCGCGCGCTGCCGCCGAAAGGCAAGATCGGCATCTTCTTCGGCTCGTGGTACACGGCGCCTATCCTGCAGGCGTCGCTCGCCAAGGGGAAAGTGCGCTGGGCGAAGCTGGATCGACGCATTGATGAAATCGTGCGCTTCGAGCGTATGCTCGAGGAGGAAGGGGCGCTGGTCCTGAAGTTCTGGTTCCATCTCGCCAAGGGCGCGCAACGCAAGCGGATCAGGGAACTCAAGAAGGATCCGCTCACGCGCTGGCGCGTGACGGGAATTGATGAGGACTACTTCAAGAAGTACGACCGTTTCCGCGAGGTGTCGGAGCGCACGCTGCGCCACACATCCACAGCGCTCGCGCCGTGGCTCGTGGTCGAGGGTGTGGACCGTCGCTATCGCGAGCTATTTGTCGCTGAAGAGCTGCTGCGCGCGGTGAAGGCGCGCCTCGAGGCGCCCAAGGCGGCGCGGCCCACGCCGGCGCGCCCGAGTGACGCGCCTGAGGTGGACGCGCGCCGCACGTTACTGTCCGAGCTCAAGCTGACGAAGAAGCTCCCGAAGCCGCGCTACGAGAAAGACCTCGAGAAGTGGCAGGGCCATCTCGCGCTGCTGACTCGGCACAGGCGATTCCGTGATCGCTCCGTCGTGATCGTCTTTGAGGGCAACGACGCCGCCGGCAAGGGTGGCACGATCCGGCGCGTCACGAGCGCGGTGGATGCCCGTTTCGTGCGCGTTGTCCCCATTGCCGCGCCCACGGATGAAGAGAAGGCGCACCCGTACCTCTGGCGCTTCTGGCGGCAGCTTCCGCGCAAGGGCTACATCACGATCTTCGACCGGTCGTGGTACGGACGCGTGCTCGTCGAGCGCGTGGAGGGTTACTGCACGCCGTATGACTGGGAGCGGGCGTACGGCGAGATCAACGACTTCGAGGAGGAAGTCTCGAACAACGGAGTCGTCATGGCCAAGTTCTGGCTGGCGATTTCCAAGACGGAGCAGTTGCGGCGCTTCAAGGAGCGCGAGCAGGTGAGCTTCAAGACGTTCAAGATCACCGAAGAAGACTGGCGCAACCGCAAGAAGTGGGACGCCTACAGCGATGCCGTCTGCGACATGGTGGCGCGCACGTCGAGCGCAAAGGTGCCGTGGACGCTGGTGGAGGCGAACGACAAGTACCACGCGCGCATCAAGGTGCTCAAGACGCTGTGCGAACGGCTGGACGCGGCGCTCGACTAGAAGCGCAGCGCCTTCAGGTACGCCGCCGACTGCCTGATGCTGGCCATCGGGTCTGTCGGGTTGTCGTGCTCGACGAAGTAGTGTCGGATGCCGGCTGACTCGTGCGCGGCGAAGATCCGCGTCCAGTCCACAGATCCCGCCCCGACGTCGGTCATGGCGAGCGCGGGGGCGGCGGTAGCGTCCTTGACGTGTACCATCTCGAAGCGGCCGGGGTAACGACCGAAGAATGCGAGCGGGTCCTGTCCAGCCTTGATCGCCCAATAGAGGTCGAGTTCGAAGGTCACGAGCGCGGGATCCGTCCGCGTGATCAGCTCATCCATGGGCAGCACGCCATTCACCGGCGTGAACTCGACCGCATGGTTGTGGTAGGCGAAGCGCAGGCCAGCCTCCTTCACCAGGCGACCGACCTCGCTGAAGACGTCTGCGGTCCGCTTCCAATCGTCGCCGCTCTTAATCGCGCGCATGTCGAGCGACGCCACGGTGAGGTAGCGAACGCCGATGGCCTTCGCTGATTCAACCGTCGCGTCTAACCCCGCGCGCACGTCGTTAAGCCCCAGGTGCGTAGACGGCGCCGTCAGCCCATTGTCGCGAAGCAGCTGATTCACTTCACTCGGTGTGCGGCCGAAGTACCCGGCAAACTCGACCTCGCGATACCCGAACGCCGCCACGGCGGCAAGCGTGCCGGGCATGTCCTTGGCCATCAAGCCGCGCACGGTGTAGAGCTGCAGTCCGATCCGTTCGATCGAATCACGGGCCGCCGGATCGGTCGACGCCGCCCGCGCGGTGCGCGGCAGCGCCCCCGCCGCGGCGATGGCGGCCAGGGCTTTTACGACATCACGACGCGTGGTCATGGCGCTCCTCCTGCGCGCTCGGCGCGATCGCCGCGCGCAACTGACGGTGATGATGACGAATATGCTGCGCCGCGAACCGCACGACGTCATAGAGAGGCAGGTGGCCGAGAAATGGATGCACGAGCTGACGGTGCGGCCGCCGCTCTGCGAGAATGCTCAGGTCCCGCACGCACGCCTCTCCCGTCGCCCGAAACAGCGCCACACCATCAGCCGGAGTCTCGGGTCCAACGGTTGGTCGCAGCGCCCGCGGCGAACGCGCCTTCGGGAACGGCGCGCCGTTCAATAGCCGCGGCTTCACGAAGGTGCGCGCCAGCAGCAGGCGTACGAACCCGAGCTGGATGCGCAGCGAGTCCTTGCCGCGCGATTCGCCCGCGTACTGCGAATACGTGCGTGCAAGATGGTCGGTGATCTCAGCGGCCGACCAGCCATCAGGCGCCGGGCGCGACGACCACTGCGCCGCCATCAAGCCGCCGATCGTTGCCGCATACTCATCTGCCGCCGCCGCGTGCTCGGCAAGCACCGACGGCCACACGCGTCTCGTGACGGCGGCGTGCAGACGGCGACGGCCGTACCACACCACGCCGACACTCGCCGCCATCGCACCGAACGCCGCAATGACGACATCGGCGGCGGGCGCGCCGACGACACCCCATGTCGCCAGCGGCGCCACGATGATGGCGAGGCCCGCCATCAACCACAACAAGCGCAGACCAACGATGCGTCCCGTGAGCGTCGTGATCACAATGCCGAGCGCGGTGACGCCGATCGCGAGCTGGCCCACCGCCACAGCCCACGGCACCGCGCCACGAACGCCCGCCGGCGGAAACTCCTGCAACGCGTACGATGCGATAAGGCACAGCAGCGCGAGGTACGGCCACTCGCCAAGTGGGCGGCCGAACAACATCAGCTCGCGCGGAAGGCGCATCATGCCGACGGTCGCGCGCTCGACAGTTCGGTAGGCGCCACCGTGGCAACAGTCATGGTGATCCCTGTCGTGATGCGTCGGTGGTAGTCCACCTGGCCCAGGTGGTATCCGAGGTGAACGGCGCAGTGCAGCAGGAACTCCTGCGTATTCACGCGCACTGGGCCAATTGGCGGTGGAAACTCACGCGCGAGGACATCATCGGTGAGCAACGGTAGCGCGCGGTCCACTGCCTCAATGGTCGCGTTGAGTTCGTGCAGCAACTCCGCGCGCGGCAGGTCGCGCG
Source organism: Gemmatimonadota bacterium (assembly GCA_023249375.1). Classification (GTDB taxonomy): domain Bacteria; phylum Gemmatimonadota; class Gemmatimonadetes; order Gemmatimonadales; family Gemmatimonadaceae; genus PNKL01. The sequence goes on along the minus strand of JAHFCT010000078.1, from coordinate 2,290 downwards.
CAGCGAACTCGTGCGGCCGGTCGCGTTCGTACGGGACGCCGCCGATGACGTGACCGACATAGAGCCGCAGGTTGCCAGCGAGGTGCAACACCAGCGTGCCGCACGAGTTGGCGATACCGGCGGGGAGCGCCCATAGCGCCGCGTCATCAGGATACGCCTCGACCTCACGACGCAGCGCGCGGAGGTCGCGCAGGATGATGGCGTGGAGGTGCGTAGCCAGGGCGCGGACGCTCATGTGTCTTTCCTCGACGGGAGACGTGTATAGATGTCGGGGTCCGCGATTTCCATGAACCGATCGGATCCCTGCATGGGAGTGAAGCCAAACTTCGCGTACAATCCGTGCGCGTCGCGCGTCGCGAGCATCCAGCGCCGCAGGCCCTGCAAGTCTGGGTGCGCCATCATGGCGTTCATCATCATCCGCGCAAGACCGCGGCCCCGGTACTCCTCGAGCACGTAGACATCGGCAACGTAAGCAAAGGTCGCGCGGTCGGTGACGGCGCGTGCAAACGCCACTTGCCGTTTACCGTCGAACACGCCAAACGGAATAGACCCGGCGATCGCTCGCCGCACGATCTCGACCGGAATGCCACGCGCCCAGTATTGCTCCGTGAGTACCGCATGGATGGCGGTGACGTCCATTTCCGCGGGATCCGTGCTCAACCGCAAGGCAGACATGGCCGTGATCTCCGCGCGATCAGCGCATCAGCGCAGGCATCTCGTGCAGCAGCGTTTGCACGCTCAGCCCCGCCATGGCGAGAGTGACAACGGCGCCGCCAAGCGTAAGCGCCAGTGGATGGCGGTAGTCGCCGACCACCGATCGCCGACTGGCCGCCACAAGCATCGTGCCGAGCGACAGCGGGAGGATCAGCCCGTTGAGTGCACCCACCAGGATCAGCACCTTGACCGGCCGTCCGACAGTCACGAAGACCACCGTCGAAAGCACGATGAATCCAATCACGAGCCACGACCACCGCTCTTCGGCACGCGGCAACAGCCCGCGAAGGAAACTCACCGACGTGTACGCCGAGCCGACGACCGAGGTGATGGCCGCCGACCACATCACGACGCCGAACACGCGGTAGCCCATTTCCCCCGCGGCATGCCGGAACACCGACGCCGGCGGATTCTCCGGGTCGAGCGCCAGGCCGTGCGACACCACGCCGAGCGCACCGAGAAAGAGCACGACGCGCATGAGCGACGCAATGAGCACGGCGCTCGTGGCCGACTGCGTGACGGCGCGCAGCGACCCGGTTCCCGACAATCCCGCATCGAGCAATCGGTGCGCTCCCGCAAACGTGATGTAGCCGCCGACGGTGCCACCGACGATGGTGACGATGCTGAGCGGCGCGATGCGCTCGGGCACGACGCTGCGCATGACGGCCTCGCCCACGGGCGGCGCCGACGCGATCGCGACATACGCCGCAAGGCCCACCATCACGAAGCCGAGCGCCACGGCAAAGCGGTCCATCGCCCGCCCCGCCTCCTTGACGATGAAGAGTGCGACGGCGATCGCCGCACTCAGCACGGCGCCCACGCGCACGTCCATGCCGAACAGCACGTTGATGCCGAGCCCTGCGCCGGCAACGTTGCCGACATTGAAGGCCAGGCCGCCGAGGACCACGAGAAAGGCCAACACATGGCCGAGGCCGGGCACGACGAGGTTCGCCACATCCTGTGCGCGGCGACCGCTCACCGTCAGCACGCGCCAGATGTTCAGTTGTGCGCCGAGGTCGAACAGAATCGAGAGCAGGATGGCGAATCCGAAGCTCGCGCCAAGTTGCTGCGTGAAGGCCGCGGTCTGCGTCAGGAAGCCAGGGCCGATGGCCGATGTCGCCATCAAGAACGCGGCACCGGCCAGCACGCGCAACGGCGCAGTGCGCACAGGGGGTGGCGGCGTCACCGCCACCGCTCGTGCTGCTCGATGTGAAAGTGCCGTGCGAAGCCGTGAGGTTCGTGCATCGGATGCCTATGGCATCGCCGGCATCCCAAGCGCGGCCCACTCTTCCTTTGACGGACCTACCATTCCGGGTACCGGGAGCCCCGCTTGCCGCATCAGCACCGTCATCTGCCCCCGGTGATGCGTCTGGTGGCTGATCAAGATGGCGAGCGTCAAGCCCTTGGGCCATTGCTCGCCGTACATCGGGATCAGGTCGCCGAGTTGGGCATCAGTCCATGTTGCCCGCACAGCGGCGACTACCGCGCCAGCGGCCGTCTCGTACTGCACAGCGATATCGGCTGCGTGTGTCGGCACTGCGCGGTGTGTCTTCTCGGTGGGACCATCCACGCTGAG
>JAHFCT010000077.1 GCA_023249375.1 Gemmatimonadota bacterium | reverse complement strand
ACATCCACTCGATCAGGGCATTACATCAGCCAGCCATCTGGCTACCGCGCCTTCGTCCCCGTGCCTCTGCCGCCGAAACCGGCCGTGGCGCTCGGCGGAGAACTATTGCGTCTCCTGTCCGATGCGGATAGCGCGTTGGGACGGCTCGACGGGTCGGTGCAGACGCTGCCCAATCCCGACCTCTTTGTCTTCATGTATGTCCGCAAGGAGGCCGTGCTCTCCAGCCAGATCGAGGGAACGCAAAGTTCCCTGCAGGATGTGCTGGCGGCTGAAGCGCAGCTCTTTGACCAGGTCCCCAAGGACGTGGACGAAGTAGTGAACTACGTCCGCGCCATGAACCACGGCCTGGCGCGACTCTCCAAGCTCCCCATTTCGGTTCGACTCATCCGCGAGATCCACACTGAACTACTACGTGACGTTCGTGGCGGCCGTCTTCAGCTGGGCGAACTTCGCACCAGCCAGAACTGGATTGGTCCCGCCGGCTCAACATTGGCTACGGCTACCTTCATTCCGCCGCCACCTCACCTCGTCGCCGAGTCACTCGGCGCGCTCGAACAGTTTCTCCATCATACCGATGAGATGCCCCCGCTCGTCAAGATTGCACTCGCTCACGTGCAGTTCGAGACCATCCACCCGTTCCTCGACGGCAACGGTCGAGTCGGGCGCTTGCTCGTCACGTTCCTGCTCACCGAACGCGGGATTCTCCACAAGCCTGTGCTGTATCTCTCGCACTACTTCAGGGAGCACCGGCAGGCGTACTACGATCATCTGCAAGCGGTGCGCGACCGAGGAGAATGGGAGGCGTGGCTAGCATTCTTCCTGCGCGGCATCATCGAGGTGGCCGCGCAAGCGGCGGAGACCGCGCGTCGCATTCTGCAGTTGCGCGAGGAGCATCGCGCGGCGATCACCGCCAAGTTTGGCCGCGCGGCAGGAACTGGTCACAAGGTGCTGGAGTCGCTCTTCGACCGACCGATCGTCTCGGTGAACGACGTGCGGAAACTCACGGGCACGGCGTACGTCGCGGCGAACACCTCGGTGGCGCGGCTGGTCGACATTGGCGTGCTGCAAGAGTTGACGGGCCGCGTACGCAACCGTCGTTTCCGCTATGCGCCATACATCGCGTTGTTTACTGACGCGTGATCCGGCAGAAGAACAATCGTCGCCACCCCTGTAAGGGTGGCGACGATCGCTTACATAATACCGCGCTGAACCCCGCGCCTACTTCTTCCCCAACGCCGCCTTCACCCGTGTCGGCGTCATCGGCAACTGCGTCAACCGCACGCCCGTCGCATCAAAGACGGCGTTTGCGATCACCGCGCCCATCGAGACGATCGCCGGCTCGCCCCCGCCCTGCGACGGAAGATCGGGATTGTCAATGAGCATCGTCTCGATCTTCGGCATCCACGAGAACTTCGGAAGCGTGTAGCTGCCGAAGTTCTTGTCGAGCACCTCGCCGTTCTTGAACCGCGCCTCCTCGGCGAGCGTGTAGCCGAGTCCCATCATGATGCAGCCTTCCATCTGCTGCATGGCGCCTTCGGGATTGACTACTACGCCCATGTCTTGCGCGCACACGACGCGTATCACTTTGATGGCGCCGGTGGCCGCGTCCACCTTCACCTCGGCCATGTTCGCTACATACGTGCCCGCATCTTCGCCGATGGCCACACCGTACCCGCGCTTGCTCGGCCCCGGCTTCGGCGTCCATCCGAACTTCTTGGCGCAGGCGTCGAGCACGCGCCGCATCCGTGGATTCTGAAGGTTGAGCAGACGGAACTCGACGGGATCCATGCCGACCTTGGCGGCGAGCGCGTCGATGTGGGACTCGCGCGCCCAGACGTTGGCGTTGGCGCCAGGCGCGCGCCACGGTCCGACGGCGAATGGATGCATAGCCCCCTGGTTGCCGCTCCAACTACCCTTCGTCACCGTGCGGTGGTTGGGCACATCGTAGAACATGCCCGCGCCACGACCGCCAGCACCGGTGATTTCGTTGTCCCACAGGACGATGCGCTTCGACGCATCGAGGCCGGCGCGGATACTGATCACCGCGGCCGGATCGAACGTGTCGTAGAAGAACTCCTCGTCGCGGCTCCATGCCACGCGCACCGGCACGCCAGCCGCGACGGCAAGGCGTGCGGCTTCGACACCCTGCGCATTGGCACTCTTGCCGCCGAAGCCACCGCCGACGAACGGCGTGATGACGCGCACCTTCTCGGGCGCGAACTTCAGCGCACGAGCCACCTGTGTTTGCAGCGGATATGGCGTTTGCGTGCTGGCCCACACGGTCACGCGGCCGTCGGCGCCGACTGCGGCGATCGCGGTGTGCGTCTCCATCGGCGAGTGCGCGACGTATCCCTTGAGGTACTTCGCGGCGACGACCTGGGTTGCGGCCTTTTCGCCGGCGGCGACATCGCCCGCCGCGCCGGCCGGCCGCTTCTCAACCGCCACCTCCTCCAGATGCGCAAAGATGTTCTCGTGGTCGAGCGTGTTCGGCGACGGCGTGACCGTTGTCTTGACCAGCTTCAGCGCCTTGTCGGCTTCATCGCGATGCGCATGCAGCACCGCCACGAGCTCGCCGTCCTTCACGATGCGTACGCCCGGCAGTTTCTCGGCGGCGCTGGTGTCAATGGCTGTGATGGAGGCGCCGTGCGCCGGCGGCCGTACGATGCGCGCGTGCATCGCATTCGGCGGCGCGATGTCACCCGCGTACATCGCCTTGCCGGTCACCTTTTCGACGGCGTCACGCCGAGGGTACGACTTCCCGATGATCGTGTACTCGGAGACCTTGTCGAGCGCCGCCTTGCCTTCGAAGCGGCGTTCGATCTTCTTGCCGCCCGCTAGCTCACCATAAGTCGCCTTCTTGTTCGCGTCGGTCTTGCTGACAACGACGCCGTCCTTCACGGAGAGATCCGCCACCGGCACGCCGAGCTTTTCACTCGCCAGTTGCACCAGCACTGCACGCGCCTCGGCGGCGGCCGCGTGTAGAATCGGGCCGAGTCGCCACACGCTGAGTGATCCGAAAGTGCCGCTGTCGAACGGGCAGAGGTCGGTGTCGCCCATCACGCAGTCCACCATTTCGAGCGGAACGTTGAGTTCCTCGGCGACGATTTGCGGCAGGCCCGTGATGATGCCCTGCCCCATCTCAATCTTGCCGACGAGCAGGGTCACGCGGCCGTTCGCGCCAATGTGCAAGAAGGCGTTGAAGTCCGGTGGCGTCCGTTGCTGTTCGGCGAAGTTCCAGACCGGGCGCATCGCGCCCTCGGGTGGCTTGACGGCGAAGACCACCAGCAGGCCCGTGCTCGTGAGCCGCAGGAAATCGCGGCGGTCAATCGTCTCGACGAATCCCCATCCCTCGGGGACGATCATTTCATCTTCTGGGCGGTTCATGACTTGCCTCCCGCCATTTTCTGGGCCGCGGATTCAACGGCGGCGACGACGCGTTGATGGGCGCCACAGCGGCACAGGTGCCGCTCCAAGCCCCGGATGATCTGTTCGCGCGTCGGTTTCGGGTTGGCGGCAAGCAGCGCCGTCGCGCCAATCACCATGCCGCTCGTGCAGTACCCGCACTGGAATCCGACGTGCTCGATGAAGGCTTCCTGGACTGGCGTCAGTTTGTCGCCCTTCGCGAGACCCTCGACCGTGACGACTTTCTTGCCCGCCACGCTTCTGATGGGTGTCACGCACGAGCGGACTTCCTTGCCATCCACCAGCACCGTGCAGGCGCCGCAGAATGACGCACCGCAGCCGAACTTGGTGCCGGTGAAGCCCAAGTCGTCGCGCAGGACCCAGAGCAGGTCCCGGTCTTCCTCAACGGTCACGCTGCGCGCGACGCCGTTGAGGGTGAACGCAATCGGTTTCATCACGAGCGCTCCGCCAAAGAGGTATTGCGGGGGGCGGACGGCACACCAACCCTTGGATTCTGCAATCTCCGCACGGGAAGTGCCAGCCTGTTGTCAAACGCTGCATGGCCCTCGTCCGTTGGCTTCCCTGACGACCGCGGCGCAAATTGTTCGCAGATCGTCCGCACGCATGCCTGTTCCGGAGAGTCCTTCATGAAGACCCGCCTCGCCCTGCTCGTCGTCCTCGTTGCTGCTGCCGTGTCTCCGGCGCGCGCGCAGGGTACCCGCCCATTCACCCGCGCCGATTCACTGCGCGGTTCAACGACGTCGCCCCAGCGTACGTGGTGGGACGTCACTTTCTACGACCTGCACGTTGCGGTGAGCCCGTCGGACAGTTCGATCCGCGGCTACAACGGCATTACCTACCGCGTGCTCAAACCGGCCCGAGAGCTGCAGGTGGACCTCATGGTCCCGTTGGTCGTGGACAGCATGGTGCAGGACGGCAAGGTCGTGAAGTTCCGTCGAGACGGCAACGCGTTCTTCGCAACGCTCCTCACACCGCAGCGCGCGAACGCGAGCAAGACGCTGACGGTCTACTATCACGGCAAGCCGCAGCCCGCCAAGCGGCCGCCATGGGACGGTGGCGCCTCATGGAAGACCGACAGTCTCGGCGCTCCGTGGATTGTGACCACCGATCAGGGAATGGGCGCGAGTGTTTGGTGGCCCAATAAGGACAGCGAGGCCGACGAACCGGATAGCCAGCGCGTGGCGATCACGGTGCCGGAGCCGCTCATCAACGTGGGGAACGGCCGCCTGCGCACCGTGCGGCACAATGGCGACGGGACCGCAACGTATGAGTGGTTTGTCGTTAACCCGATCAACAACTACGCCATCAACCTCGCCATCGGGAAGTACGATCACTGGTCCGAACTGTATCAAGGCGAGCGCGGCGTGCTCACGCTCGATTTCTGGCCGCTAGCCTATCATATGGATGCGGCCAAGCGGCAGTGGGGGCAGGTGCGGCCCATGCTCCAGTGCTTCGAGCACTGGTTCGGGCCGTACCCGTGGTACGAGGACGGCTACAAGCTCGTCGAAGTCTCCCACAACGGCATGGAACACCAGAGTGCGGTGGCCTACGGCAACGGGTTCGCCAACGGCTATCGCGGCCGCGACGCGTCGGGCACCGGCTCTGGGATGAAGTGGGACTTCATCATCGTCCACGAGAGCGCGCATGAGTGGTTCGCCAATAACATCACGTACAAGGACATCGCCGACATGTGGGTGCACGAGAGCTTCGCGAACTACTCCGAAGCACTCTACACCGAGTGCCTGTTCGGCAAGCAGGCGGGTGCCGATTATGTCGTCGGCGTGCGCCGTGGCATCGGGAACAGAAGCCCCATCATCCCTGCGGCATATGGCGTGAACGCCGAGGGGTCGGGCGACATGTACCCGAAGGGCGGAAACATGCTGCATATGATCCGCCAGATCGTAAACGACGACGAGAAGTGGCGCGGCATCCTGCGCGGACTGAACAAGACCTTCTGGCACCAGACTGTCATGGGCAGCCAGATCCAGGCATACATCAGCAAGGAAGCAGGAACAGATCTGTCGAAGGTCTTCGAGCAGTATCTCACGACCACCAAGATCCCGGTCCTCGAATACGCCGTGGAAGGTGGCGCCGTGCGGTATCGGTGGGCGAATGTCGTCCCGGGCTTCAACATGCCGCTCAAGGTGCGGCTCTCGGGCGACAGCTATGACTGGGTGCACCCCACGGAGCAGTGGCAGACAGCGAAGTTCGCGCTGCCCAGTGCGGCCGACTTTCGCGTTGACGTGAACTTCTACGTCACCATGAAGGGAGTATCGCCGTAGCAGGGTCCGACCGGGAACCTGGCGCAGCGCGCTGGGTACGATCACACGAGGCTCGGGGAGCGCCCCAGGGTGGGCGCGTCCCCGAGCCATACCTCGGAGATCGTGTCATGAAGAACTTTCGTACTTCAGCCCTTGCTGCACTCGGCCTCGTCGCCGGTGCCGCCTTCGCTGCCTCGCCGCTGCGTGCGCAGATCACTGAGGTCGCGCGCACACCGATTGCCGATGCCGCGCAGGTGACGTTCGGCTACGTCTGCGATGACCGCTTTGTCATTCGCAACGACGGCACCAAGCCGATTGACCTCGAGTACGGCCTCGAGAAGGGCGCCGAGCACTCGCGCATCACGCTCAACGCCCGTGAGTCGGTGGAACTCAACTCGCCATCCAAGGCCGCGATGGAACTGTGGATGGACAGCAAGTTGATCGCGAAGGCGATCAAAGAGCGGCGCTCGTGCAGGGACGTGCAGGGCAGCTCGCAGGTGACCGTCGTGCCGCCCAATGTGCAGAGCAACCAGCCGAGTCACGTCACAAACGTCTATACGTCGTGGGGTCCGCCGTATCCGTTCTGGGATCCCTGGGCGTTCGGGCTCTACGGCGGGTTCGGATATCGGCCGTACTACTCGGGCCTGACGGTCGCGTTCCCAATCGTCATTGGCGGTCGCGGTGGCATGCCGCGTGGCCGGCGTCGGTAGACTGCACGCAACATGGCGCGGGGCTCCTGACCCCGCGCCGGTCGTTGCTTGTCGGTGCTGGTTACGTCCTGGAGCCGGGCGCTGGAGTCCCCTTCGGCGCGGCACGCAGATATTGCGCCGGCCAGTGCCCCGGCTGCTCCAGTTCTCGGGCCGCCCGCAGCGGCCAATACGGATCGCGCAACATTTCGCGCGCCAACAGCACGAGGTCAGCTCGCCCGCCGCGGATGATTTCGTCGGCTTGCACCGCATCCGTAATCAATCCGACGGCTCCAGTGGCGATGCCCGCTTCACGCCGCACCTGCTCGGCGAACGGCACCTGATAGCCCGGTCCAAGCGGAAGTTTCGCCTTGGCGACATTGCCGCCTGACGAGCAATCCATCAGGTCAACGCCATCGGCCTTGAGCAGGCGTGCGAGTTCGACCGTCTGCGCAATATCCCATCCGCCGTCCGTCCAGTCGGTCGCGGAGATCCGGACGAACAGCGGCAGCTTCTCTGGCCATTTGGCACGTACGGCCTGCACGATTTCCCGCACGAATCGCACGCGGTTCTCGAACGAGCCGCCGTACTGATCGGTGCGCTGGTTGCTGAGCGGCGAGAGGAACTGGTGGATGAGGTAGCCGTGTGCGGCGTGCAATTCGATGACGCGCATTCCCGCGGCGCGCGCGCGGCGCGCGGCATCGGCGAACGCCTTCACGATCTCCGTAATGCCCGCTTGATCGAGCGAGAGCGGCATCAAGTGTCCGTCGGCAAACGGCATCGCCGTCGGCGCAGCGATATCCTCCCATCCGCCTTCATCGGCCGGCGCGGTGTTGCCTCCTTCCCACGGGCGGCGCGTGGATGCCTTGCGCCCGGCGTGCGCTAGCTGAATGCCCGGCACAGCGCCGTGCTCTTCCATGACGCGCACGATGCGGGCCAGTGGTTCCACCTGCGTGTCGTGCCATAGGCCGAGGTCGTACGGGGAGATTCTCCCCTGCGGCGTCACGGCGGTTGCCTCAACCATCACAAGACTAGCGCCACCGACGGCGCGGCTGCCGTAGTGCACCAGGTGCCAGTTGTTGGCTTGGCCGCCCGTCGCCGAATACTGACACATCGGCGAAACAGTAATGCGGTTGCGCAGCGTGACGCTGCGAATGGTGAGTGGGTCGAAGAGGCCGGGCATGCGAGATCCCTCAATCACGGCCGCACGTCATCGAGGCGCCGGCCGTGTGATGAGCCCTATGAGATGTGTGCTGCTGCCGCGGCGGGCGTGCGTCGCACGAATACCGACACGACTGCAACAACAGCGAGGTTCACCAACAGCGCCACAATGCCGATGTTCAAGTCCTTCGCCGCCTGGGGCAGCGACGGCGCGAGCTTGGCGAGCGACATCCCGGACAGACTGACCACAGCCACCGTAAACTCACCCGCGATGATGCCCGCCATGGCGGCGGTGGTACTGATGCGCGGCCGGTCGCCAAACGACAGCACCAGCGCCGGAAAGAGCTGCGTCACCACGTTGTATCCCATGAGCAGCAACGCAACGATCGCCTGCCCGCCGTGGAGCGCGAGATACAGCGCGCACAGCGCGAGCACGGGCACCATCGCGCGCGCCACGAATCCGACGGTCTGCTCGCTGCTGTGCGGCACGGCGGCACGGAAGACATTCTTGGCGAGAATGGTCGCTGCGGTAATGAGCAGCACAGACCCCGGCACGAGCGCCGTGAGCAGGCCGGCCGCGCCAATCGTTCCCACCGCCCACGGGGCGAACGTGGCTTTCGCCAGCCGGAAGAGCGACAGGTCGGCGTCGGCCCCCGTCAGACCCGGTACCGCCAGCGTCGCCGCGAACCCCGTGAAGAACACGAACAGCACCACGAGTTGATAGAGCGGCAGCATCACGGCGTTCTTGCGAAAGACGTTCTCGCTTTTTGCCGTGTACACGCCCGCAAAGAACTGCGGCCACGTGTACACGCCCACCGAAGTCAGGAGCACCGTGGAGACAAACCATGATTGGCTCATGCCGGACGCGGGCAGTGTCAGGAACCCGGGCTTGGCGGCGTCAATGGCAGCGAACATCGCGCCGTACCCGCCGTGATAGTGGAACGGCAGGTACACGCCCATCGCCACCACGACGATGAGGATCATCAGATCCTTGAGCGTTGCGGTCCACGCCGACCCGCGCACGCCCGAAACAACCACGTACACCATGAGCGCCACGGTGCCACTCCACATCGCCGTCGCCGGCGAGATGGCGCCGTATGACGCCTCGGCCACGATGATCCCCAGCCCCTTCAGTTGCAGCACTAGATACGGCACGAGCGCCGCGACGCCCACGACCGATACCAGCAGCCCCATGGCCGGACTCTCGTACTTCGCCGAGAAGAAATCGGCCTGCGAAACGAGCCGGCGTCCTCGCGCGTAGCGCCAGATAGCGGGCAGCAGGAAGTACGAGAGGCTGTACGCGAGCGTCAGGTAGCACAGGATGTACAGTGCGGGCGCGCCCTTGCCGTACGCCCACCCGCTTCCACCGAGGAACGTGAACGTCGTGTAGATCTCGCCGGCCATCAGCAGGAAGACGAACAGGCTGCCGAAGCCGCGGCCGCCGACGCTCCATTGTTCGAGCGTCATGGTGTGCCCGCGCTTGGCGTACAACCCGAGCGCAATGGCAACGACGAAGCAGCTTCCGAGAATCGCGAGAGACACCGTCATCGTGTCGCTCCGGCGCGCTCGTGCTCCGTGTCGCTCCGCGTTACATCATCGGTCGCGATCCCATGCTTGCGATCGAGACGCAGCACCCATGCCATGATCGCTGCCGTTGCGAGCACCCAGCCCACCAGCCACGCCATCAGAAACGGCAGGCCGAACACCAGCGGGTACACTCGATTGGCAAATGGCAAGCCGCCCAGCATGCCGAGTGCCGGCAGCAGCGCGAGCGCGTGATACCGCCGCCATTGATGCGGGCGGGGCGCCGGTGCGTCAGCCGGCATGTCAGCCGGTATGTCAGCCGGCATTGCCACCCCGCCCCAAGTACTCCAATGCGGCCGCGACGAAGATCCTGGTGCCGAGATCCAGCGCCCGTTCGTCGAGATCGAACCGCTCATGATGATGCGGGTGCACGATGCCCCGCGCTTCGTCGCGTGCACCGATGAAGAAGAACGCGCCCGGCACGCGCTGTTGATATGCGGAGAAGTCTTCGGAGCCCATCGTCGGCATGGCGTCCACGAGCATCTCCTTGCCGACGCCGCGGATGACCGCGCGACGCACGAGGTCAGTCGCGGCCTCGTGATTCACCACGGCCGCGTAACCAGGTTCCCACTGCCAGCGATACCGGGCACCGTGCGCCGCGGTGACGCCCGCCACCACACGCTCCATGAGCGCGGGGATCTTCTCGCGCAGGGCGGGATCAATGGTGCGCACCGTGCCAGCAAGTTCCACGTGGCTGGGGATGACATTCGTCATCGTCCCGCCGTTGATCTGCGTCACCGAGATCACGGCCGTCGCAAGCGGATCAACATTGCGCGTCACGATGTGCTGCAGGCTGGTGATCACCTCGGCGGCTGTGACGATCGGATCTACCGTCTGCTGCGGAATCGCCGCGTGCCCGCCCTCACCTTCGACGGTGATGCAAAACGTGTTGTTCGACGCCATCAAGACGCCGGACTTGACTCCCACCTTGCCGACGGGCATCGCGAGCCAGAGGTGGGCGCCGATAATCATCTCGACGCCGTCGAGCACGCCGGCCTCGACCATTTCGCCGGCGCCGCCGGGATACAGTTCTTCCGCGTGTTGGAACAGGAACCGCACTTCACCGCGCAGTTCGGCGCGAGCACCGGCAAGCACCTTCACGGCGCCGAGCAGCATGGACGTGTGCCCATCGTGGCCGCAGGCATGCATCACGCCGGGCGATTGCGACACGAAGTTGTGTGTGTTCGCTTCGCGAATCGGCAGCGCGTCCATGTCCGCGCGGATC
>JAHFCT010000105.1 GCA_023249375.1 Gemmatimonadota bacterium | reverse complement strand
CCCCACTGCGGGACGCGACGCGCGTCGACCTTGGCCACCACGCCGGCGCCTTCGGGCGAGAACGGCCGATCGCCGAGCGTACGCTCTTCGAACGTCAGTCCCTTCGCCGCCCCGCCTTCGACGACAATCCCGTAGTTCCACGGCGTCTTTGCGCGCACCTCGTAGTCCGCATGCGGTGGTTCGCGGTGCGGTTTCTCCGCATTCACGCGCGTCCACTCCTCGCCAAGCTTGAGCGCGTAGACAAGCGGGCCGCGTTCAATGGCGAGGTTGTCGTTGTAGCGCGTCGTGATCCTCGCGCGCATCGGAAATCGAACCGCCACCGTCGTGCTGCCCTGCCACTCGCGTTCGATGCGGTGCATCGTGCCCGCTTTCACGGTCACGCTGGCGCCGTCCCCCACGCGAATCGTCGCCCCGTCGGCCCACGCCGGAATGCGCAACGCTAGCGGAAAGCGCACCGCCCGATCGGGCGTTACCGTAATCCGCAGTGTCTCGCGGAACGGATATTCCGTCTCGCACGCCGCACGCACGTTGACGCCGTGCGACGTGAACGTCGCGTGGCTCGGCGCATACGCCATCGCCGCAATACCGTCATCCGCCGTCTTCATCCACAGATGCGCCGCGAACTTCGGCCATCCTTGGTGCATGTTCGACGTGCAGCAGCCGTAGTTGGGCTCGAGGCCGTACAGGTTGGCCTCCGGCCCGTTCGACGTCCACCCGTGATTTGCGTTGATCGTGCACTGCACCTGATTCACCTGCTGCACGTATTGGTGCGCCCACATGTCGGGCGAAAACGTCGCCGGCAGCGCGTTGAACGCCACGCGTTCCAAGCGGTCGCCAATCCACGGATCGCCATACACCGACTGCAGCACCTCGAGCGAATACAGGAACTCCACCACCGAACACAGCTCCGTTCCCTGCACCGGATTGCGCCCCGCCAGCGTCTCGTCACCCGAGAACATTCCCGTCACCTGGCCGTGATACCGGTCGAGGAACTCCACCATGCGCTGCGGCCACGCGCGATCGCGCGGGCGCTGGTCGAGCCGCCAGCTGAGGGCCGCGGCCTTAGGCGACATGCCGGCGTTCACCACGTGCTTCGTCCATTTCCACAGGCCGCGCCGTGGCGTCGGCACCTTCATGTCGTCCGTCGCGTACAGCGTTTCAAAATCGACGCCCTGCGCCCGCAGCTTGCGCGCGAGATCCAGCAGCCACGGCTCGTGCGTCCGCTCGTACACGTAGAACGTCGAGATCAGGCCTTCATACCACCGCGTGCGCCCCCAGTCATACAGCGGCGTTCGGTCGAGACCGCTCGCCAGCGCGCGCAAGCTCCGCGTCACGGCCTGCAGCACGCGCGCGTCGCCCGTCGCGTCGTGATACTGCACGAGCATCTTGTTGGCGAGCAAGATCGCCCACATGTCATACCGTTTGCTCACCGCGTCCTCGGGATACACATGGTACCACCCATCAGCGCGCTGATGCTCCACGATGTAGTTCACATGCTGCGTGATGCGCGCTTTCAGCGCGGCATCGTCGAGCAGCCACGCCAGCGGAATGGCGCCATCCAGCCAGTACGGGGCGCGCTCCCAACCCTCGGCGCCCCCGCCAAACCACTGGCTCTGGGCCACGTCGGGCCAGAACTCATCCAGATGTCCGCTCAGGCCGTCCGCCTGGATGCGCAGTTGCCGTGCGAGCCATCCGTCGGGACGGACCGCGCCGAGTGGCAGCGGGGCGTATGCGAGCGGTGCGAGCCCCGTGGCGGCCGTGCGTTCTGTCGACGCCGATGGCGCCGGCGGCGCCTCGGCGCCAAACGCGTCTAAGGCCGGAGTCGTCGCAGCCATGCTCGCCGCGACGCCGGCGAGGAATTCCCTGCGGTCCATGCCCATCTCAGTGCTCCTCTCAGGACGGCGAGTCGGGAAATCACTCACCGCATGCGCGTGATCATGCCGACATCGCACGTCGTACGCCAGTGAACGCTCGTTTGTCACTCGCCCGCCACCACGGATCATGACACAACACCGTCAACAAAACACCGCCGACGGCGTACGTCTCATAGGGCTTTGTCCTCTTCCTTCAGAGCCATCTTCGCTCCAAAATTGATGGGTTCGGCAACACCCATCTGACGCACACGGTCTTCCCTCCGCCCTTGGCGGTGCTTATGCGGTCTCGGAGATATTGATGGAACGCAGCGAAATCCAGCAGCGCGTCACAGATGTCGTCGCGCGCGTCCTCGCGATTGATCCCGCTGAGGTTCTTCCGTCGTCGAACTTCGTCTTTGACCTCGGCGCTGATTCAATGAAGAGCGTCGAGCTCATCGCTGGCTTCGAAGAAGAGTTCGACATTGAGATGGATGAGGATAGGGCACGCGAAGTGCAGACGGTCGAGGGGGCCGTCGACTTCATTGCGCAGTTTGTGAAGTAATACCGCCCGGAACAGCCCCCCTTGGAGCCACCATGGCTGATTCCTCCGGCTCCGGGCGCAGTAGCCTCGAGTCTATCTTCTCGCCGCAATCCGTTGCGGTCGTCGGCGCAACGCGCGTCCCCGGCACGGTCCCGTACGACATCTTCCTGAACATCCTCAAGGATGATTTTCAGGGGACCATCTATCCCGTCAGTCCTCGGGAGCGGTCGATCGCGGGCGTCAAGGCGTACAAGTACATCGTCGACATTCCCGACCCCGTTGACCTCGCCGTTATTGTCTTCCCGAGCAGCGTCGTCAAGCTCGCGATGGAACAGTGCGGCCAGAAGGGCGTCAAGGGCGTCATCATCATCAGCGCGGGCTTCCGCGAGGTGGGCCCCGCCGGCGTGCAGCGCGAAGACGAAATCCGTCAGATCGCGCAGAAATACGGCATGCGCTTCATCGGGCCCAACTGCCTCGGCGTCATCAACACCGATCCCAGCGTCCACCTGAATGCGTCGTTCGCGCGCCGCATGCCGGCCGCGGGCAACATCGGCTTTCTCTCCCAGAGCGGCGCGCTCTGCACCGCCGTGCTCGATTACGCGCACGCCAAGCACATCGGGTTTTCCAAGTTCGTCTCGTTCGGCAACAAGGCCGACATCAGCGACATCGACCTCATGATGGCGCTCAAAGATGACCCGGACACCAAGGTCATCCTGATGTACCTCGAGGAGATGACGCACGGCGCGGCGTTCGTCGATGCGGCGCGCCAGATCATACACGAGGCGGGCAAGCCCGTGCTCGTCCTCAAGTCCGGACGCACCCAACAAGGCGCGTCTGCCGCGGCGTCCCACACCGGCTCGCTCGCGGCCAGCGACGAAATCGTCGATGCCGCGCTCAAGCAGGCCGGCGTCATTCGCTGCCAGACCATCGAGGAGATGTTCAACAACGCCATCGCGCTCACGTACCAGCCGCTCCCCAAGGGGCGTCGCGTGGCGATCATCACCAACGCCGGCGGCCCCGGTGTGCTCACCACCGACGCCGCCATTCAC
>JAHFCT010000030.1 GCA_023249375.1 Gemmatimonadota bacterium | reverse complement strand
TGCGTCCGCGCACCGTGCTGCATCTGGCCGAGCTCTTGGCGCGGGCGGCGGATGCCGAATATGCGGCGTCGCAGCGCGCCGGCGGGACGGCGCTCGACCGCCCGGACTACTCGAAAGCGATCGCGCGACTGGATGACTTCCTCACGATGTATCCCGGCGACGTGGAAGCAGACGCGGCGGCGTACACATTGGGGTCGCTCAATTTCACGGCGCAACGCTGGGACGAGTCGTCGCGCGCGTGGGAGTGGGTGATTGCCGACGAACGCTCGCACTACCGCTCGGAAGCCTTTTACCGCTTGGGCGAGACGCGGTTTGAGATGGCCATCCGTCAGGCGGGCGATGCGCGTCGGGCGCTGCTGGCGACGGCTTCCACGGCGTACGGCAGGGCGATTGAGCTCTCCCCGCGTGACGGCGACATCTACTACCTCGCGATGTACAAGCTGGGTTGGTCGAGCTACGTGCAGGCGGAGCGGCAGGCGTCGGACGAGTACCGTCGCGCGGTCGAGGTGTTTGCGCGGCTCGTGGTGGAGTACGACCGGCTGACGGCCGACCGCCAGGCGCGCCTCGCGCTGCGAAAGGAGGCGATCGACTACATGGCGATCGCGCTGACGCAGATTGGCGGCCCGAACGACGCCATTCAGTATCTGGCGACGCTTCCCGACCTGCAGACGCGCATGCTCGTGTTGCGCCGCACGGCGCGCGCGCTGCGCGAGCAGGGCGAGTTCTCGAGTGCGGCACTGGCGTTCCGCGCGGTGGCGGAGCAGGCGCCACTCGACACGCTCGCGCTAAATGCACAGGTGGAACTGGTTGACCTGTACCAGAACCGGATGCTTGAGCAGGAACGCGCGCAGCAGGCGCGCCTGACGCTGGTCGAGACGTACGGACCGGAAACGCCGTGGGGACGCGCCAATGCGGCGCGCGCCGCGATGACCGCGGTGGTGCGCGAGCAGATGCTCCGCGATGCGGCGCAGTTTGAGCTGGCGCGCGCGGCCAAGGGCGGGAAGCCGGTCTTCACGAGCGCCGCGGATCTCCTGGCGCGGTATCAGCGCGAGTTTGCGAAGGCGGACAGCGCGCCTCGCATGAACGTGCTGTACGCGGAGGCGCTGTTTGGCGCGGGCGAGTTTGCGCAGGCGGGGGTCGAGTACTCGCGCGCCGCGCAGCGGGGCGATACGACGATGGCCGCGGCCGCGCGGCGCAACGCGATCGTGGCGCTCGACTCGGCGTTTGTGCGCGCACCGGCCGATCGTGCGGTACAGGATTCGCTCTTCGCGGCAGCGGACCGCTTCGTGGCACAGGCATCAGAGGCCGATGCGCGGCAGGTGATGATCGCCAAGGGGCGGCGCGCGTCCGAAGCGGGTCGATGGGAAGTCGTGGCACAGGCCTTCGACGAATTTGCGGTGCGGTGGCCAGGCGATCCGTTCGCGACCGATGCGCGCAAGCTGGTGGGCGACGCGCGCTTCAAGCTCGGTCAGTATGCGCAGGCGCAGCAGGAGTGGGGGACGGCGCAGCGCGCGGCCGTTGCGTCGGGACGCAAGCCGCTGGTGGATTCGATTGCGGGCGCGCGGATTGGCGCGGCGGCGCGCGTCGCCGATTCGCTGGTGAAGGCAGGCGAGTACGCGCGCGCGGCGAACGAGGTGTATCTGCCGCTGGCCAAGGATATCGGCGATCCGACGCGAGCTGGCGACGCCCTTCGCAACGCGATCGAAGTGCAGCTTGCCGCCGACAGCTCGCTGCGGCTGAAGAGCGACACCGCGGGCTCGCTCGCCGCGCGCCGGCGCGCGGTGGACATCATCGCCGTGTTGGCGCAGGACTTCCCGGCGTACCAGCACACGTTCACGTATCGCACAGTGCGCGCCCGACTGTTGTCCGACATCGGCGATGCACCGGGCGCCGTGGTCGCGTTGCGCGAGCTGACGACTTCCAACCCGACGTGGCCGGGGCGCGCCGATGCGATGGTGCGCACGGCGGTGCTGCTCGATTCACTTGGCCGTCGCGCCGAAGCAGCCGCGGCGTACGAGCAAGTGAGCCTGGCGTATCCACAGGACAAGCGCGCGGCCGATGCGGCATACAACGCGGCCGTGACGTACGGCGACGCCAAGGACGCGCCGAATGCGGCGCGGACGCTGGCGACGTTCGTCCAGCGATTCCCGCGCGATCCGCGCGTGCCCGACGCGCAGCGCCTGCGCCTCGATCAACTGGCGCTCGCTGGCGATTCGGCAACCGCCGCCGCCGAGCTGACCAAGCTCTGCGTGCGTCCGTCCGCCGTGCTCACCGACCGCTGTGCCGCGCGCACCGCCGAGAGTGCGTACCGCGAAGGCATGGCGCTGTGGCCGCGCTACGAGGGGATGAAGCTGGTGATCGCGACCCGCGCCGACCTGACGCGCGCCGGCGTGGACAAGGCGTCGGCGGCCAAGTTGCAGTTGCTGCGTCAGCTCGGCCAGACGTTCGGCCGGGCAATCGCGGCCGGCGCCCCCGAGTGGCTGTCGGCCTCGTCATTCCAGACAGGACTCGCGCAGTGGCACTACGGCCTGTTCCTGCGCGACGTGCAGCTCCCGGCCGAGCTCACCGAAGGCCAACGAACCGCGGCACAGCGCGGATCGGCGCAGCAAGCGCAGCAGTACTTCGATGCGGCGCGCACGACGTGGCAAGCGCTCGCAGAAAAGGCCACGAAGGGCGGATTTGAGAATGCGTGGGTGACGCGTGCCAAGGATGCCCTCGAGGGAAAGGGTGTGCCGCCGCGTGAACTCGCTACTCCGCCGGATTCATCGAAGGTACCCACGGACTCGACGAAGCCACCGCTGGCGCCCGCCGTGAAACCGCCGCCGGACTCGACGAAACCGCCCGCGGCGAACCTGCCCAAGTCCGGCTACGGAGTGTCGAGGTGACTACATTTCACGATTGCCCATGAGTCTCTTCACTCAGCCCCCGCGACTGCTCGCGGCGCTCGCCATTGCGGTGGTGGCGCCGGCCGTGGCGCGCGCGCAGCAGCCAACCGCGTCGCCAGCAGCGCCGCCCGCGGCGGTGCCCGCGTCGACACCCGCCGCTGCTCCCGCCAGTGCTTCCGCCGCGACGGCGCCAGTGCCGGGCGCACCGATCGATCCAAAGTCGCGCCGCACCGTTGAGATTCGCGCGCAAGCCCCGGCTCCAGAAGTCATCACCGTGCGTCCGCGTGAGGTGCCGCAGTACACGCGTCGCCTGCTCGCGCCATCGCTGCTCACCTTTGCCGATTCCGCCGGCGCCGCGCGCGCCGGCGTGGTGGTGCCCGCTCCGGCCAGCGCCGAAGTGCGGGCTGCCGCGGCTTCCGACCGGAGGACACGCACGCCATGAGCACCTTGCTCGAGTATTACCGCAGCGGTGGACCCATCATGCACGCCATCCTCGCGGTGGCGGTGCTCGGGCTCGCTGTCTTCTTCGAGCGCGTCTATGTGCTGGTGCTGCGGTCCAAGGGGAACTCGCGCGAGTTCGTTGAACGCGTGCTCAAGCTGGTGGAGAGCGGCAAGGACGCGGAGGCTGCCAAGATCTGCGGCGGCACCACCGGCGCCATTCCGCACATCGGCGACTACGTGCTCAAGTCGCAGAGCCGCACCGAGTCCGATCTGCAAAACGTCGCCGACGCGGCAGGACTCGCGGTCATTCCCGGGCTGACGCGCCGCCTGCACTATCTCCCGATGCTCGCCAACGTGGCCACGCTGCTCGGCTTGCTCGGCACCATCTTCGGCCTGCGCGAAGCGTTCTCGTCCGTCGCGATGGTGTCGGCCGCCGAGCGCTCCGGCAAGCTGGCGGCGGGCATCGCCATTGCGCTGAACGCGACGGGCTTCGGCCTGCTCACCGCGGTGCCGCTGTCGGTGGCGCACGCGTGGCTCTCGAGCCAGGCGGAGGGCATGATTGAACGCGTCGATGAGTTCTCGGTGCGCTTGATCAACGCGCTCACCGCACGGCGCGCCGAGTAGGCGCGAGCGGACGGACCGCGCGTGGCGTCGAGCTATCTCCACCGCACCCGTCTTCGCCGCTCCGAACGCGGCACGGGGATGGGCGGGCACGAGGGCGGGCACCTCAACCTGGTGCCGCTCGTCGACATTCTCACGTCCATCGTCTTCTTCTCGCTGCTGACGTACACCGGGACGGCGCTCGCCGCGCTCACGAGCTTCGACCTCGTGCTGCCGCCGGTGGTAGTGACGAGCCCCGACGAAGTGAAGCAGCTCAAGAAGGAAGACGACGTGCTGAACCTGCTGCTCGCGGTGCGCGTCACCAACGACCACCTCGAAATCGAGCATTCGGCAGAGGGCGGCTTTCACACGCGCATCGACAGCCTGAGCGCCACCTCGCTCGATTCACTGCAGGCGCTGATGACGGAGATCCGCGCGCGCTATCCGCAGAACCGCGACGTGGTGGTGATTCCCGCCGACGAAGTGTCGTACGATGATATCGTCCGCGTGCTTGAGCGGCTCAAGAAGTCACGGTTCAGCGGCATCTCACTCGGGACCAAGGCGCGCGCGACGCCGGTGACGCCGCCATGAAGAACCGCACGCGCGATCTGCGCGCCGCGCGGCGTGCCCAGCAGTTCCGGAAGTTCCGCGTGACGCAGCTCAACCTGGTGCCGCTCGTCGATACGTTCGTGTCGATTGTGTTCTTCACGCTCACGACGACCACCGTGGGTGAACTCGCACCCGTGGTGCCCGGCGTGACGCTGCCGCAGGCAACGGTGGGCACGCCCGCGCTGTCGCAGCTCACGCTTGGCATCGGCGCCACGGTGACGCTGGCCAATCATCCCGTGATGAACACGTTGGACGCGGCCGCCGAGCCGAGCAACGATACGCGTCATCCGCTTAAGGTTCCGACGCTGTACCGCGCCATGCGATCGCTGGCCGACTCGCTGCGCAAGGCGCAGGGCGTGGCGCCAGATGGGGATCTCAAGGTGGCGCTCGCCATCCAGGGCGACCGCACGATGCGCTACGACCTGCTGTCGCGCTTCATGGCCACCGCACGTCTGGCGGGGTTCACGCATCTGTCGCTGCAAGTGCAGCGCGTGGCAGGCGCGCCATGATTGCGTCCGAGACGCGCGCGCTCACGGTCTCGCACGCGCTGGCCGTCGGGATGGGTGCGAGCTGGCTGGCGCTCGTCTATCTGACGCCCGCCCCACCGCCGACCATCGCACTGCTGCGCCCCGAAGAAGCGGCGTCGATTTCCGTGCAGTTCGACGATCCGCCGCCGCCGAAGCGGGAAGCACCGCCACCCGAGTCCGCGCCGAATACGAAGGAGCCGCCGCCAACCCCCGTGGAGAAGGAGAAGCAGCGGGTGGCGAAGGAGGAGAAGGACATCGGCGACGCATTCGGAGGCGGCAACACCAACGCACTCGTCGGCGACGTCACGAATGCGCTGCGTGGCGTCGAGGTGGCAAAGGGTGACAAAAGCGGCGCTGGCGGCCGAAAGGCCGTCATCGGCTATGGGCAAGGCGGGGTCGGCGCGCGAACGCCGGGCAAGGGATTCGATGCGGCGGCCGCGGCGGCCGCGTCGGGCATCGGCAAGGTGAACGCGACCGGCGGCGTGTCTCGTGCCAGCATCCGCGTCGCGGCGCCGCAGGTGGTCGCGCGCCCCGGTGAGCGCGCCAGCCGCGACATGACGCAGCTCGGTACGTTTGTGCGTTCGCGACAGGCACAGCTTCAGTTCTGTTATCAGGAGCAGGGGCTGCTGATCAACCCTGCACTCGCCGGCTCGATCAGCGTCGAGGTGACGATCGCGCCGGGCGGTGCCGTGGCGGCGGCGCGCGTGGGCGACCGCACGTGGTCGGGCGCGGGCGTGCCTGAAGCGGAGGCGTGCATTCTGCAGCGCATCCGCGGCTGGAGCTTTCCGGCGTCGGCTGCGGCGGGGAATGAGACGTACGGCTTCTCATTTGTTTTTAACAAATGAGAAGCCGGATTTAGGACAGGGATCACGGATTGCGATTCAGGATTCCGATTGCGGAATTCGATCGCGATCGGAATCCTCGATCGATATCCTTCATCGCAATCCGTGATCCCTGTCTGGTAATCCCATGCGACCGCTCGCACCCATCCTGCTGACGCTCTGTACTCTCGCGTGCTCCGGCGACCCCAAGCCGCAACACAGCCAGTCCGCGGCCGCATGGCCCGCCGCCGACACGCAGAAAGTCGACCTCGGCGCCGTCAAGACGAGCTTACCGCCGGCGGTGAATGACACATTCGTCGCCCCCAGCAAGGCGCCGCGCCTTCGCATCGACAAGATTCCGGATGCGCCCGAGGCATTGATGGACGCGGTGCAGCGCGAGGAGGGCATCTCTCGTTTCTGCTATCAGGAGTTTGGGCAAAAGTCCGACCCGAAGCTGGTCGGCGCTGTGGCGCTCGTTGTGGTGTTCGACGCCGGCAAGATTTGGTCGGCACGGGTTGGCGCCGATGACTGGTCATCGAAGGCGGGCAAAGCCGTGAACGCGTGCCTGGTGGACAAGGCGCCGCAGGCTTGGAAGCTGCTCCCCGGAGCCAAAGTCGCACCGGGACGCTACGTGGTGCAGCTGCGTTTCAGACCGACCTGAGCTCGTACCGCGAACTACCGTCTGATCCTCACCGCCACGATGCGCTGTCCCGCGGTCTCTGCCGAGAGCGCGGTCACGGTCGAGAAGCCGAGCGCGTGCAGCGGCTCCGCGGGTGAACCCGCAGCAAACGACTCGCGGCGGTAGACGAGCCACGCGTCGCCGGCAGGCAGCTGATCGAGCGCCGTGACGACATGAACGCGCATGCCGGCGCGCGCATAGCGCTGGAGCGGCGCGGCGGTGTACGCCTCGAGCGCGTAGATGTCGCTCGGGCTTCCGACAGCGAGATCAATGCGGCGCGCGAAGCGCCGCCAGTCGAACTTGGTCGGCGCGCGTCCCGGAAGCGCTGCGAACGCCACCGCGGTCCACAGCAGCCCACCGACGGCGGCTGCGGCGGCGCGTTGCGGCAGGAGCGAGGTGATGGCGATGGCGGCCAGCAGCGCGACCGGCCCCGCGGCGCCCACGAGGTAGCGCTGCACCCAGATGGAGTGTCCGCCGACGAGCGAGACAGACCATATGGCGAGCGGCACGCCGAGCCCAGCCACGGCGAGCAGCAGCACCACGCTTGCGTCCACTGACGATGCGGCGTCCGCACCCGTGCGCGCGCGCCGGCGATTCCACTCCGCGGCCGCCAGCGCAGCGAGCGCGATGCCGACCACGGACAGCCAGACGAGATCGGCCACGGCATTGCCGCTGCGCCCCGTGAAATCGCGCATCAGCCAGAGCGGCGCGGCGAACTCGGGCGGTGCAATCCACGCCACGTTTCGCAGCGGCGCGGGGTTGGACAGCGCGTGCACCGCGACCATCAGCGCCCACGGGAGAAACGCGAGCATCGTGTACACCACACTGCGGCCGACGCGCCGTGCAACATCCCTCGGCCAGCTTGCGCACACCAGCGCACACTCGGCGCCCACGGTCAGCCACCCGAAGTAGTGCGCGTGCACGAGGGCGACGTTGATGATCGTCAGCAGCGCGAACGAATCGCGGGTGCGCAGACGCCGGTCGCACAATGTAGCGGCGATGGAGAGGCAGGCGAGCAGCGCGAGCAGCGAGTAGGCGCGCACTTCGTTGGCCAGATCCACCGAGAGCGGACTGGCCGCGGCGAGCGCCACGGCGAGCGTCGCCGTCCATCCACCAACACGCGATTCGCGCGCAAGCCAGACGAGTGCCGCGCCGAGCAGCATGGCGAAGAGGCAAGGGAGCAGCCGCACCCACTGATCGCCGTCGCCGCCGACCGCCATCCACCCCTTCAGGAGCAGATAGAACAGGGGTGGATTGGTATGGTCCGCCACGATGCGCCGCAGCGATTCGCCGATGGGGAGGCTGGCAACGCCGACGGAGAACAACTCGTCAAACCAGAGTGGACTGCGCGTAAGCTCTGGCAGTCTGACGACGCCAAAGACCAGTGCGGCGAGCGCCGGCAGTGCCCACTCGATGCGACGGTTCAGATCAGCGAGCGTGGACCGTCTGGGCGCTGAGGGCCTATCGAGACTGGAACTCAGGTGGGCCTCCCAACGGTGCGGCGGGCGCGAATTGGCATGGGCTCGAAGATACCGTCCGGCAGCGCCTGTTGGGCATTATCTTTAGGCAGCGTGCGGCAGGTGGCAGGTGGCAGGTGGCAGGTGGCAGGTGGCAGGTGGCAGGTGGCAGGTGGCAGGTGGCACGTGGCAGGAGTACGAGACCCGGTAGCTCAGTCGGTAGAGCATGCGGCTTTTAACCGCCAGGTCGTGGGTTCGATTCCCACCCGGGTCATGAAGCGAGAGATGGTGATGGCGGATGGCGGGTGGTGGGCGCCCTGTGAGGGCGTTGAGGCGTCTTCCTGGAGCACGCTCGGAGCGCGGCCGACCTAGTCGACCGCGCTCCATACGTTTACAGGATTACTGCCGTAAGCGTTGTAGGGGATACGTAAGGCAATTCCGGAGATCGAGTCGGGTAATGCCTCAGGGAAATTCCGACACCCCCTTATGGCTCGTGCGGGGCGTTTCCCGATAAGCTACATCGTTATGTCGGGAGCCAAAGTAATCCACGAACTCACCGAGACCCCGCCGTCAACGCAGGGGGCTGATTCGCAGGTGCGAATGAGCCAACCGTCTGCGGGATGGTTGGACGTGGTCTTCAGGGTTCCGCTGTCGGGAAAGCTCCTCGGGGCGAACCTGCTGGTGGGGCTCATTGCCATGGGCTCGCTGTTCTTTGCGCGCAACAGCGGCGAAACCCTGACGCAGAGTTTGGTGGTCGCCGTGGCTGCGGTCGCGTTCTCGATCGTGGCGAATATTGCGCTCGTCACGGTCGCGCTGCGGCCATTGCGCGAACTCGAGCGCACCGCGCATCGCGTGTGGGCGGGTGACCTGACCGTACGCGCGCGGCCGTCGGGAACGGAGGATCCGGACCTTGGTCGCGTCCGTTCGGCCATCAACCTGCTGCTCGACGGCCTGCACCACGACCGCGCGCGGATGCGCCGGCTCGCGCTGCACGCCATCACGGTCGGCGACCGTGAGCGGGCGCGCGTTGGGCGCGAACTGCATGAATCGTCCGCGCAGTGGCTGGCCGGACTGTCGCTTGAACTCGCGGCGATGGCGCGCGACAACGCGGAGCCTGAGATGCGCGCGCAGCTGACGCGGATGCAGAGCACCGCGCAGCAGGTGATGGAGCAGGTGCGCACGCTGTCGGAGACGCTGCATCCACGCGTGCTCGATGATCTCGGATTGGCGCCCGCGCTGCAGCATTTGGCGCGCAAGACGTCCGAGCGGGGCATCTCGACAACGGCCGATACGGCCGGCGCTGACGCGCGCATCCCGCCGCATCTGGCGAGCGTGCTCTACGACGTGGCGCGCGAGGCGGTGGCGAATGCCGCTCGCCATGCGGCTCCGGCGCACGTGGAACTGCACCTCACGACGGAGCAGGGGAAAGCACGGCTGGACGTGCGGGACGACGGGCAAGGCATGAACGTCGGCGAGGCCGAGCGCGGCGGCTTCGGGTTGTTCTCCATGCGCGAGCGCGTGGCGTTGGTCAATGGGACTTTTGAACTGGAGAGCCGGCCAGGCCTCGGCACGCGTGTCGTGGCCACAGTCGCTCTCGATGACGAGGACGGACGATGACCGGAGACCTGATTCGCGTGCTGCTGGTGGACGACCATGCGGTCGTGCGGGCTGGCGTCAAGGCAGTGCTTGGTGCGGCCAAGGATGTGCACGTCGTGGGGGAGGCGGGCTCGGGGGCGGAAGCACTCGCCATGGCCGAGCGTCTCAAGCCTGACGTGATGGTGATGGACATCTCCCTGGGCGACATGGACGGCATGGCGGTCACGCGCCAGCTCGTCGCCAAGGGGATGCCGTCGCGGGTGCTCACTCTGACGATGCACGCCGAAGAGGACTATCTGGTCCCTATGCTCGAAGCAGGGGCCGCGGGCTACGTCCTTAAGACCGCGGCCGATCGCGAACTGCTCGACGCCGTGCGGACCGTGGCGCGCGGTGAAGTGTACGTGCGGCCCGACGCGGCGAGGATTCTCGCCAAGGGCTACACGCGCAAGGATCCGCTGCATGAGGAGCGCACGCGCTTTGAGAAGCTCACGGAGCGCGAGCGCGACGTGCTGCGCCTGACCGCGCAGGGCTTCAGCGCGCCGGAGATCGGCGAGAAGCTCTTTATCAGCCCCAAGACGGTGGACACCTACAAGCAGCGCATCCAGGACAAGCTCGGACTGTCGCACCGCCACGAGTATGTGCAGCTGGCGTTGAGGCTGGGGTTGCTCACGCCGGAGGCGTAGCCGCGGATTGAGGACAGGGATCACGGATTTCGATCACGGATCTCGATTCTTGATTTCGATAGCGAGAGGGGGTGCCGCAGTCGGCACCCCCTCATCGCATTCGCAATCCTCCATCGAGTTCACAGATCGAGATCCGTGATCCCTGTCCTCAATCTGCCTCCCCCGGAGGCAGCACGAGCACCGACATCGTCGCCTTGCGGAGGAGCGACGTGGCGACGCTGCCGAGCACGGCGTGGGCGATGGCGTTGCGGCGGTGGCGGCCCACGGCGACGAAATCGACCTGCTCGGCGATCGCGAAGTTCATCACGGCCTCGGAGGCCTCGCCGTCACGCCGTTCAATCTCGACGTGAATTTCGGGATGCGAGGCGGCGATGGAGGCGCGCAGTCCTTCGAGCGCCGCGGTGACGCCGCGCACGTACGGCACGTCGATACCGTCATTCCCGGCGGCCGCGACGTCCAGCCGCGGCCGGGCGTGCAGCAGCGTCAGCGTGCCGTCCTTGGCGAGCATACCGGCCGCAACCGCCGCGGCACGCATCGACGCGCGGGAGAAGTCGATGCCGACGACCGCGCGCACCGGGATCTGCGCCAGCGTCGGCGCGACCGCGAAGACAGGCCGGTCGGCGGCGCGCGTGACGCGCAGCGCCGTCTCGTCCCCGACGAGGCGATCCATGAGCGAGTGCACGCGGAGACCCGTCACGATCAAGTCGAAGTCTCCGCTCACCGCCGTCTCGACGATGCTGCGCACCGGCGAGCCTTCGATGCGTTCGACGCCGACGGGAGCGGCTGCTCCAAAGCAGCGTTCCAACTGGCGGTCCACGCGCCCGAAGAACTCATCGCGCAGGGCCGCATCACCGGACATGGTCGTCATGGCGGCCAGCGATGGATCCGCGCTGGGCACGGCCATGGGTGCCGGCTCGAAGATGGCGAGCACGCTCACCTGACACGATCCACGCCGGCGCAGCTCAGCAACGAGCCCCACGGCGCCGTCGGCGCTCGCGGAGCCGTCAGTGGCCAGCAGGAGGTGTCCGTCGAGTAAGTGCTCGGGCTGCGGATGTCTCACGGTGGACGTCAGGGCGTCGTGCGTGTCAGCAATGACGGACATGTCGGCTCCAAAGGATCTCAACTTCAGCCTACGGCACCGGCAAGGGTCGGACAGTCGGGCAACGTTCCAAAATCAAGTGCGGGAATTCCCCCGACGCGGGACCCGAAAATGCCTTGCGTTAGCGCGTCCGCAGTGCATTTTCAGAGTGAGAGGCTCTCTCAACCCGACATGGACCCTCGTCCCCCCAAAGCCGCACGCGGAGCCGCCTTGCCCGACGACGAAGCCGTCGCCACGATCGCCGCACCGGATGCGCTGTTCGCGAGTATCCTGGACATCGCCGCGGACGCCATCATCGTGGTCTCGTCGTCGCAGCACATCCTGCATTTCAATCAGGGCGCGTCGCAGGTGTTTGGGTATTTGCCCGAGGAAGTTGTGGGGCGTCCGCTCGCCGACCTGATGCCCGAACGGTACCGCGGCGCGCATGGCACACATGTTGAGGGATTTCGTCGCGGCGCCGAGCGCGCGCGCCGGATGGCCGAGCGCCGCGAGATCTACGGGGTGCGGAAGGACGGCATCGAGTTTCCGGCCGAGGCGTCCATTTCGAGGCTCGAGACGCGGCATGGCCCCATCTACACGGTGGTGCTGCGCGACATCACGGAACGCACGCTGCGCGAGCGCAACGAGAAGTTCCTTTCCGACGCGGGCGGACTGCTCGGCACCTCGCTCGATGTGGGGCGCACGCTGCAGGGGTTGGCCAACGTGCCGGTGCCGTATCTCGCCGAGGCGTGCATTGTGGACGTCGTCGGCCCCGACGGCACGTGGCAGCGGCAAGCGAGCAAGAGTGAGGACGCGGGCCTGCAGGCGGCGCTGGAAGTGCTGGCCCGCGACGTCCTGACGTGGGACAGCCCGTGGCGCGCGATCGACGCGATGCGCGGGCGGAAGGTAGAAGTGGTGGCGAACATCTCCGACGACTGGCTCGAGGGGCACACCGAGACGCCGGCGGAGCTGGGGCGGTTGAAGGCGATGAACGCGAAGTCGGCGCTGTTCGTTCCGCTCATCGCGCGTGATCACGTGCTTGGCGCCCTGACGCTGTTCCGTGTGAGCAAAGCGCCGTTCACGCCCGACCAGGTGGCGCTGGCGCAAGCGCTCGGGACGCGCGCCGCGTACGCGCTGGACAACGCGCGGTTGTACACGATGGCGCAGCGCGCCACGCGTGCGCGCGAGGACGTGCTCAGCGTCGTGTCGCACGACCTTGGCAATCCGCTGGCGGCCATTCGGCTGTGCGCCGCGGCGCTGCTGGAGGCGCCGCCGACGGACGTGCTGGAGCAGCGGCACCTGATGCAAGCCATCGGGAACTCGGCCGACTGGATGTCGCGTCTGATTCAGGATCTGCTCGATGTGTCGACCATCGAGGTGGGCAAGCTCTCGGTGGAGCGGCGCACGGAGCAGGTGGGGCCGATTGTGCGCCAGGCGCTGGCGATGGTGGGCCCGCAGGCGCAACAGCGCGGCGTGCTGCTGACGTCGTCGGTGGCGGAAGGCGTGCCGGCGGTGCACGGCGACGCGGCGCGTCTCATTCAGGTGCTGACGAACCTGCTGGGCAATAGCCTCAAGTACACGGAGCGCGGCGGCACGGTGTCAGTGACGGTGCGCGATACGGGCGACGAAGTGCTGCTGACCGTGCGCGATACGGGGAGCGGCATCCCCGCGGAGCAGCTGCCGCGCATCTTCGAGCGCTACTACACGCGCAAGCGCAGTGCGAACAAGAGCGGCTCGGGGCTCGGCCTCTCAATTGCGCGCGGCATCGTGGAAGCGCACGGCGGGCGCATCTGGGTGGAGAGCGCGGTGGGCGAGGGCGCGGCGTTCTTTGTGGCGCTGCCCGCGACTCGTTAGGAGCGGCCGCGAAGCCAGAAGAGCGCGAAGGGGCGCGGCGGCGTGCCGTCAGCGGCTAGTCATCACCTGCCACGCATCGCGTGAGATGCCGGCCATGAGTTTCTGGGCGACGGCGCGTTCGGGAATCGCACGAGTGAGAATGACCAGCACGTAGGGCGGCCGCCGCGGCGGGTAGATGATGGCGGCGTCATGCGTGGTTGCGGTGATCCATCCCGTCTTGTGCGCCACGGGCGTTCCCTTGGGCAGTCCCGCGGGAATCTCCTCATTGAATTCCTGCTTCAGCAAGATCGCGCGCATCGCTTCGCAGGCGCGCCTGGACGCCGCGTGGTCCTGCGCGAGGGCTGCCATCAGCACGCCGAGGTCGCGCGCCGACGTGGTGTTGTTGAGGCCGGCGTTGAAGGCCTTGGTGTCTTCCACGCCGCGGCGCACCTGGATGGTGGAGGCGCCAAGCGCGTGCGCGGTGCTGTTCACCGTGCGGGCATCGAGCAGTTCGATGACCGCGTTGGTGGCGAGGTTGCTGGAGCGCGTGATCATGTGCTCGTTGAGCTCGCGCAGCGAGACGCGCTGGCCGACTTTCAAGTACAGTGAGGAATCCGAGTCGTCGCCGGCATTCAGCGCGAACGGCGAACCGTCGACGATCGACGTGAACTGATTGCGCAGCGGGACCGCGCTGTCGAGCGAAATCGTAGCGGCGTCGGCGCGGCGGAAGAGCTCGATCATCACCGGCACTTTCATGGTGCTTGCCGCGTGAAACGACGCCGCGGCGTTGATGGCTAGCGTGTCGCCTGTCGCGAGGTCCTGCAGCCAGATGGCGGCCTGCGCACCCGGCACGGCGGCGATGCGCTGTTCAATGGTGGCGCGCAGCGCGGCGAGGGCTGCGGGGGAGGCGTATGGCGCGTGCCGGCCGGTGATGGAAGCGCAGGCGGACGCACAGCCGAGGGTGAGAATAGCGAGGAAGCGGCGCATATCGCGAGTATATGCGCCGCGGGGCCGGCGGGGTAGGTTACACGGATGCGTCGCCCTGACTTTTCCGTGCTCGTGGCCGCCATGTTTGCGAGTGCGTGCGTACACGCGACGTCGCGACGCGAGGCGGCACCGCTCGTTAAGCCATCGGCGGCGCCAACTGCGGCGCCAGCGACGGCGCCGGCCGCGACCGCCTCGGCGGCGGCAGCGACGCGGCAAGGGTCAGCGAGCGGCGGCGTCCTGATGGTGACGAACGTCTCGCGGATCTCGGGCGGTTCGGCGGTGCGGGATACGGTGCGTCCGGCGCCGGCGCGTCCCTCCTTGCCGCCCGGTACGCCGCGCCCCGTCGGCGACAGCGTGTCGGCGGCGGACGTGTCGCGCGAGTCAACCCGCGTCTTTGGCAATGGCGAAGCGCCGCCGGTCGCGGACAGCGCGGTCGCACCGGGCGCGCCGGTATGGGACATCGACGTGCATTCGTACGAGACGCGCAAACGCGTGGAAGACTATGTGCGCATCTTCAGCGGCCGAGTGAAGGAGGTGTTTGCGATCGCGCTGCAGCGCCAGACTCGATACGGCCCGATGATTCGCGATCGGTTGCGCCGCGTGGGCCTGCCCGAGGACCTCACGTATCTGGCACTCGTCGAGAGCTGGTTCAACCCGCATGCGTACTCGCGCGCCGCGGCGGTGGGTTTCTGGCAATTCATGGCGAGCACGGGGCGCGGAATGGGGCTGCGCGTGGACTGGTGGGTGGACGAGCGCCGTGATCCGGTGCGTTCCACCGAGGCCGCGGCGCGCCTGCTGCTGGGCCTGCGCGACAAGTTCGGCTCGCTCTACCTGGCCGCGGCCGCCTACAACGGGGGCGACGGGCGAGTCGCACGCGGGCTGGCCCGGTATGCAGATGCGCTCGATGGCGTGGAAGGTGAGGACCGGTTTTTCGCGCTCTCGGAGAAGAACTATCTCCGCCCCGAAACGCGTGACTACGTGCCCAAGATCATTGCCGCGGCGCTCGTGGGTGAAGAGCCGCTTCGTTATGGGGTGCACGTCGATTCGCTGCCGCCGTACAGCTATGACTCGGTGCGCGTGCGCGGCGGCACGCCGCTGGCCGCGGTGGCGAACGCGCTGGGCGTCGAGGGCGCGGTGGTATCGGAACTGAATCCGCATCTCCTGCGCGGCATGACGCCGCCTTCCGACTCGATGTGGGTGCGCATTCCGGCGGGGCGCTCCGCCGATTTTGATGAACGGTTTAGCGCCCTTGATGCCGACGAGCGGCGCGCGCTGCTCCGCGTCGAGAGCAAGAAGGGCCAGACGATGCAGTCGCTCGCCAAGGCGCACGGCATCACGGCGAAGCAGCTCGCGTGGTACAACCCGAAGGCGGCGAGACTCAAGAGTGGGGCGCTGCGCGCGGGGCAGGACATCCTGGTGCCGCGGCGCGACGTGGCGGCGCTCGCGCGCGACATCCCGAATCCGTCGATCGAGCGCTTTCCGCGGCGCGGCGGCGGCGTCAAACGTCACAAGGTGACGAACGGCCAATCGCTCTCGGGGATCGCGACGAAGTACGGCGTGAGCGTGCCGACGCTGATGAAGCTGAACGGCCTCACGAGCGAGCGGGTAACGCCGGGACAGACGCTCGTGGTGTCGGGGCGCGCCGCGTCGGGGGCGAAGAGTGGTGCGGCGAAGGCGGCAACGGCGAAATCGGGCGGAGCGAAATCGGGCGCAGCAAGCGCCGGCGCCGGGAAGAGCGTGAAGAAAGCGAAGTCCGGCGCATCCAAGGCGGGCGCTGCCAAGGCGGGCGCTGCAAAGACCGGCACGGCAACGAAGAAACCAGCCGAGAAGTCTCCGCCCCGCTAGGGCGCCGCTGACTCCGGCGCGCGCCAGGTGCCGGACTTGCCGCCGCTCTTCTCGAGCAGGCGCACACCCTCGATCTGCATGCCCTTGTCGACGCTCTTGGCCATGTCGTACACGGTCACGAGCGCAATCGCGACGGCGGTGACGGCTTCCATTTCCACGCCCGTCGCCGCGACCGTGCGCGCCTCGGCTTCGCACAGAATGCCGGGCAGTGCGTCATCGAGCGTGAACCGCACCTGCACATCGGTGAGCGGCAGCGGGTGGCAGAGCGGGATGAGATCGGCTGTGCGCTTGGCGGCCTGAATGCCGGCGACGCGCGCGACCGCGAGCACGTCGCCCTTGGCCAGCGCGTTGTCGCGAATGGCCCGCAGTGCCGCAGCCGACATGCGAATGCGCCCGGCGGCGCGTGCGGTACGCGCGGTGGCCGGTTTGGCCGAGACATCCACCATCGACGCTTCGCCGGCGCGATTGACGTGTGACAAGTCGCTCATGCGCCGAGGTGTGAGAGTTCGCGCATCAGGCGCGCACTGAGCAGCTGCGGCGAAACGTTCTGTTGGGTTGCCGCCTTTGCCTCTTCGACGGCGCGCATGGCGCGCGCCGCGGCGAGCGCGGCCTGATCGTGTCCGGCCGCGGCTGCCGTTCGCGAACGCTCGTGCAGCAGCACGCTGACGGCATCGAGCACATCGGAAAATGCCCCGCGCGCTCCTTTGCCGCCCTGGCCGAACGCCGCACGCAGCCAGCGATCGCGACCGCCCTGCGCGGCCTCGATGAAAGCGCGCGCACGGGCGAATACGGCGGCCTGCTCGTCGTGCGCGAGGAGCCGGCCAGGTGCGCCGTCGCACATGCGGAGGCGCTCCTCGTCACTGCCGCCGGCGCCGAGTCGTTCGCGGACGGCGGGCTGAGCGAGGAAGCGGCGCATCTCGGCGTCGCTGAGCCGCGGCACGCGAAACGCGACGACGCGCGAGCGTATCGTCGGCAGCAGGGACGCGGGTTCGCTGGATGTCAGGATGAACGTGGTGTTTGCCGGCGGTTCCTCGAGGAGCTTGAGGAACGCGTTGGCGGCCTCGGGGCTGGAGGCCTGCGGGACCATGCGTTCCGCGTCACCGATGATGAAGACCTTGCGACGAGCGATGGCGGGCGAGAGCGCGGCCTGCTGCACCAGCAGGCGGCCGACATACACGTAAATCCCCTCGCTGCCGCCGGGCCGTTTATACAGGCCCTGAGCCTTGAGGCGATCAGCGACGGTCTGATCGAGATCCTCCTTGACATCCTCGGGGCCGGGATCGTTGGAGAGCTTGGGGCGAGGGAAGATCCAGCGCAGATCGGGATGCTGGCCTTCGAGCGCATAGCGGCAGCCCTGACATTCGCCGCACGGCTTGGACTCACCGGTACAGAGCAGCATCTGGCCGATCCAGAGCGCCAGGCGCTGCTTGCCCACGCCTTCAGGGCCGTGGAGCAGTATCGAAGCCGGCAATCGTCCGGCCGCGAATTGCGCGGCGAAGCGATCGCAGAGGGCGGTATGGCCGATGAGCGGAAGAAGGGGCACGGGTGTGGCGGCAGGGACCGACGGCGGCAGTCAGACGGGGAACGCGCACCCTGACGATAGACGCTTGGCGGGCCTTGCACCAGTTTCTCTGGAGGCATTTGTGCATGGCAGCTTCAACAGACTACCACGGATGACACGGATTGAACGGATGGACACGGATCAAGCAACCGCTTGGGGGAACTGCACCTGCGATCGCGGTTACCGTTTCCCGAATCAGGGATTGTATCTGAGATCATTCGCGTGAATCCGTGTCATACGCGTCATTCGTGGTATGCTGTAGAAGCGCCTACGACCCGCTGCGTCCAGATTCAACACCAAACTCAATGCGTGCTCTTCTCGCCGTTCTTCTCTGCGTCGCCATGACGAACTCGCTTACTGCCCAGCGGGCGCGTGCCCGCGACCTCGGCGTTGCGCCCGGCGTCTTTGCGCCCGGAACCAACAACGCCATCACCGACGTCGCCGGCGTGCGCGTTGGGCACGTCACGGTCACCGAGGGGGCAAACGTTCGCACTGGCATCACGGCGATTTTGCCGCACGAGGGCAACGCGTATCTCGATCGGGTGCCGGCGGCGATCTGGGTGGGCAACGGCTTCGGCAAGCTGATTGGCTCGACGCAGGCGAATGAACTGGGTGAACTCGAAACGCCCATCCTGCTCACCTGCACCCTCTGCGTCTGGAAGGCGGCGGACGCCCTGACCGAATGGATGCTGGAAAAGCCGGGCATGGAGCGCGTACGGTCAATCAACCCGGTGGTGGGCGAGACCAACGATGGCGGACTCAACGACATCCGCGCGCGCCCCGTCACTGCCGCGCAGGTGCGGCAAGCGCTCGACGGCGCGGCGAGCGGCGTGGTCGCCGAGGGCAGTGTGGGCGCCGGACACGGCACGGTGGCCTTCGGGTGGAAGGGCGGCATCGGCACCTCGTCACGCGTGCTGCCAAGGTCACTGGGCGGTTACACCGTGGGCGTGCTCGTGCAGACGAATTTTGGCGGCGTGCTGCAAGTGGCGGGCGCGCCCGTCGGACAGGAGCTTGGCCAATACGCGTTCAAGGACGCGCTATCGCGCGACGGCGGTGACGGCTCGATCATGATGGTGGTGGCGACGGACGCGCCGCTGAGCGATCGCAACCTCAAGCGCGTGGCATCGCGGGCGATGATGGGGCTCGGCCGCACCGGTTCGTCCGCATCGAACGGGAGCGGCGACTATGTGATTGCGTTCTCCACCGCCAAGGACGTGCGCCGGGCATTCAATGCGCCGCGCCTGCAAACGACGGAACTGGGCAACGAAGACGCGTCGGGCGTTTTCGAGGCCGTCGTGGAAGCAACGGAGGAGGCGATCTACAACTCGCTCTTCCAGGCGACGAGCGTCACGGGGAATGGCCACACCGTCGAGGCGATCCCGCTCGACAAGGTGCGGGAGATCCTGAAGCGCTATGGCCGGGCGCCGAAATAGCGGCGGCCGCGGCACGCTGAAGGCGCGCTGCGGCCGCTGGCCCCGCTGGCCCCGCTGGCCTTCTAGGGTGACGCGGCGCGACCCGTGATGTGGTCGGCGTGAATGCGAAAGACCACGGCGCGCTCCGGCGTGGGGTCATCCTCGGTAAATGCGCCCGGAATGACGCGCTGCAGCAGCGCGATGGCGTGATCCCACTCCCCGTGCAGCGGGCCGTCGTCGGTGGGTGACAGGATGTAGAGCGAGCCTTTGACGACGACGCTGCGCCAGTCGAAGAGCGCGTTCACTTCGTCGATCTCGAACGCCACCCAGCGATTGTGCGCCAGCGCGCGCAGCTTGCTGCCGTCCGCGGTGCGGCCATAGATCCACCCGTCGGACCACGCGTAGTGGATAGGCTCAATGTCCACCTTGTCGCGAAAGCTGAACGCGAGGCGCCCGACGTGGTGCATCCCCATCAGCGCGGCGCACTCGAAGGCATCCAGCGTGCGAAACGTCGGGCGCTGAACCGGCATCCTCAGTCGCCAGCGGTGCTGATCGAGAGCCTGCGGTACGCGTCGACGACGCGCTCGAGCGCGGCGTCGCTGCTCGCGCCGCAGGCCGACAGGTGGCCCATCTTGCGGCCGGGCCGGGCGTCACGCTTGCCGTACAAGTGCACGCGCACGCCCGGCAGTCCGAGCACGCCCGCGACATCCGGCGCGTGCGGGCCGGTCCAGAGTTCACCGAGGAGATTGTAGATGGCCGCCGGGCGCACGACCTCCGTGTCCCCAAGCGGCAAGCCGCAGACGGCGCGGACGAGCTGCTCGAACTGACTGGTGATGCACGCGCGCTCCGAGTGGTGATACGTGTTGTGCGGGCGCGGCGCGAGTTCGTTGACGCAGAGCGCACCGTCCTCGAGCAGGAACAGCTCGACGGCGATGAGCCCAATGACGTTCAGCTGTTCGGCGATGCCGCACGCAATCTCGGTGGCGCGCTCGACCACGGCGTCCTCGAATCCGCCGGGAATCACCGACCACGTGAGCACGCCCTGCGTGTGATGATTGCGCGCCGGCGGATAGGCGCGCATCTCGCCGCTTGGCGTGCGCGCAACCATCACGCTGAGTTCCGCCGTGAGCGACAGGAACTGCTCGGTCACGCAGACCGGTGCGCCGATGCCATCAAAGGCAGCCGCGGCCGCGTCCGCGCTCGTCACGCGTGCCTGGCCGCGTCCGTCGTATCCGCCGTGCGTGGACTTGATGATGCTCGCCCCGAGCGCGCGCACGGCGGTCGTGGTCTCCTCGGCCGTGTGCACCACGGCGAAGGGACCCACCGGAAAGCCGTGGTCGCGCAGCCATTCCTTCTGCCGCGCGCGATCCTGCACGGTCCACAGCACGCTCGGGCCTGGCCGGAGCGGCGCGTGCCGCTCGGCTGCTTCGAGGGCGGGGAGCGGAATCTGCTCGATTTCGATGGTGACGACGTCAGCACCTTCGGCCAGCCGCGCAGCGGCGTCGATGTCGCCCCACGGCGCGGTGATCACGCGCGTTGCAATTGGCCGCGCGGGACAGTGCGTGTCGGGATCGAGCACGTGGACGTCGTAACCCATCGTGCGCGCGGCCATCGCGGCCATGCGTCCCAGCTGACCGCCCCCAAGAAAGCCGATGGTGGAGCCCGGCAGAATGAGGCTCACGGCAGTTTCTGCTCCCGCACGGCGGCGGCGCGCTGCTCGCGCCACGCCCGAATGCGGTCGCGCACTTCCGGATTGCGCGTGCCCACGATTTCAGCGGCGAGGATGCCGGCGTTGGTTGCTCCGGGCTTCCCGATGGCCAAGGTGCCGACGGGGATGCCCGCCGGCATCTGCACGATGGAGAGCAGCGCGTCGATACCGTTGAGTGCGGTGGCGGGGACGGGAACGCCCAGCACGGGCACGAGCGTCTTGGCGGCGACCATGCCGGGCAAGTGCGCGGCGCCGCCGGCGGCGGCGATGATGACCATCAAGCCGCGCGATTCGGCGCTTGATGCGTACTCGAACATCCAGTCAGGCGTGCGGTGCGCCGAGACGACGGCCTTTTCGAAGGGGACGCCGAACTGCTCGAGCATCTCGCAGGCGGGAGCGAGGTGCTCGTAGTCCGACGCGCTTCCCATGATGACGCCGACCAGCGGCTGGTTTGACATGACAGAAAGATGCAACGGCCGCGGCTGAATCCGAAAGCTGGCGTGCCCGAGCAGTCTGGCGAGCCGCCGCGTATTTTAGGGTGTCCGCCGCGTCCCGCCGAACTCCACCGGTGCCTCCCATGTTCCGTCGCTTTCTCGCCGCGCTGGCGGTCTCCGCCGCTGTTGCCGGCGCCCAGCAACCCATCGACGCTGCCTACACGGCGAAGATCCGCGAACTCACCCCGACGGATCCGAACTACACGTTCACGACGGAATTGGTGGATCACTTGCCCGCATCGAAGACGGTGCCGACGCCACTGGCCGTGCTGGGCTACGTGCCCGGGACCA
Source organism: Gemmatimonadota bacterium (assembly GCA_023249375.1). Taxonomy (GTDB): domain Bacteria; phylum Gemmatimonadota; class Gemmatimonadetes; order Gemmatimonadales; family Gemmatimonadaceae; genus PNKL01. The sequence continues at coordinate 17,808 of JAHFCT010000030.1, read as the reverse complement.
TCGGCAAGCTCGGAAGCTCGGCGGAGATCTACAAGTATTTCCGCACGGTCGCTGAGAAATCGCCGCGCGTGAAGGTGTACTCGATGGGCCAGACTGAGCTCGGGCGCGAGATGATCGTGGCGGTGGTGGGTGACGAGGCGACCATCAAGCGGCTCGACGATTTCAAGCGGATGACCAACCGCATGGCCGATCCGCGCGGCATCACGGCGGCCGAGCGCGCGCAGTTGATCAAGGAAGCCAAACCCATCTACTACATCAGCGCGTCGATCCACTCCCCCGAAACGGGGAGCCCGGACATGACGATGGAACTGCTGTATCGGCTGGCGGTCGATGAAAGCGACTACTTCCGGGCCATCCGAAAGAACGTGATCGTGATGATCAACCCGGTGTTCGAAGTCGATGGGCGCGACCACGAGGTGGACTGGTACAACCAGCAGAAGGCCCTGAAGATCACGGCGCAGCAGATGGGCGGTCTGCCCTATTGGGGCAAGTACGTGGCGCACGACAACAACCGCGACGGCATGGTGGTGTCGCTGAACCTCACGCGCAACTGGCTCAAGACGTTTCTCGAGTGGCGCCCGACCATCACGCACGACCTGCACGAGTCGGTGCCATTCCTGTACACGAGCACGGGGACCGGCCCCTACAACGACGAGTTCGACCCGCTCACGATCGACGAGTGGCACACGCTCGCCTATCAGGAGATCACCGAACTGACGCGGCGCGGCCTGCCGGGCGTCTGGACGCACACGTTTTACGACGGCTGGGCGGCGAACTACCAGAACGCGATCGCGAACCTGCATAACGCGGCGGGGCGCTTCTACGAGACGTACACGTCGAGCGGTGCCGACTGCATCAACAACGTGCGGCTGCCGGCGACGGCCACGTCGCGCACGTGGGACCGCTCGAACCCGCCGGTGAACGGCGTGAAGTGGTGCATCCGCTCCAACCAGAATTACCAGCAGTCCGGCTTGCTCGTCGCCCTCAAGTACGTCGCCGACCATCGTGAGACGTTTGTCGCCAACAATGTCGCGAAGAACGAGAACACCGTGCGGCGCGGCCAGCGCGGCCCGCTGTACGCATTCGTGATTCCGCGCGGCCAGCGTCACGCGGCCGAAGCGGCGGATCTCGTGAATCTGTTCCGCTTGCAGGGAGCGGAAGTGCAATCGGCGAATGGCGACTTCACGTTCAAGGACGGCGGCAAGGACGTGGCAGTGAAGGGCGGCGACTGGATTGTGCGGCTCGACCAGCCCAACGCGCTCTTCCCGCGCACCGTGCTGGCCATCCAGAAGTTCAAGCCCGAAGATCCGAACCCGTACGACGACACGGGCTGGACGCTTGACTTGCTGCGTCACGTGACCACGCTGAAGGTGCAGGACTCGACGATCTTCGCGAAGCCGATGACGATGCTGACGGCCGACGCGTCGGTTGCCGGCGCGGTGTCGGGCAGCGGCGCCACGCTGGTCGTCAAGCATCTCGGTGACTGGCGGTCGGCGATCCTGCCCTTCAAGGTCGCACCCTCGGCGGTGTCGGTGGCCGACTCGGCGTTCGTCATCGACGGGCTGACGTATCCGGTGGGCACGTGGCTGGTGAGCGACGCACCGGCGGCGCGTGCGGCCATTACCGCGCTGGGCGCCAAGGCCGTGGCGGTCGCGAGCGTGACGGTCAAGCAGCATGCGGTGCAGCTGCCGCGCATTGCGCTGGCGCACTCGTGGAGCAGCACGCAGGAGGAAGGGTGGGTGCGCATCACCTTCGACAAACTCGGTGTGCCGTACACCATTCTCGCCGACCAGAAGTTCAAGCAGGCGGGCGTGCTCGAGAAGTTCGACGTGGTGGTGTATCCCAACTCCGGCAACCTCAACACGCTCGTGAACGGCCGCCCGAAGATCGGGCCGGCGATTCCGTGGAAGAAGAGCGCGGCGACGCCGAACCTCGGCGAAGTGGATGAGACCGATGATGTGCGAGAAGGCATCGGCATGGACGGCGTGCTCGCGCTTCGCAAGTTCGTCGATCGCGGCGGCATGCTGCTCGTCGAGGGCGGAAGCGTGAATCTGCCGGTGAGCATGCAGTTCACGAGCGGCGTAAGCGTCGTGGAATCGCGCGCGCTGCAGGCACGCGGCGGCGTCTTCCGTTCACAGGTGGTGACGGCCGACAGCCCGATTCTGTATGGCTACGAGGACAAGCAGTTCCCGCTCTTCTTCAGCAACGCGCCGCTGCTGCAGGCAGGCGGTGGCTTTGGCCCGGGCGGTGGTGGCGGCGGCGGTGGCGGCGGCGGTGCCGGAGGCGACAACGTGGATCCGGCGTACGCGGCCGCGCTGCGCCGCACGCAGCCCCGCGTGATCGTGCGATTCCACGAGACGGCGGATTCGCTGCTCATCTCCGGTCAGCTCAACGGTGGCAGCGAACTGGCGGGCAAGGCCGCGGTGATCGATGCGCCGGTTGGCAATGGCCACGTTGTGCTCTTCGCGACGCGTCCCTTCTGGCGCTGGCAGACGCAGGGGGCGTGGGCGATGGCCTTCAACGCGATGGTGCACTGGAACGCACTCGCTGGCGCGGGCACGCCACCCGCGCGCGGCGGGCGCCGGCCGGAGCCGTGACCTTCACCGCGCTGCTTTACGCGGATCTGAACTGCCCCTTCAGCTTTGCGCTGTCGGCGCGGCTCGAGGCGCTTGGCATGATGGAGCGCTGCGACTGGCGCGGCGTGCAGCACGATCCGTCGCTGCCGGTGCCGCCACGCCTCGGCGACCGGCGCGTGATGCGCGCGCTCGAGGACGACGTGGACGTCGTGCGCCGGGAGGCGCAGGAAGTGAACATCACGGCGCCGCCCGTGAAGCCGAACACGCGGCGTCCGATTGCGGCGGTCGCCGCGGTGCACCGGCAGCATGCCCCGCGCGCGGCCGCGTTTCGCAAGGCGCTGGGCACCGCGCTGTGGATGCGCGGCGAGGACATCTCGGATCCGGCGGTCATCAACAGCGTGGCCGGGTGGGCCGGTGTCCCGGGCTGGGTCGATCTCGATGGTCCGCTCGGTCATCGTCTCGCGGATGAGTGGGAGATGGACTGGGTGACGCGACGGCTCGGCGGCGTGCCGCGGCTCGTGCGTCCCGACGGACGCGTGCTCTGGGGCCTCGCGCTGCCAGCCGAGATCGCGGACTTCTTTTCGTCGCCGCTGCGATCGTCTGGCGAGTTCCGGCGCGACTAGCGCGCGAGCGCGTCGCGATAGACGGCGAGCGTTTCCTCGTGCTGCCGTTCGATGCGCAGCCATTCGAGATTCGTGCCCGCGGCGGTGCGCCAGCGATCGCACTCGGCGGCATCGTCAAGCAGACGCGTGATGGCGGCGCCGAGCGCGGCGGCGTCCCGCGGCGGCACGAGCACGCCGGCGCGACCGCCGTCGAGCAGTTCGGGCGAACCGTCCACCGCGGTCGCGATGATCGCACAGCCACAGTCGCGTGCTTCGGGGAGTACAAGCCCGCCGGGCTCGGCGTGCGACGCCAGGACAAACACACGGGCGGCACGCAGGTAGGCGCGGGGAGAGGCGCGGAACCCCTCGAAGTGGATGCGATCGTGCGCCACCAGCGCGCGGGCCTGCGCTTCAAAGCGCGCACGGTCGGGGCCGTCTCCCACGAGATACAGGTGAGCGGTCGGGTGCCCGGCGGCGATGAGGTCGTAGGCGGCGATGAGATCCGCGATGCCTTTTCGCTCGTACATCCCGGCGACGGTGACGATGGCGGGCTGGCTGAGTTGCACGGCGTCCTGCGGCGCGTCCGCCAATCGCGGACTCCCGACGGTGCCGTTGCGCACCGCGCGCAGCCGATCGCGTGGCATGCCGCGCGCCGAGAGGCGGGTGACGGCGTCCTCACTCATCGTGATGACGCGGTCGGCGCCGCCCATAAGCGTGGAACTGCGCTGCCACTCGTTGTGCACGGACGCGACCAGGCGCCACTTCGCTCCAACGCGCAGCACGCGTGCGAGCAGATAGGCCGTGACCATATGCGCGTGCACAATGTCGATGCGCTCGTCGCGGAGCAGGGCGCGCAGCGCGCGCGCGGCGCGCCAGAGCGTGAGCGGCCGCCGGGCCTGATCAATGCGCACGTGGCGCACGCCGTGCCGAGCCAGCAGCCCCTCGTACGCGCCGCCCACCGAGGCCACCCACACGTCGTGTCCCTCGCGCGCCTGCACGCACGCGAGATCCACGGCGACGTGCACGATGCCGTTGCCGACGCGATCAACGTGGTTCAGGACGTGCAGGATCCGCATGGGGGAGAGAATACAACACTCGCCGGCAGAAAACGACTTGACACGCGATCAGGCGGCAGCGCGCGCGCTGCCGCCTTCTGTGCCTGCTCGATGGCGCCTACGGCAGCAGCACCGCGTCGATCACGTGCACCATGCCATTGGAACCGCGGACCGAGGCGATGATCTTGGCCGCATTGATGAACGTGTCGGCGCCCTGCTTGTGGATCGTGGCGTTCGTGCCGTCCGCCATCGAGACCACCTGGCCGTCGCTGAACTGGTCGAGGTCGAGCGCCGAGGTGGTGACGTGGTGCTGGAGCACGAGGCGCAGCTTTTCCTTGTTCGCCGGCTTGAGGAGATCATTCACGGTCCCCTTGGGGAGCTTGTCAAACGCGGCGTTCGTCGGCGCAAAGACAGTGAATGGCCCGGCGTTGGCGAGCGAGTTCACGAGGTCACCGGCCTGCAGCGCGGCGACGAGCGTGGTGTGGTCCTTCGACGCCACCGCAATCTTGACGACATCCTTCACCGACTCGTTGTCCTGCACATTGGCCTGGCCGGCCGCCGGCGCCGCGTCCGCAGCAGCGGCGCCGGAGTCCGCCGCTGAACTGCAGGCTGAGAGTGCAAGAACAGCGAACACCGCGGGCAGCAGGATACGGGACGTGCGCATAGCGATCACCTCGTGCGTGGGGTGGCGTGAAACGAGACAGGACGCATGGTGGCCGCCTCGGCCGCGCGGGGCGGTCTCGAAGTGGGGAACGCGGTGCGGGCCCATTGTAGCCCGCACCGGGACCGCGCGGAGAATACCGGTCTGGTGCTTCGCCCGCAGTCAGGGCTTCGGAGTTGTCGCGTGGGAGAAAAGAGGATTATTACTTACCTCAATACGAGCGGCCGAGCGCCCGATACTCAGAGCATCCCCCTTCGGCCCCCGGCACGCCCTCGATGCTCTTTATTAGTTTCTTCCTCGCGACAGTTTCGCTCGCCATCGGCGCGTTTGCGTACGCGCTGAGCCGCACCTCGGGCGCGCGCAACTCGGCGCTGCCGTCGCACCTCTTTATTGCCGCCGGCGGGTACGGTCTCGTTGACGGGCTCGGGTATGTCCCGGGGATTTCTGCCGCGACCCGGTCGTACCTCGCGAGCTCGACCATCGCGATCAGCGGCATCTTCCTGATCAGCGCGACCCGTCATATCGCACGCGCTCGGGGATTCGACCGGCACTGGGCGTACCGGCTGATGTTCGGCGCGCTCGTGGCCGCGTCGCTCACCAGCCTGTTCCCCGGCCTGCTCTACACGGCCGACATCACGCCGCGTCTGATCGCGCTCTCCGGGAGCACCTACTACGACACGACGCCGACCCCATTCGGCTACGTCGTGTTCGGCGTGCTCGTCGGCTCGCTCGTTGCCATCATGGCGCGCATGCTCGTCGAGTGGCGCCGCGGCGTGCCGCGCGCCGCGTACTTCCTCACCGCGTTCGGCGTGCTCGCGGCGGCGGCGGCGTCCGACGTGCTCGTCGTGAGCGATCTGTCACCGGCGCCGTACCTCCTGAACGAGGGCATCTTCGTTGCGGCGCTGGTGTTCGCGGCCGCGATCGTCCGTGACATCGCGGAGGATCGCTCGGCGCTCAACTCGCTCCGGGTCGACCTGGAAGAGCGCGTCGCCGAGCGGACGCGCGAGTTGGCGCATCGCACCGATGAACTGTCGCGATCGGAGCGGATGGCCGTGGTCGGCCGCCTGGCAGCGGGCATCGCACACGAGCTCAACAATCCGGCGGCGGCCATCAAGGCCAGTCTCGATGACGCACGCCTGGAGATCATGCGCCATGGCGGGATGGCCGAACTTGGCGCGTGCATCGACATCTCGCTGGCCGCCGTGGACCGCGTGACGCGCATCGTCCGGCAGTTTGGCGCGATGGCCGGGGGTGCCGAGAGCTCCGACCACCCGCTGCCAAGCACGCACCTGGCGAAGGCAGTGAACGCGGCGGTGTCGGCGGCGCGGGACAGTTCGCGCCCCGACGTCGACGTGATCACGTCGATCGACCGCGGGCTCTGGGTATTCGGCATGTCCACGGCGATCGTCGAGGCAATCGCCGCGCTCGTGACGAACGCGGTCGAAGCCGTGCCGGATGGCCGGCCGGGCGCGGTGTCGGTGCTCGCATTCGTGAAGGAGGACACCGTGTCGCTGGTAGTGCGCGATAACGGCGTCGGCATGCCGGACCAGATCGTGGAACGCGCCTTCGAGCCGTTCTTCACGACGAAGGAAATCGGGCATTCGAGCGGACTCGGATTGCCAGTCGCTCGCGGATTGGTGGAATCGATGGGTGGTGCGCTGGAGCTGCGCTCCATCGTGGGCGTGGGCACCGAAGCGTGCATCCGGCTGCGCCTGAGTGGCGAGCCCGAGTCCAGCGGAGCGCGCCGACTGCCCGACATTGCCCGCGTCGCGCGCGTGACGGGCGCGATACGAGTCATTGACCTGCTTGCACCGGAGCAACTCGCCGAGACGGCCGGCACGGGGCCGGCTGATGCAACGACCGGCTCGCCCGCGCCTGGGCCAAAGCCAAAGCCGCGCGTACTCCTCGTCGACGACGACGAGTTGGTGCGAATGGCGATGGCGCGCTATCTGGGGAAGGCGTTTGACGTCGACACGGCGGGCTCCGTGGATGAGGGCCTCGCCAAGGCTGGGCGGCACTACGACTCCATCATCTCCGATGTCGTGATGCCCAACGGGGGAGGCCAGCGCTTCTACCTTGAGTTGATGGGCCGCGATCCGTCGCTGGCCGAGCGCGTCATCTTCATCACGGGCGGGGCGTTCCGCAGCGACATCCAGGATTTTCTGGCCACGCAGGGACAGCCCGTGCTGAACAAGCCCGTGCGTCTGTCCGATCTGAAAGCGGCGGTGGATCGGCTCCCGAGCCGGCCCGCGTAGAAGAGAGGAAACCGCCGGCGATCGCGGTACGGGTCGACAAAAGCACAACGGGTTGGCCGTGAGGCCAACCCGTTGTCATACCGACCAGATGTTGCGGTTTCCAGAGCTCCCGAGGAGGGATTTGAACCCCCGACCCGGCGATTAACAGTCGCCTGCTCTACCCCTGAGCTACTCGGGAAGGAATCTTAAAAATACCCCGCTTGAATCTTCAATTCAAGCGGGAGATTGAGGAAATGGATCACGGATTTCGATTGCGGATCATGACTCTGGATCTGGATCACGATTGCGCCAAGACGGCCTTCAGCCAGCGGCCGGTGTGAGAGGCCTCAACCGCGGCTACCTGCTCGGGCGTGCCGGTCGCCACGACTCTGCCGCCACCGTCGCCGCCCTCCGGACCGAGATCAACGACCCAGTCGGCGAGCTTGATGACGTCGAGGTTGTGCTCGATGAGCACCACGGTGTGACCCGCTTCCACCAACTGGTCGAGCACGAACGCCAGTTTGCGAATGTCCTCGAGATGCAGGCCGGTGGTGGGTTCGTCCAGGATATAGAGCTTGCGCCCAGCCTTCTTTGAAGAGAACGCGAGTTCACGTGCGATCTTGAGCCGCTGCGCTTCGCCGCCGGAGAGTGTCGTGGCGGGCTGGCCGAGGCGCAGGTAGCCCAACCCGACCTGCTGGATGTGCCACAGCGCCTGGCCGAGTTTCTCCTCGTACGGAAAGAACCGAATGGCCTCGTCGACCGTCATCTCGAGCACGTCGACGATGCTGCGGCCGAAGTACTTCACGCCCAGCACGTCGGGCTTGAAGCGATGGCCTTCGCATTCCTCGCACGGCACGAAGACATCGGCGAGAAAGACCATCTCGACCGCGATGGCGCCGGCTCCTTCGCATTTCTCGCAGCGTCCGCCCGCCACATTAAACGAGAACGTGCCCGGCGTGTAGCGTCGCGCCCGCGACTCGGGGAGTGCCGCGAAGATGCGCCGGATCTCGTCGTACGCCTTCACGTAGGTCACGGGATTCGAGCGCGGCGAGCGCCCAATGGGCTCCTGATCGATGAGCACCACCGCCTCGACGGCTTCGCTGCCGCTGAATGCGCGGAACTCGCCCACGGTTTCGCCAAGGTGCTGCCGCGCGCTGTGTTCGCCGGTGAGTGCGGCTTCGAGGGCGTGGTAGAACACGTCGTGCACCAGCGTGCTCTTGCCCGAGCCGGAGACGCCGGTGATGGCCGTCAGCAGGCCGAGCGGCACGCGAAAGTCGATGTCGCGCAGGTTGTGGGCGCGGGCACCCTCGAGGGTCATCCAGCGCTTGGGCGTGCGCCGCTTGTCGGGGAGCGGAATCCTGCGCGCGCCGATGAGGTACTGGCCCGTCAGCGAACTCGCGCCCGCTTCGGCGATGGGTCCGTTGTACACGACGTGCCCGCCACGCTCGCCGCTCTCGGGGCCGAGTTCGAGCATCCAGTCGGCGGCGCGCACCGCCTCGAGATCGTGCTCGACGACGAGCACCGTGTTGCCGCCGTCCCGCAGCTTCGCGAGCAAGCGCAGCAGGCGATCCATATCCCGCGCGTGCAGGCCGATGCTCGGCTCGTCGAGCACGTACAGCGCATCGACGAGGCGCGATCCCAGCGAGTTGGCGAGACCGATGCGCTGGGCTTCGCCTCCCGAAAGCGTGCGAGTGGCGCGGTCGAGCGTGAGGTACGTGAGGCCCACGTCGCAGAGGAAGCGCACGCGTTCGCGCGCCTCGCGCCAGATGTGGGCGGCGATGGCCTGCTCGGCGGGCGTGAGCACCAGCGCGTCAAGCCAGGCGTTGAGGAGTTCCACGGGCATCGCCGTGACCTCGGCGATGTGCTTACCACCGATGCGCACATTCAGCGCCTCCGGCTGCAGCTTGGCGCCGCGACACGCCGTGCACGTCATCGCCGACTGGTACTGCCGCAGAAAGACGCGGATATACTGCTTGTACTTCTTCTCCTCGAGTGCGGTCAGGTGACGCACGATCCCTTGAAAGCCCTTGGCCTTGCCGCGTAGCAAAAACTCGCGCTGACTGTCGGCGAGATCGCGCCACGGGCGGTCCATCGGGATGCCCTCGCGTTTGCACGCCTCGGCGAGCGCGCGCCGCTTGTTGTCGTAGCGCGGCTTGGTCCACGGGTCGATGGCGCCATCGCGCAGCGTGCGTTCGGGGTGCGGCACGATGAGCGCGAGGTCGTACTCCAGCGTGGCGCCAAATCCGTTGCACGTGGGACAGGCGCCGCGCGGATTGTTGAACGAGAAGAGCTGCGGCGTGGGATGCGGCGCGCGGAGATGGTGCTCGGGGCACTCGAAGCGGGTGGTGAAGCGGAGTCGGCTGGGCGGCGCCTCGGCGAGCACCACGCAGTCGCCATCGCCCTCGCGGAAGGCCGTCTCGATGGCATCGGTGAGGCGTGAGCGCGACGCGGTATCGACGGTGAGACGATCGGTGACGACCAGCACCTCGGCGCACTTGGTGAGGTCGGGTTTCTTTCCATTCAGATCGTCAACGTGGTACGCGACGCCATCGGCGACGACGCGCACGAAGCCCTCGGCGCGCAGGTTCTCGACGGCCACCGCGTGCGATACGAGGTCGGACAGGCGCAGTGGAAACGTGACCTGAATGCGAGTGTCGGCCGGCAGAGCAAGCACGTGGTCGGCGGCGCCCTGTGGCGTGTCGGGACGCAGTTCGCGGCCGCACGTGGGACACAACGTACGACCGACGCGTGCCCACAGCAGGCGGAGATAGTCGTAGATCTCGGTGGCGGTGCCGACGGTGGAGCGCGACGTGCGCACCGGGTTCTTCTGCTCGATGGCGACGGCGGGCGAGAGCCCCTCGATGGAATCCACGAGCGGCTTCTGCATGCGGTCGAGGAACTGGCGGGCGTACGCCGAGAGCGACTCGACGTATCGGCGCTGCCCTTCGGCGTAGATGGTGTCGAACGCGAACGACGATTTGCCTGAACCCGAGGGGCCGGTGACCACCGTGATCGCGCGCCGCGGCAGCTCAACGCTGATGCCTTTCAGGTTGTGCTGGCGAGCGTTGACGACGCGAATCGTGTTGGACACGATTCGAATTTAGGACAGGGATCACGGATTACGATACAGGATCGGGATTCAGGATTCCGATTCCGATGGGTCGAGCTAGAAGGCTTCGTCGATGGAGATGTAGATGCCACTGGAGCCGCTGCGGCCGCGGGCGTAGTCGAGGCGCAGCAGGGTGCGCTCGGCCTTGAACGGGCGGAAGCGAAGTCCGCCCCCGTAGGTGGGGAGCGTGACTGAACCGAAGTTGCCCGTCGAGAGTCCGATGCCACCGACGCCGCCGAAGATGGCGTAGCGCCACGGGCCCCAGATGGGTGCGCGCCATTCAAGTTGGGCAGCGGCCAGCCGGTGATCGCGATAGCGGCCGCGCGGGTAGCCGCGCAGAACGCTGCCGCTGCCGACGAGCGATTCCTGATCGAACGACGGAGAGCGGCTATTGAGTTCCGCGTACGCCTGTGCCGCGAGCACTCCGCGGCCCACGCGCCGGAATGCGCGTCCATCAATCAGGATGCGGTTCGTGGAGAAGTCCGACCCGATCGACTTGTCGGCGACCGAGAATGACGCTTCGAGATAGCGGCCCGATTCGGTGGCGATGACATCATCTCTCGTGTCGTGCACGAGGCCAACGCCCGGTTGCACGAGGGTGCCGCCCGCGGCGCCGCGCAGCGTTCCCGAGGCCACCACGCCCCCCGGTTTGGTGTCGCCGATCTTCGTGTGCAGGGCGCGCAGGACCGCCATGGCGTACCAGCGGTCAGCGAACCGGCGCTGGACCTTCGCCTGCAACTGCACCGTGTGCGACGTGAACCACTCCTCGGCGTTTGCTGGCGCGTTTGCACCCTCGCCGTAGAAGGGAAGCGGATAATCTAGAAAGTCGAGCTTCGCGTTATGCCGCCAGACGCCATCGGCCGACCAGCCATCGTGATCGACCGTGAACTGGTACTGGTGCTTGGCGGTGAGCAGGAAATACGCCTGGTTGACGGTCGGCCGCGCATCCGCGGCCGGCCGATCGACGCGCATGACGATGGCACCGAACTGGAGGCCGGTCTCCGGCGCGCTCCCGATCGCGGGCAGCACGAGGAGGTTGGACGTGGCCTGTTGTGCGGCTGCTGGCAGCGCACCGGTGAGGAGGAGCACGAGCGCGGCAAGGCGGCGCATGGATCTTCCCGCGTGGAGATGGCCGTGGATGACAAACCTTCACGAGGGGGGCGACTTGGACTACATGAAGCATCCTGCTTTCAGGCGCCGCTCGCCATACGCCGAGTGACGGAAGTGTGCGGCATGCCGCCGCCGTCACCGAGCAATCGAAATCCCATTCCGCAATCGTCATCCTCGATCGAAATCCGTGATCCGCTGTCCGATATATTTCTCCCATGCCAGCTTCGCACGACGAAGACCGCGTCGCCCGAGTCCTTGACGGCCGCATTGCGCGCCGGCTTGCCGGCTACGTGCGGCCGCACGCGCGGCTCGTGTCGGGCGCACTCGTGCTGCTCCTCATCGAGGGACTGCTGCAGCTGGTTGGACCGCTGCTGACGCGTGAGGTCATCGATGTGGCGCTGCCGGCGCGCGACTTTGCCGCCGTCGGGCGTCTCACCGTGCTGTTTGTGGCGGCATTGGGGGCGCAGTTCGCCACCGATTACGGCCAGATGGTGCTGACCAGCCTGCTTGGCCAGCGTGCGATGCACGACCTGCGGCGCGAGCTCTTCGATCATCTGCAGCGACTCTCCATCGCGTTCTTTGACGCCACACCCGTTGGGCGGCTGGTCACGCGCGTCACGTCCGACGTCGAGTCCCTGAACGAGCTGTTCACGGCGGGCGTGATTGCCGGTGTCGGCGATCTCGCGTCGCTGCTGGCGATTGGCGTGCTGATGTTCAGCATCGACTGGCGGCTCACGCTCGCCGCATTCACGGTGGTGCCGGGCATCTACCTCGTGTCGCACGTGTTCCAGTCGCGGGTGCGCAATCTGTACCGCGATATCCGTATGCGCGTGGCGCGCATGAATGCATTCCTCCAGGAACGGCTGACGGGCATTCGCGTGGTCCAGCTCTTCGGTCGTGAGCGGGACGAGGGCGCTGCGTTTGCGGCGCTGAACGACGCGCATCTCGACTCGCAGCTCAAGTCGGTGCGGGTCTACGCGCTCTACTTTCCGGCCATCGAACTGCTCACGACCATCGCGCTGGCGATGCTCATCGTCACGGCGGTCTCGCGCGTGCATGCGGGCATGGTGACCGTGGGCACCGTGGCGGCATTCCTGCAGCTCTCACGCCGCTTCTTCCAGCCGCTGCAGGATCTGTCGGACAAATACAACATCCTGCAGCAGGCGATGGCGTCAGCCGAGCGCATCTTCCAACTGCTTGACACGCGGCCGACCGTCGCCGATGCCGGCAGCAGAAGACTGGCGCGCCCGTCCGGGAGCGGCGTCACTGTCGCGTTCGAGGGCGTCTGGTTCAGCTACCCGGAACGGGGGAGCGCGGACCCAGCGGCCGACGCGTCACCGGCCAGCGCGGCGCCCGACGACGACACGCGATGGGTGCTGCGCGATGTGTCGTTCCGCGTGCGGCCCGGGGAGACGCTCGCGCTGATCGGCCACACGGGCGCCGGCAAGACGACGGTCGTCAATCTGCTGCTGCGCTTCTACGACCCGCAGCGCGGGCGGATCACGATTGACGGCATCGATATTCGCGAGCTTCCCGTCGCCGAGTTGCGGTCGCTGGTTGGGTACGTGCAGCAGGACATCTTCCTGTTTGCTGACGATGTGGCTACCAACATCCGCCTCTCGTCGCCGCTCTCAGCGGAGGCGGTCGCCGCCGCGGCGACCCGCGTGGGCGCCGACCGGATCATCGCGCAGCTGCCGGGCGGCTACGAGCACCGGCTTTCGGAGCGCGGAGCGTCGGTGTCGGTCGGCGAGCGGTAACTGCTGTCCTTTGCGCGGGCGGTGGCCGCCGATCCTGCCTTGCTGGTGCTGGACGAAGCGACCAGCGCGGTGGACAGCCGGATCGAGGCGGACATCCAGCGCGCCCTGCGGGAACTGATGGCGGGGCGTACCACCATCGCGATTGCGCATCGCCTCAGCACCATCACCGAAGCGACGGAAATCCTGGTGATGCACCACGGCGAAGTGCGCGAACGGGGGACGCACGAACGGCTGCTGGACGCGGGGGGACTGTACTCTCGCCTCTATAGGTTGGAGGGGCAGGGTTCTGGGGGGGCAAACAGGGTTGCCACCCCTGTTGGCGGCGGGTAGCTTCAGCGTGCCATGGCGTACCTCCAGTTCCACGGTCAACAGTATCCCGTCCCAGCCGAAGGGCTGACGGTCGGCTGCTACGACGGTGCCGCACTCCGCCTTCCCGGGGACGAGGCGTCGGCTCGCGCAGTCGTGACGGTCACGGCCGACGGCAGCGCGCTGATCCGGCGCGACGCCCAAGACGCCGCGATTCTCGTCAACGGGGTGCAACTCGGCGTAGAGCCCAGCCCGATCTTGCACGGCGACAAGGTGGAGATGGCGGGCGAGGAACTGCGCTACGGCGACATCAAGCAGGGTGGGAGCACACAGTTTGTGTCGGGGGCGCAGGTCGCCGAAATGGCGCGCGCCCGTGCGGCGGGGGCGCCGGCCAAGCCGACGCTCGCGCGCGGAGGACGGCTGGTCTCGCTCACTGACGGCCGCGAATACACCGTGCCCGATGACGGGATCAGCGTGGGACGCGAAGTGGGCAACGACGTGGTGATCTCGTCGTCCGAGGTGTCGCGCAAGCACTGCGAAATCGTGCCGATGCCCGGCGGCTATCACCTGAACGACTTGAGCACAAACGGCATCTTCGTCAACGGCGTCCGGATTGAGCACACGCAGGTGCTGGGCCGCGGTGACGTGCTGAAGATTGGGCCCGAGGAGTTCCGCTTCTACGCCGACCAAGCGAAGGCGGCCCCGCCGCCACCGCCGAGCGCCGCGCCTGTCGCCCCTGCCGCAACGGTAGCCCCGGCGGAGCAGGTCGCACCTCCCGCTCCGGTAGCTCCGCTGGCAGCTCCGCCCGCAGCTCCGCCGGCGCCGCCCAAGATGCCCGAGATCATCATGGATCTCGAGTCGGCCATCGCCTCGGCCGCCGTACCCGCGGCGCCAGTTGCACCCGCGCCGCCGGCACCCCCGGTTGCACCGCCGCCCGTTGCGCCACTCGCTGCGCCACCGGCTCCCGCCGCGGCGAAGTCCGTTCCGTCGGGCCGCGCGCCACTGGCGACGCTCGAGGTGATCAACGAAGGGCCGCAGAAGGGAAACAAGTTTGATATTCACTCGGCGCTGACCAACGTCGGTCGCGGCGAACACAATGACATCGTGCTGAACGACGAAAGCGTTTCGGACTCGCACGCCAAGATCCAGAAGCGTGAGGGCGGGTGGTTCATCGTCGATCAGGGCTCGACCAACGGGACGTACGTCGGTGGCCGCCGGGTGCAGGGTGAACAGCGCGTCGAAGGCGCGCCGGACGTCCGCTTTGGCGGCATCAAGATGACGTTCCGCCCCATCGCGACCGCGGGTGACGAGAGTGGCGGGACGCGGGCGATCGCTGCGGTGACGGTGGACCAGGCGCGCAAGGCGCCGGCTGCCAAGTCTGCCGCGGTTCCTGCCGAGACTAAGAAGAAGGGCTGCGCGGCGATGATTGCATTCATCATGGCTTTCGCGGCCGTCGGCGCCTCTATGCTAGTGGCGCTTCTTTCTACGGGACGATAACGCGTGCATCTCGCTGTAGCCGCTCGTTCGGATGTCGGGATGGTCCGGTCGGGCAATGAAGATTCGTTTTTCGCTGAGGCGGACGCTCGCCGTGGCGCGTTCATGGTCGCCGATGGCATGGGCGGCCACGCTGCGGGCGAAGTGGCGAGCGAGATGGCCGTGCAGATCGTCGCGCGCGCTCTCCTGCAGCTCGAAAGCGTCGTGCAGCCGGATGCCGCCGAGCGCACCGCGCAGTCGCTGCGCGACGCCAATCGCGCGATCTACGACCGCATGCTCGCCGAGAACGACAAGCAGGGGATGGGGACCACCGCCTCGGTGCTCGTACTTTCGGATGACCGCTACCTGATCGGACAGATTGGCGACTCGCGCATCTACATGCTGCGTGACGGCGCGCTGAGTCAGATCACCAAGGATCATTCGTACGTGCAAGAGCAGGTGGACGCCGGGCTGCTGACGCCGGAGCAGGCGCGCTACCACCCGTACAGCAACGTCATCACGCGCTGCGTCGGCGCGAGCGAAGCCGTGGAGCCCGACCTCTATGCGGGCGACGCGAAGAACGGCGATGTCTTCCTCGTGGCGTCCGACGGTCTCACCGGCATGGTCGATGACCGGCGCCTGCAGCAGATCCTGTTGGCCCGCTCGGGCCCGGGGCGCATTGTCGATACACTGATTGCCGAAGCGAACGGCCGCGGCGGACTCGACAACATCACGGCCATCGTCGTTCAGATAGTCGGCACCGAGCCAGGCGATCGTTCTTAACGCTGGGGGCGCGATGAGCGACCAGCCCGAGACCGTCGGTTCCCTCTCCCAGCTGTACCTGGGCAACATTCTCTACGCGCTCGAGACCTGCGCGCTCGCGCTCGACGAACAGGGGAAGCCCACGGACGCGGCATTCTACCGCGGCATCGCGCGCAAGCTGGCGGAAGCGCACGGCCGATCGAAGGCGGAGTGAGCGGCCGCTGGGACGCGTATCCGGGAGCGCTGCGCCTCCTGTGGGAGACGGTCACCGGCCGCCGGCCGGTGGAACGCAGCGGTCCGCTGCTGCAAGCCTTCATCGACATGCCGGCGCCGATCCGGGGCGTCGTGCGCTGGATTGTGCGGCCGCAGCGACGCTTTCTCTTTGGGCGGCTGCGCGCGCTGTCGCGTGACCGCGTGCTCAGCGGGCCATTTGTCGGCATGCAGCTCACGGGGTATCCCGCGGCCCCGGAACTCCTCGGCACGTATGAGCACGAACTGTTCGACGTCGTTCGCGAGCTTGCGCAGCGGCCGTTTCGTGCCGTGGTGAACGTCGGGGCGCGCTACGGCTACTACGCCATCGGCATGGCGCGCCTCATGCCGTCGGTACTGGTGCGCGCGTACGAGGGCGATGGCGAGGCGCGCGGGATGTTTGCCGCGGCGGTGGCGGCGAACGGCGTTGCGGACCGTGTGCGGGTGGAGGGGTTCTGCAACACGCCCGATCTGGCCGAGGCGCTCGGTGCGGGCGACAGCGTCCTGCTGGTCTGCGACATCGACGGCGGCGAAGTGCCGCTGCTCGATCCGGCGCAGGTGCCGGCGCTCACGCGCGCGACGATCCTGGTGGAGTGCCACGGCCCGGCGGAGTCGCCCACCGAAGCGGTGATGGTGCTGCGGTTCCTGCCGACGCACGAGGTGCGGCGCATCGCAACGGAGGAGCGGGTGCTCGCGCACCTGCCCGCCGGTGTGGCGGAGCCGTGGCGCTCGCGGATGCCGCAGACGCTCGAGGAACTGATGCAGGAGCACCGCACGCCGCCGCAGTCGTGGCTGCTGCTGACGCCTCGATAACCGTTACCGCGACGGGCTAAGGGCGCGACGAGTCGTTCTCTTGGCGTGTCTTCGTGCCCTTCATGACGTTGTCGCGAGCCGTTGGCGTGGGCGCTACGCCTCTAGCATCCGCAGCACATCGTCCTTGGCGATCGCCACGCGCCGCACGGTGAACACACGCAGCCAGCGGGCCGAGCGATACAGCTGGTCCGCGAGCATCGGCAGGTTGATGGCGCCGGCCATTCCCTCGCTCGTCAGCCGCTCGACACGCCCGTCGCGTGTGAGGACGGGAATATCGAGGCCGAGCATCTGCTCCTTCTGCGGATAGTCGAGCAGTACCTCGCCCGGCGCCATGCCCAGCGACGCCGCGATGGCATCCTCGGCGCGGCGCGACCGCTCGCGATCCTCGGCGATCCACTCGAGGTCGATGCCGTCGAGTTCCGCGGCGGGACACTCCATGGCGCGCTTGTAGAGCCGGCGCGACAGGATGGCTTCGAGCAGCGCGCTCGGCGTACGCGCGCGCAGGGCGTGCAGCAGCCCTTCATCGGTGTGGGCGACGAGCTCGCTGGACTGCAGCGCGCCGGCGCGGAGCGCATCATCGACGAGCCGCTTGTACATGGCCGTCGGGCTGCGCACCGCGTGGTGCCAGTAGACGTTGCGGTACATCTGGTACTTGGCGAAGAGCAGCGACTCGAGCGCGCTCAGCGCCTTTTCGAGCACGCCGACGGCGGCGTGGCCGAGGTGGGGATCGTCGACGATGACGAGGGCGTGCAGCAGGCGGTCGACGTCGATCTCGCCGTACGGCACGCCGCACATGAGCGCGTCGCGCTTGAGGTAGTCGGTCTTGTCGAGGTCGAGCGAACCGCTGATGAGTCCCTGCAGGGGCGAAGCGCTTTCGCCACGCATCAGCGCGTAGATGCGTTCCGGCGCATCCTGGGCAATCTCGGTGCGCAGGATCTTGGCGACCTCGCCACCGGTGATCATCGGCTCGGCGACCGCCTCGTGGTGCATGGCGCCGATTTCTTCGAGCGCGTGCGAGAAGGGGTAGTGGCCGACGTCGTGGAGCAGCGCGGCCGCGGCGACCACTTCGGCTTCATCGGGCGCGACGCGGTCGAGCATTCC
>JAHFCT010000076.1 GCA_023249375.1 Gemmatimonadota bacterium | reverse complement strand
CGCTGTTCCTGGGCGGCGTGCAGCTCCTGTCGCTGGGCGTGATCGGCGAGTACGTGGGCCGCATCTACGGCGAAGTGAAGTCGCGGCCGCTCTACGTCGTGAAGGAACGTATCGGCTTCGAACGCCAAGCCTAATGTTCTCCCTGCGCACCAAGCTGCGGCTGGCGCGTGGCCTGCTGGCCCGGGGACGGCACCCGCTGTACGTGCAGTTCTACGTGACGGCGCGCTGCAACCTCAGTTGCAAGCAGTGCAACATCATCTACGCGAACGCCGATGTCGGCGAGGTGTCGCTGCCGCAGGTCGAGGCGATGGCCGACAACTTGGCGGCGATCGGCACCGGCATCGTGCTGCTCACCGGCGGCGAACCGTTCGTGCGGCGCGATCTTCCCGGCATCATCCACGCGTTCACAAGCCGCGGCCTGCACGTGCGCACGCAGACCAACGGACTCGCGACGCTTGACCAGCTCCAGCAGGCGGCGGCGTCCGGCGCGCGAGACATCTCCATCTCCCTCGACTCACTGCTCCCGGAAAAGCAGGACTTCCTGAATGGCTCGCACGACCGGAGTTGGATGCGTGCCATTGATGCCATCAGTCGGGTGACGCACGCGTACCCGCCGCGAGACTCGTTTGCCGCGTTCGGCACCGTGCTGTCACCGCAGAACCTCCTCGAGATCCCGAACATCATCCGGTTCGCCACGCGCGTGGGCTGGTACGTGTCTCTGGTGCCGGCGCACGTCGCCGACCCCGCGGATCCGCACAATTTCCGCAGCTACGATCGCGAGATGATTTTCCCGCAGGCGATGTACCCGTTCGTTGACGAGATCCTCGCCGAATGCCTAGCGCTGAAGCGGCGCGGCTACCTGCTGTACGACTCGCCGGAGTTTATCGAAAACGTGAAACACTTCATCCGCCGCGAGCCCGTGACGTGGCGGCGGCGCAACAACGACGTATGCGACTCACCGGGGCTGTACTTCGCGGTGCGCCCCAACGGCGACCTGCAGCCTTGTTGCGACCACGTGCTGCGGGAGAGCTATCCCGTGTGGCACCCGGAGTTTCCCCGCTGGTACCGGAGGCGTGAACTGCGCAGCGCGGTGCACGACATCGTGAGGCGGTGTGGCGGCTGCATGTATGGCAGTTTTCCCGAGATGACGATTACCGCGCGTTGGCCGCTCACGACGCTTCGGCGCTCGGCGATCTTTCTCGCGAGTACGCGCGTTCGCAAGCCGTGGCCACTGACGTCAGCCCAGTTGCTCGAGATCATCGGCGAGATCAACGCCGCGCATCCAGTGGATCACACGCTCGCTGGCGCCCTGCTCGAAGTCGTGCCGCGGCATGCGGACGTCACGCGAGCATTGCCGGTGATCTCGTGACCGGCGGTCATCACGCGCTCGACCGTGAGGAGGCGTTCCACGATGAGTGGGCGCACTCCGTGGATCCGGCGTCCGTGCCGGTCCACGAGGCATTCACGCTACCGACTTGCCCGGAGAATCGGTGGATCCATGCCTCGCTCGGCGACGTGCGCGGCAAGACCGTGCTCGAACTAGGCGCCGGACTCGGAGAGGCCTCGACGTGGTTCGCCCTGCACGGAGCGCGCGTGATTTCCACCGACCTCAGCGGCGGCATGCTGGCCGTTGCGAGGCGCGTTGCCGCGCTCCATGACACAACCATCACGCCCGTACAGATGGATGGCGCGGTGCTCGCGCTGGCGGACACCTCCGTCGATGTCGTCTATGGCGCCAACGTGCTGCATCACGTGGATCAAGCAAAGTGCCTGCGTGAGGTGCATCGCATCCTCCGGCCGGGTGGCATGGCGGTCTTCTGGGACCCGCTGCGCTACAACCCCGTGATCAACGTGTACCGACGAATAGCCACGGCAGTGCGCACGGCCGACGAGCATCCGCTTGGCGTCGACGACTTGCGCCTGCTCCAGCAAACGTTTCAGCGCGTTGACGTGCGGTACTTCTGGCTGGCTACGCTCGGCGTGTTCATCTGGTTCTTCCTTGGCCAGCGCGTTCATCCGAACGCTGAGCGATACTGGAAGAAGATCATCACGGACTACGTGTCCATTGCACCGCTGTATCGGTTACTGGCGGCGATTGACCGCGTGCTCCTGCGTGTCCCAGGCCTGAGATGGTGGGCTTGGAACATGGCCGTCGTCTGCCGAAAGTAGGCGCCTGATGCTCTACGAACCCCGGGAGTCCATCAACCCGCGCATCTTTGCGCTGCGACACGTACTGCTGGAAGAATTGAAGCTCCGGCAGCGGCGTGTCACCGGTGACGCCGGACGGAATCAGCTCGCGGCGCTTGCCCGGGCCTTGGATGTTTCATACGATGTCGCGATGCGACAGTTCATCGTGCGAGGCAGCGGTGGAGTCTCGTGCGAAGTGCCGTTGACGGAAGTTCGACTGTTCGAGCCGCGTTCCGACGCGACAGCCGACGCGACACCCGACGCATGGCAGCGCGAAGACGAGATCCTTCGTGCCAATCGTGCGCTGGCGGCCAGAGTGATTGAATCGCTGTCCTTCCTGCCGTTGCGAGACGAAACGCCCTGACCCGATTCCCGTCATTCGCCACGTCGTTGGCGACCGCGTGCGGCGCCACCGCCTATGTGCTCGCATACCGAGGCGCTCCCGCGGCATTCGATGAGTGGCTGGCTCTTCCGATTGCGATCGAGACGGCCAGTCCCGGCACGTATCCCAGCAGTGACCTGCTGGTGACAGGAAGCGTCCACGGACCTTTTCACCTCTATAAGGCAGCGAGTGTTCTCTGGACGCTCGGCATCAATGCCGACATCGCCTGGTACGTCCTGCTTGTCCTGTCATTTCTGGCGTTCTTTCTTGCGGTTTGGCGACTCGCGGGCGCGATGGCACTCAATGACCGTGAGCGCGTCGTGCTCGTGCTGGCGATCGCCGCGACGCCGATCTACCGCGGCACGCTGAACTGGTCTGCCCAGCCGATGTTGTCGTTCATCACCGCGTCTGCCGCGGTGCCGCTGGGTCTGCTGGCGATCGCCGCGGCACTCGAGGGCCGTTTGCGCCCTGCGCTCTTATATGCTGCGCTGGCGTTCGACGTCCACCCATCGTTGGGACTGTGCGCTGGCATCGCTGTCGTCAGCATCGCGGCATGGCGTCCGTCGGCGAAGCTCTTCTGGTCGGCGTGGGCTCCCGCGATGCTGGTGGCGGCTCCGAACCTGATCTACCTCCTCCAGCATCGGGCCGTATCAGGCGCCGGTTCCGACGATCAACTGTGGGCGGTGTTCCGGATCTTCGGATACCACACCTTCGTGCGCGACCATTGGAGGGATGGGTATCCGTGGTACATCCTTGCATTCGTCTTGGCAATCATGGGTGCGATGCAACTTGGCACTGATACGGCGCGGCGAGCGCAGCGAGCGGTCATCATCTTAGTGGGAATCGCCGTCTCGTGGATCGTTGTGATGAACCTCGCACCAATTCCGGCGTTGATGCCGCTGTACCTCATTCGCGCGTCACTGCTGGCCAAGCCGCTCATCATGGGACTTGCGCTGACGACGCTGACTCGCCGCTCGTACCCGGGCAAGTACGCGTTTGTGGCGCCGTGGGCCGGTGCCGTGGCTGTGGTGCATCCGGATCGCCTCGTTGCCGAGGCCGCCTTGGCCATCGCTCTTGGCATCGTGTTGCGTCCGTCCACGGACCGGCGATTGGCCCTGGCCGGTGTCGCGGCATGGACGTGCGGCATTGTCTCGCTGCTGGCAGTGTTCGCACGGCAGGCGCCGTTGCTGGACGGTGTGATGGAACCCACGACATCGCTCCGGTGGATGATCTTCGCCGTCGGCCTGATCAGCCTGGCGATGCTCCTCGCCGCTCCCAACGTCACAGCAGGGACGGAGAAAGCGCAGCGCGGCTGGCCAACGCTGTCAGTGGTCTTCGCACTACCTGTCCTCGCCGTCGTCCTCGCGAAGCCGTTCGGGAGACCATGGCTGCCGGAGTCGCCAGCGAGCATCAGTGCGCGCCTTCACCTGTCCCGCCCTCTGCCCAAGGAGGCTGGAGTGATGCGCTGGGCGTTGAACAACTCCCCGCCGGGGAGCTTGTTCGCGATACCGCCGGTGGATGCCAGCTGGCTGCGCTTTCGGCTTGTCGCACGTCGAGGTGTTTACGTCACGGTGCACGACATCAATCAACTGATGTACGTGCGCGATTTCGTCTTCCCGGCGGTGGACCGGCTGAAGACGCTGGGCGTCGTCGTCAAGGCGCCGCACAATTTCGACCCAAGGCCGTACCTCCGTCCGAAATGCGCCAGGCTGCAGCGGATGGCAACTGAAGGCGTGAACTACTACGTGCTGCCCGCCGAATCTATCATGCCGGCTGGGAGCGTGCTGACGTATCAAGACGCCGACTATTCCATTCTTGACGTGAAGCGAACGGCGCAGGCCTGCGGAGTGTAGTGCTTGCTTCTTGCCACGCCGCAGCATCGCGAGGCCGCCGGCGAGCGGTCACCTTGCCATTCCTCGTGGCCAACGAGATACTGCTCGTCACCGTGGACATTCCCAGAGCGTCACTGAAACGCGTGCCCGCGACCGCAGCTGAGGACGCCTGATCGTGGGCGCGCGGCCGGAGGTTCGCTCGCTGACGATCGTGTCGCCGTCGACAACCGTGTCGCTTCCCGAGGCCTGGCGCGAGGGAACGGCGAAGATGACGGCGGATGCCGTGCTGCTCTGCACGGGGCCTGCGGACCTCGGCGACGTGGACCGCCACGCTCTACTCGCCGCCAGCGCCGATGCCGACGCGGTCCTCGGAATCAGTGCCACAGACGGCATCGGCCTGCTGGTGCGATCAGGCGACATTGCTGACCTGATGCTCCTTCGCAATCGTGGCACAGGCGCCGAGGCAGTGCGCGACGCCCTCTCGCGATTGCGCCAAACGGGCCGGAGCGTGGCTCGTGTCACGATGTCGTCATCGCGCGTCACGCGGGCCGCGGCGCCAGCCAACTGGATCGGCACCGCAGGGCGCCGTCTTGTGGAACAGGCCGGCCGTGTCGGGTTCGCCGCCGGATTCTTCTCTCGCACACACCGCAATCTCGAAGTCTGGAGAACGCACCGCGCATCACCAGGCATCGCGCAGGATTCTCGCTGTCCCTCGTGCGGCGCCGGCTCCGATTCGCAGATGGGACTGCACTTGCAGACGAGCGCTGACCTGCGAGACTTCGGCGCGTTCGGCGCCGTGCTCTGTACGCGGTGCGAGGTGGCGCGCACCGACCCCGCACCGCACGAGCTGGCGCGCGTCATCACGCCCGACGTTCAAGGCACCACACGAAGCGTCGCGCAACGCGCGTTGATGCGCCGCTTCGTTCGCACACGGGTGGAACGCGTGCGTCCACATCTTCCGGCAGACCATCGGCCGCGTGTTGCGGACATCGGAGGCGGCGCCTGTGCCTTCGCCAACGCGCTCGGTGCGACCGGCTGTGATGTGATTGTCTTCGAACCGAATGCCGCGAATGGCCGCTTTGCTGACCCAGCGGTCGGCGTTCAGTTTGTCCCCGCCCCGTTTGACGAGCGCGCAGTCGCCACGGCTGGCATCGCCGATGACTCGCTGGACGGCATCACGATGTGGCACGCACTCGAGCACGTGCCCAACCCCGCCGCGACGCTCGCGCTCGCACGACGGTTGCTGCGTCCGGGCGGCGTATTGTATGTCTGCGTGCCCAACCTCGACTCGCTGCAAGCCGACGTCGGCGGCACTCACTGGTGCTATGCCGACATTCCCCATCACGTCACGCACTTCAGTCTCGAAGGACTCGCGACCGTCATGCGCCGGGCGGGATTCAGCCAACTCGCGCCGCACTGGTGGAGCGCCGAGTACGCATTGTTCGGCTGGTACCAGACACTCCTCAACCTGCTGACGGGAAGCCACAACTTCTTCTACAACCGGGCCAAGAAGGGCAGAACAGCCGATGCGGGGCCGCATCCCGCCTGGACCCGCGTGGCCACCGCGCTCGGTCCATTGCTGCTGCCGATCGTCATGATCGCGTCCTTCTGGGAGACGGCGGCGTCGAAGCCTGCCTGCGCCGAACTGCACGGTATCGCATCATGAAGCGGGTCGTGATTACCGGGGCCACCGGATTCATTGGGCAACAGCTCCTGCGTCGCGTGCTGCGCGACGGCGTTGGCGGCGAGAGCGCGCATGTGGTGGCGATTGCACGACACCCTGAAACGCTGCCGCGTGTCCTGCGCGATGCCGTTGAAATTCACGCGCTTGATCTCGCCGAGGCGCCAATCGGGGAGATTGTGGTGGCGTGCGGGCAAGGATCGCTCGTCCTTCATCTCGCCGCGAACGCTTCCGTTTCGAGTGGTGAGGCCGGCTATCGCAACAATGTGCGCTCCACGGGTCAGCTGCTGGAGGCGTTGCACCGGTGTGCACCAACTCGCGTCGTCTACGCCAGTTCGATCGGGGCGGTGGATCGCACCCCGGGCGATCGCTGCACGACGCCGTTGGATGAAACCGCGGTTCCGCATCCCCTCACGCGGTACGGTGAAGGCAAGCTGGAGGGCGAGCGGCTCGTCGCTGCCTCGGGGCTGCCCTTCGCAATTGTTCGTCCGACGTGGGTGTATGGCCCCGGCATGCGCGCCGACAGCCACCTGCGAGTGTTTCTTGACATGGTGCGCGCGGGCAAGCTGATCACACGCATTGGCTTCCCGGGACACGTCAGCGTTGTTCACGTGGATGACGTTTGCTCGGCCATGCTCCTTGCCGGCACTCATGAGGCGGCGCAAGGTCAGACGTACTTCGCAACCGACGGCGTGCCTGTTTCGATTGGCGAACTGTTTCACGAACTCGGCGACATCACCGGGCGGAACGCCGGCAACATCGCGTGGCCAAGCATGGTCGCGGCTTCGGTTCGCCTCATCCGGCGCTGGCTGCCCTTGTCCGTGCAGTGCCTCAGCTCCGATGTGCTGATGGCGAGCGGCGCACGTCTGAGCGCGTTAGGCTTCACACCCTCCGTTTCGCGTCGTCGGGGACTCATCGAACTCGCACGGCACACTGCCCCTGGCGGTGGTCGTTGGATCGTGACGGGTGCGGCAAGTGGCATCGGACGCGCGATCACCGTACAGTTGCACACATCGGGGTGTCAGGTCGTGGCTCTCGACCGTGACGCGCCAGGGTTGGCAGCGCTCACTCTGGAATGTCCGGAGACGCTGCCAATAACTGCTGACCTCTCGACGGTTAACGGTCGATCGCTGTTCGACAGGGTCATTGATGACGGTCCGCTAGCCGGTATCGTGAACTGCGCCGGCATCGGTGTGCGCGGCGATGTGTCCGACGTGCCCGATGACGCGCAGGCTCGTCTGCTCGCTGTCAACATCTCGGCGCTCGCCGAGGGCTCCACCCGGGCACTGCGCCGAATGAAGAAGCAGGTCTCGGGCGGCACGATCGTCAATGTGGCGTCTTCGGCGGCGTTCCAACCGCTTCCCGGAATGGCCGCGTATGCCGCGTCCAAGGCATTCGTTCTGAGTTTCAGCGAGGCAATGGCCGAGGAGCTGGCATCGTCGCGGATCCGCGTCATCACGGTCTGTCCCGGTGGCACCGACACCGGATTTCAGGCGGCGAGCGGTGTGAAGCGCGTACAGGGTGAGCGGCTCATGCCGGCGACGGTAGTTGCTGCTCTCACGTTGGCAGCCATTGAGCGCGGTCGCTCGATGACACTCTTGGTTGGAGGGCGCACCAAAGCGATGGCGCTCATGGCGCGTGTGTTGCCGCGCCAATCGCTTGTTCGCATCTGGGGAAGGATGATGCGGTCAATGCGCTGAGTCGGCTCGCGGGCAGCGCCCGCGTGTAATGCTCCGCCGGCCGTTAGCACAGATGCACTGCCATCGCCTTGAACGACGCCGTCACCGTCGTCCCCACCGTTAGCGACAGTTCCTTCGCGGACCGTGTCGTGAGCGAGGCGACCAGCGGTACGCCCTCAACCTCCACTGTCACGCGCGTCAGCGCCCCCAGCGTGGCCAGCTCCGACACGACGCCGCGGAACCGGTTGCGCGCCGAACCCGAGGGCGGTTCGAGCGAAAGCACAATTTCCTCGGCGCGAATCACCGCGTAGCCGTCACCGACTGGAAAATCGCCAATCGTGTAGAGCGTCAGCGGACCCGTCGTGAATTCAATGGCGCGGTTGCCGTGCGCAATTGTTGACGGGTCGCTGTCGATCCAGTCGGGCGCCTTGTCCTCGAGCACGCGCACGGTGCCCGCAAGCACGTTCTCTGCACCCAGAAACTCCGCGATGTACGGCGACGCCGGCCGCCGGAAGACGTCATCCGGCGCACCGGACTGCAGCGCGCGGCCTCCATCGAGTAGGATGGCCACGTCG
The DNA here is from genome assembly GCA_023249375.1 of Gemmatimonadota bacterium. Taxonomy (GTDB): domain Bacteria; phylum Gemmatimonadota; class Gemmatimonadetes; order Gemmatimonadales; family Gemmatimonadaceae; genus PNKL01. The sequence continues at coordinate 2,339 of JAHFCT010000076.1, read as the reverse complement.
CCGAGCAGGCCGGCTTCGGTGAAGTCGTGCGTCACCTGCAGGGTCGTCACGCCCCAAGCGCGGTGCAGGGTGCGCACTTCACGCCGCACGATCGTGCGGCGGCGTGGATCGAGTGCGCTGAACGGTTCGTCGAGCAGCACCACCGACGGCCGGCGCGCAAATGCCCGGGCGAGCGCGACCAGCTGCCGCTCGCCGCCGGAGAGCGCGCGCACCGGTCGCCCAGCCAGTGTGTCGGCGCCGAACCGGCGGGCGACCTCTTCGGCCACATCAGCTGACGCGGCGCCATAGCCGATGTTCGCCGCGACGCTCAAGTGCGGGAAGAGAAAGGCGTGCTGGTAGACGAGCCCAAGTCCGCGTGCCTCAGGGGCCAGCGTTGTGCAGTCGTGCCCGTGCAGCAGTAGTACGCCGGACATCGTCGGCACCACACCGGCGATGGTCTCGAGCAGCGTTGTCTTGCCCGAGCCCGCCGGGCCGATCACCACGCCGTACTGTCCGGTCGGGACGGTGAACGACACCTCCGTGAGGTGGAAGCTCCCATGACGGCTGCTGATGGCGCGGCACTCGATCATGGCGAGACCCCATCGTCGGCGCCGCGCAGCGTGCGCAACGCAGTGAGGGGAATCAGCGCAAGCAGGGCGAGCACCGCGGCGACGGGGAGCGCTTCACGCAGACCGAAGCCTGTGAAGCGGTCATAGCTCAGCACGCTGGCGACCTTGGGGTTGTACGTGAGCACGACGATGGCGCCGAATTCACTGACCGCGCGCGCCCACATCACGACCGCCGATGCGATGAGCCCGCGGCGTGACAGCGGCAGCGTGATGCGCCGGAATGCGCCTATCGGTGAATCTCCGAGCGTGCGGGCGACGGCCTCGTACCGCGGGTCTACGCGGGCAAATGCTTCGCGTGCGCCACTGATGAACAGCGGTGCCGCGACAAACAGCATCGCGGCGACAATGCCCAGCGGCGTGCCGACCACGCGCAGGCCCGCGCTGAGCAGCACGCTCCCGACCGCCGACTCCCGTCCCAGCAGCAACAACAACGCAATGCCGGCCACCGGATGCGGAATCAGCAGCGGTAGGTCGAGCAGTGCCGACAGCACGGCGCGTCCACGGAAATCACGGCGGGCAAGCAGGTACGCAAGCGGTGTTCCGCCGGCCATTCCGAGCAGCGTGGCAACCGTGGCCGTCGTTGCCGTCAGCCAGAGTGCCTGTCGCAACTCCGTATCGGTCGCCAGCCGCCGCACGCCCTCCGCGCCGCCCGACGCAATCAGCTTCCCGATGGGCACGGCGAGGAAGAGCAATAGCAGCGAGCTCGCCAGCGCGGCGAGTACCGCCGCTACGCGTTGCGTCCCGCGTGCGGGAGCCGCGCTGGGGCTCGCCAGCGGCGCCGACATCACGGCACAATCCCCGCGGGGGCGCTCGTTCCCACGACGACAGGCCGATCGAGCGCGTCGAGTCCCTGCGCGCGCAGCACGCGGCGGCCGTCAGGCGACAGCGCATACCGCACGAACCGCTCCGCAAGTTCACGGTGCGGCGCGGCGCGTGGCACCGAGAGTGCGTACACGATCGGTCTTCCCCGGAAGGTCACCGAGTCCGTTCCCTTGCCGCGCACTCGAACAGTCGCCTGTGCGTAGGCTGCGGAATCAGTGGGTGACGAGAGGTCTATCGCGTCGGGAAGGTGCACAACGCGCAGTCCTTGATTGCGCGCCATGGACTCGTACGACCAGATGTAGTCGAACTCACCTGCCTGCAGCAGACCGACCAGGTCGGCTTCCTTGGGACGCACGTTGCGCGCGGGCATGGCGCGCAACAGCCGCGCCGCCAAGTCGGGGCGTCCGTAGTGTCGCTCGGCAAGCTGGAGCACCAACAGCGTCCGATAGCCGTTGGGGTCGAGCTGCGGGTCACTGCGACCCGTTTCCACGCCGGCGCGCAGCACGACCTGCCACCAGTTGTCACCCGTGATTTCACCGGCCCCGCGCGACCGTGGGGTGTAGGCCAACACCATACGGTTATGCGCGAACTGCGCATACCACGTCACGTGGGCCGGCATCAACAGCTGCGGGAAGACTTCCTCGTCCGCCAGCGCAATGATGTCCGGAACGTTGCCGAGTTCGGTGAGCTTACGCGCTGTCTCGAGCGAGCCGGCACTTTCTTGCAGCACCTCGACTCCCTCGCGTGCCGCGAACGAATCGAGGGCGGCTCGCAACGGCCGCGCGAGTGAACCCGCGTTGAACGCGACGAGCGTGCGCGATGCAGCGTGCTCACCCGACCACCCTCCACAGGCGGTGGCAAGGAGGGTAAAGGCAACAATCCGGCGGAACGGCATGAGCGTAGTGTCAC
>JAHFCT010000029.1 GCA_023249375.1 Gemmatimonadota bacterium | reverse complement strand
CGTCGACGGGTATTTCTCGGAATGATGCACCACGTTGTGCGCCGTCACCGGCTTGGTCTCGTCCCAGTTGTTGCCACCCGTGTTCATGTTGCGGTCGAAGCGCGGGAAGTTGGACGATGATACCTCGATGCGCAGGCGATGTCCGGGGGCAAAGTAGTTGCTCGTGTTGAGCGGCTGGAGCGTGACCTTGTACACCTTGTCCTTCTCCATCCAGGCCATCGGTTTGTCGTAGCCGTCGCGATACCGCATGCGCTGGATCGACTCATCCAGATTGTATGCCTTCCCGTCCGGATAGACGTCGAGGACCTTCACCGTGAAGTCGGTGTCCTTGGTATCGGATGAGACGAACAGCGTCGGCACGATCGGCCCGCTCAGTTCCATTCCATCCTTGAACGGCTCCGTCGTGTAGACCAGCACATCGGGCCGCTCTTCCGTCTTGCGCTGGTCCATCGCGCCGGCGCCCACCGCGTTGCCCTGGCAGCAGACGTTGCCGCCGTGCGACATCACGGGATTGATCGGATCGTACGCGAAGAGATCCGGCATGTCCTTCTTCGCCGGCTTCATGCTCAGCGTGCCGTCGCCATTCAGCGTGTTGGCGTTACCGCCGCTGCCAAGATGGAACGTCAGCGGCTGCGCGTCCTTGGGCGGCCACACGTCCGACGTCTTCCACTTGTTCTCGCCCATCACGTAGTAGCGGACCTTCGGAACCGAATCCATCGCGTGCGCGCCGGGCTCCTTCAGGAACTGGTCGAAGAAATCGTAGACGAGATTCTGGTAGCCGAGTCGCGCGTCACCCATGTCGCGCTCGCCCACCACCGTGTGCTCACCAGCGCGCGTGTACGAGCAGTGCGCCACGGGCGCGATGACGGCCCACTGCTGATTGGCCGCTGCTCCCTTGGCCGTCTTCCGCACGGCGTTGTACGCCGCGAGGTTCGGCCCCACCGACACGTCGTACCAGCTCATGAACCAGAGCCCCGGAATGTTGATCGGGTTGCTCTCGTGCCAGAGGCCGCCCTTGTACCACGCCGGATCGTTGGGCGCGCGCTTCATCATCGCACCGCCCGTGGGCACGGGCATGGAATCCGCGTAGATGCCGTGCGGCCCGCCCACCGACTCAATGAGATCGATCGTCGGCAGATGCCAGAACGCCTTGGCCCAGTCCACCGGAGGCTGCCGCTGGGCCAGATCAAATGATTTGGATACGCGAACCAGTTCTTCCTGCGTCGCGCCGCGCGGGAACATGGGCCGCACCTGATTCTGCTCACCCATGATCCAGTCGACGAACAGCATCTGCACGGCGCCGCCGCGATACCAGTTGCCCTGCTCGTAGTACGGTCCGACCTTGCCGATGCCGGCGCCGAAGCCCTGCACATTCATCGCTGCAAAGCCGGGATTCCCGAGCGCCGCCACCGCCGGCTGCCACTCGGCCGTCGACGAACATCCCGTGGTACCGATCTTTCCGTTGGACCACGGCCGTGTGCGCAGATAGTTCAGTTCGTCATCGCCGTCACTGAGCGGCGCGCCGAGGATGTCGTAGTTCCCCTCGGAAAAGAAGTGCCCGCGTTCCTGCATGTCGACGTAGGCGTAGCCGCGTTTGACGGCGGTCAGCGCCGACGTCATGTCGCGCGGCACGCCGTTGGCCACGTCCCAGTAATTGAAGTTGTACGGCGTGCGCACCCAAATGGCGGGATACTTCTTCGTCGCGTCCTTGGGAGAGTAGATGTCGGCCGCGATGCGCACGCCGTCGCGCATCGGGATCATCACCTTGCGGTCCACCACCGCGAGCGATTGCAGCTCGTTTTCGATGGCCCAGCGGCGCGCCTTGACGCTGTCGGGCATCGTGCCGCCGAACCCCTGCGCGAGCAGCGCGCCGAACGGCGCGACGACGGGAGCGACAACCAGTGCAGCGCGAACGAGTGAGCGGAGGCTCGGCATAATCATGAAAGGTCCGGTGGTTGAAGATTCGCCTTCAACCTGCACCGCTCAACGGCCTGCGTCTACCCGATGCCTCCGGTCAGCAGCCCGCCGCTGTCCACGTGCCGTGCTGACCGTTCGTCATCGACCACGTTCCCGCGCCAGACGACGGGCCGGTGAGCACGCCCGTCGCCGTGCCAGTCACATTCGACGGAACGTACCCGAGCGGCAGCCAGTCAAACGTGATGGCGCTGCCGTTCAGCGTGCCGCTGGCGGTCATTCCATTGCCCGCACCATCCACTGCGATCGCTAAGACAGAGGTGCCGCTGACCACGGCGTTCAGCGTGCCCGCCATCGAACCCGCGAAGGTCCCGCACACCTTCAGCGACGGCGCCGCCTGATTCAACCGATAGGCGGCGAGCACGCCCGAGGTGGCCGAGCTTGCGCCCCACAGCGCTCCGGTGAGCTCCTGCGTTCGCGAGACCGCGGCCGTGATGGAGTAGCCGCCGCCCGACACCGCGAAGGTGGATGCCTTGGCGTCGTAGCTCCCCGTCAGCGGGACCGTCGCACCGCCGGTCATCGTGAGCGTCCCCGTCGCCGGAGTGCCGGTGGTGAGCTGCACGATGCCGCTCTTGGCCCCCGTGGCAAAGACGCCATCGTACGTCGCCCGCGTCGCATCGGCCGTCGACGTGGGCGCATCGCCGGATTTCGCGCAGGCCAGGGCACCGAGCGCGAGCAACGCGGCAGTGCACGAGCGAACAGAGCGGGGGGACATGCGCAGCTCCGGAGTGGTCGACCTACTAGTGTAGTGCCACGTGGCGTCGATGCGCCACTGATCGCACATGCAGTTCGGCCGGCGAAGCGCGGCGCGTTGCTGGTGGCCTCGTGACTGCGAGGATCTTACTGCCTTCCACGGATGACACGGATTGGACGGATGGACACGGATCGGGCAACTGCAATTCAAAGGGGGTGTGTGGCGCCACATTGGCGGCATCACACCCCCAAGCAGTTCGCAGTATCCGTGTTGATCCGTCCAATCCGAATCATCCGTGGTAGTCTGTAGAACTCGCCCGAATCCGGAACTCCGTCGCCGTCCTAGCTAATGCGACTCAAGCATCCACGCGCGCTGTGCCGCAGCGCGCTCACTGAGCGCGGTGCCATATGTCAGCGGCGCAAAGTACACGAAGCTCGCCAGCACAACGAGCAAGGTTCCGACGTACAGGGCGCGGGCACGCGACGACGCAAAGCGCCACGGCGCGGCATCTTCATTCTGCCAGCCGGTCATCAGTCCCACGACGAACGATGCGAGCGCGGCGCTGTAGACGAGCGCAAAGGTGTAGTGATACAAGTACATCGGCCGCGTGATGAACGCGAACGGCACGAAGTTCATGACGTATCCCGCGCCGAGCAGAACGAGTGCGTCGCGGTGCCCGCCGACGGCAACCCGACGCAGCGTGAGCGCCACCGCAAAGAGCGCGATCGCGGCGATGATGCCAAACCAAAGCACCGGATTTCCCAGCAGTTCGATGCTCCTCGGTTCCGCCGCGCTGTCTCCAATCCCCTGCCAGAATCGAATCCGGTGCTTGGCGGTCGGCCACGTGAACCACGGTGATGCGGCCGGCTGCTCGATGGCCGACATCCCTCGCGTCGACGTAAGCATCACGCGATGCAGCGCCGCCACCTCGCCGACGAACGACAGGTGCACATCGGCGCGATACGCGGGATTGCCGCGTCGCGTGGCCGCGAACTCCGGCGGCATCCAGTGCACGCCGATGCCGTCGTTCGGGAGCAGTGCGAAGTGCGCAGCGAACGAGCCGAGGTACACCGCGGCGGGTAGCACGACGAGCACCGCCAGTTCGCCGGCCACTCGGCGTGGCGCGGCTGGCCTGCGGCGCCACGCGTCGATCAGCCACGTAAGGCCGATCAGTCCGAGCGCCGTCAGGCCCGTCCATTTGATGCTGGCGGTCGCGCCGGCCAGCAGCGCGGCGCCAATCAGCCACCCCCAGCGCGCCAAACCAGTCGATCGCCGCGCGGCAAGAAAGGCCGCCACCGCGGCGAGCCCGAACCAGACGAGGAGGATATCCAGGAGCACGAAGCGCGACTGCACGAGCACCGCGTTGTCGAGCAGGAGCAGCGCCGCGCCGAAGGCGGCGACCTTTCGCGAAGCGCCGAGTTCGCGAAGGAACCACCAGAACGTGGGGATCAGCAGGGAGCCGAGTACGGCCGGGAGCAATCGCATTTGCGGCGCGCTCACGTTCTGAGCGAGCTCTGTGCCGCTAACACCGGTGAGCCATGCCGTGAGCGCGTAGAGCAGCTTGCCCAGCGGTGGGTGCACGTCGATGTAGTACGAGCCGCTGAAGTACCGCGACGCGAACTCCTCAAAGTGCACCTCATCCCACACGCGCTCGCTCGGCGTATAGAGTCGCCAGCAGCGCGTGAGGAACGACAGCGCAGTAAGCACCAACAGTTCGGGCGGCGCGGAACGCCACCAGCGATTGGCGCGCATGATGTTATCCCAAGCCCAAGGCGGCGCGGAATCGCTTCTTGAGCTGCACGCCGTCCCGCTCGGGCAGCACTCGCGGCGGTGCGTCGGGCGCGATGCCAATGCGCGCAAACATCAGGTCCACGGCGTCGTGAATCGCGTCGGCGCACTCCTCCAGCGCCTGTTCGCTCTCCACGTCGAACGTGAGGGGGAACCCGCACGCTCGTGCCACCCCCACTAGTTGCGTCACGCCGGCGGTGTGACTCGGCTGCATCCCGGTCTCGCCAAAGCGGCCGTTGTCGAGCACGATGATGGCGAGATTCCTTGGCCGCAGCTGCGCGATGGTCGCGAGGGAGCCGAGCCCCATCAACATTTCGCCGTCGCCGGTGACGACGCGCACGCGACGTTCCGGCCGCGCAAGCGCGAGGCCGAGCCCGACCATCGCGGCGCCGCCCATGCCGCCCCATAAATAGAAATTGCGGTCGTCACTGCCGGCCGCCGCGACGTCCCAGGCCGGTGCGCCAAGCCCGGCAATGACGAGATCATCGCCGCGCCGCGCGAGCAATCGATTCACTACGGCTCGTCGATCAAGCATTATCGCACCCACTGCTTGGGCCCGATCAGCCGCTGTGCGAGCAGCACGGCGACGGCGGTCTCGTTGGCGAACGCGTGCTCGCACGCCGATGCCACCGTCGCCGCGACTTCGCCAGCGACCTCTGCGCGGCGCACGTCGACGCCGCAGAGCCGAAGCACGTCACCCGTCGTCGTGCCCATGGGCACCTGCCACGGATTGAACTCGTCGTGCTCGCCGCGCATCGTGACGAGCATCAACAGCGGGAATCCGCAGCTGCGGATCATCGCCAGCATGTTCACACAGTTGCCCACGCCGCTCGATTGCATCAGCAGGGCAGATCGGGCACCGCCGAGCCAGGCGCCAGCGGCGAGCGCGACGCCTTCTTCCTCGGTGGTCAGAACGACGTCGCGAATGGCGGCGTCCGCACGACATCGCTCGATCAGCGAGGCGTGTCCGGCGTCAGGCACGTAGCTCACCTGCGCGATGCGCTCGCGCCGGAAGATGTCGTGAATCTGGCGGGGCCAGTCGAGCGGTGCAGTGGCGGATGGGACCAGCAGGAGCGCCTCACGGAGCACGGTGGGAGTAATCTGCTCGCCGCCGCGCCGTGGCGGAACAACGCAGCGGACGCGAGGCGGCTCGCAGGGTCCAGAAAACGAAAAAGCCGTCCCGGAGACGGGACGGCGAAGTCGTCGATCACACCTTACAAGAGCCACAGGTCGGGATTGAACCGACGACCGCTCGATTACGAATCGAGTGCTCTACCACTGAGCTACTGTGGCACGGAGCGGGCTTCGGTCCAGTCGATCCACCGTCTACCCTCTACCGTCTACCATCTACTATCTGCCTTTCGTATGCCCTGGCTCGGATTCGAACCGAGACGCGTTACCGCACCACCCCCTCAAGATGGCGTGTCTACCAGTTTCACCACCAGGGCGAGCCATTCCAGCACGTACACTCTACCATCTACCATCCACCATCTACACTCTACTACGGGAGCGACGGGGCTCGAACCCGCGGCCTCTTGAGTGACAGTCAAGTGCTCTAACCAAGCTGAGCTACGCCCCCAAACTGCAGACGGTAGATGGTAGACGGTTGACGGTAGACGTACTACCGGGCCGCCGCCAACTACGGTCCTCCTGCAACTTCATGCGCCGCCGAGCCGCCATTGAAGCATCGGCAGATCCGTCGGGCCCTGCATAGCCCCAACGGGAATCGAACCCGTCTCTGCACCTTGAAAGGGTGCCGTCCTAACCGATAGACGATGAGGCTGAGCTCTGGCCAGAAGAATAGCGGTAACGGGATTCGAACCCGTGTTACAGCCTTGAGAGGGCCGCGTCCTAGGCCTCTAGACGATACCGCCAGAGTGTCCTGCATGCTGCATTGCCAATGTCAAAAAGCACGGCCGAGCAGGCCAGGAAGGACTCGAACCTTCAACCGCCGGTTTTGGAGACCGGTGCTCTACCAATTGAGCTACTGACCTAGAGTCAGCGGGGAGCCCGCCGAGGGAGACATTGCTGCGCCCCCAAGCCCTTCTGCCCCGCTGGTTCAGGGTGACTGACGGGAATTGAACCCGCAACCCCCAGAGCCACAGTCTGGTGCTCTAACCAATTGAGCTACAGCCACCATGTTCCTCCGCCGAATCGCCGAGGCGATTTGGGAGAGGCCGAGGAAAATAACCCCGAAAAACAGCCAATTCAACCGGGGATCACCCTCACCTTCCTGCGTCCATCGTACTTCTGCCTTCAACCTTCGACCAGCCGCCTGCGGCGCCTCAGTCTTTCGCGCGCTCCATATACTCGCCCGTCGCCGGGTTCACCTTGATGCGCTCGCCGATCGCGATGAACTCGGGCACATTGACCGTCACGCCGTTCGACAGCACCGCCGGCTTCGCCGACGCGGTCTTGGTGGCGGTCTTCATGACGGGCGACGTATCCCTGACTTCGAGCACCAGATACTGCGGGAGATCAATGCCGATCGGACGGCCGTCGTAATACTCGGCCAGGATGATCATGTTTTCCTGCATCCACTGAGCGTTGTCGCCCAGCATCTCGTCGTCCATCTCGAGCTGGTCGTAGTTCTCGGTGTTCATGAAGTGGTAGCGGTCGCCACTCTTGTACATGAACTGGAGCTCGTGCGTCTCCATGTCGGCCTTGTCGATCGAATCGTCGGCACGGAAGCGGTGCTCGAAGTTCGACCCCGACGTCAGGTCCTTCAGCTTGGCCTGCACCATCGCGCGCAGGTTGCCCGGCGTGTGATGGCGGAATTCAACGATGCGGCACGGCCGGCCCTCGAAAACGATGACCATGCCACGACGAATCTGGGTTGCGGGAAGCGCCATAAGATGAGCCTGACGTGCGGGTTATGCGGATATTTGGGATAGCCTAGAAGCTTAGTCGACAAGGGACGGAAACTCAAGCGGAAAATGCGATTTAGGACAGGGATCACGGATTTCGATTGAGGATCCGGATTTGGGATTCAGATCGCGATTGAACCCTGTACAATCGCATTTCCCTGTCCTGAATCGAAATCCGCGATCGAGATCCGTGATCCCTGTCCTTCATCACGGCCGCAGCACCCGAACCGCAGCGTCCAGTTGACTGTCGCGGCCGCTATACCACTCCCCCATCGGCCGCTTCACCGCGACATCCACTGCCCGCGGCGCGCGCTCCATGTCCTTGCCCTCGTGGTCGCGGATGCGCGTGAACGGCAGGCGCACCGTCGAGCCGTCGATGAGCCCCACATCCGACGTGTAGATGATCCACCCGCCCGTCGGCTCACCGACGACCTTGCCGAGTCCGAGCGTGCGGTAGCCTTCGGTGAAATCCTCGGCGTCGGAGAGGGAATGCTGGCTCGTCACGAGCACCGTCGGCCGCTCGAGGGCGCGCTGCCCCAGCGAGGTGCGCGCCGGCGTTTCCGCCTGACCGCGCCCTTGCATCGTGAGATACGGCCGGCGCGCCAATACATCGAGCGCGTAGGCGTTCACAAAGCCGCCGTTGTTATTGCGCACGTCAATCACCACGCCATCGCGCGCATGGTTCTCGGCGTCGAGGTCCACGTAGAACTGCGCCAGCGATCCGGCCCCCATGTCGAGCATATGCGCGTAGCCGAGCTTGCCGTCGCTGATCTTGGCGACATAGGCGCGGCGCTCTTCCACCCAGGCGCGGTAGAACAGGTTCTTCTCCGCGCCGAGGGAGATGGCGCGCACGCGCACCTCACGCGGCACGGCGGCTGATGGCGCCGTCGCCGAACCACCGCGCGCCGCCGCCGCGGGCACCGATGCGACGCCGAGGGTCACGAGCTTGCCAATCTTGTAGGCGAGCAGTTGTTCAATATTGGTGTTCGCGGTGAGCGTCGTACCGTCAACGGACGTCACGACATCGCCCACCTTGATGCCGCCGGCAAGTGCAGCTGGCCCCAGCGGCACGACATCGCTGACCTTGAAGGCGCCGCGCTGTTCGTACTCGAGCCGGTCGAAGCGCACGCCGAGGCGCCCCGTGTATGGCGTTTGCGGGGCGCGGTCGCGCATGCCGGAGTGCGACGCGTTCAGCTCGCCGATCAGGAGGTTCATGATGCGACGCATCTCATCGGGGGTGCGGGCGCCGGCGACGCGCTCGCGATAGACCGGGGCGAGCGCGTTCCAGTCGGCGCCATTCATCTTCTCGTCGAAGAAGTTGTCGCGCAGGTAGGCCCACGCCTGATTGAAGACTTCGAGCTTCTCCTGGGCAAAATCGACGTCCATCTCGGCGCTCACATTCACCGAGCGCACGTTCTTGGTGGCGACGTTGATGGCCTGAATGCGGCCGGCTTCCGTGTACCACACTTCGCTGCCATCGCGCGACCACTGCACGTTCTGCTTGCCGCCGGGCGCGCTGGTGAGCGGGCGCGCCGACCCCTCATCGCGCGATGTCTCGTCGAGTGAGTACGTCCAGAGATTTTGCTGGCCACCGGCGCTGGCGACGAGCAGCAGGGTCTTTCCGTCGGGGCTGATGAGCGCGCTCGACACGTCGAGATCGGTGTTGAGCGCCGTGGTGCGCAGGCGGATGTTGTCGAAGTTGATGTCGACGTTGGGGACGCCGCGGTTGGCTGCGCCGCGCGCCGAGGTGTCGCGGGCCGCGCGTGCGGTGTCGGCGCCAGCGGGCTGCGCCTGAGGCGAGACGATCGATGGCGCGTTGGATGGCGCGGTTGTCGGCGCACTGCCTGGGGCATTTGCCGGCGTACTCGCCGGCGCAAACAGATCGCGGAACTGGTCTTCACGGAATCGCGGCGCGCGCGGCTGCAGATCGATGCGCACCAGCTGCCCGCTCTCGGTGCGCTGCGACGACTGCTGCACGAGGAACTTGCCGTCGTGGCTCCAGTCGATGGAGTTGGCGTTGGAGTTGGAGAGGAAGCCGACCTGCCGAGGCGCGCCGCCGGCGACGGGGACCACATAGGTGTTGCTGAATCCCTTGGTGCCGTTGTCGAGATACGCGAGCCAGCGCGAGTCGGGCGACCAGGCCACGCCACGCGTACCGACAAAGGGCGGACGCGACAATTCGCCTGTGGCGACGACGCGGTCAGCCTTGGTGGCGAGTTCGTAGACGTGCAGTTCCTTGGCGCCGCGCATGTACGAGAGGTATTTGCCATCGGGCGAGAAGCGCGGCGCCACGTCATGCGCCGGCCCGCGTGTGAGCTGCGATTCGGCGCGGGTGCCAAAGTCGTAGAGGAACAAATGATAGACGCCGCCGTCGCGGTCGGACTCATACACGATGCGGCGGCTGTCGGGCGCCCACGTGGCGCGCGCCTCGAGGCCCACGGTCTCGGTAACCCGCGCGGCATCACCACCGTCGCGCGCCGAAGCGGCGAAAACTTCGCCGTGCGCAATGAACGCCAGCTTGCGGCCGTCGGGCGAGAGCTCGAACGACGAGAAACCGGAGCTCAGCGTGAGGTGCTCCGAAACGGGGCCGGCGGCCACGCCCTGCAGCGTGATCTCGACGGGCGCCGTCTTGCCCGAGGCGACGTCGAGCGTCCAGATGCCGAAGTTGCGCTCGAAGACAATGCGCGAGCCGTCGAACGCCACCTGCGGCCAGAGCAGCCGGCCGTCGCGGAACGACGTGAGCGCCTTGGGCGCGCCGCCGGCGACGGCGCGTGCGTACAGGTTCTCGGTGCCGCTGCGATCGGAGACGTAGTACACCGTCTTGCCGTCGCTCGACCACATGGGCCACATCTCCTTGGCGCCGCCGCACGGATCGCAGAGTGGCTTGTACGACGGCGTCGGGCCCGGCGTGACGAGCGTGAGTTCGGCCTCGTCGAGATGGGACCGGCCGTGCCGCCACCACTGTCCGGCGGCCACACCGCGCGCGCTGATCACGAGCGTCTGCCCGTCGGGTGACGGCGCGCCCCAATACTCGGCGGCGTAGCGGTCGGCGGCCACCGGCATAGGCGTGCCGCCGCTGCTGCGCACCCGCCAGACATCGTTCATCCCCGCGATGTCGTTGCGAGACGAAGAGAAGTAGAGCCACGCGCCGTCGCGCGACCACGCGTCGAGGTTCTCGGCGGCGTCGTCGTACGTGATGCGCGCCAGCTCGCCGGAACGGAGCGCCAGGACATATATGTCGCCGTTGCCCGTGCGATTGGACACGAACGCGAGCCTGGTGCCGTCGGGCGACCAGAGCGGACGCGACTCGTTGGCGGTATGCGACACGAGCAGCCGCGCGGCGCCGCCGGCGGCGGGCACGGTCCAGATGTCGCCGCCCGAGGCAAAGGCAATCTCCTTGCCGTCCGGGGAGAGCGAGGGTTCGGCGAACGACGGGCGGGCGGACTGCTGCGCGCCAAGGGGGAGGGCCGCGAATGCGGCGACAACGAGCAGCGAGGTTCGCATGTTCACTTTCTCGAGAGGGAATCGAGCACGGGGCGCAGCGACTTGAAGACGTTGGCCCCCACGCGCCGCGCGCCTTCGGCGGTGGGGTGAATGCCGTCGTCCTGATTGAGCTCCGGATGGCCGCCGACGCCCTCGAGCAGGAACGGGAGCAGGCGAACGCCGGTCTTGCGGGCCACCGTCGCGTAGATGTTGCGGAATTTCTTCTGGTAGGCCGGGCCGAGGTTGGTGGGCGCTTCCATCTGCACGAGGACGATGGCGGCGCTTGGCTGCGAGGCGCGCGTCTTGGCGATCAGCGCTTCGATGTTGGCGGCGGTGGTGTCCGTGAGAAGTCCGCGCAAACCGTCGTTGGCGCCGGTTTCGATGACCACCATGGCGAGGCGCTGGGTGAGCAGCCAGTCGGCGCGGCGCAGCGCACCGGCGGATGTCTCGCCCGACAGCCCGGCGTTGATCAGGTCGAATCCGACGCCGTTCTTCACGGCGAGACGCTGCACAACGGCCGGGTACGCGCTGTCGGGATCGAGCCCCAGCCCGGCGGTGAGGGAGGTGCCGAGAAACAGGACGCGGGGCCGCGACGTTGTTTGTGTTGCGGGCGTACCAGTGACCGTGGTTGATTCCACACCAACGGGTGCGCTTGCCTTGCTGTTTTCTTTCGGGGCGCCGCACGCCAGCGCGACCAGCGTCACCATCAGCCCGCCCACTCCTCTTCCGCCGACTCTCCGCATGCTCGTTGCCCGTGACCTGACCAAGGAATACCAGAGCGGCACGCAGACGCTTGCCGTGCTCAAAGATGTCTCGTTTTCCATTCCGCAGGGCGACTTCGTAGCCATTGTGGGGCCTTCGGGGAGCGGGAAGACGACGCTGCTGGGCCTGCTGGCGGGACTCGACGTGCCGAGCCGCGGCACGGTGGAGATTGACGGCGTGGGGCTGCACCAGCTGTCGGAAGACGCCAGGGCGCAGCTCCGCGGCCAGAAAGTTGGGTTCGTGTTCCAGGGCTTTCAACTGATTCCGACGCTGACGGCGCTGGAGAATGTGCAGGTGCCGCTGGAGTTGCGCGGCGAGGACGGGGCGCCGGCGCGGGCCCGCGAGCTGCTGACCCGGGTGGGGCTTGGCGACCGGCTGGATCACTTTCCGACGCAATTGTCGGGGGGTGAGCAGCAGCGCGTGGCGATTGCCCGCGCGTTCAGCAACCGGCCGCGCATTCTGTTTGCGGACGAGCCGACGGGCAACCTCGATGGCGCGACCGGCGCGAAGATCGTCGAGCTGCTCACCGCGTTGAACCGCGAGGAGGGCGCCACCGTGGTGCTGGTGACGCACGAGACGAATCTCGCGAATCGCGCGCAGCGGCTGATCCGCCTGGCCGACGGCCTCGTGGTGGAAGACCGCGCGACCGGAGCAACGGCGTGAGCGGGATGCATCTCGGCATGCTCTCGCGGCTGGCGTGGCGCGAGAGCCGCACGGCGCGCCGCCGCCTGCTGCTCTACATGTCGTCCATTTCGCTTGGTGTGTCGGCGCTGGTGGCCATCGACTCGTTCGCGACGAACACGCAGGATTCCATTCGCACGCAGTCGCGCGCGCTGTTGGGCGGCGACGTGGCGTTCAACAGCAACCAGAAGTTTCCGGCGGGCATTGATTCGCTCTTTGATTCGCTGGCCACCACGGGCGTGCCGGTGGCGCGCGTGACTACGTTTGGATCGATGGCGTTTGTCGGGCGTACCGGTGGCACGAGGTTGACTCAAGTGCGCGCTGTCAGCCCGCGGTTTCCGCTGTACGGCGATGTCGTCACGGAGCCGGCGGGGGCGTGGGCACGGCTGCGCACGGGGCAAGTGACGGTGGTGGATCCCACCCTGCTTGTGGCGCTCGACGCCAAGGTGGGCGACACACTCACCATAGGATACGCGAAGTTCGAAATCATCGGGTCGCTGACGAGCGTGCCGGGCGATCCGGGCATTGCGAGCGCGATTGGCCCGCGCGTGTTCATCGCCGACACGTGGCTGGGCGAGACGCAGTTGCTGGGATTCGGGAGCCGAGCGCAGTACGAAGCGTTTGTGAAGCTGCCGGCCAACGTGAACTCGCCCAAGTGGTCGGCACCGCTGCGGCCCAAGATGCTGAAGGCGAACGTGCGCATGCGCACGGTGGTGCAGGAGGAGATGAACCGCACGCAGGCGATCGGGCAGCTGGCCAGCTTCCTCGGCCTCGTGGGGTTGATCGCGCTGCTGCTCGGCGGCGTGGGCGTGGCGAGCGGCGTTCACGCCTTCGTGACGCGCAAGGTGGACACCGTGGCGGTGCTGCGCTGCCTGGGCGCGACGAGCAGTCAGGTGCTGTTTATCTACGTCATTCAGGCGGCGGCGATGGGGCTGCTGGGAGCGGGCATTGGCGCATTGCTGGGCGTGGGTATCCAGTTTTTGCTGCCGCACCTCGTGAAGGACTTCCTGCCGCTCGATGTGCAAGTCGCGCTCGACCCGGCGGCGCTCGGCACGGGATTGGCGGTGGGCGTGTGCGTGGCACTGATCTTCGCGCTGCGGCCGTTGCTGGCGCTGCGACGCGTGTCGCCGTTGCAGGCGCTGCGGCGCGACGACGCCGCGCTGGTGCGCGCATCGCTGCGCGACCCGGCCACGCAACTGGTGAACGTCACGCTGCTCGCGAGTGTGATCCTACTGGCGATTGGGCGCGCCGATTCGGTGCCGCGCGGGCTGATGTTCGCCGTCGGCATTGGCATCAGCCTGGTGGTGCTCTACATCGCGGCGCTGCTGCTCAGCGAAGGGGCGCGCCGTGTGGTGCGCCCGTCGTGGACCTATGTAGTGCGGCAGGGCGTGGCCAACCTCTACCGGCCCGCCAATCAGACGCGATCGGTGGTGATTGCGCTCGGATTCGGTTCGTTCCTCGTGACGACCATCTACCTGGTGCAGACGAACCTGGTGAAGCAGTTCGACATCACGGCGGCGGCGTCCCGCGGCAACCTCGTGATGTTCGACATTCAGGACGACCAGCGCGCCGGTGTGCAGCAGGCGATTTCCGACGGGCGTCACGCGCTCATCTCGATCACGCCGATCGTGACGATGCGGATCGCCGCACTGAATGGCCAGGACATCAACGAGCACGCGCGCCGGGTTGGGCAGGGGCGCGGCAGCTGGGCCCTGCGCCGCGAGTACCGCTCCACGTTCCGCGACACGATGGTGGTAACCGAGAAGCTGATCGCCGGCAAATGGTTTGGCCCGCACAAGGCGGGCGACACGCTGCAGGAGGTGTCGCTCGAGCGCGACCTCGCCAATGATCAGCTGAAGGTGAAGCTCGGCGACATCATCACGTGGGACGTGCAGGGCGTGCTGGTGAACACCAAGGTGACGAGCCTGCGCGAGGTGGACTGGGGGCGGTTCGACCCGAACTTCTTTGCGGTGTTCAACACGGCGGCAATCAGCGGCGCGCCGAAGCAGTGGGCGGCGGTGATCGCGGTGAAGAATGAAAAGGCGATTGCGCCGCTGCAGCGGAAGGTCGTGGAACACTTTCCGAACGTGTCGAGCCTCGACATTTCGCTTGTGCGGCGCACGATCAACGACATCATCAACAAAGTGTCACTGGCCGTGCGCTTCCTCGCGCTCTTCTGCCTGGCGATGGGCGTGCCGGTGCTGTTCAGCGCGGTGGCGGCGACGCGGCGCGACCGGCTCCGCGAGAGCGTGCTGCTCAAGACGCTTGGCGCGACGCAGCGGCAGGTGCTGCGCATCCTGTTCACCGAGTATGCGCTGCTCGGCGCACTCGGCGGCGCGTGCGGCATGGGGCTCTCGACGCTCGGCGGCTGGGCGCTGGTGCGGTTCGTCTTTGAGGCGCCGTTCCACTTTGCATTCGGCCCGGCGGCGGCGATTGCCGGCGCGATGCTCGCGATGGCGGTGGGCATCGGCCTGCTGACGGCGCGCGAAGTGTTCCGGGAAACGCCGATGGCGGCGCTGCGCGAGGTGTAGAATCGGCGCGCGCGGCCCGGCGCCGCGCGCGGTGTAGCATCGGCGCGTGCCCCGGCGCCGCGCGCAGGATAGGTGCGTGCCAGCGACGCTACTGCAGCCGCACGATGGCCAGTCGAATCGTTGACGGCGGGTCGCCGCCGTTCGACCCTCTGAGCTCGAGAATCTGCGGCGCCGACTGCGTGCCGCTGATCAGCCACGACGTGAACGTCGCCGCATTGAAGAAGGGGATCGTGTCGGCAAACGCGCCGAACGCGGTGGCGCGCGGCACGAGCGGGAACGCGACGGGATACAGCGTGGACGTGCTGGTGCCGAGGCACGGACCGAAGTCGCCGCAGAGTCCCGCGAACTGATCGCGCAGATTCCAACTGGGGAACTGGAGCCGCGGGTTGGCGAACGTCACGCCCGGATAGTCATCGGTGTAGAGCGAGAGCGCCCACTCGCCGAGCATTTCTTCCCACGTCTTGCCGGTGCGCGCCTCGAGGTTGGCGACACCCGACAGCGACGACTGCACCATTTGCGTGAGGAAGCCCGCCTCGGTGGCGGCGTACTGGTCCATCATCCATCGCACGACGGACCAGGCTGACGCGTAGTACGTGGCGTCTCCCGCGGTCGTGGAGCCAAAGGGCGTGTAGCCCTCCGGCGCGAGCAGGTACACGTAGAGCGCGTCGAGATGCCGCCGCATGAGGTCGGGGCGGCCAGCGCATTGCGGCGCCGACGGGCTGGCCGGCCGCACGTCGCACCAGAGCGAGGCGAGGTAGCCGGTGTTGCCTTTCCACGGCACGCCGTAGATGCCGCGGGCGTACTGCTCCTCGGCGTGGCGCGCGAGTCCTTCCTCGAGCCACAGCTCCTCGAACGGCGCGTTGCGCGAGAGGCGCTCGGCGAACGAGGTGATGTGCTTGACCTCGTGGATGATGGTCGAGCGAATGCCCCACAGCCACGTATCGCGCGTGCCCTGACCGCGGCCCGCCGCCAGGCTGGTCGGCGAGATGGCGTAGAAGTACTCGCCGACGTTGCTGCTTGGCGACTGCGACGACGGGAAGAAATCGCAGCTCACCACATAGCCGGCGATGAAGCCGCCCTGCATGGCATTGACGCGCGGGGAGAAGAGCATCACCACCTTGCCGGTGCGGCTCAGCTGCTGGTCCATCGCCATCGGGTTGCCAAAGTTCTGCGTGAGAATGGGCCACATCACCGTGTCGAACTCCTGGCCCAGCTGCGCGTAGAGCGAGTCGATCTGTCCGCGAAGCGTCGGCACGCCGTTGATGGCGGAGATCGTGTCTTCGACGATCACGGCGTGCTGGCCGACCCAGGCGGTGCGCGCCCCGACGGCGATGGATGACGAGCAGAAGTTCGCGGCGTCGAGATTCGGGATCTTGAGCGGCGTGATGGCGCCAACGGTGGTCACCTGATTGGCGAACGATGGCGAGACGGGGACGGCCGGTTCGGTGAGCGCGCGCTGGCGTCGTGACGCGGCATCGGCGCGGTTGGCGCGCGCGTACTCGAGCGAGCGCTGCATCACGCGCGCATGCACTTCGTCGGCCTGCTCTTCCCGCATGCGGTTGAGCCAGCGCCCGAAGCGCGCCGTGCCGATGGTGGCGTAGTCGGGCAGCGCGCGCTGCGTCGTGGCCGCCGCGACGACATCGGACGCCACCTGCGGCACGGAGACGGCGCCACGCAGCGTGAACGATGTCTGCGTGCCCGCCGCTGTCCGCACCGGGTTGTAGACGGTGACCAGATACTTGCCGCCGGTCTTCGACACCTCGTTGCAGCGCGCGTCGCTGGCCGTGGTGAGCACAAGCGACTGTCCGACGGCGAGCGTGCGTGGCACGGCGGTGCGCAGGCTCGCGGTGGCGACGCCCGATTCGTTATTGGTGTTCACCTGCAGCGAGACCGGCCGTTCCGCCGCGCAGGGCCAGCCCGCCGACGGGAGCGTGATGCTGAGCTGCGTTGCCGTGGCGGCGGTGACCGTCGCCGTCACACCCTCAACAAGCACGGTATTGCCGCCCACGGACGACGAGAAGTTGCTGCCGGTGATCGTGGCCGACGCGCCCGCGAGCATCGGCGTCACGCTCGTGATGCGCGGCGAGGTGGCCGTGACGGTCGCCGTCACACGCACGCGCACCGTGGCGGTGACGCCGTCGGCGCTCGCCGAGACGGTCGCGACGCCCGCCGCCACCGCGGTAATGACGCCGAGCTGCGTGACCGTGGCGACCTTGGGAGAATCGGTGCTGTAGAAGAACGTCGGGTTGTTGATGGTGTGTCCGCCGGCATCCTTGGCGACGGGGGCGAGCGTGACGTTCCCCGCGGGGAGCGTGAGGATCGTCGAGTCGCGGTCGAAGGCCATCGAGGCCACCGGCGGATTCTTGACCGTGATGGTCACGTCACCGGATCGCCCGCCGGACGCGGCGCGCGCGGTGCCCTGCCCCGCCTGCATCGCGGTGGCAATGCCGGACGCGGAGACCGTGAGCACGGTGGGCGTCACGGAACTCCAGGTGACGGGCGCACTGGCAATGACATTGCCGTCGGTGCCGGTGACCACGGCGGTGAGCTGGGTGGTGGCGCCGACTACCAGCGACGTCGCGGAGGCGTTCACCGCGACGTCGCGTACGGGGATGGCGTTAGGGCCTTCATGCCCACCGCACGACACCGTCACGAGCCATCCCGCCACCAGCGTACGTCGCATCACCGCGTCAGATCCTCGCATCGGGGGGGCCGCGCTAATTATGGCGCACGTGCCGCCGCTATGTCAGCTTCTAGGCAATGACCGATGACGAGGCGGCGGACTTCGCGCACTGGCGCGACGATGCGCGGGCGTGGTGCGCTGGGAGGTCGTGGGGCTGGCGCGCCGCGCTGCTGGTGCTGCTGGCGTGGCAGGCGAGCGTGCCGTTTGTCGACAGCGAGGGATTCCACGTCTTTCGCGGCATCACGTTTGGCGCGCACGAGTTTGGCCACTTGTTCTTCGCGCTCGCGGGCAGCGAGTGGCTAGCGGTGGCCGGCGGATCGCTGATGCAACTGCTCGTGCCGCTGGGGGCGGCGGCGATCATGCGCTACTATCGAGACTGGTTTGGCGTGGCGGCGTGCGGGTTGTGGCTTGCGTCGAGCTTTGCCGACTTGGCACCCTACATCGCCGATGCGCGTGCGATGGAGCTGGACCTCGTGAGCTTTTCCGAGGACGCCTCAGGGCACGACTGGAACTACCTGCTCGGCAAGGCGCACCTGCTCTATCAAGACCACGCGATCGCCCGGCTCGACCGGTTTGCAGGATTCATCGTGCTGGCGGCAGCGCTGGGCCTTGGATTGTGGCTGATACAGCAAATGCGTATCAGGCCGGCGGCAGACGGGTAATTCCTGCCGGCGCTCTACCACCCGTCGGCGACGAGCGCAAACCGCGGGATGTCGCACGCAAAGCGCTCGTTCCCCTCGACCTGGAAGAAGTACTCGCCTTCCATGAAGCCGCTGTGCCCCTTGAGCACACAGAAGCTCTGGTATTCGTGCACTCCACCGGGAACGATGATCGGCTGTTCGCCGACGACGCCGTCGCCCGCGACTTCGGTGTCCTCGCCCGCATCGTCGTGGATGAGCCATCGGCGCGACAGCAACTGCGCGGGCCGCGTGCCGACGTTCTCTATGCGCACGAAATACGCAAACGCAAACTGCCGCTGGTCCGGCGCGGACTGGTCCGGCAGGAACGCGGGACGGACCGTGATCCGGAAACCGTTGGAGAGTTTGTAGAAGAACGGTGAAGGCACAGGGAGTCGATTGAGGACAGGGATCACGGATTGCGAGATCGGATTTCGATTCAGGATTGAGATCGCGATGGACCTAGCCCGGCAGTTTGTTCAATCGCTGATCGGACTCCGTCATCGGAATCCTGAATCGTGATCCGTGATCCCTGTCCCTTATGCCGCACCCGTCGGATCAATCCGCATCGACCCCGGCAGCGCATCCAGCAAGGGCTTCAGGTCTGTCGCGCGGTCGAGCGGCGTCACGAAAGTCAGTCCCGGCAGCGTGACGACAAGCATTTTCGAAACGCCGTACAGCACCACCGTGCCCGACTCGCCGTGCACGATGTTCGAATCGGCATCCACAAAGTGCGCGCTGCCCACGACGCCGTTGCCGTCATCGTCGAGCGACCGCGCGCGGCGCAGCGACGCCCACGTTCCCACGTCATCCCATTCGAAATCACCGGGAATCACGAGCAGCCGCGGATCGCGCTCGAGCAGGCCACGCTCGATGCCGACCGACCGGATGCTGCCGACGAACGCGGGGAGATTGCCGCTGCGCAGCGCGTCGAATCCGTCGCGCAACTCCACGGTCTTGGCGTCAAGCTGACTGAGGAAGAACGACGCCGTGCCGACGACGATTCCGGAATGCCACAGCGCGCCGCCCGCGATGTGCACCATCGCTTCGGCTTCGCTGGGCTTCTCGACGAACGACGCCACTTCGTGCACGCCGCCCTGTTCGAGCAGGTGCTGCGCATCCACCGGCGCGCCGGGACGGATGTAGCCAAAGGCCGGCTCCACGCGCGACGGCCGCACGCCCACGGCCACCAGCGCGTTCTCGCGCTCGGCGACGCCGCCAGCGCGGCGAAGCACTCGGCGGAACTCGTCGGGGAAGCCGACGGCGAGGTCGGCATGCATCGCACAGCACAGCGTGTGCGGCCCGGCGCGGCGCGCCACTTCGTGCGTGCCCCACGCCAGCGCCGCGGCGGTGCCCAGCGGACGTGGCTCGACGAGGATGTTCATCTCCGGCACCGTGGGCAACGCCGCGCGGATGGCCGGCGCGATATCACGGCTGGTGAGCACCAGCACACGGTCGGCCGGAATCACCGGCGTCAGGCGGTGCACGGTGTCGACCAGCAGCGGCTGTTCGCTGACGAGGCGGAGCAGCGGCTTGGGGCGTGATGGCGTGCTCAGCGGCCAGAAGCGCGACCCGATGCCGCCGGCAAAGATGATGGCCCAGAGCGGCGCGTCGGTTTCGGGAAGCTCCGTGCGCACCGACGACACCGACGGATGCACCGTCGATGCCGTACCCGTTCCGCCGTGGCTATGCCCGCGTGCTCCGTGATCGGTCATTGCGCGCTAACATACGCGTTCCGGCGCAAGTTCGCCTACTCCGCCGGGTCGGCCAGCACCGCATGGCGCGGACGCAGTGAGATGGTGACGACCGCACCCACGATGACGGCCATCGCGACCACGGTGCGCATGCCCAGGGCCTCCGATGCAAACGCCCATCCGAGAATCACCGCGACGACAGGATTGACGAAGGCGTACGTCCCGACCGCCGCCGGCGACGCCTTGGTGAGCAGCCACTTGTAGGCGGAGAATGCCACGATGGAGCCGAAGGCGGCGAGGTAGCCAATCGAGAGGCCCGAGCGCCACGAGATGCTGCTCATCGCCAGCTGCGAAAACTCGCCGCGCACGAGCGCAATGGCGAGCATGCCGACGCCGCCGGCGAGCATTTCCATCGCCGACGCCAGGAGCGGCGACGACGGCAACGGCGCATCGCGCGCGATCAGCGAGCCCACCGACCAGCTGAGCGTCGAGCAGATCAGCACCAGCGCCGCCAGCGGACTGACGCCGCCGTTGGCGGGGTTTCCGTCGACAGAGACCAGCATACTGACGCCGACGAGCCCCGTGGCCACGCCAAACCACTCGCGCAGCGACGGCCGCGCGCCGCCGCGCAGCCAGCCGAGCAGCAGCATCCAGAGCGGAACGAGCGCCACGAGCAGCGCCACGAGCCCCGACGAGACGAACTGTTCGGACCAGACGATGCCGCCATTCCCGCCCGTCATGAGGAGCGGTCCGATGATGAAGGCGGATCGCCACTCCGTGCGCGTGGGCCGCGCCGCGCCTCGCGCGCGTAGAAACGCGTACATCACGGACCCGGCGAGCACGAATCGCGACCCGCCCACCAGGAAGGGCGGCACCGTTTCGATGGCGAAACGGATGGCGAGATACGTGGATCCCCAGATGAAGTAGACCGCGGCAAATGCCAGCAGCAGTTTTGCGCGCGTCGGCGCGGCCCCGTGACCCACGTGCCGATACTCCTCTATACGATGATGAAGTCAACCTCGCGCGGAACGCCCCCTTCACGCAAGGCGGAGGCGCCGTCCGTTATTCCCGACGAGTACCTCACGCCACGCTGGAGCGACGACGACCTGCACCGATTGCTGGCGCTGTCGACGCTCGGCGTGCTCGTCTTCGGCGGCGCGTGGTTGACGTGGCGCATCGTGTGGCTGCTCTGGCCGGCGGGGCTCTGTGCCCTCGGGCTCCAGGTGTCGGCGACGATGATCGCGGCGAGGGCCGCGGTGAACTCGAACGACCGCCGTCGTGCCTCGCGCGCGCCACGGGCGCCGGCGCCAGCCGAGGGCATTTTGGCCACGCTCGCCAAGCTGGTGCCGCCGGCATCGGAACCAGGGTCATCGGCGGACGAGGGCGAAGCCGACGTCGAGGCGCCGGTCGTCCTCACGCTGCCGATCACGGGGAACGCACCGCACGACACGGCCTTGCACCGGGCGTTCTTCCGTCGCGTGGTGGATGCCGAGTTCGTGGAGTATGCGCCGGGAACGGTCTGGCCGGACCTCAGCGATCTGCAGGGATCGCTCGCAACGCGTCTCCGGCTGTTCCAGCGGCATCCCGCCGCGGCTCCCCAGCTGTCGCGCGAAGTCAGCGAGTCAGAGCGCACGCCGCAGTCGCCGTGGCACCATCTCGCCGCCATCGAGGCCATCGACTACCGGCGCGGCGATACGCTGGCGCGCTTCGCGCATCGTGCGTTTGCGCCATTGGCGTTTCTCGAACTGCACGCGCGCCTCGACCTCGACAGCGGCGAGCGCGAATCGCTGGAGACGGAGCTGGGCCGGCTCTATACCGTCGGGTACGGGCGCATCCTGACGCCGCCGTCGGTGCTCTCGGCCGTCGAGCCGCTGCGCCAGCGCATGGGCGGGAGCGAGGCCATCGGACTCGCGGATGATGCGCGGCTCGCGATGCGCAGCACCAGTAACATGCGCGAGGCGGAACAGCTGCGCGGCGAGTTTCTCGCCCGCGCACGCGCGCTGCGCGACGAAGTCGCGTGGCCGACCGAGGTGATGTCGATGGTGGAATGCCTCGTGGACTACTGGCTGGTGCAGCGCGCCGCGGCGGCCGACATCGAGTGGGCCGAGGAACTGGCGCGGCTCGAGGGCACGAGCATCGGCGAGGCGTTGGCTAAGCGTGATGCCGGCGGGTCGTTCCATTTTGCGGATACGCTGCGGCTCGTGTTCGGGCAGAGTGGCGTTCTCACTGAGCCGACGATGGCTCAGCCGGCAATGGCTCACCCGGCGCCAGCGCAGGCGGCGCAAGGCCAGACAGCGCCAGCTCAGCCGGCCGTTCCGACCACCGCGGCGACCGTCGCGTAGACGCGCCACTGGCGCGGCGACGGAATCGGCAGACAGTCGGGCGTCGACTCAACGCTGAGTTGCGCGCGCGCCGCAGCGGCATCGGGGTCCCAGCCGCGGCTGCGCAGGCGCTCCTGCGCGATCTCCTTGAGCTCGAAGGCCAGCGTGTTGCGACGCGTACTCGTCATGAGCTCGTGCCGTTCGGGAAGCGTAAGCTGCAGTTCCTCCGACGGTGTGAACACCGCGGTGTTGCCGCCCCGCACCCGCGCGCGGCTGCGCGCCCGGAACTGCGGCAGGAGCCGGTCGAGGATCTCCTTCTTGGCTTTTTCCAGCCGGTCACGCGAGTCGGCGAACTCCTGCTGGAGGGCGCGCAGCGTCTCGTCGTCGATATCGGCGGCGGTGGATAACAGCGCAGCCTGCGCGCGCGCGCGATCACGCTCGAGCCAGCGCAGCTCCTTGTCCTGCTCGTACGCGTCCGCCAGATCGCGGCGGTCCTCGTCGGATAGCTGGTATTCTCCCATCGATGCAGTCCTCCACGTGAGTATCGACCGCCGGCGGCCGCCGCGTGAGCGCCGCGTGAGCGCCGCGATGGACGTGCGTAGTCCCGGGCGTAGATTCTGCCCTAGTGGCAGGCGCCGCCCCCGCAATCACTCCCTGTCCCAGCTTCTGCACCCCACTGTGCCCCTTCCCCTGCACCCAGATTTTCGGATCAACGATGAGTGAGACGACCGGCGGCGAAGTCCTGGCCCGTACGCTGAAGGCTGAGGGCGTCGAAGTGGTGTTCGGCATTATCGACGGCACGTATTTCGGGTTCTACACGGCGCTCAAGCGCGCGGGCATCCGGCTGATCACGCCGCGTCACGAAGCAAGCGCCGCGCACGCCGCCGCGGCATACGCGCGGCTCACCGGCAAGCTCGGCGTCTGCATGGCCAGCAACGGCCCCGGCGTGGCGAACATCCTTCCTGGACTCGTGGTCGAGGAGGCCGAGGGGAATCGCGTGCTGTGCATCACGAGCGCCCGCCGCACCGGCGCCATGTATCCGCTGCGCACCGGCACGTACCAGGGCTTCGACCAGTCCGCGGTGATTGGCGCGTTCGCCAAGTGGAGCCGCGCGGTGCCAAGCTTCGACCGGCTCGCGGAGCTGATGCGCGCGGCGCTGCGCGCGTGCTGGGACGGCCGCCCGGGCGTGGTGCATCTCGACGTGCCCGAGAACTTGATGAACGGCAAAGCCGCGACCGGCCCCGCCATCCTGCCGCCGTCGGCCTATCGCCGCGTCGCGCCGCAAGGCGTGGATGCCGCGCAGGTCGAGGCCGCCGCGGATATCCTGTTGCGCGCGGAAATGCCGCTGATTCACGCCGGCAGCGGCGTGCTGCACGCGAAAGCGTTCGATGCGCTGCAGGCGGTGGCCGAGTTGCTCGAAGCGCCGGTGACCACCAGTTGGTCGGCGCGCGGCGTCATTCGCGAGGACTCGCCGTTCGCCATTCCGATGACGCACGTCAAGCTGAACTCGATCATCCGCAACGACGCGGACGCCGCGCTGATCCTCGGCTCGCGGCTCGGCGAGACCGACTGGTGGGGCAAGCCGCCGTATTGGCGCGCGCCCGCCGAGCAGCCCACGGTTCAGGTGGACATCGATGACCGGATGATCGGCGCCAACAAGCCGGTGACGGTCGGCATCAATGCGGATGTCGGCGTCTTTCTGCCGGCACTGCGGGCGCGGCTTGAAGCGAGGCGTGGCGAGATGAGCCTCGCCGCGCGTCGCGAGCGGATGAAGAAGTACCGCGTGCTGATGGGGCGCTATGCCGCGTCGCTCGCGAAGCCGCTGGCGACGAGCGGCTCACCGATGCATCCGGCGCACGCGGGGACGATTCTCGGCCGACTGCTTCCCGCGGAGTCTCCCTTCATCGCCGACGGCGGCAACACGGCGGTGTGGGCCATGTTCTACCACACGGTGCGCGCGCACGGCCGTATGCTTTCGACCTTCAAGATGGGAATGCTTGGCGCCGGCATGGGTCAGGCGCTCGGCGCGGCGGTGGCCGCTCCCGATGTGCCGACCGTCTGCGTGATTGGCGATGGCGCGGCCGGCATGCATCCCCAGGAGATCGAGACCGCGGTGCGCCACAAGCTGCGCATCATCTGGGTCGTGCTGTGCGATCGGCAGTGGGGCATGGTGAAGATCAACCAGTCGTTTGCGCTCAAGCCGCTCAAGATGCTGCTGCGCAAACGACTCGCGCCGGACGAGAATCTCTGGACCGACCTCGGTGACATCGACTTTGCACGGGTCGCGCAGGCAATGGGGGCGCACGCCGAGCGCGTGGCCAGCGCCGAGAACTTGTCGCACGCGGTGAACCGCGCGCTCAGCGTGGATGGACCGTCGGTAATTCACGTCGACGTCGATCCGGTGGCGCACATGTGGGCGCCGGGACTCGTGCACTTCAAGGCGATGCATCAGGAACCCAAGGGGAAATGAACGGCATCGACGCCGTACGGCTGAACTTCAGCCCGACGACGCTGCATGCCCTGAACGCGATCCTCGGGATCGTGATGTTCGGCGTGGCGCTCGACTTGCGCCGCGAAGATTTCCTGCGCGTGGCCGCCAACCCGCGGCCGGTGCTCATCGGCCTCGCCGGACATTACGTCGTGTTCCCCGCCTTCACGTTTCTGCTCGTGCTGCTCATCAAGCCGCCGCCGAGTGTGGCGCTGGGGATGATGCTGGTGGCGAGCTGCCCGGCGGGCAACATCTCCAACTTTCTGGTGAATCTCGCGCACGGCAACACCGCGCTGTCAGTGAGCATCAGTTCGACGTCGACGGTGCTGTCCGTGCTCGCGACGCCGCTGGTGCTGCGGTTCTGGGGTTCGATGTATGCGCCGACGCGCGTCATCCTGCACGCGGTGGCGGTCGATCCACTGGATATGTTCATCACGATCTTCGTGCTGCTCGGCTTGCCGCTGGCCGCGGGGATGTACGTGCAGCACCGGTTTCCGGCGTTCACCGACCGCGTGCGGCAGCCGATGAAGCGGCTGTCGATTGGCATCTTCGTGGCATTTCTCGTGCTCGCACTGGCCGCCAACTGGCAGTACTTCGTGAAGTACGTGGGGCGTGTGGTGTTTGCCGTGCTGGTGCACAACGCGACGGCGCTGACGGTGGGCTACTGGACGGCGGCGATCTTCGGCCTGCCCGTGCGCGACCGGCGCGCGGTCTCGTTCGAAGTCGGCATCCAGAACTCCGGGCTTGGCTTGATCCTGGTGTTCACGTTCTTCGGCGGACTGGGTGGCGCGGCGATTGTCGCCGCGTGGTGGGGGATCTGGCATGTGGTCGCGGGGCTGAGCCTCGCGACGTTTTGGAGCCGGCGGCCGCTCCCTGCTGCGGCATCGACGTGAGCGACGCGCGCGTTCTCGTCACCGGCTCGTCGGGATATGTGGGTCGGCTGCTGCTCAGCGAGCTGGCGGCGCGCGTCGTCGATGGCCGGCTTGGCGCCGTGGTCGGTGCGGATGTGCGCGAACCCGCGGCGATTCCCGCCGGTGCCGCATTCATCCGCCACGACGTACGGGAGGTGGGGCTCGCGGCCGCACTGCGCGAGCACCGTATCACGTGCGTCGTGCACCTGGCGTCCATCGTCACGCCGGGCAGGGGGAGCACGCGGGCCTTCGAATACAGCGTTGACGTGCAGGGCTCCGAACATGTGCTCGACGCCTGCGTCGCGGCGGGCGTGCATCGACTGGTGGTGACGTCCAGCGGCGCCGCGTACGGCTATCACGCCGACAATCCCGCATGGCTCACGGAGGAGCACCCGCTGCGCGGCAACGAGACGTTCGCGTACAGCTGGCACAAGCGGCTGGTGGAGGAGATGCTCGCCCAGGCGCGCATCGATCACCCGGCGCTCGAACAAGTGATCTTCCGCGTCGGCACGATCCTCGGCGCCTCAGTGAACAACCAGATCACGGCGCTGTTTGAGAAGCCGACGCTGCTCGCCATTCAGGGGTCAGCGTCGCCGTTCGTCTTCATACACGACGCGGATCTCGTGGCGCTGCTCGCGCAATCGGTGGACTCGCCGGTGATCGGTATTTTCAACGTGGCCGGCGACGGTGCAATGACGATTGACGAGATCGGCGCCGCGCTGGGCAAGCGCGTGCTGCGGCTGCCGGCGTGGCTGCTCGCCGCCGCGCTCGCGGTGCTTCATCCGCTTGGGCTTACGCGCTACGGCCCGGCGCAGGTGGATTTTCTGCGCTACCGGCCGGTGCTCGACAACGCGCGGCTGAAATCGGTGTACGGGTTCACGCCAAAGCTGACGTCGCGGCAGACGTTTGAGCAGTGGATGCGAAAAGCGGGCGAGGGCCGCTAGAGCAGCGAGCGATTGGATGACGGTCGAGCGGAGGGCGCCAGCGCCCCGGTCTGGCTGTTGCCGTCCCTACGCTACCTCGCCGCGACGATCTTCGCTGACGCGTCGATGTCGTTCTCAATGCGACTGCACATGATCTCGCAGAGGGCGAGCACGTCCTTGTCGGCGAGCGCGTAGTACACGAAGAGCCCCTCGCGCCGCCGGCCGACGAAACCGCCCGCGTAGAGCTGCTGCAGGTGTTTGGAGAGGTTTCCCTGCCCCAGGCCCGTCGTCTCGACGAGCTCGGTGACGGTGCGTTCCCCGCCGGAGAGTGCATGCAGAATGGCCAGACGAGCCGGTTCGGCGAGCGCGCGGAAGCGCGTCGCGACGAGCGCGAGCAACTCCGGCGTCTGTTGTCGCTTGGCGCTGGTGCGCGAGCGGGAGGTCATGCACATAAGGTAATAGACTATTGCGTGCAGGGAAACTGCTCTCGCACGAGCTGAACCGAGAGTGCTATACTACCTCAAGTATATGTATATTTTCCCATATAGCAATATATCGACCATCCGCACGCACCGCGCGAGGCGGCGCATCACGCTGCTCGCCGCGGCGTTTGTCATCGCCAGTCCCGCGGGCGCGCAGTGGCGGTTCACGGCGCCTGACGCCGCGGGCGCGTGGTTCGCGGCGCTCGATACCGTGCGGCTCGAAGGCGCCGGCGCGCTCTCGTTTCACCGTTCCGCGGGGCGCTCGACACTCCCGCTGGCGGCGACGCTGCGCGCCGATTCGCGCTACGACATCCTGCTCTTCGCGCCGCTCTACTTTCCCTCGGGCTCACGGATCGCGTTCCTCGAGGCGGTGCGCAGCGCAGCCACGTCGGAAGCAGCGACGTCACCGCGCGCTCGGTTCCTCATCGCAGCCCTGCGCCAGGCACTCCCAGACTTGCACGCTCGCGCCTCGCTCGCCTCACTCGCCGATCTCGCCGAGGCCGCGCGCGTGGTGCACGTGCCAGCGGAGCAGGTCGACCGTTGGCAGTCGCAGTGGAACGCCCGGTTTGCCGCGGCGCTCGCACCGTACCTGGCGGCCGAACACCTCGACGGCGGCATGGTCATGGTCGCCGACGCGCTCGGACCCGAGGGCCGTCTCTTTGCCGGCGTGCCCGACGATCGCCGAGACAACGTCGTCGCGGTAGGCACGCCACTCGCCGCGGATGACATCGACGGACCGCTGTACGCGCTCGTGCGCGAGCTGTGCTTTCCGCTCGTCACACGCGCCGCGAACGCGAGCCCGGACTTTGGCCGTGATGCGCGCGTCGCGGCGCAGCGCACCAGCGTCGCCGCGGTCCGCTGCGGTGCCGATCTGTTGGACCGCCTCCTTCCTGTCGAAGCGCCCGCGTATCGCATGCACTGGCAGCGCGCCGCGAGCGCGGCGCGCAGCGGCACGCCGACTGGCTTTGACCTGCTTTTCCCGCCAGACCCCGTGCTGGCACCTCGTCTTCGCACGGCGATCATGCGAATCGCCCGATCCCCGTGAGAAGTCCACTGCTCCCCAACCGCCATCCGCGTAGATGACGGATTCAACTTTACTAGGAGACACTGTTCCTATGCGCAGTCTACGTTTCGCGCCGCTCGCGGCCGCGCTGCTCGCCTTGCCGGCGACGGCGCGCGCCACCGACGGCCATTTCCTGCACGGCGTCGGCGCCGTCAACTCAGCGCTCGGCGGTGCCGCCGTGGCGTCGAACACCAGCCTGCTCGGTTCGTTCTTCGTGAATCCGGCCGGGCTTGCCAGCTACTCCGGCACCAATGTTGAAATGGGATTCGAACTCATGAAGCCCGAACGCAGCGTCACGTCGTCGTACGGGCCGATGTCGGGCACGACGACCAGCGCCAGCGAGTTCACGCCGATCCCGGCGTTCGGCTTCACGACGCAACTGAGCAACAAGGTGGTGGTTGGGCTCGCCGGATTGGGCGTTGGCGGCTTTGGCGTGAACTATGCCGCCGACCCGAAGAACCCGATCCTCATGCCGAAACCGAACGGTTTCGGCCAGGTCTATTCGAACTTCGGCCTCATGAAGATCGTCCCCGCCGTGGCGTGGAAGGCGTCGGATAAGCTGAGCATCGGCGTCGCCGTCAACATCGATTGGGCCTCGCTGGCCGTGAACCCGATGCCGACGGCCGCGCCGGCCGCAGATCCTGGCCCGGATGGCGTGCCATACACCGCTGACGATCGCGCGTACTACTCCAGCGCCGCCGCGGCCGACGGCGCGTTCGGACTGGGCGTGCAGGCGGGTCTTCAGTATCAGGCCACGCCCGCGCTCGCGCTCGGTCTTGCCTACACCTCGGCGCAGATGTTCCAGGACTTCACGTACACGGCGGTGTACGAAGACCCGAATGTCCCGACGTTCAACACGGCGCGCACGTTCAAGTTCCGCATGGATGCGCCGGCGATCTACGCCGCTGGACTCGCGTGGTCGCCGAACAGCAAGCTGCAGACGGCGGCCGACGTGAAGTACTTCACGTACAAGAGCACGAAGGGCTTTGACAAGTCCGGCTTCAACGCCGACGGCTCGGTGAAGGGCTTTGGTTGGGACAACATCGTGGTGGTCGCGCTCGGCGCGCAGTATGCGGCGACCGACAAGGTCACGCTGCGCGGCGGGTACAACTACTCGGGCAATCCGATTCCCGACGCCAACTCGATGTACAACCTGCCGGCGCCGGCCATCGTGCAGCACCACATCACGGCGGGCCTTGGGTTCAAGGTGCGCGACGGCGTGGAGATCAACATCGCCGGATACACCGCACTGGAAAATTCCATCTCGGGGCCGATGATGCATCCGGCCGCCGTGCCGGGCACGAGCGTGAAGAACTCGATGTCGGAGACGTCGATGCTCGTCGGCTTCTCATTCACGCCGACCAAGAAGTAGCACGATTGGTGAGACGTAGAAGCCCCCGGCGAGTTCCATCGCCGGGGGCTTCTACCTGCTCTCCACGTCGTCGCTTAGCCTTTCTTTACTTCCGTCGGCAGCATGTACACGACGCCGAGGAAGATCGCGCCGAGTCCGATCGCCACGCCTACGGCCGGCAAGCCGAGCACCTGATCGAGCGTGAGCTTGCCGTAGTCCATCAGCTTGTTGATGGGCGCGATGACCGACGAGAACAGCAGCGTGAAGAAGAACGCGCCCACGACGCCGCCGAGGAGTGCCATCAGCGCGTCCTTGCGCCCTTCGCCCGCGCCGACAACGCAGGTACCCGGGCAATAGCCGCCGAGGCCGAAGCCGACGCCGAAGACCAGACCGCCGAGCAGCACGCCAACCACGTACGTGGGCTTGATGTCAAAGTGCATCGCGTCCTTGCCGATGAACGCCGCGATGACGTACGCCAGGATGGCGCCCACCGCGATGGTCGTCGCCATGAACTTGATGACCGAGAGATTCTCGAGCCGCAGGTTGGCGGCGATCATGGCGGGGCTCGACGCGCGCACGCGCTGGATGAGCGCGCCCATGGCCACGCCAACGATCAATGCATAGATGAGGGGCGTCATGTTACTTGGCTCCCTTGTGCATGAGTTTGGCGGTGGCGATGCCGGTGGCGAAGACGCCGGCCGCGAAGATGAGCCCGCTCACGGAGAGCTGCGTAATGCCTGAGATGATGTGGCCGCTCGTGCATCCGCCGGCGATGCGCGAGCCGAAAACGATCAGGAATCCGCCAAGGAACGCGTCGCGATAGCGCTTGGCGGTGGACGTCTCGCCCGTGTGGATGTACTCCGCGCCTTGCGCCTTGTCGCCGGAAAGCTTGGCGGCGAGGAACCCGCCGATGAGCAGGCCGATGACGAGGAACGTCTCGGGCTTGATGAGCGAGCCCATCTTCTCGAGGTAGGGATTCGCGTGCGCCAAGCCGGGCGTCAGGCGGCGGAAGACGGCGCCGATGAAGCGCGGATACGTGCCGGAGACGCCGATGGGTCCCCATGTGAGAATGCTGAGCGCGCTGACGACGCCGAAGATGGCGCCGAACTTGGCCCACCCGGGGATCGGGGATGAACTGGCGGCAGCGACCGGGGGGGCCTGGGTAGCGGAGTGTGCCATGGAGTTCTCCTACAAGGGTGTCTGGACCGGCGGCGGAAGCCGCCGGGAAATACTAACGCACTTCGTTGCCGCCGCGCCGGTTGTCGGGGACGAACCGGTTGGCATACGGCATCTTCACCTGCATCAGCGAAGCGGAGTCGAGCGTCGCGCTCATGGGAATCACTTCATTGGAAGCCAGCAGGAACGCGGTGAGCGAATACACTTCGTCATTGCTCAGCGACCCCGGCTGCAGCAGCGGCATGGCGCGCCGCACGTAGTCGTATATCGTCGTGGCGTGCGGCCAATAGTTGCCGATGGTCTTGGCGAGCTTGAAGTCGCTCGCGAACTTGAAACCCTCGGCCTTCGGGTCGCGCCCAATCAGCTGCGGGAAGGCCGGGGGCATGCCCTGCCCCTTTGGGCCGTGGCACATCGAGCACTTCTTCTGAAAGAGGTCAGCGCCCTGCGCGACCGAACCCGAGCCGGCGGGCAGGCCCTCGCCATCGGGGCCAACGTCGATGTTGCGCGTCGCAATCTCGTCAGCGGTGGCGACGCGGCCGAGCTTGTAGTGGCGCTCGGAGTTACCGGTGAAGCCGGCGCCTGATGCCGATGAGGCACGGTCCCGCGAACAGGCCGCCGCCATCACGAGACCGAGCAGCATGAGTCGACGCATCAGGTCTCCCCGTGGAAGGAGACCGTGCCATCGGCCGCGACCTTCCACCCGACGATCGGATTGAAGTGGAAGTCCGTGCCGATGCCGCGCGCCTTGAGCAGCTCCTTGCGCGTCGGCTGCACGTAACCCGTTTCGTCCGTGGCGCGGCTGAGCAGCACCGAGTCCTTGCCGGTCCACTCCCACTGATGCGTGAACCGCACCGGCGCCTTCACGCCGGTGGTGGATGTCAACTCGGCGTCCTGCCACGACCCGCCGTTGTTGGCGCTCACTTCCACCTTGGTGATCTTGCCGCGTCCCGACCAGGCAAGTCCGCTGATGGGCCACGTGCCGGCCGTGAGTTTCTGCGGGAAAGCCGGCGCGGTGATGATGGACTTTGCATCCATATCAAAGCTGAACTGACGCGCCGTACCGTCGGGGAGCGGATCGGTGTACTTGCTCGTTTCCCAGCGCGTCATCCACGCGCGCGTGCCAAGTTCGAGACGGCGCAGCCATTTCACGCTCGTGTTCCCCTCCCAACCCGGCAGCAGGAGGCGCAGCGGGAAGCCCTGCTCGGGGCGAAGCGGCTCGCCGTTCTGCGCCCACACGACGAGCGCGTCGTCCAGCGCCTTCTCAATGGGAATGCTGCGCGTCAGCACGCACGCATCGCCACCCTCGGCGAGGAACCAACTCGCGCTGGGCTTTGCGCCGGCTTCCTCGAGCAGCGTCTTGAGCGGCACACCCGTCCATTCGGTGTTGCTGAACAGGCCACCGACCTTCTGCGGCGTCATGTCCGGCTTGGGCTCGCGATACGCGGCGCGCCCGTTCCCGGAGCACTCGATGAAGAACGTGCGCGTCACGTGCGGAAAGCGGCGCACGTCGTCGACGGTCAGCAGCAACGGCGTCGCGACGAGCCCGTGAATGAGCAACGTGTGCTTGCTCGGGTCAATGAGCGGAACGCCGGCATGATGTCGCTCGAAGTGCAGATCGGACGGCGTGATCGTGCCGGTGAGATCCTGCAGCGGCGAGAGCGAGTTACCAGTCGTTTCGCCGAACGGCGTGCGCGACGGCTTCACGAAGATGGAGCGCGCGCCAACCGGCGTGGTGGGCGAGCCGGGAACCTTCGTCGGATCGATTGGCACTATCGGCGCCGCTGGTGCGGCGGTCGCTGCCGCCTTCGCGCCTTGCCCGCCGGCTACGAGCGGCAGGCCCGCGGCAAAGGCGACGCCGATGGCGCCGGCCGCGCCAGCGAGCAGGTCGCGGCGCGACAATGTCGCGTCGGCGGTCTCGTGGAGCGGTTGCGGAGTGGAGCGGTCCATTGGATCAGTCATCGATGCTCACTTCTTCCCCGCTGGCATCGCGCCCGCGGCCGCGTGGGAAAGCGGCGCCGGGTTGGGCACGAGCGATCGCTCCGGGGTGGCGCGCGTGACGAGCGACGGCGGTGGGCGATGCGCCTGATGGCCGTTGGTGTTGTACGGCACGTCCTTGGGCGCGCCGCCCATGGGCCAGTCGCCTTCCTTGCCCGGCGCATCCGGCCGCGGATGCGAGTTGATGAACGCGGCGAGGTCGAACGCTTCCTGCGGCTGCAACGACCCGGGATTCGACTGCGGCATGTTGTGCCAGATGAAGGACGCCGCGCGCTCCTCGCGCGCCATCGACGCGCCAACGGAGTACGACTTCTCGCCCCAGAGTGCGGGAATCGGACCGTTGCCTTTGCCTTCGGCGCCGTGGCAGGTGACGCAGAGCTTGCCGGTGAACAGCTGCTCGCCGCGCGCGACGTCACCGACCAGCGTGTCTTTCATCGAGATCAATCCGTCGGTGCCGGCGATCTTGGTGCCGACGGGTACGTCGTGCGAGACGAAATACAGATACGCGAGAATGTCGACCATCTCGCGGCTCCCCACGGGTATCGCGTTGCCGGCGAGCGAGCGCGTGAAGCAGTAGTTCACGCGGTCGGCGAGCGCGATGACGGCGCCGGAGCGCGGCATGTACTTGGGGAAGCGCGCGGCCGAACCCGTGAGCGGCGCCGCCGACTTCTTGAGGCCGTCGTTCTGATGGCAGCTCGTACAGCGCAGCGCCGACGTCGCGTACTGCGGCAGCGACTCGGGCGTGAAGCGCAGCAGGTAAAGCCCGCGCTTGATGGACGCGCCGAGTGAGTCACCGGGGATGTCCTTCTCGAGCGGCGGCGACCATGCGGCTTCGTTGAAGGCGAGGGCTTTGCCTTGTTTGGCGTCTGAGCCGCAGGCGACCACAAGACAGGCGGCGCCGGCCAGAAGGAGGCCAGCCGGGCTGATCAACCGAGGCATCGAGATGGACTCCGAAAAAGGTTTCCTATACGTCGATATAGTAATATTGCCGAACTCTGACGGCAACCAGGCCGGATTGCTGGCCGCGCCCGTCACCGCCGACGCCGCGGCGGCCCGCGTTACGCCACGCCGAGCAGTCGCACCAGCGCCAGACTGAGCCCCAGCATCAGCACCAGCGAGATCGTCACCGTCGCCCCCACGCGCGGACCCACACGCCGCACCGCTTCGAGGTCCACGGCCAAGCCGAGTCCCGCCATCGCCACCACTGTCAGCAGGCGCGCCGCCTCCCGCACCACGTCGCCCGTGCTCGCCGGAATCACATCCATCGTGCGCAGCGCCGACGTCACCGAGAAACCCACGATGTACCACGGCACGGCGCGCCACCAGCGCAGGTGCGCCGCGTGGTGTTCGGTCACCGAGAGCACGAGCACCACCGGGCCGAGCAGCAGCACGCGCATGAGCTTGACGAGCGTCGCGGCCTGCCCCGCCGCCACGCTCACCGGATACGCAGCGGCGATCACCTGCGGCACGGCGTACACGGTGAGGCCGGCCACGATGCCGTATTGATGATCGCTCAAGTGCAGCAGCGGAATCAGCGACGGCAGTCCGAGAATCACACAGACGCCGAGCACCGCCGTGAATGCGATGGCCGATGCCACCTCGTCGCGCCGCGCGCCCACCACGGGAGCCGCCGCGCTGATCGCCGAGTTGCCGCAGATGGCGTTGCCGACCGCAACGAGCAGCGCGTGCGTCCGCGGCAGGCCAAACCAGCGGCCGATCGCCGTGCCGACGACCAGCGTGACGGCAACGATCAACACGACACCCGCGAGAATGGCGGGCCCCGCCGCCACGAGCGCGCGCAGGTCCGAGCCGGCGCCGAGCAGCACGATGGAGCACTCGAGCAGCAGCCCGCTTGCTACCGCCGCGCCGCGCTCATAGGTCGCGGGCTCGCGCACAAAGAGCGCGCGCACGATGGTGCCAAGCACGATGGCGAGCACGATCGCCTCGAGGATCGCGCGCCCCGCGACGGCGACGAGCGCGCGTTCACCCAACCAGGCCAGCACGGCCACGCCGAACGCGAGCGCCAAGCCGGGCGCCGCGGCGCGCGGCGACCACGTCGCGCCGGCGCGCGCTGGTGACGGCAGCGGTTCGGCCACTACTTCCGGCGCGGCTCGACGAGCGCCTGCATCACCAGCGTCGGGAAGCGCACCTTCAGCGTGGTGGCGTCGGGCATCAACTGTTGCATCAGCACCATCACGAGACCTTCGGTCGGATCCACGCGATAGAACGTGCCGTACGCGCCGCCCCAGCCATATGACCCTTCGGTGCTGAAGCCATTGGCGCCGAATCGATCGGTGGTCTCGAAGCCAAGGCCAAAGCCGAGACCGTCACCGTGCAGCGCGCCCGCCATGTTGGTGTGCATCAACTGCGCGCCGCGCGGTGAGAGGATGCGCACGCCGTCGAGCGCGCCGCCGCGACGGATCGTCTCCAGAAAGCGCGCGTAATCAGCCGCCGTGCTGAGCAGTCCGGCCCCGCCGGAAAAACTCATCCTCGGCCCATCCACGTAATCCCCCTGCCCGCGAGGACCATCGGGGGCGCGCACAAACCGGCCGTCGCTCGCACTGGCATACACGGCCGTGAGCCGCGCACGCTGTTCGGCCGGAAGGAAGAACTGCGTGTCCTTCATCTTCAGCGGTGCGGTGATGCGCTCGCGAATGAAGACATCGAGCGCCTTGCCCGATACGCGTTCCACCACGCAGCCGAGAATGTCGGTGTTGTAGCCGTACACAAAGCGCTCGCCCGGCTGCGCCACAAACGGCAGCGTCGCCAGCCGTTCGATGGTCGTGCAGATGGGTTCGTTCTTGTCCGCCGTGTACCATCCGTAGCCGGCCTTCGGGCCGAGCGCGGCCGCTTCGTACAGTGGCGCGACCAGGCTTTCGACGCCGTAGGAGATGCCAGCGGTGTGCGTCAGCAGGTCGCGAATGGTGATCGCTCGTCGCGCCGGCACAATCGCGCGCCCGCTGTCGGCCTGCACCGCGACCCTCGTCTTCGCGAACGCCGGGATGTAGCGGCTCACGGCGTCATCAATGCCGAGCCGGCCTTCCTCGGCGAGCATCATCACCGCCGTGCTGGTGATCGCCTTCGATTGCGACGCGATGCGAAAGACCGCATCGGGGGTCATGCGCCGGCCCGCTTCACGGTCAGCCCAGCCAACGGCGCGCTGATACACCGGAGCGCCGTCCTTGAGGACGAGCGCGACGACGCCGGCCACCTGCTGCGAGTCAACGTAGCGCTGAATCGCGCTGTCAATGCGCGCGAGCCGCGCAGCGGAGAATCCGCTGCGCGGCGTCGCCTGCGCATTCGCGGCCGCCGCCATCGCGGCCGCCGCCCCCAACACCGAGAACGCCCTGCGCGCTCGCCTCACTTTCCCGTCCTCAGTCGTTGGAGCCCGTCGCCGCTGCTACTTACTCCACGGCGGCACAACCTTGTTCGACCGCGCATACGCAATGGACTGACCGAGATGCTCGTGGAGGTGCGTCACGGTGAGCACCATCGCGCGCGACCGCGTGAAGTCCTGGCCGAAGAACTTGATCTTCTCACCCAGGTTCTGATCGGTGGTGAGCCCCATGGCCTGATGCAGGTGCGTGAACGACGCCTCGAGTTCGGCGACGATCTCGGCCTTGGTGCGCTTCTTCATCGCGTACATGTCCACCGTCTTGAAATCGGTCGTGATGCCCGTGGCCGCCGGGGCCGGCGCACCCATCATCACCGGGATGCCGTAGTTCTCGGAGGCCACGTGCATGAAGACTTCGCCAACCGAACGCACGCCGGGGCCGGGGCGCCAATCGTACGTGTTCTCCGGCATCGCCTTGGCGAGGCCGATGAGCTTCTGCTGGACATCACGGACGTCGCCATGGAAATCGCCCATCACGCCTTGGGCGTGCAGCGGGGCGGCAACGGCGAGCACGAGCGCGAGCGCTGAGGAACGGAATCGCATTGGGGGGCTCCTGGTGATTGTGGGTGGCACGGATGGCCGAATTTCGGCAGACGGGGCTCGGCACACAAGGGAACGGCGCGCGGCGTATCTTTTCGGGCCCCGCGCCAGACGAGCCGATCTCGATGCCTCAAGTGATCTCAGCGGACGCAACCATCGAGTACACCGTGACCGGCCGCGGGCCGGTGGCGCTGCTCATTCAGGGCGTCGGCGCGGTGGGTGGCGCGTGGCGTCCGCAGGTGGCGGCGCTCTCCGGCGACTCTACGTGCGTGACGTTCGACAACCGCGGCATCGGGGCAAGTTCAGCCGGACGCGAGCTCAGCGTTGAGATCATGGCCGCGGACGCGTTGGCGGTCCTCGATGCGATGGGCTGTGAGCGCGCACACGTCGCCGGCCACTCGATGGGCGGCGTCATTGCACAGGCCGTCGCGATCGCGGCGCCGGCCCGCGTGCGATCACTCGCCCTGCTCTGCACCTTCCGGCGCGGCGCACAGGCCACCGCGCTCACGCCGGGCATGATATGGCTCGGCGTGCGCACCCGCGTTGGCACGCGCGCCATGCGACGGCGTGCTTTTCTCGAGATGATTCTGCCGGCGTCCGCGCTTGAGTCCGCCAACGCCGCGGAACTTGCCCGGACGTATGGTGCGTTGTTCGAGCGCGATCTCGCCGACCAACCGCCGATCATCCTGCGCCAGCTCCGCGCCCTCGCGAGGTACGATGCGGACGGCGCGCTGGCATCGCTGTCGGAGATTCGTACGCTGGTGGCGAGCGCACAGAACGACCGCATCGCGCGCGTGGAGTTCGGCCGCGCGCTGGCCGCAGACATCCCGGGATCGCGATTTGTGGAGCTGCGGGGCGCCGGCCATGCCGCGCCCATTCATATGGAAGGCGAGGTGAATGCGCTGCTGCGCGCCCATTGGCGCGACGCCGCTACCTGACCGGCGTGTCCAACGCCGCTCGCACGGCCAAGGCGAGCGCTTCGCCGGTGAACGGCTTGTCGAGCATCTTCAGGGCTTCCGTCTCGAGTTGCTCGTGCATGGGAGGATCCGAGGCATAGCCGGACATCACCATGAACCGCAGCTGTGGACGCAGCGCGCGCAGCGCCTCGCGGACGTCGAGGCCGGTGCCGTCGGGCAGCCGGTAATCGGTCACCACCAGATGCAGCGGACCGCTGAGCTCGGCGACGAGCCGCCC
This sequence comes from Gemmatimonadota bacterium, assembly GCA_023249375.1. GTDB lineage: Bacteria > Gemmatimonadota > Gemmatimonadetes > Gemmatimonadales > Gemmatimonadaceae > PNKL01. The sequence goes on along the minus strand of JAHFCT010000029.1, from coordinate 3,224 downwards.
CGCATCCTGCACCGATGCAGCCGTCAGCACCTGGTATCCACGCCCCTCGAGCATGCGGCGAGTAAGCCGCCGATACACCTCGTCGTCTTCGACCACGAGCACCGTCTCGTCGGCCTGCGCGGACGACGCGGCAGGCGGGAGCGCCGACGGCTCAAACACGGCAGCATCGACGACCAGCGGGAGAAAGACGCGGAACTCCGAGCCGACACCCACCGTCGAATCGACCTCCACCCAGCCGCCACAGCGCGCCGCGATGCCGAACACGGTGGCGAGTCCGAGTCCCGTCCCCTTGCCCGCCGCCTTGGTGGTGAAGAACGGCTCGAACAAGTGCGCTCTCGTGTGTGCATCCATCCCGATGCCCGTGTCAGTCACGCGCAGCACGACGAACGCTCCCGCGGCGGCCGGCGTGTCGGAGGATCGTTCGTCCGGCGTGACGTGCGCGGTGCCCACGTCAATGTGCAGCGCGCCTCCGTCGGGCATCGCGTCGCAGGCATTGACGACGAGGTTCACGAGCACCTGCTCGAGCTGTCCGGCATCGGCGCGCACGAGCGGCGCGTCACCGTCGGACCGAACGTCCAGGCGCACACCGGGACGCAGCAGGCGCCGGAGCAGCTTCTCCGAAGCGCGCACCAGCGTCGCGAGATCGAGAACCCGCAAGTGCACCGCATGACGGCGGCTAAACGTGAGCAGTTGGCGCGTGACCGCGGCCGCGCTGACGGCCGCATCGCGAATGGCGAGCAAATCTGCTTCGAGCTGGCCGCCCGACGGGACCTGCTCGAGTGCCAGTTCGTCCGCCGCGTGAATGACGCCCAGCAAGTTGTTGAAGTCGTGGGCGACACCGCCCGCCAGCCGGCCCATCGCGTCCATCTTCTGGGCCTGCCGCATTTCATCCTCGAGCGCGTGCCGTTCGGTGACGTCCAACAACGCGCGGTGATGCGCGACGACCCCGTGCGCGTCCTCGAAGAGTCCGCCTCGCGCCAGCACCCACCGAATCTCGCCGGTCGGCCACACGACGCGGTATTCGACTTCGTTCGATACCTGATCGTTGCGCTCTTCCCAGAAGGCGCGGCTGACATGCGGCTGGTCCTCCGGGTGCACGCACTCGCGCAGTTGCCGCAGCGTGACAGCGGACGTCTCGGGCGGGAATCCGAGCAGACGCGCCGCGCCCTCGGACAGGCTCGCCAGATCGGTGTCCATGTCCCAGACAATCCAGTGCAGGCGGGCAACGTCCAGGGCCACCTGCAGTTGCAGCTCGCGCTGCGCGAGCGCGCGTGCCGCCTCCTCTCGGGCACGCAGCTCGCTGCGTCGATTGGCGTCGAGGCGCAGCAAGTCGGCGATCGAATCGAGGAGCGCGTGCTCCTGCTGCAGGAACGGCTCCGGCGTGCCGGACGAGTACCGCACTTCAATGCTGGCTTCGCCGCCGTCGCTGGTCGCCCACTCGCGCCTCAATCCCTCGGGCGACTCGGTGAAACCGGGCGTCTGCACCTCCGTCGCGCCCAGCTGTACGCGCGACGACGCTTGCCCTGGCACGAGAAAGGCCGGCGGCAGCAACTCCGCCACGAAACGCGCAAGCGCCGCCTCGTCGGCATCGGTCGCCTGCATGAGCTGGCGCGCGAGCGCATGTAGCGCCGCAAGCTCCTTCTGCCGCTCCCGCACTTCGAGCGCAAGGCGCGAGCACTCCGTCAGGTCTTCGACAATGATCACCGCCGCCCACGGTGGCTCGGTGCCCCGCCGCAGCGCCGACGCATTCAGCCGAACCGGCGTTCCTTCGGCGACGCGACCGCCGAGCACGCATTGCTCTTTATAGGATACGCCGCCCGGCAGCGCGAACACCGTCGGCACCTGCGGATCCGCGAGTGCGCTTTCCCGCGCAAATATCGCCAGCGGATGTCCGGCGATTTCCTGCGGCGACGCGCCGAGCAGCGCCGCGAACACCGGATTGGAAAACAGGATCTCGCGCTGCGGCGAGATCACGCACGTCCCCAAGGCCGCGTTCGCAAGTACCTCGCGCAGTGACACAAGATCAGGGCTTTCTGCGGACTCTGTGCGCATCGGCGATTGCACGGGACTCACGCGAGGGCAGCGGGTGCGCTGTCGTAGACGTATCGGAAGAAGATTAGCGCGCGGTGCCGACGCCGCCAGACGGTGCGCGCCCGAGTCAGCGACCTGCGCCTCGAGCGGGAAATCCAGGCGAAGGCGTGACGTCCGATCATCAGCACGGCATATTGGCCTGATGCCGTCACCCGCCCCGCAAACCACTGCCAGCGCCGACTCGCGCAACGACCTGCTTGGGGCGACACTGCTGTTCGCTGCGGTGGCGATGGCCTATGCGCCATCCCTGAACGGTGGCCTGCTCTGGGACGACGACGCGCACATCACGACTGCCGCGCTCCAAGGCTGGGATGGCCTGCGCCGCATCTGGTTCACGCTCGGCGCGACGCAGCAGTACTACCCGGTGTTGCACAGCGCTTTCTGGATTGAGCACCGCCTGTGGGGCGACATGGTGGCCGGCTACCATGTCACCAATGCCGCCCTGCACGCACTCGCCGCGTGCCTCATGGTGCTCGTCTGCCAGCGACTCGCAATCCGCGGCGCGTGGATTGCCGGCTTCTTGTTTGCCCTGCATCCGGTGAATGTCGAGTCGGTCGCCTGGATCTCCGAGCAGAAGAACACGCTGTCACTCGTGTTCTACCTGCTCTCCGCGCTGGCCTGGCTGCGGTTTGACGAAACGCGACGCACCCGTGACTGGGCGCTGGCCTTCACGCTGTTCGCGCTCGCGCTTGGCGCCAAGACGGTCACCGCGACCCTGCCCTGCGTGCTGCTCGTCGTCGTCTGGTGGCAACGCGGCCGCATCTCGTGGCGTCGCGACGTCGGGCCGCTCGTTCCCTGGCTGCTGCTCGGCGTGGCGTCGGGACTCGCCACGGCGTGGGTGGAGCAGCACGTCATTGGCGCGGCCGGCGCCGAGTTCACGCTGACGCCGCTGCAGCGCGTGCTGCTTGCTGGACGCGCCGAGTGGCACTACCTCGCGACGTTTGTCTGGCCGGCCCACCTCGTCTTCACGTATCCGCGCTGGATGATTGATACGCAGTCAATCGTCGCGTGGCGCTACCCACTCACCGTCATTGCGATGTTCGCGACGCTCTGGCGTGTGCGCGCCTGGTCGCGGGCGCCGTTCGCTGCAGGTCTTGCGTTCGCGGGATCGCTCTTTCCCGTGCTCGGCTTCC
>JAHFCT010000075.1 GCA_023249375.1 Gemmatimonadota bacterium | reverse complement strand
TGATAGTGCGTCGCCACGCCGTGCGTGATTTCACGCAGCGGAATGTCCATGCGCGCGAGGTTTGCCGAGAGCGCACCGAACATCCCGGGCCAGCCGAGGTCGATGAGCAGGCGCGACGTCGCGCCGCTCACAACCCAGAAGTTGGTGGAGCGGTATCCGACGTTGACGATGCTAATGGGCGCGGGCACGTGCGGAAGTTGACGCGCGTCGCGCCCGCCGTCGAGTGACGGCAGGCGCGGTGCTTCCTACCCCACCAACCCGAGCAGGACACCCTCCCTGCACTCTCAATTGCCCTCCGGTTCGCGTAACTTTCCGGTGGACGCGCATCGGCGCGGCTCCCCCCTACCACCCGCACGAGACCCCCGCGTGGCCACCATCCTGCAAAACCTTCCCGTCGGCGAGAAAGTCGGCATTGCCTTCTCCGGCGGCCTCGACACGAGCGCCGCCCTGCACTGGATGCGGGCCAAGGGCGCCATCCCGTTCGCGTACACCGCGAACCTCGGCCAGCCCGACGAGACCGATTACGACGAGATCCCCGCCAAGGCAATGACGTACGGTGCCGAGAAGGCGCGCCTCGTCGAATGCCGCCCGCAGTTGGTCGCCGAGGGCATCTCGGCGCTGCAGTGCGGTGCGTTCCACGTGACCACGGCCGGCACCACGTATTTCAACACGACGCCGCTCGGCCGCGCGGTTACCGGCACGATGCTCGTCGCTGCGATGCGCGACGACAATGTGAACGTCTGGGGCGACGGCAGCACGTTCAAGGGCAACGACATCGAGCGCTTCTATCGGTACGGCCTACTCACCAATCCCGATCTCAAGGTCTACAAGCCGTGGCTCGACCAGGCGTTTATCGACGAACTCGGCGGCCGCAGCGAGATGTCGGCGTACATGACGAAGCACGGCTTCGCCTACAAAATGAGCGCCGAGAAAGCGTATTCGACGGATTCGAACATCTTGGGCGCGACGCACGAGGCCAAGGATCTCGAGTTCCTGAACGCAGGGATCAGCATCGTGCAGCCCATCATGGGCGTCGCGTTCTGGCGCGACGAGGTGGACGTCAAGCGCGAGAAGGTGTCGATCCGCTTTGAAGAAGGGCATCCGGTGGCGATCAACGGCCACACGTTCGACACGCCGCTCGAGATGTTTCTCGAAGCGAACGTCATCGGTGGCCGCCACGGACTCGGCATGTCCGACCAGATCGAGAACCGCATCATCGAGGCGAAGAGCCGCGGCATTTATGAAGCGCCCGGGCTCGCTCTGTTGTACATCGCCTACGAACGGCTCGTCACCGGCATTCACAACGAAGACACCATCGAGCAGTACCGCAACAACGGCCGTCGGCTCGGGCGCCTGCTGTATCAGGGGCGCTGGCTCGACCCGCAGGCGATGATGCTGCGCGAAAGCGCGCAACGGTGGGTGGCGAGTGCCATCACCGGTGAAGTCACGCTCGAACTGCGCCGCGGCAACGACTTCACGATCCTCGACACGACGAGCCCCAACCTCACGTACAAGCCCGAACGGCTGACGATGGAGAAGGGCGAAGCGTTCTTCACGCCGCAGGATCGCATTGGCCAGCTCACCATGCGCAACCTCGACATCGTTGATACGCGCGACAAGCTGCTGCTCTACACGCAGACCGGTCTGCTGCGCGCGTCAACGGACAACAGCGTGCCGCAGTTGCCGAGTGGCGGGGAGCACACACCGTAGCTGGCGACCTCGACCGAATGCACCGCGCGCCTTGGCAATCGTCGAGGCGCGCTTGCTATTCACGGTGTTCGCGTGACTATCGGACGAATTCGAACTGCTGATCATAGACCACTATGAGGCGACACGATGTGTGCTCTCGCCGCCGCCGCCGAATCATGCCATGATGAAGGCGCCCCCGGCGCACGCAGGCCAACGCAGGTCGAGGCCAATATGTCAACCATGGAACTTCCGGCCACCGGCGCGCAGAGCCGCGCAGGTGATCTCTGGGGCGGGCTGGCCGCGATGCTCGTCGCGCTGCCGTCCTCGATTGCCTTTGGCGTCCTCGTCTACAGCGCCATCGGGCCCGAGCAGGCCGGCGCGGGTGCACTCGCCGGCATTCTGGGCGCGGCCGCACTCGGTATCATCGCGCCGATTGTCGGCGGCAACGGCGGATTCATCACGGCGCCGTGCGCCCCCGCGGCTGCGATTCTGTCGGGCTTGGCCGCGGGCTTCGCCGCCAAGGGCGGCATGGAGCCCGACCGCATCATCGCGCTGCTTGGGCTGACGGCACTGCTCTCGGCGCTCTTTCAGCTCGGGTTTGGATTCGCGCGCGTCGGCAAGCTCATCAAGTTCATCCCGTATCAGGTGGTAAGCGGCTACCTGTCCGGCGTTGCCCTCATCATTGCGCTCGGGCAACTGCCCAAGTTGCTCGGCGTGCCCAAGGGGACGCACCTCGTCACGATGTTCGTGTCGCCCGACCTGTGGCGTTGGCAGGGAATCGTGGTTGGCATCATCACCATCGCGGCGGTGCTGCTCGCGCCGAAGCTGACCGCGAAGGTGCCGGCGGCGATCATCGGACTCGCCACGGGTATTGCCGCGTACTTCGCGCTGTCGCTGGTTGATGGTTCCCTGCTCACATTGGCCGGCAACAAGCTGGTGATCGGGCCGATCACGGCGTCGGGCTCGTTTTTGGGCGCTGTCTCGGCGCGTGGTTCGTCGCTGTTGCAGATCAGCCCGACGGACGTGGCACTCGTGCTGAGCTCTGCGCTCACGCTGGCGGTGCTGCTGAGCATCGACACGCTCAAGACCGGCGTGGTGCTCGACACGCTGGTGCGCAGCCGCCACAACTCCAATCGCGAACTCATTGGTCAGGGGACGGCCAATCTCGCGTCGTTCTTCGTGGGCGGGATGGCCGGCGCCGGCACGATGGGCGCCACGCTCGTCAACGTCACGAGCGGCGGCCGCACCAAGTGGTCGGGGATGGCCGAGGGCGTGTTTGTCCTGCTCGCGTACCTGGTGCTGGGGTCGCTCATTGCGTGGGTCCCCATCGGCGCACTGGCCGGCATCCTGCTCGTGGTGGCGTTTCGCATGTTCGATCGCAGCGCGTTCCGGCTGATGCTCAATCCGTCGACGCGCGTGGACTTTGCGGTCATTCTCACCGTGATCGCCGTCGCGCAGGTGGAACTGATCGCAGCGTCGGCCACGGGCATCTTCCTCGCCATCTTGCTGTTTATTCGCGATCAGATTCGCAGCTCGGTGATCGTGAACAAGCGCGACCTGCGCAGCGTGCACTCCAAGCGGCGGCGGCTGATCGCCGAGAGCGATATCCTCGAGGAGTTCGGCACCGAGGCGGTTCTGGTGCAGCTGCACGGCAACCTGTTCTTCGGCACCACCGACAAGCTGTTCAGCGAACTTGAGGCTGACCTTTCGCGCTGCCGCTTTGTGCTCTTCGACATGCGGCGCGTCACCTCGATGGACTTTACCGCCGCGCATCTCTTTGAGCAGATGAAGGCGCGGGTGAGCGACAGCGGCGGCGAACTGCTGTTCAGCTCGATGCCGTCGGGGCTCGCGCGCAGCGGCGACATCGAGGGCTATCTCGCGCAGCTTGGCCTCGTACGCGGCGGCAAGGGCATCCGGCTGTTCGAGACGCGCGACAGCGCCATCGAGTGGATGGAAGACCGCGTACTCGAGGCGCACGGCTCGATGGAAGAGGACGAGGGCGCCGCGCTCGATCTCGGAGAAATCGAGATCTTCAGCGAGTTCGAAGCGACGACCATCGACGCACTCTCTGGCGCGGTCACCACGCTCAGCGTGCCTGCCGGCGGCATCATCTGCCAGCGCGGTGAGTCAGGAGACGAACTATTCCTGCTGCGCAGCGGACGCGTGAGTGCACTGCTGCCGCTCGACACGGGCAAGAAGCATCACGTGGCGACGTTCTGCCGCGGCGACTTCTTTGGTGAGATGGCGTTTATCGACCAGGAGCCGCGCTCGGCAAACGTCGAGGCCGTCACGCCGACAGAGCTCTTCCTGCTCTCACGCGCGCGCTTCGACGAGGTGGCGCTGAAGTACCCGTCACTGGCCGGGACGATCTTCGAACGGCTCGCCGTGGCCATCTCCAAGCGGCTGCGCTCGGCGGATACCGAACTGCGGATGCTCGAAGAGCGATAACGCGCTGCGACGGTGCGTGCTGCGACGGTGCGTGCCGCGATGCCGCGTGCCGCGACGGCGCGCGCCTACGTCGCGTAGCGCAGCACCGCCACGAAGTGGCAGGCGGTGCCGGCGAGCACGAACAGATGCCAGACGAAGTGCGCGTATGGCAGGCGCTTGGCCGCGTAGAATGCAACGCCCCCGGTGTACGCAACGCCGCCCGCCGCGAGCCAGAATAGTCCCCACGCCGGCACGTGCAGGAACAGCGGACGCGCCGCGATGACGACGAGCCAGCCCATCGCCACGTAGAGCAGCGTGGAGAGGCGAGGATAGCGGAATCCAACCGCCGTCGATTTGAGCACGACGCCGAGGATGGCGAGCGTCCAGATCATCGCCAGCAGCGACCAGCCCCACGCGCCGCGCAGCGCACCAAGCATGAAGGGCGTGTACGTGCCGGCGATGAGCAGGTAGATGGCGCCATGGTCGAGCACGCGGAAGACGCGCTTGGCGCGGTTGTGAGCCAGCGCGTGATAGAGCGTGGACGTCAAGTACATCAGGGCCGCGGTGGCAGCGAAGATCGAAGCGCCGACGACCGCGCGCGCGCCGTGCGGCAGCGCGGCGATGACGAGCGCCGGCAGCGCCGCCACGGCGAGCGCAAAACCAACGCCATGACTCACGCTGTTTGCGATTTCTTCGCCCAACGACTGCTTGCGGTGCGCTACGGCTGATCCAGCGGCCACACGGACTCCTGAGTCTGCGTCGCTCGAAATCTACACCGCAGACTCAGGATCAGCGCGTTCTAGCACTTTGGCGCCGGCACACCGGCAGGCACTGACAGCGCCTTGCGCGAACTCCTCGCCATCAGCGCGTTGAACACCGGCAGCTCGGTGGCGAGCACACCCTGCCACGCCGACGTGGTCTTGGTGAGGTCGCGGCACGCCGAGTTGAATGACTGCAGCATCGCCTCGGTGGGTGCGTGATCACCGTTGTCGTGCGTGCCGAGCTGACTCGCGAGGCGCCCGTGTACGGAGAAGAAATTCGGTGGCGGCGTGCGGCCGCCGCCGCGGCCGCCGAATCCGCGGCCGCCCTCGGCGTTGCCGCCCACGCTGTCGAGTTTCGCGCGCAGCGTGGTCACCGCCTTGGCAACGTCGGGCGCGGTGGTATCGGCGGACGACGCGAGCGCAGTGCGCACTGCCGCCACCTGCTGATATCCATCCCACGCCGTGCGCAATCCGTCCTGCACCTTGCGAGCCAGCGCCACCTGAGCGCGCACGTCTGCCGCGCTCGCTGGTGAACGCGGATCGTTGGTGACTGTGGCCTTCTGCGTGTAGCTCTTGCCGTTCACGGTGAGACGGATGGTGTACGTCCCCGGCGCCGCGAGTGCGCCCTCGGGTGCGGTCGGCGTCAGTCCCGGATTGGCATTGATCTCGAAGCTGTGCGAGAACGCGGGCGGCGCGTCGAATCGCAGATCCCAGTTGGCGCGATTCAAACCGGCGGCGGCTGGAATCGCATAGGGCTCCGCCACCCAGAAGTTCGGATGCGGCGGACGCGCCGCTTCCTTGGCCGCCGGTGCCGCCACGCTCGAGAGATGTCGCACCGGAGCGCCCGCCGAATCGAGCACGTCGAGCGTGATTGCACTCGTCGGCTTTGACGCGAGCGAGTAGTAGATGATGACGCCATCGGGCGGATTGAGCGCGTGCGGGACTTCAGGCGGGAACGGTGTATCGGCGTTCACGTTGCGCCGGATGCGGATGGCGGGATCGGGCGTGAAGAGGTGCACGGTTTCGTCGGCGACCGACGGCGTGAACTGGCGCATCACCGCGAAGTCGTCGAGTACGAAGATGCCGCGACCGTACGTGCCGACGACGAGATCGTTGCCCCGGATCGTGATGTCGCGATACGACGTCACCGGCAGGTTGAGCTGCAACGACTGCCAATGGTCGCCGTCGTCGAACGACACATGCATGCCGCTCTCGGTGCCGGCGAAGAGCAGTCCCTTGCGCTTGGTGTCATTGCGAATCACGCGCGTGCTGCTGCCGCCCGGTTCGCCCACCGGCATGCCATCGGTGATCTTCGTCCACGTCTTGCCGTAGTCGTGCGTGCGGAAGAGGTACGGGTTGTAGTCGCCAGTGCGCAGCAGATCGACGGCCGCGTACGCCGTGCCCGCGTCGAAGTGCGACGCGTCAACCATCTCAATCAATGCGCGCGTCGGGTACGGCAAATTGGGAATCGTCGCATCGTCCCACGTCTTGCCGCCGTCCTTGGTGACCTTGATGAGGCCATTGCTGGTCCCCACCCAAATGGTACCCTTCGCCACGGTAGACGCCGACATGCTCTCGATGCTCCCACCCGCCGGCGCTCCTGGCACCGGCGTCGCGGTATCACTCGGCAGCTTCACGCCCTTGGGATAGCCGAGGTCGGGGCTCAGCTTCTTCCAGTGCAAGCCGCCGTCGGTGGTGGACATCACGAACTGGAAACCGGCGAGCAGTTCGCGCGGATTCCACGGCGCGAAGAGAATGGGCATCGACGACGTTGACCGGAACCGCACGTCGGTGTTGAGCGATGGACTCACGTTGATCCACTGCTCGCTCGGGTAGCTGATCTTCACGATGCCCGAGCCGCTCGCCCACACGGTATTCGGATTCGTCGGGTCGGGGATGATCGTTCCCCACTCCCAGCCATTCACCGGATTCCAATCCATCGGCGTGACAGCGCCCAGATTGCCGCGGTTGCGCGTGCGAATGGCGCCCGCGTCCTGTTGCGTGGCGTAGATCCAGTAGGGGTATTCGTTGCTCGTCGAGATGTGGTAGACCTGATCGGTGGACTGGTTGTACCACGAACTCCACGTCCGTCCGCCGTCGAGCGTGACGATGGCGCCTTGATCGTAGCCCAGCAGCATGCGACTGCCGTTGGTCGGGTCAATCCACCCTTGCTGCGGGTCATCGCCGCCCGGCGCGCCCTTGAAGCCCGTGAAGGTGTTGCCGCCATCGGTCGATTTGTACGACGCGGTGTTGAACGTGTACACGACATCGGGATTCTTGGGGTCAACGAACAGTCCGCAGTTGTATCCACCCTGTCCGTTGCGAATGCGCTGGTCGTCCGCGGCCATCTGCTTCCAGGTCGTGCCGCCGTCATCGGTGCGCCACAGACCATTGTTGCTGATGATGAACGCGCGCTGCGCGTTCGTGTTCATCGCGACGGCAATGGAGGTGCGGCCGTTCAGACGCGGCAGTCCGCCACCGGTGATCTCCTTCCACGTCACGCCACCGTCGGTGGATTTGTACAGCGACGTTCCCGTCGGTCCGCTCGCCTGGCCGCCGCCGAATCCCGGCGGCGCCGCGGGCACCGTGCCACTCGGCGGTGGCGGCGGCGTGTAATGCCGGACGGTCGTCGCGAAGACGACGTCGGGGCGGTCGTACGCGATCGCCAGCTTCTGCACGCCAATCGAGTCGCCCGCGAAAAGCGTGCGCGTCCACGTGGCGCCGCCGTCGGTCGTGCGAAAGACGCCGCGCGCATCGCTCTTGGCGTGCACGTCGCCCTGCGCCGCAACAAGCACGATGTTGGCATTGCGCGGATCGACGACCATCGACGGAATCTGTTTGGACGCATCGAGGCCGACGTGTGTCCACGTCTTGCCGGCGTCCGTGCTCTTGTAGACGCCGTTTCCTTCGTTAATCGTGCCGCCGGTGACCATGTCGCCGGTGCCAACGTAGACGATGCTCGCGTTGGATGGCGCCACTTCCACCGCGCCGATCGATGACACGCCCGGCACGGCGTCGAACACGGGATACCACACTTCGCCCGCACTCGTCGTCTTCCAGACACCGCCGGCCGGCAAGCCGACATAGAACGTGCCGGGCTCGCCGATGGCGCCCGCGGTGGCGGCGATGCGGCCAGCGCGGAACGGCCCGACGTTGCGCCACGAAAGTCCGGCGAGCAGATCGGGCTTGATCGGCGTCGCGGCGGCGGCAACAAGCAGGCCTACGGCAAGCAACGAGAGGCGTACCGGGGAGAACCAGGGGATCGGGCGCTTGAACATGGACAACACTCCGTAGAGCGATGGGAGGCAGAAACGACTGGAGCAGCTACGGCGACTACCGCGACTTCAGCGACTACCGCGACTTCAACAACTACCGTGACTTCAGCAACTGTAGCGGCTCTGGTGACTACACCGGTGATGACGATGCTGGCGACTTCTTGCTGAGCCGGTCGCCGAGCAGCAGGCCCGAGCCCACGCCCAGAATGAAGATGCCGGCCAGCGAGGTGTGGATGCGCAACATGAACTCGAACGCGACGAACATGAAGCCGATCACCATCGTGATGATTGCGCCTTTCAGCTGTACCGACATTGGGCCGACTCCGTAGGGGGCGCTTGGGAGAGTGCTCCTATATAGATGCGTGCGCGGACCGCTCGCTACTCCACCGACTCGTCTACTACAAAACGGCGATGATGCCCGCGATGCCGAGCAGCGTGAGCACGAACACCATCGGCAGGGCGAAGCGCAGCCATTTGCCGAGGGGAATCTGCAGGCTGAGCAAAATCGCCATCAGCGCGCCGTTGGTGGGCGTCCACATTTCGGTGAGTCCGCTGCCCGTTTGCAGCGCGAGCACCGTGGCTTGTCGCGAGATGCTCAGCAGGTCGGAGAGCGGCACCAGCACCGGCATGGTGAGCACCGCTTGTCCGCTGGTGCTGCTCACCGGGATGTGAAGCAGCGCTTGCACCGGCACCATCAGCACGGCGGCCATGGCTCGCGGCGCGGTGCTGAGCGGCGTCACCAACCCCTGCAGGATGGTATCGATGACGTGGCCGTCATCGAGCACCAACGAAATCGAGCGGGCAACGCCGATCATCACGGCGGCGCCTACCACGGCGCGCATGCCGTCGATGTACGCGTCAATGGTGCCGCCAAGGCCGAGCCGCCCGACGAGGCCAATGGCGAGCCCCGCAATCAGGAACGCGGCGGAGAACTCGTTGAATCCCCAGTCGAACTTGAGCACACCAATGACGTACGACGCGATCGGCGCGATGACCAGCGCGACGATGACCAACTGGCGCGTGTCAAACGGCACCGGCTCGTGCACCACACCCTCGGCGGGCTCTACGCGATTCTTCTCGGCGTAGCGAATGGTCCACCACATCCACAGTGCCACGGCGACGAGGAGCATCGCCGTGCGTAGTCCCGCGCTGGAGAGCAGCGGCAGTTGCGCGAGCTTGAGGGCGATGCCAGCCTGGAACGGATTGATGGGACTGAACGCACTGCCGACAATCGCCGCGCCGGCGCTCATCGCCGCCGCGGTGATGGCGTCGTAGCCCAGTCCTCGGCACAGGAGAAGCAAGACCGGAACGAGCGGAATGATTTCTTCCTGCATCTGCTCGGTGGCGCCGCCCGCGGCGAACGCGACTGAGAGAAGAACAACCGCGAGATAGCGACGCTGGCCGAATCGCTTCACCAGCCAATCGACGATCGCGCGCAGCGTCCCCGCCTTGTCGACCACCGTCCACGCCCCGCCGACGAGCAGCACCAGCACGATGACCTCGGCGCCGGCGACAAAGCCGCGCGGCACCGCAATGAACGCGGCGAACGGTCCGACTGGCGCGGGGGCTACGCGATGGTACGTATTGGCGACGACGACGGTGCGCCCAGTGGCCGCGTCTTCGTGGCGGTCATACTGGCCCGCGGGAAGAATGTGCGTGACCGCCGCCGCGACAAGCACGCAGGCGAGCAGCAGGACGAGCGGATGGGGAAGGCGCAGCTTCAGCATCCAGATAGTCTACCGCCGCGCGTGCAAATCAGAAATGACGGCGCGTCCAGATGAGGACGAGGGCGCAGGCGCGGGAAAAGGGATACGGACCAATCGCGGGAATGGTCGAGTTTGGATTCGAGCCAGCTCCCCCCGGTCCTGCGCTCGGATTCCCGAGGTTGCTCGGCCGGTACTGAATGGGCGCGAAATCCAATGTGGGCCAAGTCTCGATCGCCAAGACTTCTCCGATGGGAGCTACCAGATCCACGCCGTCGAAGCCGTCCGGTTGCCTAACATCGTTCACGTACACGGCCACGTCACTGCACCGGGCGCCAAATCTGCCCGTCGGTCGAGCGAGGACCTTGTTCGGACCTTGGTAGAGGAATCCGCGCGCCTCGCGCATCACGTCTGACGTGAATGTCGCCGAGCGCAGCGCGGGATGCCCGGGCAGGAATGTCGTGCCCATGCCAATCCGGCTCCGCCGCAACACGTCATTGAGCACCCACAAGTCCCGATCCGGTTTGCCGACAACCGTCACCGCGTCCATGCGCTGTGCGTGATCACTCACGGTGAACATCGGTGTCGCGATGGCGCTGTCGGCAACCGTGATGGCCATCGTCTGCGGCTCGACGCCGATCACGCGCGCTTCGGCGACCCACGTGCCCGCTGGCATTCGCGTCGCCGCGAACTCGCCATCCTGCACGGCAATGTCTCGGCCGAGTGCTGGAATAACGACCCGTCCCGACGACACGGCCTTTCCTGATTCGCGCAGCACGCGTCCGCGAATCATCGAGGCGCCGCTCGCCTCGCCCGAATCGGCAAGCAGCACGTCGAGCTGTGCAATGCCGCTCGCGGGCACGTACACGATCGGACCCGTGACGATGCGATGTCCGGGTGCGGTCACGTCGATATCGAGCGGCACATCGACCGGCAGACGACACGCCACGAACGCGCCGTCTTCGTCCACGCGCGCCGTCGCGTGTTCCTCGACGATGCGGAAGTTGGCCGAGTCGAGTGCGAAGGCCCGCCAGCGCACGGTCGCGGTGGTGCCGGCAATCGCGGCGCGCGTATGCGCGTCGCGCACGAAGCCGACGAGCATGCCCGGCGCGAAGGGTGAGGATGAGCCACATCGCAGCGTGCGGACTGCCTGGCTCGACGGAATGGCC
>JAHFCT010000074.1:10059-11034 GCA_023249375.1 Gemmatimonadota bacterium | reverse complement strand
TGGCGCTGGCGCTCGTGGGCCTCGTGGTGATCATCGGCGCGCCGCGTCCCGTGGCGCTCCCCACGGTTGGAGTCGCGCTCGCACTCGGCGCCGCGCTGATCTACGCCGCCTACATCCCACTGCTCCACTGGATGCGCGGTCCGCTGAACGCCGCCACGACGTCATCGCTGGTCATCGCTGGTGCGGGCATCGCCTTTACGGCCGCGGCCCTGTGGCAGGGCACGCTGCACGTCGACCTGCCAGGTACCGCGTGGGCAGTCATCGGCGCGCTCGCGCTTGGCTCGACCGTCGTCGCCTTCATCACGTTCCTGAATGGACTCGCCGTCTTGGGCCCCGTGAGGACCTCGATCATCTCGACCATCGAGCCGTTCTACACGGCGATTCTCGGGGCGCTTGCGCTCGGCCAGCGCGTCGGACCCGGCACGGCCGTCGGTGGCGTGCTGATCGCCGCGGCGGTGCTGCTGCTCCAACGCCAACCCACGCCGCCGTGACGTCCGCCACGAAGGGACTCGACCGCACCGCGCGCATCGGCGCTGGCTTCACGCTGCTCGCGGCGAGCGGCTTTGCGGCGGTCTCCATCCTCACGAGTCTGGCGATGCGCGCCGGCCTGTCGCTCTCCACCGTGCTGACGTGGCGCTACGTGCTCTCGGCGGTGGTGCTCGTCACGTGGGTGGGCGTGCAGGGACAGCGGCAGCGCATGCCACCAGCCGAGGCGTTGCGATGGATGGTGGTGGGCGGTGGCGGCCAGGCGTTGATGGTGTATCTGGCGCTGTCGTCGCTGGCGTTCATCAGCGCCGGCACGCTCGCCTTTCTGTTCTACACGTATCCGGTCTGGGTCACGATCGTACAGGCGCTGCGCGGCGCGGAGCGTCTTGACGCGCGGCGCGGCGCGGCCCTCGCGCTTTCGTTCGCCGGGACCGCGGTGATGGTGGGTGCGCCGGCGATGGGCGACACGGCATGGCGCGGTGTGATGCT
>JAHFCT010000074.1:0-10049 GCA_023249375.1 Gemmatimonadota bacterium | reverse complement strand
CTGGCCGCCGCGGTCTTGTACGGCCTGCTCATTCCCGCCATGCAATGGATGCAGAAGGACTGGCCTGTGATCGTTACGTCCGCATGGTCGAAGATTGGCGCTGCCGTCTGTTTCCTCGTGGTGTCGGCGGGCGACCGGACGTTTCAGTATGCCCTGCCGAGTGCGGCATGGGTGGCGATCATTGCGCTCACGCTGTGGAGCACGGTGCTGCCGTCAGTCTTCTTCCTCATGGGGCTGATGCGTCTGGGGCCCGTGCGCACGGCGATTGTCTCCACCGTGGAGCCGTTCCTCACGGCGCTTCTGGGCGCGGCGGTGCTTAATCAGCCGCTGACAGTGCGCACGCTGGCCGGCGGCGCGGCGATTGTCGCGGCGGTGATCGTGCTGCAGTTCAAGCGGACACGCGTCGCCTGATGAGTTCTTCGCGAACGAGCAGCGCGCCGCCGATCATCGCAATAAGCGCGAACGAGAACCACTGAATCGCGTAGCTCTTGTGCGATCCCTCGTCGAGCGCTGGCTCGCCGAGTCGCGCGGGACGCGTTGGGGCAAGGGCTGAGTCCGACGTCTGGACCAGATAGTACGGCAGGACGGGTACGCCAACCTGCAATGCGATGCCGGCAGAGTCGAGCGCATGCAAGATGCGTGGCGTCCTCGGGCCGACGGCCCGGCCTTTCCACGTCTCCGCGTATCCCACGACCGTGATGGTATCCCCGACATACTCGTGCCAGCGTTCGAAGTCGACGGTCTTGGCGTCTTCGGAGTAGACCCAACCGCGGTTGACGATCACCATGCCGCCATCGGCCAGGCGCATCGGCGTCAGCAGGTGCACACCCGGCGAGCCGTCGCGGCTTCTCGGCGCGAGCGCGACTTCTACCGCGAAGTCGTATGACCCCGTCGCCGTGGCCCGCCGAAAGTGCCCAGCCGACGTGTCAGGCGGTAGCCTCCGTACGGGCACCGGGGCGGCAGCCAATCGCGCCTCCAGGTGCGCGTTGAACGAGCGCCGTTCCTTGAGCCGGGAGACCTGCCACACACCGAGGCGCGCGAAGAGTCCCGCCCCGGCGAGCGACAGAGCGGCAACAATGACGGCGTGTCGGGGAAAGCGCATGATCCGGGTGGGTCACGTCCAAGCTAGCGGATCGCCCCCGACGGACGGGCTCGCCATAGTGTGACTCGGGTCACTGACCGGGGTTCGGCTCACATCCATTGATATAGCACTCGTCCTGTGCGCCAGGCACTGGCGCGTCCAGGCCGGCGTCTACAGTATCGGTGACCGACCAGCATCGGATACGTTCGGGTTCTGCCCCTTCTTCGTCCGGGTCCGATATGCCCGCTTCACGTGCGTTGTTGCGCATTGGCACCGTCGTCCTCGGCACGGTCGCATTCGCCCTCCTGAGCTGCGGACGGGAAGTCACAACCGAGCCATCGAACGGATTCAGCCTCCACCGGCGCGGCATGTTCTCGGTCGAGCCGGTCTTCCCGCGGCTGATGAACGGGGCTGCGCTGTCGGCAGCCGTGGACTTCCAGAAGGTGCACATCGTGCTCCGGCGCGCGGACGGGAGCATTGCCCTCGACACCACCGTGGTCTTCCCGCCGGGCGCCGACTCGGTGGCGCTTGCCGCCGACGTCGCGCTGGCCAGCGGCACGGGAAGTTCGGGCGAAAACTTCAAGCTGAATCTCGGGTACGTGAATGCCGCCGGGGACACCGTCTTCAAGGGCGGGCCGGTTGATGTCACGGTCGTGCCGAAGGGATCGAGTGCCGCGCCGCCGGCGGTTTCCATACCAGTGGTCTATTCGGGGGCGGGTGCGTCGGCGACCGCGGTGCGCATCTCCCCGCGCAGTGCGAGCGGCTTCCCGGGCGACCGCGTCTCGTTCACCGCGCAGGCACTCGATGCATCGGGACGTGCCATCGCGGGCACGCCGATCTTCTGGGTATCAGGCGATGCCAACATGGTGTCGCTCGGCTCGAACCTCGCGGGCGATGGCGTGATCACGGGCGGGCGCGGCACCGTCAGGATCTTTGCACAGCTCCTCACCGGGCCGATTGACACCGTGACTGTTTCGGTGCAACCGCGCGCTCAGCAAGTGACCGCTGTCTCCGGCGATCAGCAGAGCAGCGCGCCGGGACGCACGCTGCCGAAACCGCTCGTGGTGAAGGTGCTCGCGTCGGACGGACTGCCCGTGACCGGCGTGACGGTGGCATTCGTCGCCCCGGGCGGCAGCGTGGCACCCACGACGGCAGTGACCGACGCATCAGGGCTGGCCAGCACCAACTGGACGCTTCCGACGGCGAGCGGCAGTGCGACGGCAACGGCAACGGTCGGTACCATCACCGGCGCGGCCGGGCAGGTGACGTTTTTTGCGCGGGTCGTTCCGCCTGTGGCGACGAGACTCGTGTTCGAGGCAATGACGCCCTCGACCATGGCCGGCTCGACGCTCGTGACGGTCGGCACGCCCGGCGTGCTTCGCGTCTCGGCCAAGGATTCCTCGGGCGCGGTCATACCCACGACGGGCGGCACGGTCACCATCGCGCTCAACCCCGTGCCTGACAGCAGTGCGCGGCTGAGCGGCACAATGAACGTCAATCTGGTGGATGGTGTCGCGACGTTCACCGACCTTTGGCTGAATCGGGTCGGCACGGGGTACTTGCTCACGGCAGCAAGCGGCGCGCTCACGCCAGCGACATCTGTGCCGTTCGCGATCACCGAGGGTCCGGCCACGCAGCTGCGCTTCTCGACGCAGAGTGGCAATGGCGTGGCGGGACGACGGCTCAATGCGATGACCGTCACGGCCCTGGATGCGTGGAGCAATACCGCGACACAGTTCCGTGGCGATGTGACCTTGCGCATCAACGTGAATCCTGGCGCCGGCACGCTGAGTGGTACGGCGACGCGCACGGCGAGCGGCGGTGCAGCGCTCTTCAGCGACATTGCGATTGACCGCGTTGGCGTCGGCTACACGCTTTCTGCATCGGCCATCGGACTCACCGGCGGCGGCACGACTCCGTTTGACATTCAAGCGGGTGCGCCGAGCCGGTTGGCTGTTGTAAGGGGCGCGGGGCAGACGGCGCCAGTTGGCGCTACGCTCGATACGATCTTCGCCCTAGTCACCGATTCACTCGGCAATGCCGTATCCGGGGCCGGCGTTTCGTTCGTCGCTTCTGCCGGAAGTGGCAGTGTGACGGTGATCAACGGCGTCACCAACGGAAACGGCGTTGCGAGAGTTCGCTGGACCTTGGGCGCCGCGGCTGGCCCGCAGAGTTTGACCGTTGCGTTTGGAACGTCTGCGGTGCTGGTCACCGCCACGGCCGTCGGCAGTCTTGGCCCGACGCATCTCTTCATCGGCGCCGACACGATGTACGTGACGGCGGGCACGATCATGGGCGTGAGCGTCTTCCTCACGGCGCCACAGGCTGTGCCGGTGACCGTTGCCCTGTCGTCGCTCGATACGCTGGCACAGTGGTCCGCGGCGTCGGTGGTCATTCCCGCCGGCTCGACCGCGGCCACGGCGACTTTCGTCCCAAAGGGCGGCGTGAGCGGCTGGGGACATCTCGTCGCCAGCGCGTCGGGCGTCAACGCCGACACGCTTGCGCTGAACATCACGCCGGCGACGGTGCGACTGCTCAACTCGTACCTGTACTTGTCGGCCAACAGCGACACGGTGGAGACGCAGGTCGTGCTGAGCGCGCCGGCGCCGGCGGGCGGCATCACGGTGCAATTCGACATTGACTCGGCGGGTTCAACGCGGGTGCACCTCGCCCCATCGCCGGGCACGCGGCAGACGAACCCCTACAACCCTTGCAATGAGATCGCGGAGCCGGCCAGTCCATCGGCCGCGTCGCCGTCGTTGCCGGAGCCGGCACGGTTGACGACGCATCGGCCAGCAAACGTGCTGTCGCCCACGACGGTATTCATCAAGGCCGGCGAACTCTCCGCCTTTGTGTATGTGATCGGGGACACGGCCGGGTACGCCACGATCACGCCGCTCGCCAGCGGCTTCTCTTCACAGAGCGCCAGCGCCACGGTCTCGTCGCGGTACCTGTACTTGAATCTGAGCCACGACCCGGCGCCGAACGTGAGGGCACCGGAGACGCGAAGCTATGTGTGGGTGTATCGCGAGCAAACTTCGACGCAGCAACTCCAGCCCGTGACCCTGACGGTGCGCACGGCCGGCATCATCGGCGTGCCGGGCACCGTCGTGATCGCGGCCTCGCAGAGCAGTGCATCCTTCTCGATGGATATGCTCGCGTTGGGGCGTACGTGGCTCGTCGCGCAGGCCCCCGGGTTTGCGCCGGATTCCGCGGAGATCATCGTATCGTCGCCAAGATTGAACTCATGCATTCCGTACTGCAGCTACCACTCTGTCAACCTGTACATCGGGAATACGGCGAACGCCTACGTCTATCCTGCCGATAGCCTCGGGCAAAATGCCGGCGTTCGAACTTCGCTCCTGACAGTGAGCGCCGTTTCGCGCAACCCGGCACGGGTTGTCCCAAGCTTCGCGTCAGTTGATATGCCCGTCGGCCAGAGTTACGTCGCGTACCCGCTGAACGTGGTGAGCGCCGGTCCGGCTTGGATCGTCTTCACCGCACCCGGGCATGCCGCGGACTCTGTGCAGGTGACCGGCCTCAACTACTCGGTCAACACGTACTACGGACGGCCATACGTCGGCGTGGGACAGGTTGAGCAAGGGTACCTCGAGCGACTAAACGGAGTTGAGCGGTCGGTCAGCCTAACCGCCGTCTCGAGCGACCCAGCGGTGCTGAGCGTTGACAGCCTGACGCTCATGCGGGCGAACAGCTACAACTCGGATTACGTCAGGATGGTCGGCCGCTCACCTGGCAGCGTGACCGTCACGTTTACAGCGGATTCAGCGCTGTACATGCCGAAAGTTGTGAGTATGACCGTGACGACGCCCGCGTTCGCGCATACGGTGCCGTGCTGCCTCACCGCGGGCGGGCCGAGCACGACATTCGAAATCATGACGATGGACAGCACGAGGATCTGGGCGCACGACGTGGCGCACCCGCTCACGGTCAGCCTGCGCTCGCTCGACTCGACCATCGCCCAGGTCGACAGCACGGTGATCGTGCCGGAGCAATACAGCTACCACTACGTCCTCGTCCGGCCCGTCGCTGGCGGTTCCACGTCAATCATCGTCACCGCGGCGGGCTACCGTCCGGATACCGTGCCGGTGACGGTCACCGGGGCGGCGGCGCCCACGCTCTACATGAGCGCTGGCCCGGCGGTGGCGCTGGGCAAGAAGCAACTCCTCATCGTGGACGTCAGCCGGAATGTCGCTAGCGCGGCAGCCACCGTGAGCGTGACCAAGACGGGAAGCGCGACCACGGTAACGCCGTCGTCGTTCGCGCCAGCGGCTGGCAGCACATCGGTGGGCAGCCTCAACATCAAGGCAGGAACCACAGCCGGCCAGGACAACATCGTCGTCTCGTCGCCGGGATATGTGCCGGACACGGTCAATGTGCGCGTCGGGTCACCCAAACTGGGCCACCTGGGACCCTACTGGAACTGCGACGGACCCTGCACGGCGAGCACGGTGCTGGCGGGCGATCCCAACTACTACGTGGATGTCTATCTCGCCGACAGTCTGGGCAACGCGCACTACGCGGGCGACACCGTTCGCGTGAACCTCACGTCGTCCGACACGACCGTGGCGTTTGCCACGCCCAGCGTAGTCACCTTCCTCCCAGGTGACTACGTGCAAACAGTGCCGGTGACGTGGCGCGGGCCGGGCACGGTGCGGTTCCGCCTGCACGAGACAACGGGCTTGTATCCCGACGATTCCACTTCGGTCACGACCGTTCTGCAGCAGTACCTGCACTTCGGGTGGAGTCAGCTATACGTCGGGATGCGTCAGGCGACAGCTCCCGGCGAGGTGTACGTGTACTCTGACTACGCGGCGCTCACCAACACGGTCGTAAAATTCGCACGCTCAACGAGTGCGCTCGTCTCAATGCCCGATTCGGTGATCATCCCGGCGGGCGACAACTACGGCTACTTCCAGATTTCCGGCGCAGACACCGTCGGATCGCTCCAGATCACCGCGACATCGCCCGGGTTCGTTTCAGCGACCGCGAACGTCGAAGTGACCCGGCCGGCCTTCTCCCTCTACGTCCCCAACATCACGACGGTCAACAACAAGGCACCTATCCAGGTCGCCGCGGTCGAGACCGGACGCTACTACACGCGCGCGCCGACTGAGAGTGTGCCGGTGTCATTGGCGCTCGACTCGACATTCCTTGGCACGCTCGACGCGACGACCATCACGCTTCCGGCGGGTACGGCGGACTGGAGCGTCGGAACGGTTTCGCTGACCGGCGTACCTGGGCATGTCGGGGTCCGTGCGTATGATGCGCGACCCGCTTTCCGGCACTACCTCGAAGCGCGCGGCGACTTGTATGTCAACGCGGCGACCGTGCAGAACTACCCGAACCCGCTGCGCGTGGGAATTGGCCAGACGAGCAGCTACTCGCTCTACAGCAGCTACTACTTGGACAACGGCCTCATCGTCACGTACGCAAATCCGGGCGCGCACACAGGACGTGCTGGCGCGAGCGCCGATACCATACCGGTCGGCGAGTACTACCACTACGGCACATGGACCGGCGTCTCGTACGGCCGCGACATCATCACATTGACCTCGCCACGTACTCAGCCCTACTTGTGGTCAGTGCAGGTGGATAGCGGGTCGTTCGAGCTCAGCGTCGCGCGCTCGATCAAGGCCGGCGATTCGGTGTGGGTCACAGTCAACATACGTGGACCGGGAGGCGAATTCGCCCGGGCCGCAGTGCCGACGAGCGTCACGGCCACAGTAACTAACGGCAACTTCGTCGCGGGGTCCGGATCGGTGTGCGGCACCACTTCGCCTACCTGCACGATGCCCATTGCCGCTGGGGACTACTGGGCACAGGGCATCTTGAAACCAACGGCGGCAGGTGTGGCGCGCCTGACGATCACGGCCCCGAACTATCGACCATTGTCCATTGACATCCCGGTGTCGCCATGAGACGCACCATGAGACGCATCTTGACGGTGTTCATTGCCGCGTCGCTTGCGGCGTCTGCGCGCGCGCAACAGGCCCCTGCTGTTCCTGCGCCGCCGCCGCGCACTCCACCGCCGGCGCCGACCCCTGCTCCGGTCGTCACGAGACCGGTGGGTTCGACGCTTCGCTGCAAGGATGGCGCGTGGGCTGACGCGGGGGCCACCGATGCATGGTGCGCAACACACGGCGGGATCGCGTATCGCACGGTCGTCATCACCCCGCCGCCAAAGCCGCTTGACCGTCCTCGATCAACCGCGACGCTTGCCAAACCCGCGGCGCCGGGGAAGTCGGGTCTCGTTGAGTCGGCAGCTGTTGAGCCCGCATCTGCCGTGCGCAGCATTCGCCAAGTGCCGACGTCGCCGCCGCCGGGCGCCACCATGCTCTGCATGGATGGCACGTATCTCACGGGACCCGCGGAACCGTCTCGCTGTCAGGCGTACGGTGGGCTGACCGCCATTCTTCCGCGTCCAAGACCGTAGCGAACACGCGGTCACTCGAGCAGCACGACGGCATGTGATCCAGGTCACATGCCGTCGTGGCCTAATTACCTCGCGCGCTCCCGCGCACGTGCGCTACTATTCTGGTTCATGCCCTCCGTGCGTTCCCCACTGCGTGCAGCAGCGGCAGTTGTTGGCGTCCTGGTCTTCTCGCTGCTGAGTTGCGGCCGAGAAGCGACGGGCCCGACGGCTGTGCCGGTGAACGCATTCAAGCGCGTCGCTTCGTTCGCGTTTGAGCCGAAGTACGAGACGGCGTTGCCCGCACATGCGCTGCGCGCGGCACTCACAGAGGTGGCCTTCGAGCGGGTGCGCATCACGCTGCGCAATGCCGACGGCTCCATTGCGCTCGATACCGTCGTCACGTTCCCGGCCGGCGCCGATTCGCTGACGCTGACACTCAACGTCCCGTTGCCGCCGACCGCACCTGCGTCGGGCGTGTCGTTCAATCTCAACCTCGGCTACGTGAACGCCGCCGGGGATACGGTCTTCAGGGGCGGTCCGGTCCCGGTGACGGTGATCCCCACCGTTGCGGGCGGCACCACGCCGCCACCGACAGCGCCTGTGCAGATCCCCGTGCAGTACACGGGCCCAGGCGCCAGCGCGTCGCGCGTGGCGATCTCGCCGAAGACGGTCAACGGCACGGCCGGACAAGCGGTCACGTTCTCGGCGCAGGCCCAGGCGAGCGATGGCTCGTCCATTGCCGGCACGCCGATCGTCTTTGTGTCGTCAAACTCCGCTGTCGTAACGGTCAACGAGACATCGGGTGCGGCGACCCTTGTTGGGCGCGGCTCGGCGAGCGTGATCGCGCTATTGCTCACCGGCCCGCGCGACAGCGCGACGGTAACGGTAACGCTGCCGGCCGCGCAACTCGCGCTGGTCTCCGGCGGCGGCCAGACAGGTCCCGCCGGTGCAACGCTTGCACAACCAGTCGCGGCGCGCGTCACAGCGTCCGATGGTGTCGGCGTGGGCGGAGTTACCGTGAACTTCGCCGTGACGTCGGGCGGCGGCTCGGTGACGCCCGCGTCGGCCGTCTCCGCGGCCGACGGATCGGTGAGCACCTCGTGGAAACTTGGCGCTACGGCCGGCGCGCAGACGATGACTGTCAGCTCCACCGGACTCAGCGGTTCGCTGCTCACAGTGAACGCGACCGCGACGGTCATCACGCCAACGAAGCTCACCGTGATTACGCAGCCGGCGAACGGTGTGGCGGCATCGCCACTCTCCGCGGTGTCCGTCGCGGCGCAGGACGCCAGCGGCGTGACGGTTGCCGCGTTCACCGGTGATGTGTCCGTTGCGCTTGGTGCCAACCCAGGCGGTTCGACGCTCAGCGGCACGACGACGGTGAAGGCCGTGGCTGGCGTCGCAACCTTTACCGACCTCAAGCTCAACAAGCCGGGCACGGCGTACACGCTGGCGTTCGCGAGCTCGAGCCTTGCCGGCGCCACGTCGTCCGCGTTCAACATCGTCGCCGGCAACGCGGCGAAGCTCTCGTTCGGCGCGATGCCCGCGACGGCGGATGCCGGCATCACTATTGCACCGCCCATCACGGTGACGGCGCAGGACAGCGCGGGCAATCCCGTGACGTCGTTCACAGGCGCGGTGACAGTCGCGATTGGCGCGAACCCCGGCAGCGCGACGATCGGCGGTACGCTGACGCGCAGCGCCATTGCGGGCGTGGCTACATTCGACAACCTCACGATCAACAAGAGCGGCGCGGCATATACGCTGACGGCATCAGCAACGGGCCTGACGAGCGGCACCAGCGCGGCATTCAATGTGGCGCCGGGTGTCGCCACGGGGATCGCAGTTGTCAGCGGCGCTGGTCAGACTGCGGCAGCGGCAACTGCGCTCGCCCCGGTGGTCCTGATGGTACGTGACGCGCTCGGCAACGGTATCAGCGGTGTGATGCTCACGATGGCCGTCACTTCGGGCGGTGGAACAGTCACGCCGACGCACGCGGTCACCGACGTGTCCGGCCTTGCGGCGATCGCGTGGACCCTCGGCGGCATCAATGGCACGCAGACGTTCACCGCCGCTGCCACGGGCCTGCCAACGATCACGGTGAGTGCCACGGCGATGGGCGGCAGTACGAGTCAACTTGTGCTGGGCACGCCGCTGAGTCCCACGCAGACAGCGGGCGTGACGATCGGACCGAGTGTCGTTGTGCAGGCGAAGGATGGACTCGGCGTGCTGCAGACGAGCTTCACCGGAGCCGTCACCGCTTCGGTCGCGTCGGGCCCCGCCGGCGGGATGCTGGGTGGGACGACGACAGTGAACGCCGTTGCCGGTGTTGCGACCTTCGGCGCGCTGCGGCTCATCAAGGCGGGAACGTACACGCTGCAGTTCGCCGCGTCCGGATACTCGAGCGCGGTGACGTCGAGCATCGTCGTGAGCGCCGCGCCCGCGAAGAACATCGTCGCCGACAGTGGCAACGCACAGACTGGTTCGGCGAGCGCGGCGTTGCCGCAGAAGCTGGTCGTGCTCGTCACCGACTCG
>JAHFCT010000073.1 GCA_023249375.1 Gemmatimonadota bacterium | reverse complement strand
GCACGCGCTCGGCCTCAACATTGTTGCCATCGACTATCGCGGCTACGGCGAGAGCGAATCGCGCACCACCCACGAAGCCGGCTCCTATGCCGATGCGCGTGCCGCCTATGATTGGCTGCGCATCACGCAGCACGTGCCGGCCAGTCGCATCATCATCTACGGACATTCGCTCGGTTCCGGCGTGGCCACTGAGCTCGCGCTCCACGTGGATGCCGCGGGGCTCATTCTCGAGGGCGCGTTCACGTCGATTCCGGATATCGGTGCCGCACAGTATCCGCTGTTTCCCGTGCGCTGGATCGCGTCGCAACGGTTTGCGAACATCGAGAAGATCAGCCGAGTGGCGATGCCCAAGTTGATCATGCACGCCAGTGATGATCAGATCGTGCCCTACACACACGGCCAGCGACTCTTCGCCGCCGCGAGCGCACCCAAGGAATGGGTGGAGCTCAAGGGCGGGCACATCAGCGCGTTTCTCGAGGACAGCGCGCACTTCTGGGGACATGCCGGCGCGTTCGTGCAGCGGCTGCGCAATGATATGCCCGTGGGGGAATCGCCGGCGCCGCCGGCGCGGTAGCGGCAGCGCGTTTCCGGGTGGCGGGCGTGGCGCACGTCGCCGGCATCGGGAGCAGCGCGTGTCGTGCCGCGTTCGGGTGTGGTAACTTCTTCCGTTGTCGAATTGCGCGGTCTCTCTCAGCGATTCGCCCCGGGGTGCGTGTCCGATGCCTTCGAACTTCTGTCCGTCGTGTGGCGCCCCCCGCCCGCAGGACAAACGATTTTGCGGAAGCTGTGGCGCTGCGTTTGATGGGAGCGCGCCGAACGGCGGCGCATCCAGCAGCGACGCGCTCAGCATGGGCACGAACCACCATGCACCCACCGCGGCAGCGCATGCGTCCGCGCCGGCGTCATCTGCCGGATGGCATGTGGCAGTTGGCGATCAGCTGCCGACGTTTGCGCCGGTGGTGCCGCGCGCTGCTGCGGTCGCTCCAAATGCACCAGTCGCCGCGCCACCAAAACCGCAGGGCGCATCGATCCGCGGTTCGGTGATGCAGTTGCTCACGGTCACCGCCACCGACTGGATTGCCGCGAACGCCACGCACGATCCCGCGGCGATGAAGCTCGCGAATGTGCGCGCTGGTCTCGCGATCGTCGCCGCGGTCGCGGGCATGATTTCAGGACGGAGCCGAGGCTTCTTCTCGAAGATCACGATGTTGTCGTCGCTCGGGCTCGCGGTGGCGCAGAGTCCGTCGCTCTTCGATTTCGGCCGGCGCATCGCCGCCAATCCGTCGCTGCTCAGCGGGCTCTTGCCCAACGTCGCCACGCAAGGCCTGTCGTTTCTGGCGGCGTTGCGCACGGCATTCGCCGCGCGCCGGTAGCGGCACAATACAGCAGCGCCGCACACGCGACGGTGTGCGGCGCTCGTCATTTGTATCGCTATCTCGCTACGACTTACCGCAGCTCCGGCAGAACTTCGCGTCTGATCGGCGTGGCTGCCCGCAATGCCGACAGACATTGGCCGCTGGCGCTGGCGCGCTCGGTGCCGCCGGCGGTGCGACAGTCGGCGCACTCACTGGCTTGCCGCAACTCGGACAGAACTTCGATGATGCCTTGAGCGCGGCACCGCATACGTCGCAGGTGCGTGCGCTCGGCGTTGGTGGTGGTGGCGGTGGTGGCGCTGGTGGCGCTGGTGGCGCTGGTGGCGCTGGTGGCGCTGGTGGCGCAACTGATGGACGCACCGGTGCTGCAACAGGTGGCTGCGCATGCTCCTCGGCGTTCACACTCGCCGCCGCGTCCTGCTCCGGATCCGATATGCCAATCGGCTCTCGCACCGGCAACTCATCGTACCACCGCTCGCCATCCTGCACGAGCTGCGGCAACCGGCTCCCTTCAAGATCGAGATACGGACATCCATCAACGCCGCTCTTCAGCTCCATCGACGCGTCACGGGGCGCAATCCAGAGCAGTTGCCCCGACGCGAGATACTTCGCCAAATCGAAGTCGTAATCGGAGTAATCCGCAGATGCCTGATCCCACGCAACTTGCCCTGCACTCGCCTCGAACTGGAAGAAGTCCGTCCCCCAGTCGTTGAATGGCTCCAAATCGTCCGGCGCCGGATCGGCAAAATAGACAATGACAAACCCGGTGTGCGCACCAATCGACAGCGACCACAACACGGCGCGCACTCCCTCGCGTTTCAATATCCGCGGCACGACAAACGGCGCCCCCGGTCCCGGCTTGCAGAGGAACGGCATCTTCTCGATGGGCTCCTCGATGCGTACGGCACCGGTGAATGCCAGCACTGTACCGCGTAACAGTTCGAGCGGACGGTTGGGAGCGCGATGATCCCACCACAGCCCATCCAACCCGAATGCGTCGATGGAGTGCTCGTAGAGTTCCTTGCTGAATGGATTGCGCGACAACGCGACTACCGGCACGTGTTCACGGTACGTGCGCCGTAGCGTGGCATACCGCGCGCGATCTTTCCCATCGCCCTCTTGCCCAGCGGGCACCGCATCAATGCGCGCACCCACCGCAAAGAACTCATCCAGTAACGCGCGCCGCTCCTCCGCGGTGATAGACATCTTCGCAGACTCGGCGCTCATGGCTGTTTCCTTTCGCGTTGATCGCGCGCGGCAGAAGAGGACGCCGCCTGACCCGCGCGTCCCGGTTTCGTGTACGTTGGCTTGGGCGGGTTGTGAAACACACCCGAGACATCGCCATTGCTTCCCACCTTGATCAACGACTCGCCGGCCTTTCCGCTCGACGGATCCGATTGGTGCGAATCCTTGATCTTCTCGTCGATGCCTTTTGCCTTCTTGAATTTCGATTGCTGCGGCTGATACTTGCCACCCGCATCCTTGGCCGGCGGCGGCGGATACTTGTCGGCCTTGGTGTAATCCCACTGCCGGTGCCCGGGATGCTGCGCCTGGAACTTGGAGTCCTGCAACTCCTTGAAGACCTTATCGTACGCCGCGCCGGTGAGCGGCTCGCCGTTCTTGCCGCGGATGTCGTAGATGTCGTGATCGCCCGTATAGCACTTCTTCTCGGTGACGGCCTTCCCGTCGGCGCCTTTGGTCGTGGTGTGGTTGGTGACCACGCCGTGTTCGTCGACGGTCACGCGCTCAGTCATTTCAACACCGTCCTTGGTCACGGTGTGTTCATGCTCGAGCTTCGTGAAGTCCTTCTGGTTGTCCACGAACTCCTGCTTGCGCTGCTTGTACCGATCCACCACGGCCTCGTATTCCTCCTTGCCCATCTTCCCCTGCGGCGGAGGTTCCGGCCCGGGATCGAAGTAACCCACCTTGCCCAGATCCTCTTCGCGCCGGCCGAGCTTGAGATCTTCCTTGTTGATCGTCTTCGCCTTGATCTTCTCGGGCTTCGGCAGCGCACCCTGCTCCAGCAGTTTCTTCGACGCGGGATTCGTCGGACGCACGTAGATCTCCACGCCGTTCTTCTTCGCAATCTCCTGCGCCGCCTTCAGGTTCTCCGCGGGCATGCCTGACGTATCTGGCGCCTTCGCCGACTCCTGATACACACGGCCGTCTTTGGGATCGTAGCCGTGACCCTTGGTCGCGTCGTACTCGCTCACCCACTTGGTCGCGCCCGGCAGCGCCAGTCCTTCCTTGAACGCCTTCGAGTTCTTGCCAATGCCAGTCGTGATGATCTCCTCGGCGAGATCGCGCAGCGCATTGCAGATGCACTCCTTCACCGAGTACTGCTCGCCGTCGGGCTTGGGCATCGCCATCCAGCGGAAGAAGCGCATCTCCCAATACGCGAGGCAGGCCACGAGACACGCCTTGCGGAGATCCTTGAACTCCTTGATGCCCTGCTTGACCATGTCCTCGAGGTTGATCGCCATGCCGAGCGCCATGTCGACGCCCATGCCGGGCAAGCCTTCGTAGAAACCATTCGCCCACTGCTTGATCCAATCCTCGGCTTTCTCTCCGTTGTACATCGCGTTCACAAAATCCGGCGTCGCGTTGTACAACAGGTTGACGAGCAGGTCGGCCGGGAACGGCACCGCGATAGAGGACATCCCCTGAACGAGGAGGCCGCACACGTACGCCACCCAGTCACAGCTCGTCGCCGCCACATCGGCAACTTTCGACCACGCCAGATAACTCGCCGCATCCTGCTCCAGCGATTCCCGCGCCGCCTGCCATATCTGGTCGCGCAGATGATGCAACCCATCCGCGCCAAGTGCGCGCGCGTCCTTCTCAATCACCTCGGCGAATCGCGCTTTCTCCTTTCCCTCTGGAATGAAGCGCAGCACCTTGCGGCAGTTCGCCTGCTCGACGCGAATCTTCTCTGACGCGGCCGCCGCCGGATCGGCCGGCGCGAGGAACGCGTGCTGCGTTGTGAACAGGTCCTGCTGATCGCCGAAGTCGCCCGGCGCGGTGAGTTCGCGCAGCGCATCGATGGCCGTCGCGGCAGGAATCACGAGCTTGGCCTTGGCGTTCCACAGCGCGGCCTGATCTGCTCCAGTTCCTTCAAAGCGCCCCGTGGATGTCAGCGTGACACCGGCCCCCTTGAAGATGTTGCCGCCACTCGACACGTCGCCGTCTTCCCATTCGCCGAGCTCGAGTGTGGTCATCGCGCTCGGCACGGCTTCAAACGCCTGCTTCGTCTCGTTGAACTTCACCACCCGCACCTTGAAGACCGTCGGCGGACTCGTCGGGTCGAGCGGTAGTCGCACTGGCGTTGGCGAAATCGAAAGTCCCACGCGCCCAACCTTGACTTTCACATCAACGGGCTCGGTTTCGATCTCCTCCTGCGTCTCCGGATTGGTCGCGTGCGCCGACAACCGCAGGGCGCCATTCACAAAGCCGAATTGCCCTTCGGGCAGCTCATCGCACCGAATACTCAGCGTGAAGTTGCGGCCGTCGGGAGTATCCGGTGCGCCATCCGGTTCGACGGCGGGAAGTTCGATGGTCTCCACGCGAATTCCCCACGTGAATTCATCGCCGTTCTTCACCTTGGCGTGGATGGTCGCCGACGGTCCTTCCACTACGAGACTCAGGTTTTTCTCCTTCACCTCCAGCTCGGGCTTGCCCGACAGATTGATGCGGAAGCGTTGCTCCGTCTTCACTCCACACAGCGTGACCTCGGCTACCACGTCGAGGTAATCGCCGAGTGGCGTGCCAGGGGGCACGTCGTCGAGCCGCACCTCGAGATAACGGAACTCGCCATCGGTGTCCCGCTCGCCGAGCAGCGCATGCTCGGCCGCCGGTCCCTCGATGCGGAACTCGAGGTACTGATTGAGCGCGTTGACGCCATCGTGCGTGTACGCCGGCAGTTTTGTCTGCTCGAGCGGAATCACACGCACTTTGAACTCGGCGGCGTCTTTGATGCCCGCCTTCAGCTTGTCCTTCACCGGTTGTAGTTCAACGAACCACTTGGGCGGCGCAATCTCAACGGACGCGACTTGCGTAAACGTCCCGTACTTCGGCAACGTCACCGAAGCCGTGATCGCCGCCGTGAGAGGTGGCGGTTCGCCGAGTTCAGATTCGGGCACGTCCACCTGCGGATGAACTTCCTTCCCCGGCGATTTGCCGCCCGACACCTCGCCAACCAGCACACCCGCTCGGCCGCCGTTCTCGTTCAGCCAGTGCGCCTGATTGCCGGATGCGGTGAACGCGATGCGCGGCGTTGCGGCCTTGATGATGGCATCGGCGTCGGCGATCGTCTGATCCTTGCATACAATGCAACAGAGCAGCGATCCCGCCACGTCGTTGGCGGTGAGACGCAACCGGTGGTCCATCGCCAACTCGAATCCGTCCGCCGTAGTGACCGTCAGCGTGCAGGACTGCGAGAGGTTTCCATTCGGCGTGCTGACGCTGGCCGTATACGTGGCCGTTGGTGGTCCGGACAGTTTCGCTGCGTTCTCGGGAATCGTGAGATCGAGGAACGCCGCCTTGCCGCCGCCTTCCACGTGATCACTCGACGCAAACCAGCCGGCGACCGGTCCGGCGAGTGAAAACGCAATGGCCGGCGCGAGCCGCTGCGATTCGCGCTCGCATTCCGCGGGGTCTGGGCCAGTCACCTTCACGAGGGCGCGCACCGTCTCGCGCCCGTCGCGCTGCAGGTTGATGGTGGTCGGTGTCAGCTCGAGCGCGTACACGTAACGTGCGCCCGCCGTGATGGCGACGCTCGCGTTGTACGTGCTACCGCCCGCCTGCGCCGCCACGCCAAGCGTGTGCGTCCCTTCCGCCAGGTCCTTCGTGGCCGAGAGATGCGCCACCACGCGTCCGCTGCCCGTCGCCGGAGTAACGGTGATGCCCGCCGGCGCGGAGAGTGTGATGGCCGCTGACGACGCGAGCGACGTGGCGCCTTTGTAGTCAACCGCCCACACCGTCGCCGTGAGCGCAACCATGTCGCCGGTTTGCATCGTGAACCGGTCGTTGCTGAGCTGGAGCACGTAGCCCACTGGGCCATCGGGCGGCTTGGTGTTCTTGTCGCCGGAGGCGCGACGGCGGCGCCAGTAGGCAGCGGCGATGCCGGCCGCGAGTGCCGCGAGCGCCGCCCCGCCAACTACGAGGCCCCATATCGGTGGAATGTCCGTGAGCTTGGTACTGTCGGCGAGCGCTCGGAACTTCTCAAGTGGAAGCGCAACGCCAGTGCCCGAAGCCGAAGCTTCCCGACCCTCGACCGTCAACATCAGCGTACTGAAGAGGCTCGTACCTTCCTGAAAGAGCTCAGCAAACATCGGATGGTGCAGCGACTCGCCCAGCTTGCTGAGGTAGAAGGTGCCGGCGCTTACCGACAGCGCGAACACCATGTGGCAATCGTCCGAGATGTCGACGTAGAACTCATGGCCGTAGCTCGAGCTCGCATCCCAGATCATCTCGTGCCCGCTCAGGTCCTTCTCGAGATAGGCCGGAACGTCGTACTTCACCTCGACTTCAAACGCCGGGTAGCCGAGGAACTTCGTCTGCCTGGCCGTCGCCTTCTCCGGGGCTAGTGTGGAGCCATTCCGAAGCCGAATACCTTCGAACGGCGGCGTCGCCAGCGAACCGCCCTTGCCCTTCGACTCCTCGTTTCCGGTGAGCGCAAACCCGATATCCGTACGCGCTTTGACGCCCGCGTGGAGCGTCATCACGTGGATCTCGGTTTCGCCGTCTGAGTAGGGCACCGTCTTCTGCCCGAGCGCGACCGATTTGTAGGTGCTGGCCGCCTTCTTGAGCGAGATCTCCGTGCCGAACGCGGCGTTGTTCAGGTTCCACCAGGTCGCGGGCAGGCCCTCGCCATTGTGGAACTTGCCAACCACGCCGTCACACCCGCCAAAGGTCGAGCGTGGTGGATTGACATCCTGCGCCCGCGCGGCAGCGGCGGACCACGACACGCACAGCACCGCGACCGCGCACAACCGGACCGCCATGCGTAGGCCGCCGAGTGGATGATGCCGCGCGGGCGCGCGCGTCATGTCATCGCGCTCTCTACTTCACCGCCCACAGCTTGAAGTTGTCGAACGCCACCTTCGTGGGATCGCTCACCGTGTTGGGATTGCGCACCACGATCACGCCCACGGCACCGGGCTCGAAGCCGTCGATCGACTGCACTTCGACCGTTTCGCCATTCACCTCGAACACGAAGTACTGATCGATGGCGTACACCTTGAGCACGTTCGTCGTCATCCCTGTCTTGATCGACTTCGCCTTGAACGGCTCGGCGATTGGCGTCACCTTGCCGTTCTCGCGCTTGCTCACCGCATACATCCCCTGCGTATTGATCAGGAAGACGATGAACTTGTCGCCCGACGACTGCCGCACCGTGACGCCATACCAGAACTGCGGCGGACTGGCGATTGGCGTCGCTTCGATCTGCATCGCGAAGTTCCCGGCCTTCTTGCCGTACACCGACTGGGCCGAGCCATGCTCCGCGGTGAAGGTGATCTGCAGCTTGCCATCGGCGTATTCGCGCGCCGCCTTGTCATCCGTCACCACGCGCCAGCCGCTCGTTGGATTCGAGAAGTCATCCGACACGGTCGGCGCGCGCTTGGTATCCACCAGCTCGCCGTCGATCTTCGGCAGCGGACCAAGGGCTTCGGCCATTCGCGCCTGATGCTCGGCGCTGAGCGCCGAGTTGTCGAACTTCTTCTGCATCTCCGGCGGCAGGTCGGTGGGGTTCTGCGCCTTCTTCAGGTCGATGCCGTCGGGATTATCCGGCAGATCATCAAGCACGTGCTTGGCGATGGAATCCTCCTGCGCCTTCGTGTACACGGGTTGCTTGGGCGATACCGAGTTGAACACATAGAACAGTCCGCCGCCGACGCCTCCGGCGAAGAGCAATCCCATCAGCAGCCAGGCCCACGTCGGCATGTGCCAGCCGGGCCGTGCGGCCATCGCCACTGACGCCATGGGCGTGGACATCATCGGCTGCTGCATGGGCGACCCGTCGCCGGCTGGTTGTCCGCACCCGGAGCAGAAACGCTGGCCAGCGTCGAGGGCAGTGCCGCAGTTCTCGCAGAATCGTGAAGGAGCGTTCATGGTCGGGTTCCGGAAGACGGCGCGTTAGCCCTTGAGCAGCGCATCGACGTCAGTGAGATCCGCGGGCGCCGTGGATGCGTTGTCCAGCCACACTTTCTGGCAGCGCTTGCAATACTGCAGATGCTGCCAGCGCGCGTTCATCGTGTTGTATTCGGGAATCTTCACGGTCAGCAGCGTCACGTTCGTCTGGTCGCGGCCGATGAACAGCGCCACCCAGTAGAACAGCATGTGGAGCATCCCGATGAACGCGTAGATCCCCGCGTCACGCAGCGTGGGAACGAGCGCCGTCACGAAGAACGCCACGGTCCAGCCAAACAGAAAGAACTTGAAGCCCTTATGGATGGGCGCGAACCAATACACGAAGAAGAGCACGAACGGCACGAACGGTGCGACCACCCATCCGAGCACCCCGCTCTTCGTCGGCCGGCTCGGCGCCCCAAGAAACGACGCCACCATTTCAGGCGGCACGCGGTCATCGTCGCCCTTCACCTCGGGGTCCGAGGCGGCGGCATACGCCGAAGCGGCGACCACTTGGTCGGTCTTGTTGCAGGTGCCACACATCAGCGTCGCGCTTGCTGGCGCCACAGGGGGCGCTGCGACACCACCGCCAGCGCCCACCGGCTGTCCGCACCCTTCGCAAAAACGCGAGTCGGCGCGCAACGCCGCGCCGCAACTCTCGCAGAAACTTCCGGGACTCATCATGGGGAGATCCTAATGAAGGAAGACCGGCGCCAGACTCAGGAAATGACCGCCGCGCTCGCGTATTGCTTCACCGCTGTTTCCACCCGCTGCGCCACTGCGGCGAAGTTCGACGGCGTGCAGTAGAGCCGCACGTTATCCATGAAGGCGCCGTGGATGGCGATCACGCCGAGTTCCGGATATTTCCGAACCGTGCGCACTTCTTCCCACTGAATGGCCACGACCTCGCGCGACTGCGCAATCAGGCCCGGGCCCGCCATCAGCGGACGGCCCGTCACGAGCGCGAGAATCCACGACAAGCGATGAATGGCGTGCGCCTTCTCGCTCACGTTGTTCTGCACCACGCCGTGCTCGCCGACGACAAACTCCAGCGGCCAGCGGTTGCCGAAGATCACCGCGAAGGTGAACAACCCCACGAGCAGGATGAACACCCCGAAGATCGCGGCGCCCAGAAATCCTTGGCTAAATCCGTGCAGGCCACCGCCGCTCGTGGCAAAGATGCCACCGATGATCGTGCCACCCAGCAGCACCGTGGCTCCCGTGCCAAGCAGCATGTCGGTCCAGATGAAACGATTGCTGAGCAGCGGCACGTCCACACGCCAGATCAACTCGTTTCCCGAACTTGCGGCGGCCTCGCCCGGCGCCGCGGTGTCATCGGCAATGGAGCCGCCGCACACGGTGCAGAATCGGCTCCCGTCCTTGAGCTTGCTGCCACACCGACGACAAAACATCGGGTCGCCCATGATCGCCCCAGCGTGAGGAGGAGACATCCCTCGGCGATCACTCGTCGCGCCAGCGCCGTGGCTCTCTTCTATATAGAGGAAGAGTGGCGCCCACCGTCGGGTTTCCGCCGTGGAGCGATATTACCAGCGGCGACGACAGTTGTTAGTGGGAATAATTGCTGATGCCGTGTGCGGATTCTGACTAGGGCATTTATGCAGAGCGGCGAGACGCGCTACACGATGCCGCTGAGCGGCAGATCGAACAGGTGCATCGGAGCCTGCGGTGCGCGGGTGTGATACACACGCAGCCGGTCAATCAGGAACGGCTCCTCGATGCGCACGGCAAGCAGCGCACGCAGCGACTCGGCCGTGAGTTGCGGATAGAAACTCAGCGTGCAATGCGGAGTGAATGGATAGCGCGCCACCGCGCACGAGAGCCCCGCGGTCTTGAGCCGCTCGTGCAATGCCCGCACGGGCCCGTGCGGATCAACCGGCAGCACCACCAAATCTCGGCCGATAAATCGCAGTGGCTGCTGAAAGACGAGATGCAACGGCGGCATCTGCGAGCCCACCGCGGCCAGCGCCGCGCGGATGGTGGCCACCGGCGTATCGGGCGCAATCGGCCCCGCCCCCGATGATCCCAGCAGCGTGATGTGCGGCGGCAGTTCATTGGCGAGCTTCGGATCGAACCGCCGCTGCAGGTCACGCACCTGCGCGCCCACGGGCCCAGTGAGTTCGGCCGTAATGAAAATGCCGTTGGTGCTCACGTGCGCTCGGCTGCAGCGGAAGTTCCGTTGGTACTCATCAGCGTGCGCGCGGCAACAGACGTTGGTCGATCCAGTGCGCTGGCCGGTTTGCGTGAAAGCGCGCGATCACGAATCCGCTGACCACGCCCACTCCGGCACCCATCACCACGTCGCTCGCCCAATGATTGTTGGTGTACACTCGCGCCATCCCCGCCAACACGGCCGCCCCATACAGCACGGGCCCGGCCCAGCGCGCACTTTCCGGATGCGACACACGCAACTCGCGCGACAGCGCCGAGGCAAAGGCGAAGGCCGCGGTCGTGTGCCCCGAGGGGAACGACTGCCGCGCTTCATCGTGCATCCCGCCCATCAAGTGGAAGTTCCCGGGATCGCCCGGGCTCGCATACG
>JAHFCT010000002.1:145633-174675 GCA_023249375.1 Gemmatimonadota bacterium | reverse complement strand
GAGGAGATGTTCAACAACGCCATCGCGCTCACGTACCAGCCGCTCCCCAAGGGGCGTCGCGTGGCGATCATCACCAACGCCGGCGGCCCCGGTGTGCTCACCACCGACGCCGCCATTCACGAAGGGCTCGAACTCGCGTCCTTTTCCGACAAGACGCGCGACATCTTCAAGCGCTCGCTCCCCGTCACTGCCAACATCAAGAACCCGGTGGACGTCATCGGTGACGCGCGCGCCGACCGCTATCGTGTCGCGATGGGCAGTGCACTCGAAGACGACAACGTCGACGGCGCGCTCGTCATCCTGACGCCGCAGTCAATGACCGATATCGACACGATCGCCCGCGAGGTGTGCAGTGTCGCCGCAGCGCACGACAAGCCCACCTACACGTCGTTCATGGGTGAGACGGACGTGGCGTCTGGCATCGCGGTGCTGCAGAGCCGAAACATTCCGCACTACACCCTCCCCGAATCGATGTGCCGCGCGTTCGCGCGGGCCCGCGATTTCAGCGTCGAGAAGGAACGGCGACTCACGCCCGCCCGGCAGTTCGATGATGTCGATGCCACGGCCGCTCGGGCCACGCTCGACGCCGCGCTTGCCTCGGGACGCACGTACCTCACTCCCGCCGATGCCATGAAGGTGCTCGAGGCGTATCGGCTTCCCGTCCTCCGCAGCGCGATCGCCAAGACGGCCGCCGATGCCGCCGCCGTCGCCTCACAGGTCGGCTTCCCCGTCGCCATGAAGATCGAATCGAACGACGTCGTGCATAAGTTCGACGTCGGCGCCGTCCTGCTCGGCATCGACACGCCCGCCGCCGCCGCCGCCGCGTTCGACACCATTCTCGCCAACGTCAAGGCGCACCAGCCCGACGCGCGCATTGACGGCGTCTTCGTTCAGCAGATGGCGGGCAAGGGCGAAGAAGTCATTCTCGGCGTCAAGCGCGATCCCGCGTTCGGCCCGGTCGTCATGTTCGGGCTTGGCGGCCTGTATGTCGAGATCTTCCGCGACGTCGCTTTCCGTATCGCACCGATCCCGCTTGAGCACGTCCGCGCCATGATGCACGAAGTCAAGGCGTTTCCCATGCTCACTGGCGCACGCGGCCGTCCGCACCGCGACACCGAGGCACTCGAGGAATGTCTCCAGCGGCTCTCGCAGCTCGCCGTCGATTGCCCGCAGATCCAGGAGCTGGATATCAACCCGCTCATCGTCCGCGATCAGGGGGACGGGTGTGCGGTTGCCGATGCGCGCATTCTGGTGGCGCGTGCTGGCTCACAACCCTGATCAACGCCTCACCGCACAATTACCGGCCGTTCATACTCTGGGAGTTCTTGCTAATGCGCATCATCATCCACGATACCTACGAAGCGATGAGCAAGTGGACCGCTCACACCATCGCCGCCAAGATTAACGCCGCCAAGCCAACCAAGGACAAACCGTTCGTGCTCGGGCTTCCCACGGGGTCGTCGCCCATTGGCACCTACCAGAACCTCGTCAGCCTCTATCAGCAGGGGAAGATCTCGTTCAAGCACGTCGTGACGTTCAACATGGATGAGTATGTCGGCCTCCCCGAGTCGCACACGGAGAGCTACCACTACTTCATGTGGCACCACCTCTTCAGCCACGTCGACATCGCGCACGAGAACGTGAACATCCTCAACGGCAACGCCAAGGATCTCGAGCAGGAATGCACGGACTACGAAGCGCGCATTCAGAAGGCCGGCGGCATTCATCTCTTCCTCGGCGGCATCGGCGCCGACGGTCACATCGCATTCAACGAGCCGGGCTCGTCGCTCTCCTCACGCACGCGCATCAAGACGCTGACACAGGATACGCGCATTGCCAACTCGCGCTTCTTCGACAATGACCCCAATAAGGTTCCCAAGACGGCGCTGACGGTCGGCGTCGGAACCGTGATGGATGCGCACGAGGTCATCATCCTCGTCAGTGGCCACAGCAAGGCGCCGGCGCTGCAGCGCGTGGTGGAGGAAGGCGTCAACCATATGTGGACGGTCTCGCAGCTGCAGCTCCACCGCCACGGCATGATCGTCTGCGATGACGCGTCCACCCATGAACTCAAGGTGGGCACCGTGAAGTACTTCCGGGACATCGAACGCGAAAACCTCGCGCTGCCGCAGCTCTGACATCACGGCCGACCCGGGGATTCCTCATGTCTGCCCTCACGCAGGCGCAGGTCGACCAGCTCATCACGCAAGGCTGCAGCGCCGAAGATTGGTCAACGGTCTCCCTCGACGGCGACCTCGCGCATTTTCGCAACGCGCACTTCCTCGGCACGGTCAGGGTCCGGGCCAGCACCGTCGACGTCAGCGTCGACGGGGTTGCCCTGCCGTGCGGCATTTATGACACCACCGTCGCCGACTGCATCATCGGCGCCAATGTCCGCATTGCCCGCGTCGGCTCGGTCGTCGCCCGTTATGAAATCGGCGATGGCGTCGTCATCCAGGACGTCGCCTCGCTTACCGCTGACGCCGGCTCGTCCTTCGGTGCCGGCACCGAACTGGAGACGGTGAACGAAGGGGGCGGACGTGTCATACGCCTTGTCCCCGAACTGTCCGCGCAGACGGCCTGGCTTCAGGTATTCCGCGGGCACTCTGCACCACTCCGCAGTGCAATGGCCGCGCTCGTGGATGTCGAAGTGGCATCCGCGCGCCGCGATCGCGGCCGCATTGGCGCGAACGCCCGTCTGCTTCACTGCGGCGTGATCCGCAACGTCTGCATCGGACCGCACGCCGAACTTCGCGGCGTATCGCTCCTCGACGATGGCACCGTTCTGAGCTGCGCCGAACATCCGGCCGTTGTCGGCGACGCCGTGCAGGCACGGCACTTCGTCATCGCAGAGGGGGCAAACGTCAGCGGCGCCGCCCTGCTCGACAAGGCGTACGTCGGACAGGCGTGCAAGGTCGGCAAGCAGTTCTCCGCCGAGAATACGCTGTTCTTTGCAAACTGCGAGGCGTTCCACGGCGAGGCCGTCGCGGTCTTCGCCGGGCCTTACACCGTCACGCACCACAAGGGCACGCTACTCATCGCCGCCGGCTTCTCCTTCTACAACGCCGGTTCCGGGACAAATCAGAGCAATCACATGTACAAGCTCGGGCCCGTCCACCAGGGCGTGTTCGAGCGCGGCACCAAGACCGGATCGTTTTCCTATGTGCTGCACGAGACGCATGTCGGTCCGTTCAGCGTCATCATCGGCAAGCACTACACCAACATCAACACGCCCGACCTGCCGTTCAGTTACTTGCACGAATCCGAGGGACATTCGGAAATCGTTCCCGGCATGAACCTCGGGTCCGTGGGCACCGTGCGCGACGGCGAAAAGTGGCCCAAGCGCGACGGCCGCAAGGCACCCGTGCGCCGCGACCTCATCACGTTCGGCGTGTTCACGCCATTTACCGTCGAAAAGATGCGCGCCGGACGCGCCACGCTGCTGCGCCTGCATGAAACCACGCCCAAGGAAAAGGCGGCCGTGCACTACGGCGGCGTGATCATCAAGCGCCTGCTCTTCCGCAACGGCGCCAAGGCGTACGCACAGGCCGTCACCCGCTATCTGAATGGCCGTGTGCTCGATCGCGTCGAGTCGTCAGCGGCATCCACGTGGCAGAACGTGCAAAAAGCGCTCCGGCCCGTGATCTCGCTTCAAGATCCGTTCGCTTGGACAGATGTCGGCGGCCTGCTCATGCCGGTCGAGCGGCTTCGTGCGCTTGAAGCCGACATCATCACCGGTGCGGTGAGGTCGCTGCCTGACCTCGACGCACGGTTTGCGGCCATCGCCAATGCGGGCGAGCAGGATGAATGGCAGTACGTCTGCGCCGCCTTCGCTCAGGAGCTGGGCTTCGCCCCGCACGAGATGTCGCGGGAACAGGCGCAGAAGCTGCTTGCCGACTACGACGCGGCCGCCAACGCCCTGCACGCCAAGATTCTCGATGATTCCAAGAAGGAATTCGCGGCGTTCGCCCAGATTGGATTCGGACTCGGCATGACCGACGAGGAACGTCAGCAAGAGTTCACCGCCGTGCGCGGCAGCCCCGACACCAATGGTGTCGTGCAGAAGCTTGCAAAAGAACAAGCCGCCATGACCGAACGGTCACAGCGGCTCAAGGAGTTGCTCGCGGCGTATTGAAGTGCACCCGGCATCAGCAGCGAGACAAGACGGGAGCCAGTCCAACTGGCTCCCGTTTGCTATCCCCCGTGTTCTGCGCTGTCCGCGTCGTCTAACGCGGCGGGACTCGGCGGCAGGATGCCCGCGTCAACGATCATCCCCTCAAACGCATCGGGGAGCATCGCGGGCCACAGCACGAACCCCTGCAGAAGAATTAGCGGGCGCGGCTTGCGGTCTGTGCCGCGGTAACGGTAGCGCGCCCACAGTTCGTACGCGAACACCGCGATGCCGCCGAACGTCGCAAAGACACACCACGTCACCGCCGCCACCTTCCACGGCAGCGCAATCGCCATCCACGCGCCGATTGCATACGTGGTAATCAACCCCATGATGCGCATGCCGCGCATGGCGCGGTTGGACACGACGAAGCACGCCGTAAAGAGCGTCACGCCAAACAGCATCATCGCCCACATGATATCGATGTTCCAGACGGTCACTTATGCGCTCCGGCGGGCGGCGTGGGCGCGCCAAGGCTCAGCGCGACCGCAAGATGAAGGCGCCTGCACCGTTGCGCCAGCACCGCAAAACAAGAACCCTCCGGGTGTCTTCACCCGAAGGGTCCTCGTCGCCTGCATCGTCGCCGCTTCGTGAAACTGGCCGGTCAGGAGGGTACACCCGGCCGCGGCGAGGCTGACGTCTCTAGAACTTGAAGCTCACCTTTGCGAACACAAGGTTGGCCTTGTACGCGCCGTCATTCGCCTTCATCTCCAGAATGGTCGCCGACGGCAGCAGCTCGTTGTTCAGCACGACGAATGGATCCTTGTAGTCGTACTTCTCGAACATGTATCCGAGCCCCAACGTCCACGCCTTGGTCAGCGTGTAGTCGAACTGCGCACTGACGTTCGAGATCTGCGTACCGTCCCAATCCGGGACATCCTTCGCACCGCCCACGCCAGTCGGAATCAGACCCGCGCGCTGCGTGTAGAAGGAACCCGCTTCGCGCGCCGTGATGTCCATGAAGCCATCAACCTTCTGGCTCAGGCCGTTGATCATCAGCGTCGCTTTGTCCGGGATCAGCTGCAGCGTGGCATGACCGCCGTACGTGTTGGTCTTGTCGCTGCCCGCGTACATCACCTGGTTGTACGTGAGTGCACTCGGGTTTGACAGCCACTGGTTCGTCTGGGCGTCCTTCTCGTACGTCAGGTACGCGCCCAGCTCGACGCGCTCGTTCACCGTCCAGTCAATCTGGCCCGTGTAGCTGTCGTACGACGTGCCGAGCAGACCCACTGGTGAATTCGGGATCGGCGTCGTGACCACCGCATTTGTCCCGCACGCACCGCTCACCACGTAGCAGCGGTTCGGACGGTCGTCGTAGTCCACCTTGCGCTTGATGTAGCCGGCGCTCAGTTCGAGACCGTGCGGCAGGCTCAGTTCGAGATCGCCGCCAAGGCGTGTATTGGTGAACGGCGCTTCGTCCGACTGGTAACCGTAGATGGTCTCACCCTCGGCCGTCCGCGTGTTCTTGTCGTACGTGCCGCGGAAGCCCAGCCAGTCATTGAAGTGATACAGCGCGGTGAAGCCCATGCCGCTGTCCTTCCCCTTCTCCGCTTCGCGGAACGTGCGTTCAATGTCCGTGCTGCGCACCGACGCTTCGAGGGTCAGGGCCTTGTAGTCATACGAGGCCGAGGCGCTAAAGCGCGCGCTCTTCGTGTCGTACGGAGTGTTCGTTGCAAAGCCGTTCGGCGCCTCGGCCGACACGGCCGGCACCGCCGCCCACGCCGTGCCAAGGAACTCACCCGGCGTCTTGAAGCGCGCCGTCTTGTCTTCCAGATCGTATTTGCGATACTGCGCCCGCACCATCAGGCCGTCCAGCGGCTTCGACGAGAACGACAGGTTGAACATCGTCGTGTTCGTCTTGCCGTTCAGCGAGTTCTGCGGCATGGCCGTCGTCGTCGCCAGCGAGTACGCGGTGTACCCGTAGAACTGGGCGTCCTGCGTGCGCTCCGACGTCGCGATGCCCACTTCGAGCCGCGTCTGCCGCTTGAACTTCAGGCGGAAGCCGGCGCTGATCGAGGTCGCCGCGTTATCCGGCGCCATCACCGCTTGTTCCTTCGATGGGCCACCCGTGGCGCCAATCGCCGTCGGCGAGGCGGTCTGCGCGGCAGTCACCACCGCATCCGCGGCCTGGAACGGGAAGTCGATGATCAACCGTTCGTTCTTGTTCTGGTACTGGTTCCGGTTGAACGTCACGTACGCGCTGCCCATGTCAAACGTCTTGGCCAGGCGCACGCCGATGTCGTTCGTCACTTCGTCCAACGGGCTCCCCACCTGCAGCGCCGGGCTGATGCGGAAGTTTTCGTTGATGCCGGCCTGTCCGCGGTAGCCCTTCTTGAGCTCGTTGCGATACATCAGGGTCACGTCGAACGGCAGATGCTTGCCGAGGCTCAGTTCGACATTACCCGTGCGGCGCTGGCCGCTCAGATCCACGAGATCCGCCGTGGCGAACGTCGGGGTCAGCAGGTTCTGGTAGAACGGCAGGAAGCGGATGAAGTTCGTCGTCGAAGACGCACCACTACCTGGCGCGTCGACGGCTGACTGCAGAGCCTGGCGCAGCGTGGAACTCAGCGTCCACATGCCCGGCGTGGTGTTTGTGAAGATGGTGCGGGCGTCGCTCCCCATGTTATGCGGGATCTCGTTCCAGTTGAACTTCAGCCCAAACCCCAGCGCCTTGGCGTTGCCCAGGAACTGCTGGTCCTTCTGCGAGATGTTGGTGCCGGTCAGGTTGAAATCGATCTTGCCGCCGGTCGACCACAGCTTGAGCGACGAAATCGTCGTGCCGTTCGGCATCGAGCGATACTCGGTCCACTTCGACGAGGTCGACATCGTGGGCCCAAGCTCGCTCTGATCCTGCGTGGCGGTCTTGTATGTGATCTCGCCGCCGCTCGTGATGGCGGGCGCCTTCTGCTGCGCCGAGGCGGTCGAGACTGCCATGAGAAGTCCCATGGCGACGAACGCGGAAATCTTCTTTGCGTGTGTCATGGGTGGGTTACCGGACGAAGTAGGCGCCAGAGGGACTATTGGAACCGTGAATGTTCAGGTGGCAGTTCAGGCAGGACCTGCCGGTCCAGCGGGAGCCGCGCGCCACGTTCGTGTTTGCCACGGCGTTCGGCGCGCCCGGCGCGACTGCAACACCACCCTTCTCGGTGCTGTAGTAGTCGGACGTCTGTGAATAGTGGCCACCGCCGTCCAGATGGCAGTTCCAGCACAGCGTCGGCAGCTTCTGCACCAGCAGCCGCTGGTGGTTCGACCCATGCACGTCATGGCACGACACGCAGTCTTCGCGCACCGGTGCATGCTCGAACATGAACGGCCCGCGCTTCTCCGTGTGACACTGGAAGCAGAGGTCGTTGACCGACTCGGCCTTGAGCATCTTCGGCTTGTTGCCTTCGTGCGGGTTGTGGCAGCTCGAGCAGCCCATCTTGCCTTCGCGCACCGGGTGGTGCGACGTGCGCTGCATCTTCGCGCGCTCCGACTTGTGGCACGAGTAGCACGTTTCGGCGTCGCTCTTGGTCTTCAGCTGGCCCGTCACGGACTTCGGGCTGTGCACGCTGTGGCACGAGATGCACGCCACGTTGCGGCGCGCGTGCATGCTGCCGTCATAGCTCGCCTGGTTGTTCTTCTCATGGCACGACAGGCACGTGGCGT
Source organism: Gemmatimonadota bacterium (assembly GCA_023249375.1). GTDB lineage: Bacteria > Gemmatimonadota > Gemmatimonadetes > Gemmatimonadales > Gemmatimonadaceae > PNKL01. The sequence continues at coordinate 166,856 of JAHFCT010000002.1, read as the reverse complement.
TGATGTCGCTCGCCTTGCGGCCCTTCATCGTCGGCACCACACCCTTCTCGCCGGCGCTCTGTGCCTTGAAGTGCTCGGCCACGTTGTTGTGGCACTTGGCGCAGCTCTGATCCTGCTGCCCGTGAGCCGACTTCATGTACGCTGCGTTGACCGCCTTGTCGTGGCAATCCGCGCAGTCCGACGCCTTCCACGTTCCCTGCGCAGCTGCTGGCGCGATTGCTCCGGATCCCGCAAGCAATGCGAACAGCCCCGCCAGAATCGTGGCGAACCTGAAATGACGCATAAGTGGTTTCTCCTCCACCGCGAAGTCTCCGGGGACATCCCGGAGAAACAGGACAACAAAAAAAACCCCCAATTCGAGAACCGAATTCAGCCCGCGATCTGCTCGCAGCGTCGTCGGTCTCATTGGGGGGCGGTGGGTTCAGCGCTGAACGCAATTCAACTCCTGAACCTCAGTGTGGAGTGTGCCAGACTATAGAAGGGGAATCAATCAAGAGATCGGAAATTGTGCGTACTCCGTTTACGGACATCTCATCATCCTTAAGTGCTTCGTCGGTCGCGTACGGCGTGTGCCCGTGAGAGCGCGCAATTCCGGCGCGTGAATACGCGACGCGTGAATTCGAAAGCGTTGCGCTGACAGCGTCGTATGCAATCGACCGACGACGAATAACAGATGTGCCGACGCCGCACGCCTCGTTACTCCGACGATCGCGTACTTCATCCTCCGGCCCAATCGTCGGACGACGCATCGAAACCCAGCCGACTTGGGCCGATAGGCACAACAATGGCATCGGGTTGATCGCGTAAGTCGTTGCCGGATAAGATTTTACTGACGTTCATTGCCTGTTCTCGCTCGTCGATCGATGCTTCGTGCAAATTATGCAGTGATTCGCTCAATTATCGGCATTTATTGCGTTGATTTTCCATCGATGTCGAGTTAGTTTTGCATATTCGGCAATATTCTTACAACACACAGCACTCACACTCTCGGACAACTTCCTTATGAACGCTCGCGCCGCTGCCCTCAAGGCCATCGCCTCGCGCGTGGTCACGCCACCCAACATTCCATCCGCGAATGAAGGGGGTGAGCCGATCTCGCATTACTTCGGATCACTCACGTTCGGCGCGCGACAGATGCGCGACAAACTGCCCAAGGAAGTCTTCGCCAAGCTGAACTCCGCCATTCGCCTAGGCCGCAAGCTCGACGTCGAAATCGCGCCAACCGTCGCGCAGGTCATCAAGGAATGGGCGATGTCGCACGGCGTCACCCACTTCTGCCACTGGTTCCAGCCGCAGACGGGACTCACCGCCGAGAAGCACGACGCGTTCTTCTCGTTCGATGAGAACAAGCTCCCCATGGAGTCGTTCACCGGCGAGCAGCTCATTCAGAGCGAGCCCGACGCGTCGTCGTTCCCATCTGGCGGCCTGCGCGCCACCTGGGAAGCGCGCGGCTACACGGCGTGGAATCCGGCGTCGCCCGTTTTCATCATGGAATCCGCCGGCACCAAGACGCTGTGCATCCCGTCCGTCTTCATCGGCTACAATGGTGAAGCGCTCGACGAAGTCACGCCGCTGCTTCGCTCCTCCGACGTGCTCTCGCACAAGGCCATGGAACTGCTCGAGCTCCTCGGCGACCGGGGTGCCATGCGCGTCTACACCACGCTCGGTGCCGAACAGGAATACTTCCTCATCGACCGCGGGCACTTCTCGCTGCGCCCTGACCTCGTGATGGGCGGCCGCACGCTCATTGGCGCACCGCCGCCGCGCGGCCAGCAGCTCGAAGACCACTACTTCGGCGGCATTCCCGAGCGCGTGCAGGCCTGCATCGCCGAGGTGGAGTACGAGCTCTATCGCCTGGGCGTGCCCATCGTCACGCGCCACAACGAAGTGGCGCCCTGCCAGTTCGAGATGGCGCCGGTCTTCGAAGAGACCGACCTCGCCACCGACCACAACCAGCTCGTGATGGCGGTGCTCAAGAAGGTCGCGTCACGCCACGGACTCGCCGCGCTGCTGCACGAAAAGCCCTTCGCGGGCATCAACGGCTCGGGCAAGCATTGCAACTGGTCTATGTCCATCGCGGCCGACAACGAGCTCGATGGCGTGAACCTGCTCAAGCCCGGCAAGACGCCGCATCAGAACCTGCGCTTCCTCCTGTTCCTCGCCGCGGTGCTCAAAGCCGTCTACAAGCATCAGGGGCTGCTGCGCTCGGGCATCGCGACGTCAGGCAATGAGCATCGCCTCGGCGCCAACGAAGCGCCGCCGGCCATCATCTCCATGTTCCTCGGCGCGATGCTCACCAACATGATCGACGACATCGTCGCTGGGCGCACGGGGGCGTCGGCAGATGCGGCGATGATCAAGCTCGGCGTCGCCAAGCTCCCTGAGATCGCGCAGGACAACACCGATCGCAACCGCACGTCGCCGTTCGCCTTCACCGGCGCCAAGTTCGAGTTCCGCGCGGTCGGGTCCTCGCAGTCCATCGCGTTCCCGGTGATGCTGCTCAACTCGGTCGTCGCCGAGGCCATGGGCGAACTCACGGCCTCGCTCAAGGCCGAGTTGAAGAAGACAAAGGCCATTGACGATGCCGTGCTCAAGGTTGCGCGCGAGGCGTTCAAGGAGACTGCCGCCATCCGTTTCGAGGGCAACAACTACTCCGAGGAGTGGGTCAAGGAAGCGAAGAAGCGCGGCCTGCTCAACCTGCGGCGCACGCCCGAAGCACTGGACCAGCTGAAGGTCGTCGCGACGCGCAATCTGTTCACCGCGCTCGGTATTCTCAGTGAGCCCGAGCTCGAGAGCCGCTATCACGTGCGTATCGAGCGGTATCTCAAGGACATGCTGATCGAGATGCACACCATGCGTGAAATCGTCGACACGATGGTGCTTCCCGCCGCGCTCAAGTACCTCGGTGTCGTCTCGGACGCCGCGGCGAAACTGAAGAGCGTGGGCATCAAGGTCAATCCGGCGGCCTCAGCGGCAAATGGGCTCGCTAGGCAGGTCACCGAACTGCAGAAGCGCGCTGCCGCGCTGCATGCGGCGGTCGAAAAAGCCGAGTCGATGCACGAGCACCCGACCAAGTGCGCGCAGTTCCTCACGAGTACTGGCGCCGGCGCGATGGCCGCGGTGCGTGACGTCTCCGACGCCATCGAACTCGTGGTCGGCGACGAGTACTGGCCGCTCCCCCGCTACCGCGAGATGGTGTTCCCCGTGTAGGACGTCAGCCGCGATTACGAGTGAGGCCCCGGCGATTCCAAATCGTCGGGGCCTTTCATTATCACCACGATGCCGCTGCAGTTCCTCTCGAAAACGCAGTATCCGTGCAAATCCGTTCAATCCGTTGCATCCGTGGCAGTCAGTAAGACTCGCAGCATGCTCACGACTTGATCGCCACGATGGTCAAATACTCGTTCACAAACCCCTTGGTCAGCGTCAGCACGATTCGCCGCCGGAGCACGGAGGGATGCCGCACGTACCACAGCAGCAGCCCGCGCCGCCGGTCCCGTTGACGAGCGCCCCGCGACCCGCCGAAAATGTCGCCGAGCGAAAAGCGATGTGACTGCTCGAGCGAACGCTCTTCACGGAATCCGTTGGCCCGCAGCAGTGCGCGAAACGAATCGCGCGTGAAATCCCAGAGGTGATGCGGGTTCCCGTCGGTCGACACCGTCACCGGCACGGAGGCAATGAAGCGGCCGCCGCTGGGCAGCAGTTGCGCCACACGCGCCACGTAGGCGTGCGGGTTTGGCAGATGCTCGACCGTCTCAAGGCTCACCCACACACTGGGCGGTGTCGGCGGCGCATACCGCAGCGCGTCGGCCTCGAGGTATGTGATCCCCTCGTGCGCGTGCCGGAACCGCGCATACTCCAGCGCCGACCGGTCGAGATCCACGCCCTGCACCGTGCGCGCCCCCGCTTGCAGCAGGATTTCGCTGCCGTAGCCCGTGCCGCACGCGCAGTCCACCACATCCTGGTCGCGCACGTATTCCGCGGCGAGCCGGTATCGCGCGAGATGCAGCGCCAGCGTTTCACGGTCGAACGCCGCGTCTGTCGGAATCAGGAGCGGATCCAGCCGCTCAGAGGTGTTCTTCACCGGGACCGAGTGCCTGTCAGCAAACGGCTAGTACTTCGCCAGATACTGCGCCAGTTCCCACTCGCTCACCTGCGTGACGTACTCGCGCCACTCCTGTCGCTTGGCGTCGAGGAAGTGCCGCGTCACATGCTCGCCAAGCGCGGCGCACATCTCCTTGTCCTTCTCCAGCTCATCGCACGCTTCGTTCAGGTCATGTGGCAAATCGTCGATGCGTAACCGCCGCTTTTCGCGGAAACTCATCTCCCAGATATTCTCGTTCACCGGCTCTCGGCTCGACGCCTGCGTCTCCACGCCGTCGAGACCCGCCGCCAGCATTACCGCAAGCGCCAGGTACGGATTGGCACTCGGGTCGGGCGACCGCAGTTCCACGCGCGTCCCCGCGCCGCGGCGCGCCGGCACGCGAATGAGCGGCGACCGGTTGCGCATCGACCACGCGACGTTCACTGGCGCCTCAAATCCCGGCACCAGCCGCTTGTACGAGTTCACCAGCGGATTGGTGATGGCGCTCATGCCGCGCGCGTGCTGCAGCAGCCCGCCGATGTAATGGTGCGCGAGCGCCGACAGTTCGTACTCGCCCTTCGCGTCGAAGAACGCGTTATGCCCGTCCTTGAACAGCGACTGGTGCGTGTGCATCCCGCTCCCATTCTGCCCGTAGATCGGCTTCGGCATGAAGGACGCGTGCATGCCAAACTGCTGCGCGACGTTGCGCACCACGAACCGGAATGTCGCCAGCGCGTCGGCCGTCGTCAGCGCGTCGGCGTAGCGGAAGTCGATCTCGTGCTGGCCGTGCGCCACCTCATGGTGCGCCGCCTCGATCTCGAATCCCATCTGCTCGAGCGCATCCACAATGGCGCGGCGCGCATCCTCGCCAAGGTCCACCGGACCAAGATCGAAGTACGAACCCACGTCGTGCGTCGTCGTACTCGGCGCGCCGTCCGGCCCAAGGCGGAAGAGGAAGAACTCCGCCTCCATGCCGGCGAACATCGTGTACCCCATTTTCGCGGCGCGCGCCACTTGGCGCTTGAGCACGCCGCGCGGGTCGCCGGCAAACGGTTCACCCTCGGGCGTCGTGATGTCGCAGATGAGCCGCGCCACGCGCGCTTGCGGATCGCTCCACGGGAAGACGCGAAACGTCTCGAGGTCCGGGCGCAGGAGCATGTCACTCTCCTCCACGCGCACGAAGCCTTCAATGGAGGATCCGTCGAACAGGATGTCGCCTTCCAGCGCCTTCTTGAGCTGCGAGACGGGAATCTCGACGTTCTTGTTGACGCCAAGAATGTCGGTGAACTGCAGTCGGACGAAGCGCACCTGATGCCGCTCGGTGATCTCCATGAGATCCTTGGCGGTCACTCCACGCAGGTCGCTGAGCAGGGCGCGGGACAAAGCGGTCACGGCAAGGGGTGGAGAAGGTCGAAATCCGGACGCCGAGGCGCACGAACCGAGATGGTGGAGTCTGCGCATCCGAGCGCCCGATTGCAATGCGCGCGCACCCAATTTCAGAGCAGGGGCGTTAGCTTTCCCCCGCAGGTCCACCGTCTGCCTTCTCCCATCGACCGTCTCACCTCGTGCCTTCCCCCTGCCCTCGCTGCGGCGAACCCGCCACCGGCAAGTTCTGCGCACACTGCGGTGGCGCCCTCAAAGGGGCCGAGTGCCCGCAGTGCAACGGTGCGCTCACGCCGGGCGCCCAGTTCTGCCACCATTGCGGTTTGGCCATGAAGGGCACCGCGAGTGCCGCGTCCAGTCGCGTGCCGTGGATCGTCACCGGCGTCGCGCTCGTGGCGGTCATCGCGCTCGTGCTCTTCCAGGCGTCGCGCGCCGCGACGGACGGCGGGCCGGCCGATGCCGGTCAGACGGCGCCAATGGGCGGCGCACCAGCGGGTGCCGGTGGTGCGATGCCGTCCGCGGCTGACATTGCCGCCATGTCCCCGCAGGAAAAAGCTGACCGCCTGTTCAATCGGGTGATGTCGTACGCGTCCGAAGGAAAGCGCGACAGCGCCGCCATCTTTGTTCCGATGGCGCTGCAGTCGTATGACATGCTCGCCCCGCTTGATGTGCATCAGCGCTACGATGTGGGCCTGGTTGCCCTTGTGGGTGGTGAACTCACACGCGCCAAGGTCGAAGCTGACACCATTCTCAAGAAGAACGCCAAGGACCTGCTCGGACTGACGCTCGCCATGCGCGTCGCCGAGGCGTCGCAGAACAGCGCGGCGGCCGGAGACTTCGGCAAGCGCCTGATGGCCGCCGAACCCGCCGAGCGCAAGACCGCACGCGAGGAGTACACGGCGCACGGCAATGACATTGATGCGGCGCTCAAGGACGCGCGCGCACGCAAGCCATAGGACTTCCATGACCAGTCGCACCATCCACGTCGCCCATAGTCCCGACTCGGACGACGCGTTCATGTTCTACGCCCTCGCCGAGGGCAAGATCGACACCGAAGGGCTCGCCTACGAGCATGAACTGCAGGACATCGAGTCGCTCAACCAGCGCGCGCTGAAAGGCGAACTCGAAGTCACCGCGGTCTCCATTCACGCCTACGCCTATCTCACCGATCGCTACGCGCTGCTTCCGAGCGGTGCGTCGATGGGGGATCGCTACGGCCCGCGGCTGGTGAGCAAGACACCGGCCACGCGCGCCGATGTCAAAGGCAAGCGCATCGCGGTGCCCGGACCGAAGACCAGCGCATATCTCGCCCTGCGTTTGTACGAACCCGATTTCATCGCGGTGCAAACGCACTTCGATCAGATCGAAAAGGCGGTGCTCAATGGTACGGTGGATATGGGCCTGCTCATTCATGAAGGGCAGCTCACGTATCAGGACGATGGCTTGCACCTCGTTGCCGATATGGGCGAATGGTGGTTTGAAGAGACCGGCCTGCCGCTGCCGCTCGGCGGAAACGTCATCCGGAAGGACTTTGGCTCCGAGTTGATGTCTAAAATTTCGCGCCATCTTCACGCCAGTATAGCGTATGCATTAGCGCATCGTGTGGGCGCGCTTGATCACGCCATGCGCTACGCGCGGGGCCTCGACCGCGCCAAAGCCGATGAGTTCGTCGGGATGTACGTCAATGACTGGACCCTCGACTACGGCCCGCGTGGCCGCGAGGCCATTCGGCTCTTCCTTGAACGCGCCCACACCGCCGGCATCATTCCTCATCCGGTCACGGTGGAGTTCGTGGATGGTTGATCGGGCGCGCATCGATGCTTGGTGGTACGCTCGCTCTGGATGCGGTAGCTTCATCCATCGCACGACTGGCCCTGTGTCCCACGGAGTGAGGCTGGCATGACGGAGCACTCAGGCAGTACAACGGCTCATCGCATCTCGCAGCTGCTGCGAGGAGCGCAGGAACCGCTCGTGCGCCGCGTGCTCATCGTCGACGATGAAGAGAACATCCGCACGGCGCTCGCCAGATTTCTGCGCGCCCGCGGCTATGAAGTCACCGACGCCGAGAACGCCGATCAGGCGCTCGCCGCGGTGCGCGGCGGCGACAAGTTTGCGCTGATGCTCTGCGACGTGCGTATGCCCGGCATGACGGGCGTCGAGCTGGTACCGCTCGTGCTCGATATCGATCCCGACATCGCCGTGATGATGCTCACCGCCGTGAACGACGCGAGCACGGCCACCGAAGCGCTGGCGTCGGGCGCGATGGACTACCTCATGAAGCCGGTCGAGCTCAAGGATCTCGAACGGGCCATCGAGCGCGTCCTCCACCGCCGAGCCCTCATCGTCGAGCAACGCAACGTCGAGCGTCTCATTCGCGAAGAAGTCGCCGCGCGCACCGACGAACTCATGGCCGAGCGCCGCGCGGTGCAGGAGATGTCGGTCGCCGTCATTGACGCCCTCATCAATGCGCAGGAGGCCAAGGACGTTTTCCTCCGCGGCCACTCGCAGCGTGTCGCCGACCTCGCGGCATCCGTCGCCAGCGCGCTGAGTCTCGACGATGAGCTGGTCGAGGACATTCGCCTGGCGGGCCGCGTGCACGACGTCGGGAAGATCGGCATCCGCGAGTCGGTGCTCAACAAGCCCAGCGCGCTGACGCCCGAGGAGTTCGATCACGTCAAGGAATCGGTGCGGCTCAGCGTCGAAATCCTCTCACCCCTCAAACACATCGCCCGCGTCCTCCCGTACATCCAGGACCATCAGGAGCACTGGGACGGCAGCGGCTATCCTCGCGGACTGGTCAGCACGGATATTGCCATCGGCGGCCGCATTCTTCACCTCGCCGATGCCTATGACGCCATGACGTCGCGCCGCGCATTTCGCGAGCCGAAGTCGCCACAAGAGGCCATTGAAGTCCTGTCGAAACAGGCCGGCGTGCAGTTCGACCCGGACGTCTTCCAGGCCTTCAAGTCCGTGGTGCAGCGCCGCAAGTCGTTGGTCTTCATCGACCTCGATTCGCTGGACGCCTGACCAGGTCCGGGAACTTCCCTCGTCCTGCGACCAACGCGCGCCGGTGGCGCCGCGTTCTCTACATTACTGATGCGTACTATCCCGTTGTTCCTCGCCGCCGCGATCCTCGCGGCTTCTCCAGCGCCCGCCTTCTCCCAGCGTTCCGACACCCTGCGCCTCACGGTTGAGGACGCTGTGGTTCGGATGCTCCGGTCCTCCGACGAAGCGCGCGCTGCCTATCAGCTTGTCGAATCGGCCGACGCCCAAGTCACCTCCGCGCGTGCCGCCGGCCTGCCGCAGCTGCGGCTGACCAGCAGCTACCAGCAGGTCATCAAGAACGCGCGTGCCGAAATGGTCAGCCAGCTTTTCGGCCAGAAGTACACCTACACCACGACGCTCAACGCGCAGCAGGCCGTCTTCCAGGGCGGCCGCATTGTGTCCGCCGCCCTGGCGGCAAGCAGTGTGCAGGGCGCCGCGCGCATGGATCTCGCCGAAACGCGCGCCCGCCTCGCCGTCGACGTGCAGCGTGCCTACCTCAACGCGTCGTATCTGGCGCGGCTCTCCGAACTGCAGGATCAGAACCTCGCGCTGGCCGCAAGCCGCGTCACGCAGACCGAGCAGCTGTTTGCCGCCGGGCGCGCGGCGCGCTTTGATGTCCTGCGCTCGCGCGTCGAACGCGCCAATCTCGAGCCGCTGGCGCTGCAGGCGGCATCGGACCGCGACGTGGCGCTGCTCGAAGTGCGCCGCCTGCTCGACATCCCGGTAGATCAGCCGCTCCTGCTGTCCACCGCCCTCGACGCACCATCGGTACGTACGATGGCTGATCGTGCCGCGGCCGATGCCGCGCCCGACGCGCCGCGCGCGTCGGTGCGGTCCGCCGAGTTCACCGTCAGGGCAAAGAACGCCGGCATACGGGTCGCGCGCGCCGACCTGCTGCCGCAGATGAACATGTCGTTCAACATGGGCTACCTCGCGCTGCCGGTGCTCAACGGCTTTCCCACGGTCATGGGCCGCGTGGTCAGCTCTGCCTGCCCGATCGGCTCGGCGGCCGACAAGACTTGCCAGAACAATGGCTGGTTCCCGGACCGTAACTTCACCGTCAGCTTCACCTGGAACGTGTTCGACGGTTTGCGCGCCAAGGGCAACCTCGACCTCGTGCAGGCGCAGGCAAAGATCGCCGAGATTTCGCTGACACAGGCGCGCGAGGCCGCCGCCCTTGAAGTGTCCCGCGCGCGCAACGAACTGACACGCGCCATCGCCGCGTTCGGCGCGCGACAGGAAAACTCGGCGCAGGCCGACGAGGCGTACCAACTCGCCGCGCTGCGCTACCAGCGCGGTCTTTCGACCCAACTCGAAGTCTCCGACGCCCAGTACGCGCTGCTCACGGCGCGCTCCACGGAAGCCAAGGCGACGTTCGATCTCTATCTGGCCGTGGCCGATCTGGCTCGCGTTCGCGGCCGCGACATTCCGCTTCCCAACGGGACCACCGTTCCCGTGCGCACCGATTCCAGAAATGCACTCTCAGGTCCGCTTTCAATTCGCTAGCGCGATTGCGCTCAGCGCGCTTCTCACCGTCGCCTGCGACGGCACACCCAAGGACGCGGCAGCCGGCTCTACCGGCAGTCCGGCGACCGCTGGCGCTCCACGCAGTGCACAGGGCAGTGCGCCCGGTGGAGGCGGGGCGGGCAGCGCCGCCGCCGCCGGTGGCGGTGCTCCCCGCCGCACTGCGGCGGTCGTGCTCGGCGCCGCCGACGTTGCCAAGGTGACTCGCGGGTCCATCGAGGCGGGCATTCCCATCGCCGGTGATCTGCGTCCCATCGAAACGCTCAGCCTGAAGTCGCGCCTCGAGGGCAACGTCGAGCAGGTGTACGTGCGCGAGGGCGACCGGGTGAGTGCCGGCGCGCCGCTGGCCCGCTTCGAAGCGGTCGATTTTGAGAGCAACTTGAAGTCGGCGGAAGCCGACGCCCTCTCGCAAAAGACGGCCGCCGTCACCGCGCAGTGGAACTACGATCAGTCAAAGGATCTCTTCAAAGTCGGCGCCATCGCCGAGCGCGACCTGCGCGCGACGGAGCAGGCCGCCGTGGCCGCCAAGGCGCAGCAGGCGGCGGCTGACGCGCGGTTGCGCGCGGCGCAGACGTCCGCGCGCGACACGCGCATCTTTGCGCCGGTCAATGGCACCATCCAGTTCCGCCGCGTGCAGGGCGGCGAGCATGTGCTGCGCGGCGCGGAGTTGTTCACGCTGGTCCGCTTTGACGTGCTCGAGCTCACGGCAGCGCTTCCCGCGCGCCGGGCGAATGAGGTCAAGCCGGGACAGTCGGTGCGTTTCCTTGCCGACGGCAAGACGTTCAATGGCAAGGTCGCGCGCGTCAGCCCCACCATCGATCCCGCGTCGCGCTCCATTACGGCGTACGTGCAGATCCCGAATCCGAAGGGCGAGCTCAAGGGCAATACCTTCTCGAGCGGCCAGATTATCGCGCAGACGCTCGACGGCGTGATGGTGATTCCGCAGCCCGCCGTTCGCACCGGACAGGATGGCAAGGCGTTCGTCTATCGCATTACCGGCGGTGAACTCGAGCAGGCACCCGTGACGGTTGGCGTCGTCGATGAAGCCCGCAGTCTTGTCGAGGTCACTGAGGGCCTCAAGATCGGTGATGTGGTCGTCGTCGGAAACGTCGGGACGCTCGGTCGCGGCATGAAGGCGCAGATCATTGGCAACGAGCGTGCTGGCGGCCCGGGTGGCGCTCGCGGAGGCGACCCGCGTGGCGGGCCCGGCGGCGGCACGCGCGGGGGTCGCAACACGGATGGCGCGGCTCCCGGTGAGGCCGGTGCTCGCCGCCGCGGCACCGACAGTACGGCCGCTCCGGCGGGTGGCGCGCCCGCATCCAAGGGTGAGCAGGGCACTCCGGAAAAAGGCAAGCGAGGCCGTAAGCCCGCTGCCTGATCCATCGACTATCGCCTCTCGTCCAATGACTCGCCCATGATTCTCTCAGACGTTTCAATCAAGCGTCCCGTCTTCGCCACGATGATGATGTTGGCCCTCGTCGTCGTTGGTGTGGTGGGATACAAGCGGCTCGCCGTTGACGAATATCCGGACGTCACGTACCCGATCATCAGCGTGCAGGCGTCGTACCCGGGCGCCTCACCGGAAGTCGTCGAACGAGATGTCATTCGCCCCATCGAAACCGCGCTCAACACGGTGGAAGGGCTGTACGAGCTCACCTCCACCTCGTCCGAAGGAAGTGGGAACGTTCGCCTGCAGTTCAAACTCGGCGTCGATCCCACCAAGATGCAGCCCGAAGTGTCCGCCAAGGTCGGACGCATTCGCCGGTCGCTGCCGCGTGACATGCAGGAACCCATCATCACGCGTTACGATCCCAATGACCAGCCCATCCTGGCGGTCGCCGTCTCCAGCAAGGAACGCTCGCTGCGCGAGCTCACCGACCTCGGAGATCAGGTCATTCGTCCGCGCTTCGAAGCCGTTGGCGGCGTGGGTGGTGTTCAGCTCTCGGGCGCGGCGAGTCGTGAAATTCACGTCGAACTCGATCCGGTGGCGCTGCGCAGTTTCGGCCTGACGCCCGACCTCGTGTCCGCGGCGCTGTCTCGCGAAAATCAGGAAGTGCCCGCGGGTCGTATTCGCAAAGGTGATTCGGAACGCTCGGTTCGTGTCACGGGCCGCATTCTCGACCCGCGCGCGTTTGCCGATCTGATCATCACCGTGCGCAATGGCGCCCCCATTCGCATCCGTGACGTCGGTCGCGTGCTCGACACCATCGCCGAGCGCCGCTCCGCGTCGCTGCTCGGCGACACGCCGACGCTTACCATCGAGATCCTCAAGATCTCCGGCTCCAACACGGTCGCGGTTGCGGATGGCGTCAAGGCGATCATCAGCGAGATCGAGCGGACGCTCCCCGAAGACGTGCACCTGCGGCTGACGCGCGACGATTCGCGCCATATCCGACAGGCGCTCGATGACGTGCAGCTCACCATCGTGCTCGGCGCGTTTCTCACGATCTGCATCATCTATCTCTTCCTGAACTCGTGGCGCTCCACCGTCATCACGGGGCTCACGCTCCCGGTGTCCATTATCTCGGCGTTCTTCGCCATGTGGGCGCTCGATTTCACGCTCAACACGATGACGCTGCTCGCGCTCTCGCTGGCCATCGGCCTGCTGATTGACGACGCGATTGTTGTGCGAGAGAACATCGTGCGCCACGTCGGGCTCGGCAAAGACCATCATCGGGCCGCCAAGGATGGCACCGACGAGATTGGCCTTGCCGTCTTCGCCACCTCGCTGGCAGTCGTTGCCGTGTTCATCCCCGTTGCCTTCATGGGCGGGATGATCGGCAAGATCTTCTTCCAGTTCGGCGTGACGGTGGCCTTTGCCGTCACGGTCTCACTCTTCGTGTCGTTCACGCTCGACCCCATGCTCTCCAGCGTCTGGCACGACCCCGACGCCGAAGAGCACGGTGAAGAAGCATTCAAGCACGCGGGGCCCATTCGCCGCGTGGCGCTTCGCTTCGACCGCTGGTTCGAGAGCATGGCAGATCGATATCCGGGATGGCTGCGCCTGGCGCTCGCCCATCGGTGGAAGGTCATTGGCGGCGCCCTCGCATCGGTGGCTATTGCGCTCGCCATTGTGCCGAAGCTCGGCTTCACGTGGATGCCCGATTTTGATGCGGGAGAGTTCTCCATCAACTTCCGCGTACCGCCGGGCTCCAGCCTGGCATACACGATGGGACGCGCCAAGCCAATTGACCAGCTCGTGCGGAGTTTGCCCGAGGTGGACTTCACGGCGTTCTCGATCGGCGGCCGCGGCGGCGCAACTGGCGGCAACATCAACGTGCGCCTCAAGCCCAAGTCGGAGCGCACGCGCGACCAGTTTGAGATTCAGGAAGCCATTCGCAAGGAACTGCCCAAGTTCCCCGGACTCACCGCGAACATCAGCGCGCAGGGTTCGATCTTTGGCGGTCGCGGATCGCCGGTGTCGATCAACGTGCAGGGGCCCGAAGCGACGCGCCTCAAGCTGATTGCCTCACAGGTCAACGATGTCGTGAAGGATATTCCCGGCGTGGCCAGCACTCGGTCGAGTGATGAAGGCAACGTGCCGCAGCTCGACGTGCGCGTCGATCGTCAGCAGGCGTGGGCCGCCGGTCTTGGCATCAACAACATCGCCATGACGTTGCAACCGCTCTTTACGGGCCAGCGCGCCACCACCTGGCAGGATCCGCAGGGGTATTCGCACGACGTCGTGGTCATCTACCCCGACTCGCTGCGCGTGAGTGCATCGGATGTTGCCGGCATCTCCGTGAGTGGCAGTGGCATTGACGCCCGCACCGGACTTCCTGCGTCGGTGCTCCTGTCGCAGGTCGCCGACGTCCGTCCGGGCATCGGCCCGCAGCAAATCGAGCGCCGCGCGCTCGAACGCCAGGTCAAGATCGACGTCCAGGTCATTCCCGGGACGCCGCTCGGCCGTGTGGCCGACGCGGCGCGTGCCGCGCTCGACTCGATTGTGCTGCCGCCGGGTTATCGCACCGTCTTTACCGGTGACGTGCAGAACATGGAGGAGACCAAAGGATACGTCGCCGAGGCGCTCGTGCTCGCGGTCATCTTCATCTACCTGATTCTTGCTTCGCTTTTCGGTTCCTTCATCCAGCCGCTGGCCATTATGCTGGCGCTCCCGCTCAGTTTCCTCGGCGTTGCGCTCGCATTGCTGGTCACCCGAGGCACGCTGAACGTGATGTCGATGATTGGCATCATCATGCTGATGGGTCTGGTCACCAAGAACGGCATTCTGCTCATCGACTTCGTCAACCAGCGCCGTGAAGCGGGCGAAGCCCGCCTCGACGCGATTCTCGAGTCGGGCCGAATCCGTTTGCGGCCCATCATCATGACGACGGTGGCGATGATCTTCGGCATGATGCCGCTCGCCTTTGCCATCGGCGAAGGCGCGGAACAGCGGGCGCCGATGGCCCGTGCGGTGATCGGCGGCCTCATTACGTCCACGCTCCTGACACTCTTCGTCGTGCCCGCGATGTACACTATTCTCGACGATGCGGCCGAACGTTTCCGCGCGCGCGGGCGTGCTCCGGCCGCGCGGCGGCATCTGGTGATCGAGCCTGATGCTGAGACCCCCGCTTGACGGGGTGGCTCGCATAGTGTATTCAGCGGTTGAGCGACGGGCACCATATTTATTTGACCGACGAGGAATCGGGAGGCACGAATGCTGAGTGGTGATTCCAACGACAAGCACATGGCTGCGGATCGGGACGACGAGCCGGAAGAAGGCGGCTACGGCGGCGGCGGTGGCGGCGGCGGCATGAGCTATGACGACGAGGATGACGAGGACGGCGGCTGGGCGATCAACAAGGATCACTCCGATTCGCTGTGGGATAGTGCAGAAGAGTCGGATGACGAGGACGAGGAGGAACCCGGCGTCCTGATTGACGGAGGTGAGGAAGAGGAAGACGCCGATCTGTTCGGCGCCGGCCTCGGCGAGCCCCGTCGTTCTCCGAAGCCCAAGGCTGCACCGAAGCCGGCGCCGCCGGTGACGCCAGCCGCTGCCGCTCCGGCGGCGAAGCCGGTCGCGCCGAAGGCTGAAGCAAAGCCAGCGGCAAAACCAGCGGTGAAGGCGGTGGCAAAGCCAGCCGCAAAGCCAGCCGCAAAGCCAGCCGCAAAGCCAGCCGCAAAACCAGTCGCAAAGCCGGCGGCCAAGAAGGCGGCGCCCAAAAAGGCCGCCAAGAAGGCCGCCAAGAAGGCCGCGCCGAAGAAGACGGCAAAGAAGCCCGTGAAGAAGGCCGCGCCAAAGAAGGCCGCTCCAAAGAAGGCCGCCAAGAAGCCAGCTCCGAAGAAGGCCGTGAAGAACGCTGCCCCGAAAAAGGTGGCCAAGAAGCCAGCCGCCAAGAAGGCAGCCCCAAGAAAGGCCGCCAAGAAGCCAGCCGCGAAGAAAGCGGCGAAGAAGGCCAAGAACAAGAAGTAGACAACGCCTCCGACCGTCACTCACGGCGGGTGGTGGGACGCGCACTCTTGGTGCGGCCTGCCACCCGCCGTTCGTCATTGGCGCGTTGCTGGCTCGTCACTGGCTCGCCGTCTGAACGACAGCGCGTTATTCTCTTGTCACGATGGCTGACGATACCGTTGCGTTGTTGCGCGCCCACTCTCGGCACGCACCCTGGAATGCCCGAGGTTTGGCCGCGCACGCCACTGCGCTCGTGGACGCGGCAGGCATGCGGCCCACCAACGCATCCGCCCGCGCCGCTCCAAGCGCGCGCGCCGTGCGATTCTACGTGGCCCACGGGCTGCTCGATCACCCGATGGGCCGTGGCACTGCCGCCACGTATCACTACCGGCACCTGCTGCAGCTGCTCACCATCAAGATCCGGCAACGCGAGGGCCAGACGCTCGACGCCATCAAGTCGGAACTCACCGGAGCAACCGGCGATGCGCTCGAGAAGCGGGTGGCGCAGGCGCTGGCTCCCGCGCTTGTCTCGGGGGCGGATCAGGCGGTCCAGCACGACGACTCGCCAGCCGCGTCGTGGCGCAGGGTGATCGTTGCCGACGGCATCGAGCTGCAAGTCCGCGACGATATCCCGGCGGCGCGTGGTGACACCGTGGCCGCCATGCGCGAAGCCGTGCGCGCCGCCTTGGGGCGTGAAGACATCCGCTGATGCCGTCCCTCGGCGAACGGCCTCGCGCAGTCGCATGAGCCACGCTCCGCGACGGCGTATCCTGGCACGTACGGTCATTCTCGACCGTGCCCTCGAGTCGCTCCCCCTGTTCCGGCTCAGCGATTCCGGTGAAGAGGTGGCTATTTCCTTCACCGCCGACGGTGGCGGACGCTGGCGGGTCCTTCCCGCGCCCGGCGAACGGCTTCCGGGCACGTTCGACCAGGACGTCTATGTGGAACTGCTGCGGCGTTTCCACGAAGCGGATGCTCCGGCGGACGGCACCCTCACCTTCACGCTGCACGATTTCTTGCGCACCATGGGCCGCCGTGTGGACGGCCGGACGTACGAGCAGTTGCGCAGTGCCCTCAACCGGCTGCAACGCACGGCGCTTGAATCCACCGAAGCGTGGTATGACGCTGTCAGCGGGTCCCGTTGGACTGGGCAGTTCACCATGCTGACCACCGTCTCCATCGACCGGCGTCGGCTCACTGACCGCGATCAGCTGGCGTTGTTCAGCACGCTGACCAACAACGAGCCCGGCGACGCGCACGTTACGCTCTCGCCGCAGATTCGATCGAATATCGCGGCCGGATTTACCATCGCCCTGTCCTCTTCTCGCTACGGACAACTGTCATCTCCAGTCGCACGACGCTTGTACCGTGTGCTGCAGGTGGCACGCAGCGAGCACGGTAAGGTCTGGGAGGTGCCGCTCGAACGCCTGGCCGAGCAGCTCCCGTTGACGCAACGCTACCCCTCGCACCTCCAGCGCGTCTTGCAGCCGGCGCATGAGATGCTCCTCGCCGCCGGCGTGCTGCGCAACGCCACCATCGCTCAGCACGAAAAGACCTGGACCGTCAGCTACCAGCTCGGCGACTGAAGGGAACCCTTTGCCCCGCAACGGGTTCTGAATCGGTAGCGGTGAGCGTCGAGCTGTGCCCCTTGCCTTGCACCTCGGCATGGCTCATTCCCACAGCCCGAGAGTGCCATTACCTTGAATTTCCCATTAGACGAGACCGTATGACTCGCACCCGCAAGACGCTGATCGCTCTCTTTGCCGTCGCGACCCCGATGATTGTGGGTGGCTTCGTCATTCAGGAACGTGCAACGCGAGATGGGGTGCGCCTGTTTGAGCAGGTCATGTCGGTGGTTGGCGACCGCTTCGTCGACTCGGTCAGCGCGAGCGCGCTGTACGAAAAGGCAGCTCGCGGATTACTGAAGGAACTCAAGGATCCATACACCGAGCTCTACACACCCAAGCAGCTCGAGGCCTTCAACACGACCACCGGCGGATTCTACGGCGGCGTGGGCATGCTCATCGAGGAGCAGGAAGGCAGCATTGTCATTTCAAAGGTCTACCCGCACACGCCGGCCGAAGAGGCGGGCATCCTCGCGGGTGATCGCATCATTCAGGTCGACACCTCGAGCACGCGCGGCTGGAAGATCGACCAGGTCTCGTCGCATCTGAAGGGTGAGCCCGGTACGAAGGTCACCGCCAAGTTTGCGCGTCCGGGCTGGAACGAGCCGATCGCCGCGACGTTCACGCGGCGCATTATCCGCATTCCCGCCGTACCGTTCAGCATCATGCTCGACGGCAAGATCGGGTATGTCCCGGTGCAGAACTTCAACGAGACGTCGTCGCCGGAGCTTGCCCAGCAGATCATCAAGCTGCAGAACGAGGGCGCCAAGGGACTCGTGCTCGACCTCCGCAGCAACCCGGGTGGATTCCTCGATCAGGCCCTCGAGATGTCCAACCTGTTCCTGACCCGCGGCCAGGAAATCCTGAGCGTCCGCGACCGACAGGGCGTCGCCGAAACGCACAAGGCCGAGCGCGACCCCGTCGCGCCGCGCCTGCCGCTCGTCATCCTCACCGACGCGTACACGGCCTCCGCGTCCGAGATCGTCGCCGGCGCGCTGCAGGACCATGACCGCGCGCTTATTGTCGGCACCACGTCGTTCGGCAAGGGACTCGTGCAGTCCGTGTACCGCCTCGACGGCGGCTACGCCATCAAGCTCACCACCGGCAAGTGGTTCACGCCGAGCGGCCGTTCCATTCAGAAGGAACGCAAGCTCCTCGACGACGGCCAGTTTGTCGAAGTGCATCCCGACAGCATCGAGACCGATTCGGCGCGCAAGGCGCGCCCGCGGTACAAGTCGGACGGCGGCCGCGTGGTCTTCGGCGGCGGCGCCATCACGCCAGACGTGATCGTGCGCCCCGACACGCTGACCAGCGCCGAGCAGAAGCTTGCCAAGGCGCTCGGCGCCAAGGGACAGCTCACCTACATCACGCTCTACGAGTTCGCGGCGGAGCAGAAGGGCAAGGTCAAGCCCGATTTCGTCGTCACCAAGGACATGACGGACGATGTGTACGCCCGGCTGCAGAAGAAGGGCGTCGTGGTGGATCGCAAGGATTGGGATGCGGCGTCCGATTATGCAAAGCGCCTCATCGATGTGCGCGTTTCGCTGCAGGCGTTTGGCGATTCCACTGCGAAGCGCCGTGAGATCAGTGAGGACAACCAGCTATTGAAGGCGCTCGACCTGCTCCGCAAGGGCCAGTCACAGCGCGATCTGTTCGCCCTCGCCACACGCTCCGCCATTCCGCCCTCCAGCAACAAGCACTGAGAAAACGAATGAAGCTCACTTGGTTGGCCTATTGCGCCGCCGCGGCCTATGCCGCGGCGGTTCCCGTCTCTGCGCAGGTGCAGACCTTCGCTCCCGAAAAGGGCGAATCGCACCTCGCCAACCTCCGGCAGCTGACAAACGGCGGCGAGAACGCCGAAGCATACTGGAGCAAAGACGGCAAATGGATCACCTTCCAGTCCACGCGCGACGGGCGGACCTGCGACCAGCAGTATGTCATGAAGGAAGACGGATCTCAGCTGAAGCGCATCAGCGACGGTCGCGGCAAGACCACCTGTGGCTGGTTCTTCCCCGACGGTAAGCGTCTCTTCTTTGGCGCCTCCACGGCGCATGATTCAGCCTGCCCGCCCAGGCCCGATCCGTCCAAAGGTTATGTCTGGCCGCTCGACAAGTACGACATCTTCACCGTCAACAAGGACGGGTCGAACTTCAAGCGCCTGACCAACTACAACGTGTATACCGCCGAAGGCGTGCTATCGCCAAACGGCAAGCAGATCGTCTTCACCTCGCTCAAGGACGGCGATCTTGACATCTACACGATGAACGTTGACGGCACCAACGTTCGCCAGCTCACGCACACGCTGGGGTATGACGGCGGAGCGTGGTGGTCGCCCGATGGCAAGAAGATCGTGTACCGCGCCCATCACCCCAAGGACACCACCGAGATTCGGCAGTACAAGGAACTCCTCGGGCAAGGGCTAATTCGCCCGTCCAAGGTGGAACTCTACGTGATGAATCCCGACGGCAGCGGCAATCGCCAAGTCACCGCGCTCGGCGGTGCCAACTTCGGTCCGTCGTGGACGCCGGACGGCAAGAGAATCATTTTCGCGTCGAACTTCCGTGAGCCGCGCTCGGGAAATTTCGAGCTCTACCTCGTGGACGCCAGCGCGTCGATGGCAGGCGCCGATATGCTCGAACAAGTCACATTCAACCCGACCTTTGACGGCTTCCCGATGTTCTCTCCGGATGGCAAGAAGCTTATCTGGGCCTCCAATCGGCACGATAACAAGCCGACGGAGACCAATCTCTTCGTCGCCGACTGGAAGCCGTAGACTCGGGGGGCGATCGACGCACGACAGCGCGGGCGGCCCATAAGGCCGCCCGCGCTGTGCTTTCCACGAAGGCTCCCGCCCTGCACTCTCGCGTTCAGTCTGGTGCGACGGTAGAATCGTTGAACGGGTCAAAGCCTGCGTTCTTCCGTTCACCTTCTTCCGTCTACCGTCCCTATGTGGTTCGTCCTCGGCGGCATCGCCATCATCGCGCTGTTCATTGGTACGCAATCGTTCAAGATCGTTGGTCAGGCTGAAGTGCTCATCGTGGAACGATTCGGCCGTTTCAACCGCATCGCGCGTTCCGGCTTCAACATCCTGCTCCCATTCGTTGAGGTCCCGCGTCACATCGACGTACGCTACCTCTCGAGTGATGTGAGCGGCGCCAAGCGCATCGTCTCCGGCACCACCAGTCGCATCGACCTCCGCGAGCAGGTGCTCAATTTTCCGAGCCAGCCGGTCATCACCAAGGACAACGTCACCATCGACATCGATGCGGTGCTGTACTACCGCATCGCCGATCCGCAGAAGGCGACGTACTCGGTGCAGAATCTTCCCTACGCCATCGAAACGCTGACGCGCACTACCCTGCGCAATATCGTTGGCGAAATGGAGCTCGATCAGACACTCACCAGCCGCGACCAGATCAACAAGCGGATGCGTGAAGTCATCGAGGAAGCGTCGCTCGGCTGGGGCGTGGACGTCACGCGGGTCGAATTGCAGACCATCGAACCCCCGCGAGACATCCAGCAGTCCATGGAACTTCAGATGCGCGCCGAGCGCGAGCGGCGCGCGTCGGTGACCAACGCCGAGGCCAGCAAGCGCGCCGCTATTCTTGAGGCCGAGGGCCAGCGGGAGTCGCAGGTGCTCAAGGCACAGGGCGAGATGGAGGCGGCCATCTTGCGGGCCAAGGGGCTCGCCGAGGCGCGGCTCGCGATGGCCAAGGCGGAGGCCGAAGCTATCAAGGGCGTGGCAGCATCGCTACCGCCGGGCGAAGCGGCTACGTACCTGTTGGGCATCCGATATGTCGACGCCCTGCCGACGCTCACCCAGGGAAAAGGCACGACGATCTTCCTCCCCACCGAGGCGGCTGGAGCCCTGGGTGCGATGGGCGCGCTGAGAAAAGTCATGGATGCCGCCGGTCAGAACAACGCCGGCTTCGACTCACCTCGGCCCACCGGTGCGCTCGGGTTGCCCCCCGGCGGTCCGTCCAAGGGATAAATTCCCGGCATGCCTAACAAGTCAATCTCAAAGGAGCGCGCAGAGAAGGTCGCCAAAGCGCACGCCTGCGAGCACTGCGGTGAATACAGCTACAAGAAGCTCGCGGTCAAGCCGGCCTCCGCGTCAAACCGAAAGGAATTCGGCGAAGTCTGGCACTGCATCAAGACCTGCGGTGTCTG
>JAHFCT010000002.1:43140-145533 GCA_023249375.1 Gemmatimonadota bacterium | reverse complement strand
CAGCCCGGCTCCCGCGTTCAGCACGAGTTGCTGGTGCTTGACCGCGCCGATAAGGAAACGCGCGATGGCAAGCCGTTCGCGCGCCTCACGCTCGGTAATGCCAGCGGGCGCATTGAATCCGCTCCCGTCTGGTCGGAGCAATTGCCTTGGGTTGCGGGTGCCGAAAAAGGAAGGGTCGTCCAAGCCATCGGTTCCATCGGCGAGTATCAGGGCAAGCGGCAGCTGACGCTCACCGCGCCATTGCGCGTGCTGCCATCCTCCGCCGCAAGCGCCGAGTCCTTTCTGCCCCGCATCGCGCGCAAGACCGAGGACCTCTGGGGTTGGGTGGATCAGCAGCGTGCCGCGCTGACGTCCACACGTTTGCGTCTCGCACTTGACCTGTTTTTCGCCGATGATGTCTTTCGTCAGGAGTTCGAGCGCACGCCGGGCTCCACGACTGGGCATCACGCGCTCATCGGCGGGCTGCTGCTGCACAGCGTGGAGGTGGCGACCATCGCACAAGCCATCGCCCGCACGATGAACGCCAATGTCGAACTCGTCACGGTGGGTGCGCTGCTGCATGACATCGGTAAGGTGGAGACGTATTCCATCGGCCCCGCCGGTTTTGGTCATACGCCCGCCGGTCATCTCCTGGGGCATCTCGTGCTCGGCACGATGATGCTCGACCGCCGGCTGCGCGCGCTGCCTGGCGGAGCGCTCAGCGCCGAACAGGAACTCGAGCTGCAGCACTTCATCCAGTCACATCATGGTTCGCTTGAATTCGGCGCCGCCGTGCCGCCCATGACACTCGAGGCGGAGATTCTCCACTGGGCCGACCAGGCCTCGGCCAAAGCCGCCGACGTCACCGACACGCTCGCCGTGGATGATCACTTTGGCGACGACGCGTTCACGCTCAAGCGACCGTGGCCCGTGCAGAAGCGGCTCTGGCGCAGGCCGCACGGGTGGGAGTGATTCCCGCAGACACGCATCCGCAACGCTGGCGAATGCTGGCGCTGTTGTCCGTCGCAATACTCCTCGGCATGTCACTCTGGTTCGCGGGGAGCGCCGTCGCGTCGCAGCTGCAGCGCGCCTGGCAGCTCGACGGGGCTGAGGTTGCGTGGCTGACGATCGCGGTGCAACTCGGCTTTGTGGCGGGTACCGCGCTCTCGGCGGTGCTGAATCTCGCCGATGTCATCCCCACGAGAACGCTGTTCACTGCCTCGGCCTTCTGCGGCGCGGTCGCCAACGCCGGCCTCGCGTTCTCAGGCAGCCTCGGCCCTGCCCTGCTCTCGCGCTTTCTCGCCGGCGCCTTCCTGGCCGGCGTGTATCCGCCGGCGATGAAGATGACGAGCACGTGGTTTCGCGAACGCCGCGGCCTTGCGGTGGGCACCATCGTTGGCGCGTTGACCGTCGGCAAAGCAGGACCGTATCTCATCGGCGCCTTGCCGGGTGTGACCGTGTTCTCGCTCGTCGCCGCGAGTTCGCTTAGCGCGGCTGCTGCCGCCGTGATCGTATGGTTTGGTTACCGCGACGGTCCGTACGCCTTCCCGTCGCGGCCGTTCTCATGGACACTCGTCCGCAGCGTGGCGAGTGAAACGCGCTATCGGCAGGCGACGGGCGGTTACCTCGGGCACATGACGGAATTGTATGCGTATTGGACCTGGATTCCCGCGTTCGTCGCCGCGAGCATCGCCAAGAGCCCAATGACGGTTGCTCCCGCGGCCACACGCATCTCGTCACTCATCGGCTTCACCATCATCGCCGTGGGCGGTGCGGGCTGTGTGTGGGGCGGGCTCGTCGCCGACCGGATCGGTCGCGCCCGACTCGTCACCATCGCGATGGCCGTCAGCGGCACCGCCTGCGCGGCCATTGGCCTGCTCTTTGGCCATTCGCTCTGGCTTCTCACGCCGGTGGCCTTGGTCTGGGGGTTCTTCATCATCGCCGATAGCGCGCAGTTCAGCGTGCTCGTCACCGAGAGTGTGCCGGCGCACGCGGTTGGCACCGCGCTCACGCTGCAAGTCTCGCTGGGCTTCCTGCTCACGACCATCACCATTCAGGTGGTCCCGTTCATCGTGCGCATCGCGGGGTGGCCGTGGGCCTTCGCGCTGCTCGCCGCGGGACCAGTGCTTGGCATCGTCTCCATTCGGCGACTGGCATCGGATCCGCGTTCCACGGCGTAGTCCTTCTGGAGTAGATTCAGGTTGGCCCCACCGGCAGACCCAGACCAGAAGGAGCCATGACGGTCATCAAACAGGACGATTTCATCCAGAGCATTCAGGACGCTCTGCAGCACATCTCGTACTTCCACCCTGTCGACTACATCAAGGCGCTTGGCGCCGCGTACGACGTTGAGCAGGGACCGGCCGCGAAGGACGCCATCGCGCAGATCCTCACCAACTCCAGAATGTGCGCCGAGGGGCACCGCCCGCTCTGCCAGGACACTGGCATTGTCGTGGTGTTCTTGAAAGTCGGAATGAACGTGAAGTGGGAGACGGCCATGTCCGTCACCGACATGGTCAACGAAGGGGTGCGGCGCGCCTATCTGCAGCCGGACAACGTGCTGCGCGCCTCCATTGTCTCCGATCCAGCCTTTACGCGAAAGAACACGCGCGATAACACGCCGGCCGTCGTGCACTACGAGCTCGTGCCCGGTGACACCGTCGAAGTGAAGCTCGCCGCCAAGGGCGGCGGATCCGAGAACAAGTCCAAATTCGCGATGCTGAACCCCACCGACGATCTCGTCGACTGGGTGCTCAAGACGGTGCCGACCATGGGCGCAGGCTGGTGCCCTCCCGGCATGCTTGGCATCGGCATCGGCGGTTCAGCCGAGAAGGCGATGATGCTCGCCAAGGAATCGTTGATGGAGAGCATCGATATGACGCAACTCAAGGCGCGCGGCCCGAAGACGCGCATGGAGGAACTGCGCATCGAGCTTTTCGACAAGGTCAACGCGCTGGGCATCGGCGCGCAGGGACTCGGTGGGCTGTCGACGGTGCTCGACGTCAAGATCATGGACTATCCGACGCACGCGGCATCCAAGCCGGTGGCCATGATCCCGAACTGCGCTGCCACGCGACACGCGCACTTCACGCTCGACGGTTCTGGTGCGGCGCATTTGCCGATCCCGAAACTCAGCGACTGGCCCGACGTCACGTGGGTGCCTGACCTGAGCGCCAAGTCGGTGAATCTCGACACGCTTACTCCCGCCGAGACCAGAACGTGGAAAGCCGGCGACCGGCTGCTGCTGAACGGCAAGATGCTCACCGGCCGCGACGCCGCGCATAAGCGCATCGCCGAGATCTTCGCGAAGGGCGAATCACTGCCGGCCGGCGTGGACTTCACCAACCGCGTCATTTACTACGTGGGACCGGTGGATCCGGTGCGCGACGAAGTGGTCGGCCCGGCGGGCCCAACGACAGCAACCCGCATGGACAAGTTCACCGAAATGATGCTCGCCAAGACTGGGCTTATCGGCATGATCGGCAAGTCCGAACGCGGCCCTATGGGCCTCGAAGCCATTCGGAAGCATCGCGCGGTGTATCTCATGGCGGTTGGCGGTGCGGCATACCTCGTGGCGAAGGCCATTCGCCATTCGCGCGTCGTCGCCTTCCAGGATCTTGGCATGGAGGCCGTGTACGAATTCGACGTCGAGAACATGCCAGTGACCGTGGCCGTCGATAGCGAGGGTGGCAACGTCCACGAGACTGGTCCCAAGGAATGGCAGGAGAAGATTCGCTCCCTCCCAGTCCTCACCTGAGCAGCAAAACCTGAACAAAGCGCCGGTCCGGTTTCGGATCGGCGCTTTGTCTTGTCGGTCAACGTGCCCGATCGCTCTGACCATCGTGGCACGGTTGGACCGAACGCTCGATTACAGAATTTGCCCGACGGATCATTTGGGGTGATTCGGGGTACCCGAAACGTATGTATCACAGCGAGTTACGAGTATTCTAAGAAACTCGTTGCCATTCAGGGAGGGGGGCTTCCCGTGGTGATTACATTTCGTGAAAAGCTGGTGAAGGCCCCCATAGGCTGGCTTCCCGATCGTCACTCGGAGTTGTAATGCGCAAGCCCCGCCCAAACTCGTTTAATCCGGCACAGGCGCTGAACCTGATCGCCAATGACCGTAATGGACACCCGCTCAGCTGCCCGTCCTGCTCCGGCGATATCGAGCGAGATCCGTCGCAGGTGCCGCCGCCGCCGCGGAGCCATGTCACGCTGAAGTGCACCAACTGCGGGCGCTTCGCCCGGTACATCGCCGGCGCGGCCTAAGCGTCGGCACTGACGCGCCGCGCGGCCAGTACCGCCGGCGGTGCGCACCCATTACCAATACGCGGTCGCTGCATCGACCCTGCGCGGCAGAAGCCGCGCCGGCGCCGCACATCATGGTACGCCCTCCACCGGGGAGAGATCAGTTTCATGTCACGCATCACGGGCACAGTAAAGTGGTTCAACGACGCGAAGGGCTTTGGCTTCATTTCGCGTGAAGGCGGTCCGGACGTGTTTGTCCACTACAGCGCCATCGCCGCGGGCGGCTTCAAGTCGCTCGCCGAAGGTGATCAGGTTGAGTTCGAGATCGTCGAGGGACAGAAGGGCCCGCAGGCGAACGAAGTCACCAAGGTCTGAGCACGCAAAAGTGTGTGAGGGGCCCCGGCCTGAACGGCTGGGGCCTTCCTCTTTCTCACCGCCGAGTGCAACTCTACGGCATGCGACACACCAAGATGATCCTGCTCGTGCTCGGCGCGGCATGCTCGATCGGAGCGCAGGTGCTCGCGGCGCAGACCGATACCACGGCACAGGCGACGTTTCACATCATACCGCGCCGGCCGGTCGAACAACTGCGCACGGAGGCGCTTGCACTCACGCCGCCGGCCGGTCTTGAGGGCACGCGCGCCCCCGATCTCGTCGAGCTGGTGACGCTCGATTCGTCCATCCGGCTCGAGATCCGCTACGCCACGACCAACAACTTCATGGGCGCTGCCATGTACTCGCAGGCCCGCGCCTTCCTGCAGCGTCCGGCCGCTGAAGCGCTGGTGCGCGCGCATCGCGCGCTCGCGCGCGAAGGCTACGGCCTTCTCATTCACGATGCCTATCGCCCGTGGTACGTGACCTGGATGTTCTGGGAGGCGACGCCGGATTCACAGCACACCTTTGTCGCCAATCCGGCGACGGGGTCGCGCCACAATCGTGGTGCGGCGGTGGACCTCACCCTGTTTGATCTCCGGACGGGCCGCGCGGTGCGCATGCCCAGCGGCTACGACGAGTTCAGTGCGCGCGCCTACCCGACGTACGAGGGCGGCACCGCTGCCGAGCGCGCCCGCCGCGAACTGCTCCGGAAGTACATGGAAGCCGAGGGCTTCACCGTGAACTCGGCCGAGTGGTGGCACTTTGATTACGGCGGCTGGCGCAGTTATCCCGTGCTCAATACGCCGTTTGAGCGGATTCGATAGCGGCGAGCAGTCACGGACACCGTGACGAAAGAAGAAGGCGGAGGATCACGACGCGCGTCGGGCCGGACAAGACCGCGTGCCACGCAGAGTCCCGCGTGGCACGCGCTGTTTACGGATGTCTTTCTCCGCGCCTCTTCGCGCGCTTCACCCTTCGTGGTTGCCGTCTCTGACGGGCTACGCCGACAATGGCAGTTCCGTCTGCGCAGACGAACGGCGGCGCCGGCGGCCGGGCGCGCGCGCGACATGCAGCGGACCCGCGGGAATTTCGGCCGCGTCGGCGCGCGGTCCGTCACCCAGCAAGCGCGCCGTCTGGTCGCGGAACCGAAGCATCAACAGCGGCACCGTGTGCCGGCCTACTTTCTCGGCGAGGAACCGGCGCACTTCGGCGATGGCCTCCGCGGGGAGCACCCGCACCAGCGGATGGTCGTCCACGAGGCTGCGCAGTCGCGGCAGATCACGGGCTGTCATCGCGTCACATAGAGAGTCCAAGTACGTAAGCATCGCCGCCTCCGTTTTGTATCTTAGACACACTCTGCAACTAATACGTTTACCCGCGACGCCCCGTTGTGTGTCACCGTTCTGTTGCGGCCCGGTACCAGTTCTTGCACCGGCCCTGGGGGCTCACTATCGGCCGATCAGGTCGAACCGGACGCTCCGGTGCCCGCCGCGGTGCTTGCGCGGGGCATACCGAAAGAGCTGCGCGGGACGGCCCCGCCCTTCACTGCGCCACTCGTCGATCGGCTCCACGAGATACGCGGCCTGCAGCGCCCGCCGAAAACTCGCCTTGTGCAGGCGGCGCCCAAGCAGCAGCTCGTACGCCTGCTGCAGGTCGCTCAGCGTGAACGACGCCGCCAGCAGTCGAAACGCCACCGGAGCCGCATCCATATGAAGCCGTAGCGTCTCGAGCGCGTCCTCGGCCATCGCCTTTTGCCGCGGGGCGAGCGCCGGCAGCGACTCAATCGGGTGCCAGGCGGCGCCGCCGCTTGCCACCACCGCGGGTCCCACGATGCCGACGAACGGCACCGAAAGCGCGGCGCCCGTTGGATGCCGCCTTGCCGCCGTCGCGGTGCCGACGGTGAGCCACGCCGCGGCATGACCGGTGAGGTCCTTTGCAAGATCACGGGCGGCCTGTTCGAGGCTCTCGCCCTCGGCGCTCCACGTAAACGGCAGCACCGGCGTGCCACCCGCCGACTTGACCACGAGGACGTGCAGCCGTCCGCCGTGAGCGGAACACAGCACGAGATCGATGGTGGCAGCGCCGCGGCGGCGCACAGGGCGGGAAGACATCGCGCGGAGAATAAGTAACATTCCGCAACTAATGTCAACAGGTGCCACGTTGGCGGGAACGCCTGCCGTTCCGCCGAGCGAACGCTAGTACGTGATCTGTCCCTGCTTCGTCGTGTCGACGCCGTCCTGGCGTCCGGCCTTGAAGAGGAACGCTTCCATGTTGCGCGTCAGGAACTGGCGCGCCTGCGGATCCATCACGTTGAGGCCGTAGTGGTTGATCAGCATCGTCTGCTGCTTCTTCCACAGCTCCCAGCAATCCTGACACGTCCCTTCGAGAATGCGCGCGCCCATCGCACCGGGAAACGGCGGCCGGTCGAAGCCGTCCTTCTGCTGGCCGCAATGTGCACAGGTGATCGTGGGCATCGTCTCTCTCCGGCAACAGGATCGGGTAGCATGCGGCGACAGGGCCCGTGCGCGCCCGGAAGGTGAATTTACCTGCGCGCTCCGCTCTTTGGAATCGTCACCGGCAGGCGCGCGTCGGCATTGGGAGCGTCACCCCATACGTCGTTCGCGGCATTCCAGTCCGGCACCGACGCGTCCGGCCAGAGCCGTGCGCCCACCACGCGTCCGCGTGCCGGCGCCGACAAATGCACGGTCACGCCTCGCCCCCACGCCTCCGCGGGAAACGCCAGGTCTTCGACGCTTCCGTCCTCGTACTTCACGCGCACTTCGACCGGGAAGATGACGTCCGTCTGGCGCGAGACCTCCAGCATCACTTCGCGTTCAGCACCCATCGCGCGCATTTCCACTTTCGTGAGCGCCAGGTCGAGCTTGTCCGTGCTGTACCACCAGCTGCGCCAGAACCATCCAAGGTCACGCCCCGACACGTTCTCGATGGTGCGGAAGAAGTCGCCCGGTGTCGGATGCTTGAACGCCCAGCGCCGCGTGTATTCGCGGAACGCCAGGTCAAAAGTCTCGGCGCCGAGTACGTGGTTGCGCAGGGTCAGCAGGGCGAGCGCCGGCTTGTCGTAGCCAATGGCGCCAAGCGCCGGCGGGTCGAGTTGATCCGGCGCGGTCATCAACGGCGCATCGAATCCAGCCGCCACGACGCGGTGCCAGTCGTCCAGCGCGCTGTCGTACGCATTCGTCCCCGGATAGCGGCGTTCGTTGGAGAACCCGTTGATGTACGTGTTGAACCCTTCGTCCTGCCAGGCATAGCGGCGTTCGTTGCTTCCCACGAGCATCGGATACCACTCGTGGCCATGCTCGTGGTCGATGGTGCCAAAGACCGTGTTGGGATCGCCGTTCGACCCATACTCGACCATGACGAACATCGGATACTCCATGCCACCCACGGGGCCGGCGACACTTGTCGCCTGCGGATATGGATACGGGAAGAACAACTCCGAATACGTGCGAATCGTCCACCGCGTCATCTCGGCGCCCTTGTCCCATGACCCCTTCGTGCGGTCGTGCTGGAAATAAGCCTGGCAGAGAATGCCGTTCCAGCTCGTCGCCTCCCAGCGAAAGTCGGGAGCGCCCGCCCACGCGACGTCACGCACATGTTCGGCCCGGAAGCGCCATGTCTTGGTTCCGGCGGCGGGTGTTGCCTGCGCTTCGGCGCGCGTGATGATGGCAACCTGATCGCTGCTCGTCGCGGCGCGCACCAGCCGCTCGCGCTGCGTGGCGGAGAGCACCTCGTCCGCGTTCTGCAGCACGCCGCTGCCGGCAATGGTGTAGCCGGCGGGCGCGGTGATGTCGTAGTCGATGTCGCCGTACTCGAGGTAGAACTCCCCCTGCCCCAGGTAGGGATCGGTGTTCCATCCGCGCACGTCATCATAGACGGCCATGCGCGGATACCACTGGGCCACTTCGTACAGTGTCTTGTCTCGTCCCATGCGGTCGCTGCCATGCTCGGGCACGTTGAAGCGGTACGCCATGGCAATCGTCGCCTGCGCGCCGCGGGGCGGCAGCGGATGCGGCAGGTCGAGCCGCATCATCGTGTCGTCCACGTGCGGCGTCACGGATTCTCCATCCACGGTCACCGCCGACAGCTCGTCACCGCCGGCAAAGCCGCGCACGCCCCAGCGGGATTCCTGCGAGAACAGCGCGCTCCCCTTTGATCCGGTCCGGTAGAGATTCTGGTCGAGCTGCAGCCAGACAAAACGCAGGGTGTCCGGTGAATTGTTCGTATAGCGAATGCGAACGGTGCCGCTCACGCGTTTCGCGGTCGTGTCAAGCGTGACCGAAAGGCGATAGTCGGCTCGCTGCTGCCAGTAGGCTGGGCCCGGCTCACCGCTCGCTGAGCGGTACACGCTGGGCGCCGGCCAGTCGATGCGATTGAGGGGAATGAGCGGCACGACGGACGCTGACGGCGTCTCGCCCTCGGTGCTGTCATGTGGCAGCGCAATGGTCAGCGTCACTGGTTCGGCAAGCCGCACCGGGGTGACGTCCTGACTCGCCGGTCGCGGAGCACACGCGGCGGCAAGGAACAGCAGGAGCAGCGAGGGGCGTCGAGGCACAGTCGGCACCAGTGAATGGACGTTGCAATCTCGTCAGCGCTCTCTGGCAATGCTACGCCCAGTACCACGCCGGCGTTCCCCTGCCGAGATTCCCCTCGTGCCACCCCTCCACCACGCCCCTCGAGGATTTCGCAATCCATCGTCCGACGGACAGCTTCGCGGACTGGGGGCGATGCTGCGATGGGTCTGGCAGCGCATGCGCACCCGCGGACTCTTCGCGGCGAGCGGCGGCGTTCCGCCGAGACTCGTGGCGCATGAGGTGCGGCGGCCGCGCGAGCGCGACGAGGTGTGCCGCATCACGTGGGTCGGGCATTCCACTTTTCTGCTGCAAGTGGGAGGCCTCAACATCCTCACCGACCCTGTCTGGAGCAACCGATGCGCGCCGGTGCAGTGGGCAGGACCCAGGCGGTACGCGCCGCCTGGCGTTCCGTTCGACGAACTGCCGCCCATCGACCTCGTGCTCCAGTCTCACGATCACTACGATCACTTTGACGAGTGGTCGGTGCGGGCCATCGCCCGGGCACATCCCGAGGCGCATTGGATTGCGCCACTTGGCGTTGGCCGTCGCCTCAGCGCGCGTGGCGTGCGCCAGATCACAGAACTGGATTGGTGGGGCGAGTGCATCGACGGAACGGCGCGAGTGACCTGCGTGCCGGCGCAGCATTTTTCGGGGCGCACCCCGTGGGATCGCAACGCCACCCTGTGGGCCGGGTTTGTCCTGCGAGCAGGTGGCCGGTCTGTCTACTTCGTGGGTGACACGGGGATGCACGAGGAGTTCGGTATCGTTGGCCAGCGCAGCGGACCATTCGACATCGTCCTGATGCCTATCGGAGCATACGATCCTCGCTGGATCATGCAGCCCGTGCACCTAGACCCCGAGGAAGCGGTGCGCGCCTTTGTCACGCTCCGCAACGCACACCCGGGGACATCACCGACGATGATCGCCATGCACTGGGGCACGTTCGTTCTCACGGACGAGCCCATCGACGAGCCGCCCGTCCGGGTGCAGGCGGCGTGGGACGCCGCCGGGCTGCCGGCCGAACAGCTGTGGGTGATGACGCCCGGAGAGACGCGCGTCCGCTGACGTCAGTGCGCGCTGACGCGCGATTCGATCCAGCGCACCGCCTCGACCGCCAGTTCCTCGTGCCCGTAATCCATCGTGATCACGTGGCCGTTTCCGGTGGTCCAATGCAGATGCTTGTCCGCTGAGCCCAGCAGGTCGAACGCACGCTGCGCATCATCGACCGGAATCCGGTAGTCGTCGCTCGACTGGGCAATCCACACCGGCTGGCGGACCATGGGCAGCGCCGCGCGCGCGCGCTGTACGACGCGCCGAACTTCCCGCATCAGCCGCGGCGTCGAACATCCGTACGCTATGATCGCCTCGCGCGCCGCCGGATCTCGGATCGATTTGCTGGCATTGCCGCCCGTGAGATACCGCGTGCCCAGCGTCAGCAGCGGCCAAAGCGCTGCGATCGCACCCAGCCGGCCACTGTGCACGAGAAACGGCGCGAACAACACTGCCGCCCTCACCGCTGGTGATTCGGCGGCGACAATGGTCGCGAGCGCGCCGCCCATCGAGAGTCCGCCGACGGCCACGTGCCGATGCTGCTCCAGCGCGGCATCCACGGCATCGCGCGCGGCGGCAAGCCACTGATCGGCGTCCGTCGCCGCGAACGCCGCGAGCGATCGCCCGTGTCCGGGAAGCAACGGCGCGTAGACCGTCCACCCCGCGGCGTGAAACGCGGCAGCGGGCCAGCGCATAACCTGCGCCGAGTCATTGTAACCGTGTAGCAGCACGATCGCCCGGTCGCTGGGGCTCTTCAGGGTGAAGCTCTCGGCGCCGGCGATCACACCGTGCGCGTTGCGCTGGGCCGCAAAGCGGGCATCGAATGCGCGTTCCACGGCACGCGCGCGCAGCGCACGCATAGCGTACAGCAACGCCGCGGCCGTCGCGGTGAGTTCGACCACCGGAACCGCGCGCGTCATCTAGTACCGCGGCACCTTTTGATCGGCCTCAACGCTCCACCGGTCGATGCCGCCCAACAGATTCTGGACGCGCGTCCATCCTCCGTGCCGCAGCATCGAGGTGGCTCGGGCGCTCCGCATCCCGTGGTGGCAGTAGACGACGATATCCACGTCTTGCGGCACTTCGTCAACACGCTGCGCCAGATCACCGAGTGGAATTAGCGTCGCCCCCTCGATCTGCGCCGTGGAGTACTCCCAAGGCTCGCGAACATCCAGCAGCCACGGAGTCCATCCCTCGGCACGGCGTGTTTTCAGCTCGCTTGGAGTGATGTCCGTGCCGTCGTCGGTCATTGGTCGAGTCGCCGTTGAGGAAGTCCCGCAGAAGGCATCGTAGTCATCGAGCAGTGTGCGGGGCGCGTGGTCACCACACGAAGGACAATCGGGGTTGCGCTCAAATGCCATTTCGTGCGACCGCATGGTCAGTGCGTCAAAGCTCAGCAGCCGCCCGATGAGCAGCGTCCCCGCGCCGACGACCAGTTTGATCGCTTCCGCAGCCTGCATGCTGCCAATGATACCCGGAAGCACGCCGAGCACGCCGCCGTCTGCGCACGATGGCACGGTGCCCGGTGCCGGTGGTTCTGGAAAGAGACAGCGATAGCACGGACCGCCGCGCACCGCAAACACCGACACCTGTCCTTCGAAGCGATGCACGCTGCCGTGCACATTGGGCCGGCCCGCAATCACGCAGGCATCATTGATGAGATAGCGCGCGGCAAATTGGTCGGTACCGTCCACGATCACGTCGTACGCACCCACGAGCGCCAGCGCATTGGCCGACGTCAGCATCTCGCCGTGCCTGTGCAGTTCAACATGCGGATTCACATCGTGCAGGCGCGCGCGCGCGGCGTCCACCTTCGGCGAGCCCACGTCGGACGTGCCGTAGAGCACCTGCCGTTGCAGATTGCTTTCGTCCACGCAATCAAAGTCGGCGAGCCCCAGACGGCCGATTCCCGCGGCCGCGAGATACAACGCGGCGGGAGCTCCGAGTCCGCCAAGTCCAACGACGAGCACCGAGGCGGCCTTCAGGCGCTCCTGTCCGTCGATGCCGACATGCGGCAACGCGACATGCCGGGCATAGCGCCGGCGTTCGTCGGGGGTCAGGGGCATGCGGCAATCTACTGAGAATGCCGCTGCGGCGAGGTGCGCCTCTACTTCGTCGTCAGCGCTTGGCGCGCCCCGTCCACAAATGTGGCGGCCTTCCCAAAACGCATCACCAAGTCGTCCAGCTCGCGTTGTGCCAGTGCGTGGTCGCCGGCGCGAATCGCCTCATTGATGCTGGGAAAGACCATCGTCGAATAGCCGTTGTTCTCATCGGCCACATAGATGAGGCTGCGGTACCATGGCCGAGTGCGCAGTCCCTCAGGTCGTGTGAGTGCGCGCTCCACCTGCATCAACTGCATGTTCGCCTTGGCCGTCGCCGGCTTGGCGACTGTGCCTGCCAGCACGCTGTCGCGCATGGCGTTGAACGCCGTGCCCGCCGTTTCGAAGGCGCCAATGGCCGCAACCAGTGGAGCGGTGTTGAGCGACCATCCCTTGGCCGTCGCTGCCTTGTCGATCGGGGTCACATACTGGCGCATCGTCCGGCCGAACTCGGCGTAGTCGTACGGGAGGATGTCGGCGTTCGCCATGCGCATCATCATCGCCGTCGAGACGCTTGCCTGGACTGCATGGTACTTGAATGACGCGTCGCCGAAATGCGAGATCCAATCGAAGGAGTCATACAGCGAGTGGTAGTTCCCGCCGCCAAACCCGCCCATGCCCCACTCCGAGGTGGGGATGCCGAGGTGGTTGTAGAACGGCGCAAAGTCACTGCCACCGCCCGGATCACCCATGGCGGGTTCTTCGTCCGCCGCAAGCTTCGACTGCGAACGCCATATTTCGTACAAGCTTTTCGTTGGCTGGTCAGGATGCCTGATGGTCTTCGTCACGTCGCGCAGCATGCCGCGCAGCGACGGCGAACCACCGCCGCCGAAGTTCGGCCCACCGCCCGCGCCATCCTGATTGAAGTACGCAACGCCGCCCTTCATCAGGCGGAGTGTGTCGTCCTCCACGTACTCCGTGGAGCCGATGAGGCCCCACTCCTCCGCATCCCAAGTGGCGAACAGCAGCGTGCGTTTGGGTTTCCATCCCGCCTTCATTTGATCCGCCACAGCGCGCGCCGCTTCGAGCACGCTCACGGTGCCGCTGACGTTGTCGCCGGCGCCCGGCCCCCACGCATCGCGGTGTCCGCCGATCACGACGATTTCGTCCGGATACTCGCTTCCCTTCACGACGCCAAACGTGTCCCAGATGGCCTTGATCGGGACGGTGGCGGTATCCGTCGCGACGCGCACTCGCGCGCGGGTTGGTCCCGGCCCGATGTGATACCGAAACGGAAGCCCGCCCTGCCAGCCGCGCGGAATTCCCGCGCCTCGCACGAGCGACAGCACTTCCGCCGCGTTGCCGTATCCGATGGGAACGACCGGAATGTGCGGTACCGGCATCTGCTCCAGCGGAATGCGGGCAACTCCGGCTTTACTCGCGTATCCCGGCGTGCTCGGGTCGCCGGCCCCGTTCATCACACTGCCGCGCTGAATGCCCTGCGCCGGACGCCATGGTCCGTCGGGGTAGACATCGCCCTGTACGTACCCGTCGTCCTGCGGGTCACTGTAGATGAGCAGCGCCACTGCGCCATGCTTCTCCGCTTCGCGCGCCTTGATGCCGCGAAAGCTCCGGCCATACCGCGCGACGGCGATCTTTCCCCGTACGCTGACTCCCAGGGAATCGAGCATCGCGTAGTCCTCGACGAGGCCGTAGTTCACGTACACCACGTCGCCTTCCGCGTCACCGCTGCCGCCGTAGCCGTTGATGGGCAGGATTTCCGGATACCGCGAACTCGTCGCGTCACCGCTGACGGGCCCTTCATGAAGATTCAGCGCGCGGCCGTTCGACCACACCTCGACCGTGGTTGGATGCGGCATCCAGACCTGATACTCGCGCACTTCGGTCTTCAGTCCCATCGCCTTCATCTGTTCGATGACATAATCACGGGTGCGCGCCTGGCCCGGCGTACCCGACATGTGCGGCCCATCAGAGAGCGCACGCGACAATTCGCGGGCCCGCGCCGGGTCAGCGCGCTCGATGGCGGCTTGCTCGGCCGCGCGCTCCGCCGCCGCGCTTGCACCAGCGTAGCCGGTGAGCTGCTGCGCGCCGAGAGGGACGGCGAGCACCAGACAAAACACCGAAAGTCGTGACATGGGAATTATCTCTTCTTGGGTGGCGAGATGAACCCGTGGGCGACGAGACCGCCTGACAGATCGTGGTCTTGCGTGGTCTTGTATCGCTCGGCGCGTCCATCGCCCGCGATACTGCGCGAGCGCTGCCGCACCGCATCCATCTCTCCAGCGTGGAACGCGCGAAAATCCGTAACCAGCTTCAGGTTCTTGCGCAGCTCGGCGGTCGATTCCATGCCGCAGAGCACCGTACTCACGGGCAACGACAGGCAATAGCGCAGCGCGTCCTCCGGCTTCACGCCTTTGACCTGCTGGAGCGCCCCGCCGGCGAGCGGCTTGATGCCGATCACTGCCGCGCCGCTGCGAATCGTCTCGGGCAGCACCTGCTTCTCGAACGACCGGTACGTCGCATCGAGCGGATTCAGCGGCATCAGCACGGCGTCCCAGGGAAAGCCGCGGTGCAGCAGTTTGAGATGAATATGCGGTGACTTATGTCCGCCAAATCCAATGAAGCGCACCTTCCCTTGCTCGCGCGCTTCCTGCATCGCATCCAGTCCGCCGTGATCGTAGATCCAGTCGGTGTCGTTGTCGTAGATCACTTCGTGGAACGACCACAGGTCCACGTGGTCGGTCTTCAGCCGCCCCAGTGTCTCATCGAGCTGCTGCATGGCGGTCTTGTAGTCCCGCTGGTGCGCGCAGCACTGCGCCACCAACGTCACGCGCTGGCGATACCCTTCGGCTAGCGCGAGCCCGAGCCATCGCTCCGTGCGTCCGTCGGCATATTCATGCGCCGTTTCGATGACGGTCACGCCTTTGTCGATTGCTTCGCGTACGACGCGAACGAATTCCCTCTGACTGCCCTCGCCGAGTCGGCGAATGCCCAGGCCGAGGATGGAGGTGGGATGGCCGCTGCGTCCCAGCGGGCGCTGCTCGAGAAAGACGGGCGTCTTGGTCATGCGTCCATGGGCAGGGGAAACCGGTCAGTCACTCGGCCGCATCCAGTTCATCCAGCGCCCTTGCAGCGGCTGAGCGCAACTGCAGCTCGCGATCCGCACCGGAATGAAGGGACTGACAGAGCGCAGCGTACTGGCGCTGCATTTCATCGTGCACGAACAACTCGTCCACCGGAGCGCCAAGTGATTCCAGCGACCGTTCGGCGAGGTGGCGCAGGACCCGTCGCGTCGACGCATCGAGGCCGGCAAGGGCTGCCTCTTCCGGATTGTTCTCGACGACGGCATCGCCGTGCCGCCGCGGTGCTTCAAAGAGCGCACTGACAGGGGCTGGTTTGACGACAAATGATCCCGGCGTGTGCTCCTGCCATCCCTCAACCACGCCCGCGCGCCGCAGTCGCGCCAGCACTCCCACCACCGACGGACGCACCACCGGCACTCCGCCGGCACTCTGATTGCCCCGCCCGGTAATCACCAGCACTTCGCGGGCGCTGGCCATCTGCCTGGCACGCAGAAAGGCCTCGGCTCGCCTTGCCGCGTCCGCTCCGGTGGGAAGGCTCGAGCGCAGGTCGAGTGTGTTCTCCCGGCCAAAACGCAATTCATCAAAGGCCGCGGCCAGCGGCCTCGGACTCGTGCCACGGGCTGAACCGTCACCTCGTCGCACGAACAGCCTGCTTCAGCACGACGCCGTCGAGTGGTTCGGTCGGCTTCACCCGTAGAATCGCCGCCAGCGTTGGTGCGATGTCCACGGTGCGCACCTCGTCGCGGTACGTGCCGGCGCGCACGCCGGCACCCCAGAACAGTACGGGCACGTTCGCATCCGGATCGTGCGGCGTGCCGTGCGTCGCATAGGTCGTTGACTTCCAGTAGCTGTACGGAGTCAGCGTGACTGCCATTTTCGCCGCGCCGCCGGCGTCGAACATGTGCAGCCAGCGTCGTGCAATCTTGTCCTTGGCAGGATTGGCCTTCGCGAAATCCGTGAACAGGTCCGCCCGCAGCACGCCCGGCACCACGCGAAGAGCCGCGGCGAACGCGCGCGCCACGGAATCGCTGTTCACTTTGGCGCTGTCGAATGCCTTCTGATCGCGCACGAAGAACACGCCTTCCTCAAACTCCCATGCCCGGTCGCCTACACGGGCGGCCGTGAGTGACGCAGTGAGGGCGGCCACCTGCGGCTTGAGGTCCACGCGCGCGGCGTTCTTGTTGGGATACCGGCCCGAGTGCACCTCTGGATACGGGGACACACCGTGGTCTCCCGTGAGCGCCATCACGATCTGTCGTTGGTCGCGCAGCTTGAACAGCGAATCCAGAAACGCACCCAGGTAGCGGTCCACCCGGAGGATTTGATCGTGGATCTCACGCGAATCCGGACCATACTTGTGCCCGACCGCATCGGTGGTCGAGAGCGAGACGGCCAGCAAATCCGTTCGCTTGGAATCAGCGCCGAGTTCTTTCTCCTGCAGTCCGCGCAGCGCGAAAGCGAGCGTCAGCGAATCCATCATCGGGTAGTTCGCAAAGAGCTTGGCGACGCCCGCAGGGTCAGCGGGAAACGGGTGAGGAAAGACAAAGTCCTCCCCGCTCGACTCCTCCCACACCGTGTCGGGTTCGACGTACTGGCCCGGACCGAGCAGGAGATTCCACGCGGTGCCGGCGTATGCGGCGTAGCCCTTCTCTGCGTTGAATCGCTGCACCCACGGCGGCAGTGAGTCCGCGTAGTACGTGCTCGTGGTAAAAATTCCCGCGCTTCCGCTCCACCAGTACACGTCACCCGTGGTGCGCCCGATCGGCAGGATCGCCCCTCGGTCCTTTCGTGAGACCGAGAGAAACCGCATGGAAGGATCCGCCGCTCGCATCCAATCCGTGAGCGTCGTGCCATGAAAGCGGAACGGTGACGCGCCGATTTCTGTCGCGCCGCCAAGCAAGGGTGCGTTCGCGGTATTCACACCCTGGGCATTGGCGGTAATGCCGGTGTGCACGGGAAACCGGCCGGACATGGTCGTCGAGTGGCCGGGCGCGGTTTCCGTGATTGCGTGATCCTGAAATCCCTTCGCGAACATCGCCCCGCCATCTGCCAAACGCTTGAGACCACCCGTGAGTTGGGGTTTGAAGCGCGCGATATAGTCAGCCCGCATTTGGTCGATCGTAATAAAGACGACCAATGTCGGCCGTTGCACGACCGCGGGTTTCTGCGCCGGCAGGCCCGGCGCCACGACCGCCGCCAGACTGACGGCGGCAAGGAGATGACGGTTCACAAGACTGCTCCCAAACAAAGACAAAATGAGGGTGGCAAACGATGCCCAGCGGCGCGCCCCGACGCCAGAGGCAGGCACCGAGTCAGCGCCTCCTGTTGCTACCCCATCGCGCCTGCCGCAAGTTCAGCCGTGCGTTGGTCGCTTGGTCTGTCCCTCCCCGAGGTCTCGTGAATAGCTCCGGTAAGCCAGTTCCCGTTTGGGACAACATCCTGCTGCGCACGGCGCTGTACTACTTGGCGCTGGCCGTGCTGCTCTACTGGATCGACGGTGTCTCGGTGGGCGGTCTTGGAACGCTCGAAGGCACCGACGCCTTTGCCACGGTGGCGTCCAAGAAGGACATGCTCACGGCCGCGGTAAATGCCAGCCGGCCCGCCGCCTTTCCGACGTTCCTGGCGATGCTCTCCGCATTCGTCTTTGCACTGCCGGTTGCCTGGATCTACGTGCTGACGCGGCAGAAGAAAGGCTTTTCGCAATCCGTGGTGCAGGCGCTCATCGTCCTGCCGCTGGTCATCGCCGGCGTTGTCGTGCTAGTCAAGCACTCGCTCGCCCTCGCCTTCTCCCTCGGCGGTATTGTGGCCGCCGTTCGGTTCCGCACGAATCTGGATGACACCAAGGATGCGGCCGCGATCTTCTGCGTCACCGGCATCGGACTCGCGGCAGGCGTCGAGCCGAGTGTTGCTGCCGTACTCTCACTCGGGTTCAACCTACTGGCGGTTGGCCTCTGGGCCACCGAGTTTGGCCGCGCGCCGGCATCGCTCGAAGGGCGGCGCGCCCAGAAGCAACTCGAACGCGCCCTGACGGTCGCGAGCCGCACCGGCACATTCGTCGCCAAGATCGACAATGAAGTTCTAAAGTCGCTCGCCCCCGAGCAGCTCGAGGCACTCGCCGACCGCGCGTGGAAGCGGAAGAAGAAGATGTCGAGCGAAGCGGAGGCCATCCCACGGCACGACTTCACGCACCTGTTGCGGGTGCATTGCCGCGACCTCGAGACCACGCGTTCATTGATTGAGCGTGAGTTTGCCGGTCTCTTCAAACATTGGAAGTACATGGGCGCCGAGCGAGCGGACGACGGCGGCGGCGGCCGGTGCGCAGAGTATGGCGTGGACCTCGCTGACACCGTGACGCCCGGCGTCGTCAACGACACGCTGCGCTCAATCAGCGGCGTGGACATTGAGCGCGTGGAAGTCCGGTGATGCCGTACGCGCGCACCGCCGCCTTGCTCGCTGCGCTGCTCGGCGCGGCGCCGGCAGGCGCACAGGGACTCTTCAAGAAGACAGAACCGCTCGAGATCACCATTTCCACGAATCTCGCCAAGCTCATCAAGGATCGTGACTCGACGGATCGCGTCACGCATCCCGCTGAGTTGGCGTACAAGGATTCGGCCGGTGCCATCGTCAAGGTGGCCACGACCCTCCGCACCCGCGGGCATTTTCGCCGCCAAGTGCGTAACTGTGATTTTCCGCCGCTCAAGGTCGAGATCGCCAAGCCCGCGGCAAAGAACACACTCTTCGAGGGAAACCGGACGCTGAAGCTCGCGTCAACCTGCCGCCCATCGAACTCCGAGTATGAGCAGTACATCCTGCAGGAGGCCGCCGTCTATCGGATGTACCAGGCCATCACGCCGTGGAGCTATCGCGTGCGCCTGGCGCACGTGACCTACCAGGACTCGACGGGCAAGGCCAAGCCCGTGCAGAGCTGGGCATTCTTCGTCGAAGATGATGGCGATCTTGCCCAGCGTCGCAAGGCGAAGAAGTTTGAAACGAAGGGTGCCTACTTCGAGGATCTTGAACCGGAACAGTGGGGCAACGTGCAGTTGTTTGAGTACATGATCGGCAATACCGACTGGTCGGTGTCCGGGCTGCACAACATTACGTTGCTCAAGGACACCACCGGCATCGTCCATCCCGTGCCGTTCGACTTCGACTGGTCAGGCGCCGTGGACACCCGGTATGCTGTCCCCAACTCGGGACTCCCGATCAAGAACGTGCGTGAGCGCCTATGGCGCGGTGACTGTCGCACCGCAGAACAGCTCACACCGGCCATCGAGCACTTCAAAGCTCGGCGTGAGGCAACGGACTCCGCTTACATGACCCTCGCGGCCCTGTCGCCAGCCATGAAGGAGCGCATGCACAAGTACCTCGCGGAGTTCTGGTCGCTTGTCGAGAACCCCAAAAAGGCCGCCATCGAATTCAAGCGTTCCTGCGCCACCGGCAACTGACGCCCTGATGACGAAAGGCCGGCGTGTGTGAAACACGCCGGCCTTCTGCCGTTCGTCCGCGCGGGACTGTTATCCGATTGCCTGCTCCAGCAGCTGCACGCCGCGCGCGAGATCAGCCCGTCCCATCACGAGCGGCGGCAGCAACCGCACCGTGTGCTCGCCTGCGGAGCAAACCAGCAGACCCAG
The DNA here is from genome assembly GCA_023249375.1 of Gemmatimonadota bacterium. Classification (GTDB taxonomy): domain Bacteria; phylum Gemmatimonadota; class Gemmatimonadetes; order Gemmatimonadales; family Gemmatimonadaceae; genus PNKL01. The sequence goes on along the minus strand of JAHFCT010000002.1, from coordinate 125,512 downwards.
GTCGAGCGCACGCGCCACGACATCTTTGGCGGCGTCGGTGACATCGAGCCCCCAGATGAAGCCGATGCCGCGTACGGCTCGGATTTTCGTCGAACGGCCGGCCATCGCGCGCAGCGCATCGCCCAACCATGCGCCGTGTTCGGCGATATGCTGCAGCATCGCCGCATCATGCAGTCGGTCAAAGACGTGCAGCGCCACGTTGGCCACAAAGGGGCCGCCGCCAAAGGTTGTGCCGTGATCGCCGGGCTGCATCGCATCGGCCACCGCTTGCGTCATCAGCACCGCGCCCATCGGCAGCCCGCCTGCCATTGGCTTGGCGGTGGTCAGGATGTCGGGCGTGATTCCTGCATGCTCATACGCCCAGAACGTCCCCGTACGGCCGTAGCCGCATTGGATCTCATCCAGGATCAGCAGGACGTTTCTCTCCTGCGTGAGTTGCCGCAGTCCACGCAGGAACTCGGGCTCGAGCACCCGCACGCCGCCTTCACCCTGCACCGGCTCGACGATCACCGCTGCAACCGTCTCGGGATTCAGCACGCTCTCCAGTTCGCCCAAATCGCGCTCAGCGATGGAAATGCCGCCAGCGAGCGGACGGAATGGCATGCGGTACTGCGGACGGTCCGTCGCGGCGAGCGTGCCGAACAGCCGTCCATGAAACGCTCCGCGCAACGCAATGATCTCGTGCTTCGCCGGCGCCTGCGCGCGCGCCCAGCGCCGCGCCATCTTGAACGCGCCTTCATTGGCTTCTGCCCCGGAGTTGCAGAAAAAGACGCGATCCGCAAACGAGTGTTCGACCAGCTTTTCTGCCAGGCGTTCGCCGGCCGACGTGCGGTACAGGTTCGACACGTGCACGACGCCGCTGTCGAGTGCGCTGCGCATCGCCTGTTCCAGGCCGGCGTCGGCGTAACCAAGCGCGTTGACGGCAATGCCGGCCACAAAGTCGAGGTACCGCTTCCCCTCGGCGTCGAACAACTCGACGCCGGCGCCTCGCACCAGTTCCATTGGCGCTCGGCGATAGGTGCCCAGGATGGCATCAGCGGACGCGGCAAGTACAGTGGTCATCGCGGGGGCCTCAGGAAGCAGGTGCTTGGGACAATAGAAGACGCGTGCCGATCGACGCGTCGGTGATCGCGCGCAAGTCGCCAATGCGCACTCGGCGAACACCGCCGCGCAAGGCAAGCATGCCCGCTTCAAGCTTGGCCGCCATGCCGCCTTTCGCCACGCCCTTGGCGACGAGTGCGGTGGCGGCCGCGGTGTTGAGCTCGGGTATTGTCGCGCCCACATCGTCCAGCACACCCGGCACGTCAGCCACCAGCAGCAGTTCGTCCGCGCCAAGCGCTGCCGCAACGGCGGCTGCGGCATCGTCGCCATTCACGTTGAGCCCGCCGCCGTGCGGATCATCGGCGTCTCTCCCCACCGGCGAGACGACGGGAATGAAGCCGCCGCTCCACAGGTGCGTCAGCAGTACCGCGTGCGCCGTCATCGCGCCACCGACGCGTCCGAACTCCGGATCGGTGACATGCGCAGTGAGCATCGCGGCGTCTTCGCCCGAAATCCCGACCGCGCGCACCCCGGCACTCAGTAATTGCGCGACGAGCCGCTTGTTCGTCGCGCCCGAAAGAACCATGCGCACGAGTTCCAGGTCCTCGACGCTCGTCACGCGGCGGCCGCCGCGGAACTGTGGCTCGAGCCCAAGCCGCCGCTGTAGCGCCGACACTTCGTCACCGCCGCCATGCACGATTACCAGTGATTCCCCGCGGCCTGTGGCGGCGGCGAGCTGCACGATGAGTTGCGCATCGCCCTGTGCGCGCCCGCCGATCTTCACCACGCGCCTCACGTCGGAAGCCCCATCGCCTCATCGAGGCCGAGCATCAAGTTGGCATTCTGCAACGCTTGGCCAGCCGCGCCTTTCATCAGATTGTCGATGGCCGACAGCACCAGCAGCGTCGGCTGTCGCACGTGCGCCAGCGTGGTCACGGTGATGCGCACTACGTTGCGGTGCGCGACGTGCCGTGTTTCCGGAGGCGTCTTCACGATCTCCACAAAACGCTCGTTGTGGAAACGACGCTGCCACAACCCAAGCGGATCTTCGATAGGCGCGGAAAGCGGCACCGTCATCGTGGCCAAAATTCCGCGCGCGGTTGGCAGCAGGTGCGGCGTGAAGACAAGGTCGGCGTCAATGCCTTCCTCCAACGCAAAGGCGCGCATCTCGTTGAGATGACGATGCGTGTTGCCGATGCCGTATGCTCGAAAGTTCTCGGTCACTTCGCCGAACAGCAAGTCCGCGCGTGGCGTCATTCCGGCGCCCGTGACACCACTGGCCGCGCTCACGCTGATCGTGGCGCCGGTGGCAATCCGACGCTCCTCGAGCAACGGCAGGAGTCCCATCAGAATGCTCGTCGGATAGCAGCCGGGGTTGGCGACGAGTTCGGCACCACGCACGGCCTCGCGCCGCGCCTCGGTGAGGCCGTAGACGACATCTGCTTCGGTGTTCCCGATGCGTAGATCGGCAGACAGATCGATGGCGCGCGCACCCGCATCGCGTGTGCGCTGCACCCATTCGGCGCTGGTGCCATGCGGCAACGCACTGAATACCAGCGCCGCGCTTGAAAGGGGAACGTCGTCGGGCGCAGCAAACGTCACGGTGCCGCCGCCCGGCAACTCGGCCGTTTCACCGCGTCGTCCGTTTGCGGTGGCAAAGGCAAGTTCGAGGCGCGGGTGCCGTTGCACCAGCGCACAGAGTTCGCGCCCAGCATAGCCACTGGCGCCGAGTACACCTACTGGTATCTTATGCACAAAATGATGCATAATATTGCGATAGCGAAAAGTCAATCCGGCTTACGGACTTCGTCGGCCCATGCTATCCTCTCGAAGCCATCAAGGACTCCCGTGACCGCCGCAAAACGTAAACGCCAAGACGCCATTCTCGAGCTGGTCTCCACGCGCGCCATCGGCAGCCAGGAGGAGCTCCGGCAGCTGCTGATAGAACGCGGCTGGGAAGTTACCCAGTCGACGCTGTCCCGCGACATGCGCGACCTGCGCATTGCGCGTGTGCCAACGCCGAGCGGTGTGCGCTACACCGCCGGTGAACATTCCGGAGAGGAAGGGCGGGCGGTGCTTTCCAGTTTGCTCCCGCAGCTTTTTCAGAAACTGGAGTTCACTCGCGAGCTCATCGTCGTCAAGACCTTCTCTGCCGGCGCGCAGCCAATCGCCGAGGCTATCGATGCCGAAGCGGACCCTGATATTGTGGGCACGATTGCCGGCGAAAATACGGTCTTGCTCATCTGCCGCAGCGAGGCGGCTCGAGATCGGGTCTCTCGACGCCTCCTGACGCTCGCGGGACGCTGACCTGAGCGCGACGTCAGCCGATACGCCTCGTCCCTGTTGATTGCCTTGAACCGCATAAATATGTAGTTTCTGTTGCCTCCCTTTGATCCACCGATTATCACGGCATTGCCATGTCCGATACCAAATCAGGCGGTACCAAATCGCATAAGCTCTGGGGTGGACGCTTCGCCGGAGGCCCCGCACCGGAGCTCGAAGCGGTCAATCGGTCAGTGGACGTCGATTTCCGGCTGTGGCCTTTCGACGTTGCGCTCTCCAAGGCGTGGGCGAGCGCGCTCGGGGCGGCGGGTGTCCTTGCCGATGATGAAGTCAACGAGATGGTGCGCGGTTTGGAGGAAGTGGGTCGTCGCATCGCCGCCGGTGCCCGGCCGGAAGCCGGTGACGAAGATGTGCACACGATTATCGACCGTCTGCTGCACGATGTCGTTGGCGGCGTGGCATCTCGGTTGCACACGGGACGGTCGCGCAACGATCAGGTGGCAACGGCTACTCGGCTGTGGACCATTGACGCCTGCACGAAGCTCGACGCGATGCTGGCTGACTTGCAACAGACGATGATCGTACAGGCCGAGTCGCTCGAGCGCGACATCATGCCGGCTTACACGCATTTGCAGCGGGCGCAGCCGGTGAGCGGCGCGCACTGGATGCTGTCCCACTTCTGGCCCATTGCGCGCGACCGTCAGCGCCTCTCCGCGGCGGCCACGGCCGCGAGCGTGCTCCCGCTGGGCTCTGGTGCGATTGCCGGATCCGCATTTCCCGTCGATCGCCGCGCGATCAAGGACGCCCTTGGTTTTCAGGCGATCTCGCACAATAGCATCGACGCCGTCGGCGATCGCGACTTCATCGCCGAAACGCTATTTGCGCTCGCCGTACTCGGCGCGCATCTGTCGCGCCTGGCAGAGGACCTAATTCTGTTTGGGTCCAGCGAGTTTGCCTTTGTTCGCTTTGGAGACGCGTACAGCACGGGCTCTTCCATGATGCCGCAGAAACGGAATCCCGATGCGCTGGAGCTCGCACGCGGCAGTGGAGCGCGCATGCTTGGCGATCTCGTCGCGTTGTTGGGTACGCTCAAGGGGCTCCCCAGCGGATACAACAAGGATCTTCAGGAGGACAAGCGAAGTCTGTTTGACGCCGTCGATGGGACGTCGCTATTGCTGCCGGCAGTGACGGGGTCGCTCGCCACGCTCTCGTTCAACCGCGATCGGATGAAGGCCGCCGTAACGAGCTCCATGATGGCGACGGACCTCGCAGATTATCTCGTGCGAAAGCGGGTGACTTTCCGTGAGGCGCACGGAGCCGTGGGACAGCTCGTCCGCGAGGCGGAGGAGAAGGGTGTCGAAATGACGGCTCTTCCGTTCGCCTCGTTCAAGTCCGCGAACGCGGCGTTTGAGCCAGATGTGATGGATGAGCTGTCCCCGAACACATCGCTCGGTCACCGTAATTTGGATGGGGGAACCGGCCCTGAGGCGGTCAGACGCCAGATTGCTGCGGCGAAGGCCCTGATCCAAGACTAGCGGATCCGAGACACGCACACGCAGCTGAATCGGCGGATCATCCCCGACTTCGAGTGACAGTTTGTAGCTAGCCGAGCGAAAAAGACGGCACCACGGATGTTCCTTGGTGCCGTCTTCATTGATTTCTGGAGTGGACTCTGCCAGAAGAGTACGACACACTACGTACCTGTAGCCATTTGTTTTTATGTGTCGCTTTAATTGCTTCTTGACAATCTGTTACAGGCGCAGCTATTTATCAGACTCGCGCGAGTTTTGTTTATAATCATTTTAGAAAATCTTTAAATGCGCGCCGTAACCTCTGGCACCGCCGCTTTCGCTCTTGGAATAGCCAAGAAAGACCTCGACAACATCCTCTCGCGATACCCCATTCGTGGATTCGAACGAGGACGACAGGGGATTGCTCGTCGCCTCTCTATGGCGAGCATCGAACAGGTCGCCCTAGCCATCGATCTCACCCGCGACTACTCAATACCGACACCGACTGCGCTGCTCTTGGCCGAAGAAGCACTGAGTTCGCGTGAAGGGGTCATTTCTTCGCCAGCTGGTCATTTGGCAATACACGTCGACCTCGAACGCATCCGCCGCGATCTGCATGCCAAGCTGACGGAAGCGATTGAACATGTCATCCCGCCGCGTCGCGGCCGGCCACCCTCCAAGGAGTGGGATGCAGTCGATGGTAATCAAGGCTCGAGTGGCTGACGCCGCTGCGAACGAAGACAAGAAGGGCCCCGGTCTCCCGGGGCCCTTCCCTGTCGGACAACCAGCCTAGCGAAGCTTAGCCGTTGACCTTGGTGACGTTCTCAGCGGCCGGGCCCTTCGCGCCCTGCACGATTTCGAACTCAACCGCGTCGCCTTCGGCGAGCGACTTGAAGCCCGAACCTTGGATGGCGCTGTAGTGCACGAAGCAGTCCTTGGTTCCGTTGTCGGGAGTAATGAAACCAAAGCCCTTCGCATCATTGAACCACTTCACTTTGCCGGTCGTACGCATTCCCTGCTCCTGTTTTCTTGATCGCTAGCTCAGGCCTGTCCTGAGTCGAAGCGGATCGTAACTGTACACGGGACCACTGGAGCCCCCCGCGCTGGGCTGGCACGAAAAAGAGACCCGGACGAACCAGGTCTCTAGATCGCATCACACTGAACGTACGAATTATCCGTGAATTAGCAAGGGCACCCCCCTCCCTCACTTTCCAGTTGCCCTACGCTGGCTCCTTCCGGAAGTTAGACGCCCACCCTCGCCACTCTCCCAGTGCTGCTCTTTCTGGCTGCTCTTCTCGCTGCCGTCCCCCGCCCCGCCGTCGGCGATTCCTCGCTCATGGATCGCGGCGTCTCGCAGGCGCTGGCCGTGGCGAGGGCTCGCTCCCTCTCTGATGTGAGGTACGACCTGTCCCTCGACGTCACGGCGCTCGATAGCGCACCGGGTCGCGTGGTCGTCCGCTTTCGTCGCACCGGAAGCGCTGATGTCATCCTCGATTTCCGCGGCCGGCGGCTTGGTGATTTGGTAGTCAATGCCACTCGCATTGTTCAGCCCGACTTCAACGGAGCGCACATTCGAATCCCGGCGTCAGCGCTCCAGCCAGGTGACAACACCGTCACCATCGATTTCGTTGCCGATATTGCCCCTGCCGGTGCGTCGATCATCCGGGCTCCAGATCGCACAGACGGCAGTGACTATCTGTACACGCTCCTTGTTCCGGCCGATGCCAACCAACTTTTTCCCTGCTTCGATCAGCCCGATCTGAAGGCGCGCGTCACCTTCGCGCTGCGCGCACGCGCGTCCTGGACGGTGATCGCCAACGGATCGTTGCGCAGTACCGATACGACCACCGCCGCGTTCACGCACCACTTCGCCGAAACTCGGCCCATCAGCACATACCTGATCGCCTTCGCAGCCGGCCCATGGCATCGCGTGTCATCAACGGTAGATGGCCGCACCATCAGCGTGCTGGTGCGCGCGTCCCGCGCCAAGGAGGCTGACCTCGATACGTTGCTGGCGCTCAATCAGCGCGCGCTGGGGTGGATGGAGAAGTACTTCGCCCGTCCATATCCGTTCGAGAAGTTCGACTTCGTATTGGCGCCGGCCTTTCCGTTCGGCGGCATGGAGCATCCCGGTGCCATTTTCTTCAACGAGGATCGCTTCATCTTCCGTGAACGACCCACCATCCCGCGCGTGCTCGGCCGATTTAGCACCATTCTGCACGAAGTCGCCCATCAGTGGTTCGGCGATCTCGTCACGATGCGGTGGTTTGACGATCTCTGGCTCAAGGAGGGCTTCGCGACCTACATGGCGGCCAAGGCACTCGACGACCTCGAGCCGAAGAGCGAGGCGTGGAAGTCGTTCTACCTCGGCAACAAGCCGGTGGCGTACGGCGTGGATCAAACGGCCGGCACGACGCCGCTTTGGCAGCAACTTGGCAATCTGGACCAAGCCAAGAGCAACTACGGTGCGATCGTCTATAACAAGGCGCCGTCGGTGCTCAAACAGTTGAACTATCTCGTCGGCGATCGGGCGTTTCAGCGCGGCGTGCAGCAGTTCTTGGCTACGCATGCGTACGCAAACGCCACTTGGCAGGACCTTCTGGCGTCAGTGGGCGAGGCGGCGCATCGCGATCTCAGTGCATGGGGCAAGCAGTGGATGCTGCGTCCGGGCATGCCGGAGGTCGAGGCGCGTGTGACGATGAAGCACGGACAGATCGAAGCACTGCTGTTGGTGCAGCGACCCGTGCTGACGAGCGTCTCGGGGCAGGGAAGCTGGCCGCTGCGCACGCAGGTGGTGGTGGCGCAGGCGCCAGCGCGCTGTGACAGCGTTTGTGCAGAGCGTCGGCGTCGTGGCCTCGAGACCATCAGCACGTACAGGACATTCGACGTCGAGTTGCGCGAGTCCGTCGTCGGCATCCCTGCGGCGCGTGGTTTGGCTGGCGTGCAGTTCGTCTACGCAAACTTCGGTGACTTCGGATATCAGCTGGTCGTGCTCGACTCGATGAGCCGTCGCGTCTTGTTGAACGGTGCGCTGGCCGGCGTCGGCGATCCGATGCTGCGCACCATGCTCTGGGGAACGCTCTGGGACGAGGTGCGCGCGGCACGGTTGCATCCCGCACGCTTTGTGTCGCTCGTCGTCCGCGATCTGCCAAAGGAGGCCGACGAGCAGAGCGTACCAACACAGCTCGGGCGTTTGAGCCGCGCGTTGAACGCGTATCTCGTGGAGGCGGCGCGTGACTCACTGCTGCCACGCGTCGAGGAATTCCTGTGGGACGGGGCGGGGAATGCCGCGCGCTCGTATGGGATTCGCCGCGCCTATCTCGATGCCTTTGTCAGTGTGTCGCGCTCGGCGAACGCGCTGGACAGGCTCCGTGGCGTGCTCGCGGCCGATTCAGCGGCGGGTGATGCCGTTCGCGATCCGCTGCGGTGGGAGATCGTCACGCACCTGATGGTGCTCGGAACAGACGATGCCACGGCGCGGCTTGCCGCGCAGATGGCGCGCGACACGACCCCTGACGGACGACGGCGCGCGTTCACCGTGGGCGCAGCGCGTGGAAGTGCCGCGACGAAGGCTGAGTATTTCCGCCGCTACTTCGCGGACTCCACCATCAATGAGGACTGGGCCAGCGGATCGCTCGGCGCATTCAACGCGCTGGAGCATCAGGCAATGACTCGCGCCTATCTGCGGCCGGCTCTCGATGCGCTGCCGTTCATCCAGGCCAACCGACGCATCTTCTTCCTTGGATCATGGCTCGGCGCGTTCATCGGCGGACAAAGTGAGGCCGAGGCGCTCGACATCGTGCAGCAGTTCTTGCGTGATCATCCGGCGCTGCCACTCGACCTCAGGCAGAAGGTGCTGCAAAGCACCGATGAACTGGGCCGCACCGTGCGCATCCGCGCGGAGTTCGGGCGGAAACTGGAAGAGTAGCGTCCCTACGGACGCGGCGCCGGAACCACGGTGAAGAGCCGCGGGTCGACCCAGCCACGGTCGACTCCCACGCGCACAGGGCGCCAACCGCTTTGCGGTGGGCCAAGCCGTACCCGCTGCGCCGAGTCAACCATGCGCAGCATCTCGCTCTCACGGCTCGGTGCCGAGCGCACGCGGACCCAGGTGTTGGCGACCGCAAACTCCCAAACTCCGGTGTCAGGAACGGCGATCTTCGGAGGAGGAGCTGGCTTCGGTGGAATTGTGGCCGGGTCGATGACCGCCATGTGCGTTGCGGGCGGAGCACCACTCGGCGGACGCACCGGCGCTGACGTGACTGGAGTGGCGGTTGGCGCACGCGCTGCCGGTGCAGAGGGCGCGTGCTGTATTGGCGCTGCGGCGTCTGGCGTGATGGCCGGTGCGGTGACGACAGGACGAGTCGCCGTCGCAAGGGATCCCGAGTCTGCGGTGTCGCGTGTCGCTGAGTCCCGCGACACGATTGGTTCCGCGGCGGCATTCAAGGCAGCGGTCGTGCTGGCGGCGCGAGCGGCACCATTGGCGCGATCAACGCGACGCGAGATGACATAGCCCACCGCCATGATCAAGGCGATGCCGAGACCAATCACGACTAGTCCGCGCGTCAGCCGCGCTCCAGCCGGCGCGGTCGAAGTGAGACAGTTCGGACAGACGCCTATGGCGACGGGCCGCTGCACGCCGCAGTTGGGGCAATTGACCGTGGGGACACGTTCGCCCTTGATGTCGTACGAAACAAAGGGCGCCTGGCACCGCGGGCAGCGCGTGGCACCGACCAGCGCCTTGGCGCCGCATGCGTTGCAGTTGGTGTAAGGCATCCGCTTTACTTCGTCCCCCGCACTCCGTCCACGTAGTACTGCGTCTCGCCAAAGCAACTCGTCGGAACGCCGCGGTGTTCCTTGTAGTGGAGCGTGACCTGGCTCCCCTGAATCTTCTCAATCTCGCGCGCCACGGAGTCGCTGCGGACCGAGAAAGAGTAGATCTGCGGCGCGGTTCCCGGTACCGTGGTCATGGCCAGCTCGCCTTCCCACGTCTTGCAGAGCCATCCCTTGCGCGAAAGCTTCTGGACGAATCCGGTGCGCGTGCCGTCAGAGTACGTGTAGGTGAGCGTGATACCCACCCAGAGCGACATGCCGATCAGCGGGACAAACACGATCGTCAGTAGTGTCATCTTGCCCCAGTGCCGTCGCAGCAGGCTGGGGCGGGGTGGGAGTGGTGTTTCGGTTGCCTGGGCTGGCGAGGATTCGGGTACGTCTGGCATGAGGCGTGGTTCCTTGACGGATGGTCCTGCTGGAAGATCGCGCCGTGAGGTGCTGGCGTCCACCGCACGTTAGTTTTCATCCCGTCTCCAGCCCCAACTGCCGTGGTCTTTTCCGCCCGCCGTCATACCGTCACCACCTTCGTCGGCAACGTCGCCGTCGGGTCGGCGCATCCTGTGGTGGTACAGTCGATGACCAACACGGACACGGCCGATCCCGTGTCGACGGCCGAACAGGTCATCGCGCTGGCCCGTGCCGGTTCGCAGCTCGTGCGCGTCACGGTAAACAACGATGCGGCTGCTGCCGCGGTCCCCGAGATGGCGAGCCGCGTCGCCGATGCCGGCGTGGATGTTCCGATCATCGGCGATTTCCATTACAATGGCCACTTGCTGCTCGCCAAGTATCCGGCGACGTCGCGGGCGCTCGCCAAGTACCGCATCAATCCTGGCAACGTCGGGGGCAAGCGGCGTGATGAGAACTTCCGCACCATCGTGCAGATCGCGGTGGACAACGCCAAGCCGGTGCGCATTGGCGTGAACTGGGGTTCGCTTGACCAGGATCTGCTTACCGAGATGATGGACGTCAACGCGGCCAGTGCCACGCCGCGCGACGCCAAGGATGTCTACATCGAGGCGATGCTTGAAAGCGCGCTGCGCAGTGCGGCGCTCGCCGAAGAAACGGGGCTGCGGCACGACCAGATCATCATCTCGTGCAAGATCTCTCAGGTGCAGGACCTGGTGGATGCCTATCGCCGGCTCGCCCTGCGCTGCGATTATCCGCTGCACCTTGGACTGACCGAGGCGGGTCTTGGCATGAAGGGGATTGTCGCGTCGTCCTCAGCGCTGGCGATCCTGCTCGGCGAGGGCATTGGCGATACGATTCGCGTCTCGCTGACACCGCGTCCCGGCGGCGACCGCTCGGAGGAGGTGTTGGTCGCACAGCAGATTCTTCAGTCACTTGGATTGCGCTCGTTCATGCCGCAGGTGACCTCGTGTCCTGGATGCGGCCGCACGACGAGCACGTACTTCCAAAAGCTCGCCGAGGATATCCAGACCTATGTGCGCGAGCAGATGCCCGTGTGGCGGGCGTCGCATCCGGGCGTGGAAGAACTGACGGTGGCGGTCATGGGCTGCGTGGTGAACGGGCCTGGTGAGAGCAAGCACGCCAACATCGGCATCTCGCTGCCCGGTACCTTTGAAGAACCCAAGGCGCCGGTGTATGTCGATGGCGCACTGCTCAAGACGCTGAAGGGCGATCGGATTGTCGAGGAGTTCCTCGTCATCCTCAACGACTATGTAACCCGTACGTACCCGGCGTCCTGACGCCACGTTGCCGCGCTCGTGATGTCACGACGGAGGCGGTGCACACAGAAATTCTGGCCGGGAGACACCACGAAGGGTCACTCGCGAATCGCGGGTGACCCTTCGAACGCAGCGTGCTGGCGTGAGGAGCGGTGCGGCCGTTAGCCGCCTGACTGTCCCGCACCGATATCCGAGTACCGCTCGAGCGCTTCGGCGACATCGCGCAGCTCGGGGAGGATGTGTCCCGCGAACCCCAGCTCCTGCAACCGGTCGTGCACATCACGATACCAGCGAATCGTGCCTTCCTTGCCCACGGCAAAGCGTCCCCACACCGATTCCGGATCCACGGTGCGCCGCAAGTCCGCGAGAATCGAACAGGCGTTATGGACCTTGTCCGCGGCGCACACCCATCGCGCGGCTTCGTTGGCGTGCATCAAGCGCAGCAAGTAGTCCGCACTCTGCTCTTCCTTGTCCATCTCGTTGCCGTCGTCATCCACCTTGCGATGCGTGACCATCAGCACCGTCTCCAGCACATCCATGCCGAACTTCTCGCCAATCCGCTCCTCGAGCATCTCCTGCGTCCAGTTCTCCGTCACGCAGTCCTCCACGACATCGTGCAGGATGCCGGCCACGACCGTGATATCGTCCTGGTCGTAGCGCGTGAGGATGATCGCGACGTTGGCAGGATGCGTGATGTACGGCAGCCGCGTCCCTTTCCGGACTTGACGGTCGTGGTGCTTTGCCGCGAAAGCAAGCGCGTGATTGATGCGGTCGGAGTAGCCGGTCATGGCGATGGAAGAGCCTCGGCGGATGCGTCACGAAACATACAGAGACGAAACGGGCGCCGCACGAACGACGCGAAGGCCGACATCGCGCGGTGAGCGAGTGCGATCGTCCCGGTGACGCTTTCAATAACATCTCGAAGCGACGATAAAGCCTCCACCTGCGCCAAACGATCTCGGCGCGTCATCGCGCTCCAAATCCGGCAACACCTCGAATCTCTGAGGATGGTCTCTCATCGATACACAGCGGCATCTCAATTAAGTATGATTTTATGATACATAATCGAGACAATATAAAGACACTATTGGTCTACTAACAGTATTCCGTAGACATTTACACCGTCCTCGCGAAGCGATGTTACCAGTTGCTTCATTGAGGTGAGACGCGTCTTTGCCGAGCGCAACACCAGAATCGTCGGCGGACCATCACATGTGAGTGCTGCCAGTCTCACCGATAACGGGGTCGGCGCCACCAATACAGCAAAGTCGTATTCGGCGGTGAATGTCGTGAACTCCGCGCGTGCGCTCGCGTTCTGTACAGAATCACTCGTGTCCTGTCGCGGGCCGCCTGAAGGAATGACATCGACCGCGAGTCCTTCACTCGCGCCGATGGGCCGCGCCACCTCTCTCCAGAGTCGCACGCCGGCAATGGCCTCGGTGAAACCAGGCTCCTCTCGCCAGCCAAAGTACGCGGAGGTGGCTGGAATGCCTGGAGCAAGATCGACGAGCAGCGTCGCGCGTTCATCGGCGGCGGCGCTGACCGCCAGCCGCGCCGCCACCGCCGCAGTGGTCGGCGCGCTGTCGCCGGTCACGCAGACGGTGCGTTCGCGCGTTCCGCTCGCCGTGAGTGCAAGGTAGACCATGCGAAACGGGTCCACGCCGACGCCTGGCTGCAGTCGCGCGCGTCCTTCATGAGGCACATGAAAACGCTCGGCGGTCGTGAGGACTGGAACACCCGTGAGACGCTCTACCTCGCGCACGTGCGCAATCGTCGGCGTTCGCACCTCAGCGATGACAACCATCGTGAAGCTCAGGACGACAACGACCATCAGGGCACTGAGGGCTGCGGCGAACGGCGATGCGCCGAGAATGCGCGCGGCTCGATCACGCGCCGCGGAATCAGCACGCTCCCGCACCGCGGCGTGCCATTGTCTTGCATCCCGAAGTCGTTGTTCAGCATTCGACGCGGCAAGAGTCGCGCTGTCACGGACGGCCCGCGCCACGGCGGTATCGACCGCCAGAGTCTCCCGATGAGATCCGTCACCGACGCCGCTTTCGATGCCGGCGATTTGCCGCACCAGCGCGGCGCGCCTTGACTGGCCGAGGGTCTGAAGGCTCTTGCCGACAGCATTGGCACGTTGACTCAACTGAGCGAACTCCCGCTGCGGAGCTTCCACGGGATCGAGCGCCTGTCGTGTGCGTTCCAGCAAGTCGAGTGTGTCGAGCAGCGACTGGACTCCGCCGACTGGCTTCAGTGCGCGGGTATTGCCGAGTGCGCGATACGAAGCGGCCAGCGGCGCCTTGGACGCTCTGTCGAGCGCACTCTCGAGCTGTGCCAGCGTCGCCCGCAGTGAATCGCGCCCTCGCTGCATATCCGCGGAAAGTGCCGGCGCCGCGGCTTGCGCCTCCGCCTGAAACTGCATCGCGCGCAAGGCCGAGTCCTTCGCCATCAGTGTCGCACGTGCGGCTTGCACGGCCGAGACGAGCGGCAGTGTATCGCGTTCAGTGGCGACGGCGCGGCCCGCGGCCCGCTGTGTGGCGGCGGCGCGATCGGCCAGTGGACCCCGCACCGCGTAGACCACAACAAAGATCAGGGCAAATGCGACGAGACCGAACGGCACGAATGGCCGCAGGCGCCGCGACGCGAGCAAGGCTCTCGCGGCCAGCCAATCGGCGCGTGACATTGGGCGAGACCCGACGTGAGGCATCACGGGCAACATAAGACGAAACGGGCAGATCCGGATGCCGGACCTGCCCGTCAGTCGGTCAAATCTCGCCGCGCGGCGTCTGCCGCAGCGGACTACTGAACCGTGACCGTGCCCTTCATGCCCATTGCGAGATGCGGCGTGCAGTTGAAGGCGTAGGTGCCCGGCTTGATGTTCGCAAACGAAATCGTCACGAACTCATTGGGGTTCATGAGCATCTTGCTCGAGAGCTCCGCCATCTTGTCGGCGCCCATGTTGGCGTCGAGCTGTGGCTTCACGTCGACCGGAATGTCGGCCGGGTTGAACGCCACGTTGTGGGGGCCGCCCGTCATGAAGGTGAACTTGATTCCGTCGCCGGCCTTGACCGTGATGTCCTTCGGCTCGAAGCGGTAGCCCTTTTCGTCGCCGTACATCTTCACTTCGTGCGTCGTGCCCGTGATCGCGGCCGCTGTGCCAGCCGCTGACGGAGCGGCTGCCGCTGCCGGGGCCGCATTTTCCGCCGCCGGGGCCTTCTCGCCACTGCCACCACATGCTCCGAGTACAAAGGCACTCGCCACGAGCGCCGAACCGATGAACCGCATGTTGTTCCTCCGCAAGCCTTGCTTGATGTTTTGGGAATAAAAGGGGGCTTCCCCTGTAACCTCGGAAATCTACGGGAATTTTGAAGCCAATTGAAGGGTTGGGCTACTGAACTCATGGTGAACAGAGGGGGCCGAGGGGAGGGCCCGATCAGTCCATGTGATGAACGCCGCATACCACGCTGCGCCTCGCCAATTCACCCGACGCCTGCCAGCTTCCAAGCTCAGGTGTTTCGCGCGACCCGCTGCTTCCCCAGTTCGTCCTCGCGGACTTCCATGCTCGCCATACCGGCCGTCGACCTTCGTGAGGGGCATGTGGTACAGCTCGTTGGGGGAGAGTTCAGCCGCGAAGAGCTGCGGCTGACCGATCCGCTGCGCATCGCGCGCCAGTGGGCCAATGCCGGGTTTAGCCGCCTGCATCTCGTTGATCTCGACGGAGCCACGGGACGCGGTTCGAACCGCGACGCCATCACGCAAATTCTCTGGGACGGCGCAGCACCCTGCCAGGTGGGGGGCGGCGTCCGCACCGAGGATGACGTGCATGCACTCCTCGAAGCGGGCGCGGCGTGCGTCGTGCTGGGCACCCGTGCGCTCGAAGATCCAGACTGGCTGGCCCAGATCTCGCTGGATCATCCCGGGCAGTGCATGCTCGCCGCCGATGTGCGCGAACGAAGAATCACCACGCGCGGCTGGACCAGAACGCTCTCGCGCGACGTCCTCTCGGTGCTCGATGACGTGTCGGACCTGCCGCTTGCCGGGCTGCTCGTGACGGCGGTGCACCGTGAAGGACGCATGCAGGGGACTGACCTGCCCTTGATGGAAGATGTCGTCGATGCGTCGCCCTTTCCGGTCTTCGCGTCGGGAGGGATTGGCTCATTGGCGGACCTGCGCGCCCTCGAGGACCGTGGCGTGGCGGCGGCGATTGTCGGCATGGCGCTGTACACCGGCGCCATCGATCCTCGCGTGCTGGCCGAGGAGTTTCCGTCATGAGCGCGGCGACGTGCGCAGCATGGCCGGCGACCGGCGCGGCATCGGCCACGTGATGAGTTCACCCGCCGTGCTAATGGAGTCGGCCCTTGAAGTGGCCCGGCTCGCTTCATTAGTAGCGCTTCGCTACTATAAACAGGACCTGGCGGTCGAGATCAAGCAGGACGGATCGCCCGTCACGCTCGCCGACCGCGCCGCCGAGCAACTGGCGCGCGAGTGGATCCACGCGCGCTTCCCCGCGGACGGCGTGCTCGGCGAGGAGTTCGGGGAGACGCCTGGCGCGAGCGGTCGGCGCTGGCTGCTGGATCCCATTGACGGCACCAAGAGCTTCGTGCGCGGCGTTCCGCTGTGGGGAACCTGCGTGGCGGTGTGCGAAGGCAATGACGTCCTGGCGGGAGCCGCGGCCTTCCCGGCGGTCGAGGAATACATCGCGGCCGCACCCGGCGAGGGATGCTGGCATAACGGGGCGCGGGCACGCGTCAGTTGCATCGAAGCCATCGAGGCGGCCACCGTACTTGTCACCGATGACCGTTTGTTCGCGAGGGCCGAGCAGCGCGCGGGTTGGGACGTGCTGTCGCAACGGGCGCACATGAGCCGCGGCTGGGGTGACTGTTACGGCTACCTGCTTGTTGCCACGGGCCGAGCCGAGGTGATGGTCGATCCTATCGTGCAACCATGGGATGTCGCGCCATTGCTCCCAATTATCGAGGAGGCGGGAGGCGTCTTTACGGCGTGGAACGGCCGGCGCGATGCCTTTGCCGGCGATGCGGTGGCAACCAATCGACTACTGGCCGATGCGGCGCGCACGCTGTTGTGGCGCGCCGACGACGGGTCTCGCTAGAACGACTCCGCCAGCTTGCGCGTGATGCGCGCCGGATCGCCGATGTACACCCACTGCACGTTGCGCAGGTAGCGGCGCGACACACGGCGCACGTCCTCGCCGGTGACGGCACGCAGGTCTGCCATGAAGCGATTGGCTGCCTGCCAGTCGCCCATGTATAGCTGTGCGCGCGCCAGGAAATCAGCCTGTGCGGTGCTCGTTTCGTTGTTCAGGAAGTATTCGGTGAGAAACTGCTGAATGAGCGGGGCCAGCGCCTGCGTGGGAATGGTCACTTCCTGCAGCAACTGCACCTGCGCTCGCATGATCTTGAGCGCTGAATCGGGCAGTGTCGTCGTGACGAAGAGGGTGCCGGAGATCAGCGCCTGGTCGTGGAAGTTGGCGGACGCGGTGTACGTGAGGTTGTTCTTCGAACGGATCTCGCTGAAGAGCTGTCCGGAGAGCACGGCCGCGGCCACGCGCAGCGCGGCAGCATCCTTCTCGTTGGCGCGCGGACCGCGAAAGGTGCCGCTGACGTAGTTCGTTGGCAGGGTCTGCGGCACCACGGTGAGCGATGAGGCGCGCGCTGGAATCGTGTCGGGCATCGCCCACGCATAGTCGCCGGCGGGGAGTTTGCCGAGCGAGGAGGCCACCATCCGCTCGAGCTTGGCCCGTGGCACATCACCCACGACGACGAGCAGCAGGCGCGACTTCACCAGCCACTGGTCCTTCCAGCGCAGCAGCGACTCGCGCGACATCGCCGACAGCGAGGCGGTGCTTCCCATCGGCGAAAGGGCGTACGCGTGTCCGCGGAACGCGACGCTGTCGGCCACGCGGGAGAGCAGGGCATCCGGACTCTCGTTCAACTGACGCAGGCCGCTCAGTGCCTGATTGCGCACGAAGTCGATCTCCGTTGGCTCGAGCCGCGGCCGAAGGAGGCGGTCGGTGTAGATGTTCCATACCGAATCGAGCACATCGGTGGTGGACCGAATCCCGTACAACGTCCAGTCCTCGTTGGCGTCCAGCGCAATTGAGCTTCCGGTGCGCGCCATGGCGCGGCGCAAGGCGTCCTTGGGGTAACGCTCCGTTCCCTGCTCGCTGACGGCCAGATACAATGGCTCGAGCCCGGCGGTCTCCGGCGTTGCGTTGCGTACGCCGCCCAGCAAGTAGAGGTTCATCACGACCAGGTGCGTTGCGCCGACGCGATGAATGACGCGAATGCCGTCAATCGTGTAGCTCGTCGTGGACGTATCCAGATGCACACGGGCGGCCGGAGACGAACGCGGCGCGGACGGAAGTGCGGGGCTCACGCGCTGCGCCGAAGCGGACGCCGAGATTGCAGCCACCAAGAGGAAAGGAGCGGCGCGCATCAGCGGGGACTCCCGGCGGCGGGGGTGCGCTTCGCAGCGCCCGCAGGCGATGGACGCAGGGTTGGCCTCGACGGTGCCGGTCGCAGTGGCGCCGTTCCCCATCGAGCCAGTTCGTCCTCTGTCAGATTCAGTTCCCTGCGCGCCGCGGGCGACAGCAGCACCCCGGTCACATGTGGACGGTCGATGATGTATTTGCGCGCGTACTCCTGCAGCTGGGCGGGCGACCGGTGCGCCATTTCATCGACGTACTTCATGTAGTACTCGAGCCCGGAAACGCTCCACCAGAAGCCAATGGTGTGCGCAAAAGCCGACGCCTTCTCGCGTTCGAACGCGCTCGACACGGCGCGCTGCGCCTTGGCCGCATTCATTTCTTCCACACTGAAATAGCCCGGCTTCAGCACCTCACGCAGCTCGGTATCGAGCGTGTTGAGTGCATTGCGCAGCCGGTCGGGGCTTGTCTGCCCGCTGATCGTGATCGGTCCCACGTTGTTCAGGGTGTAGTAGTTCACGATCACGCCCTCAAACAACCCGCTGTCGACCAGTTTCTTCTGGAACCGCGACCCCGGCGCGTTCAGCAGATCGCTGAAGACGTCGGCGACAAACGTCGCGTCTTCGTCCTTCCGCACGCTCGGGCCGTGCCATTGGATCTGCACCGAAACCGCGTTCACGGCCTCTTCGCGCACGTATCCGGCATTCCGCGTCAGCGGCGGAATTGCGGGTACGGGCGCGGCAAGAAACGGATCTGGCCCTCGTTTCCAGTCCCCGAAAATCCGATCGGCTTGGACCAAGGCGGCCGCCGGATCAACATCGCCCGCAATGATCAGCAGGGAATTATTGGGAACGTAGTAGAGATTCTTGATGGCACGCATCTTCGCGGGCGTCGTGGCGCGAATCACGTCGCGGTCGCCGATCGTGTTCTTCCGGCTGAACTGCGTGGTCCACAGACGCCGCCCCATTTCCTGATCGAAGCGGAAGAACGGGCTCGACTCCTGCTGGTCGTACTCGCCAATGACGACTTCGCGTTCTCGCTCGAGTTCGTCCGACTGAAACCTTGGCGTCAGCAGCGCGGCGGCCAGAAAGTCCATGCCGGCGGTGAGCGAATCGGACTGAAGCGTGAGGTAGTAGTTCACCAGCTCCTCGCGCGTGGAGGCGTTGAACACGGCCCCGAGCTGCGATGCGCGATTGATCGTTTCGTCCTGGCCGGAAAATTCATCGTTCGCCTTGAAGAACATGTGCTCATAGAGATGCGCGAGCCCAGCGTATTCGGGCGTCTGCGTGAAGGCGCCGTTGCGCACCACCAGTTCCAGCGTCACCAGCGGCACGCCGTGGTTCTCGGCGACGACGACTTCAAGTCCGTTGGACAGCACCGTGCGGCGGATGATCCGCTCGAGATCGGATCGTTGCGCCGCTGCCGGGGAGGCCATGGCCAGTGTCAGCGTGACCATGAACGCGGTCAGTCGTATGACGCTGGCGGCCTGTGTGGACCGTCGTATGATTCGTGATCGCATCTTAATGTCCGAGAATAGACTGCCCACGCCCGCTGCTATCGCCGACCAGCTTGCTCCCGCCCTGGGGCGCGAGCAGCTGCGCCTGTCGGCTCCGCTCGCTCCGTACACCACATTCCGGATCGGCGGTCCCGCCGACGTCCTGTACGATGCCATCTCGGCCGATGCCCTCGCTACTGCCGTGGCGACCGCGCGTCAGCTCAACATTGCCTGGTTCGTCCTTGGACTGGGCGCGAACATCCTCGTTGGCGACCGAGGATTTCGGGGCCTCGTGATTCGAAACGTCTCGCGTCGCGTGGAGTTCCACGACCACGGGCTGGTGAGGGCCGAGTCCGGGACCGTTGTTGCCGATCTCATCGCAGCGACGGTCGCGCGTGGACTGTCGGGCCTTGAGCACTTCGTCGGCATCCCCAGCACCGTGGGCGGTGCCGTCTGGCAGAACCTGCATTTCCTTTCGCCGGCGCCAGCACGAGAACGCACCGTGTACATCGCTGAAGTGGTTCGCGATGTGGAACTGCTGGACCAGTCCGGTGCGCGGCGCGTTGTGGACCGCGCGGGCATGCACTTCGGGTATGATGTCAGCCTCCTGCATGAGCCGGGAAACGTCGCCCTCGCCGCGAGTTTTCTGCTGCAAGAGGCGGATTCGACCGCGATGCATAGGGTGATGCAAGAGAACTTGTCTTGGCGCGGGGCGAGGCATCCGTGGCTGGACTATCATCCGAGCGCCGGAAGCATCTTCAAGAAGATCGAAGGCGTTGGCGCGGGCCGGCTCATCGACGAATGCGGATTGAAGGGATTCCGCATCGGTGGGGCGCAGATCTCGCACATGCACGCCAACATCATGGTCAATCTCGGCGGCGCCACGGCCGCGGACGTGCGATCACTGATTTTGCATGCCCAGCGGACCGTCGCGGACCGGTTCAACCAGCATCTCGAGCCCGAAATCGGGATGGTCGGCGAGTTCTAGCCACGCCGGAAGCGGCCGCACTCCGGCTGTCCGTCGCGCTGGCGACTGCTAGAGTTGGCCGCCAAACGTCAGGAGCAGCCGCCACGCGCCGCCATGGTCGAGCGGCCGTGCCATCAACACGCCAACCGCGCCGCCAAAGAACCGGACACCGCCCGACACGGTCGCGCGCACGCCGTCACTCGCACGGGCCACCGGACGCCAGAGCGCGAGTTCGCGAGGGTCGGCCACGCTCAGCTGCTCGACAGCCATATGTGCGGCCGGCGTTGAAAGATCGGTCCACCCAGCCTGCACGCCGAGCGACAGCGCCGGAGACGGACTCGGCAGCCAGAGGCGCTGCGTCAGTGGTACGGGGCCGCGCCAGACGTCGAGCCGGTACATCACCACGCCACGGAAGAGTGCGGCGCGATCGCCGGCAAACTCCTTGAATCCATAGCCGGGAAGCGCCTCGGAGCTGCCGAGTTCAAAGAGCTGCTGGGGCGGGATGACGCGGCCAAAGACCTGTCCGAGATCAGCGCGGGCGGCCACGGTCACGCGACCGCTGTTCCAGCGCATCGCGCCGCGCAGTTCGATGCGCTGATACGCCAGCGCGCCGTCCCCGCGTTCGTAGTACGCACGAACGCCGAGACCTCTGCGCATCATCTCGCCGTTGATATCCGGGCGCCAATCCAGCGTCAGCGCCGTGCGCGCATAGCGGCCTTCGAGCACCCGGCGATTGTCGCGGAATCGTTCACGGCCGATCAGCGATCGTTCCATCGACACGTTGACATTGCGGTCGTCGACGAGTCCGGCGTCGATGCGCATGGCGCTGCCGAACCGCCCGGGCAGGAGACGCGCCGCCGACACCATCACGGAGCGGCGGTCTACGTAGTCATAATCGTCGATGCCGAAGATGGCGTTGGTCGCGTTTCCGGAATCAAAGGCAACACGGAAGTCATTCGTGATGTCGAGTGAGCGGCCCGCGCGCATGCCATACCGCATGCGGGCGACGTTGTACTCCACAATGGCCCGTCCGCGCACGGCGGCTTCACTCCACGCGTAGCCGGCAATCGCCCGGACGGTGAGGCCCGGCACCTGCTCGCGGAACTGTCGCGTAATGCCGAGTCCCGTCCACACGCCCTCGATGCGATTTACATGCACGACGTCATCGATGCGCTCAGGGCGCACCGTCGTGCGAGGCGGTCCGGTGGCGCGCCAGATGTCCGGGGCCACGTCATCAAAGTCGGTCGCGGTCACGCCGGAAGTGAGCGCTCCGATTTCGTCGCGCCAGGCGACAAACCGTTTCATCGAGTCGGCGTGCGCGAAGGTCAGGCGGTGCTCGCGCAGGCGCAGTGTGTCGGCCGTGCCACTCAGCGCGAAACGCGCGGCGTCGCTGCCGGGCGTCGTGATTTCGTAATCTCGAAAACGCGATACGATGCGGAATACCGCGCGTGCATCGCCGAAAAATGGTGCGGCTGCCTGGGCCTCGAAGCGTTGGTAGGACGGCAGCCAGTACTGCTGATCGAGCTCGCTGTTGACGAGCTCCACGAAGGCGATGGCCTGCAGCCGCGACTCCGTGAGGGAGGCGAACTTCGGCTTCGGCCGTCCAACGCGCGCAAAGTACCCGCGCATGCGAACCAGGTGCAGACGGGTGGCGTCGAGGTCGATCTCGCCCGTGAAGATCACGGTTTCCGTTCGCGCGTCAGCGCGCGGTTCTACTTCCACGCGCACAATCGGAATCTCTCGGCCGTTCATGCGCAGCACCACGACGGTATCGCCTCCACGAAAGCGATACACGCGCTCGCGATCCTCAGCCAGCGGATGCACGGCATAGACCGTGGATCGATCGACGCGCGACCGGCCCATGGGAGGGCGGCGGCTCGTATCGACGCCAAACAGAAGTGCCAGCCGGTTGCCATAAAGCGACGGCACGGCCCACGCATTCCGAAAGAACCCGATGGAGGCGAACTGGAGGCCTAGTGACTGTGAACGGTATCCGATGATGGACTGCTCAAAGTCGCCCAGACGGTTCCACGCCAGATCGCTGGCGACCTGTTCCACGGAGAGTGACTGCTCACCCTTGTCCGGACGCTGCGTTCCGATCGAGATCTCGCTCTCCACGTGCGCGTGATAGGCGCCAAGCCCTGGCGGCACACGTCGGTTCGCTCTCGCGGCGGCGGCAATGACGGTCCGGAGCCGCGCCGATTCGTACGTCAGCGTGTCGTGACGCCATGATGGTGCGGACGTTGACACCTGGACGACTGGTACGATGAAGGCGACGAGTGCCGCGATCATCGGAAGAAGCGCTGCATGGGCGGGAACTCAGCGCGTCGCGGAATAGCGGGTGCGCGCCGTGAGTTTCTTCACTTCCGGTCCGCCCTTTCCGCGGTAGATCGTGTCGCGCAGCCAGGCGAGTTCAGCATCCAGCATCTCTTCGCTGACTTCCTTCTGCCATGCCTTGGGGCGGTCCACTGTCCCGGTATCCCACTGATAGCTGCGCGCCTTCAATAGATCTTTCGTGTCGAACGGCGACGTCACCGCACGCACCAGCATCGTGTGACGCCGGCTCGTTTCCAGCAGGTGTTGCATAGGCAGCGACCCATCGTCGGCAAACGGCGTCGCCAGCACGTGAATGGTGGCGTAACAATCGTCCGCCGCGCGGTGTGCACGGAAATACAGTCCTGAATGTTCCATCAGGAGCCAGCCGAGTTTCACCGACCCAAGACCGTGCGCCTGCCACGGCACATCGTTGATAGAGCAGGCCCAGTGCTTGTCCTGGAAGAATGGAAATCGCTGTTCCACGAACGGCCTGTCGAACTTGGCGTTGTGCGCGATGATGAGCTGCGCCTGATCGGTGAGCGCCGCAACCTGTGCGTCGTCAATGCGCTTGCCTGCAACCATCTCGTCCGTGATGTGCGTCAGTCTCACAATCTCCGGAGGCACGGGACGCCCGGGATCCTCGAGCGATGAGAACGGCGTTCCTATCGTCGTGATCCGCCCGCTCTTCATGCCGAACGTGAACGGAACGCCGGCAAACTCAATGATCCGGTCGGTCGGCCAATGCGTGCCGGTGGTTTCGACGTCGACCAGCAGCGCGGTCCGCGTTTCCTCCCCGTCCTCGGCGCTGCCATACGATGTGCGCGGCTGGAACCGGCGCAGCACCTTGAACTCGCCGGTGCCGTCGAGCTGGCGTGCAAGCGCTTCATAATCCGGGCGTGTCATGCTCGATGGTTGGAAGAAGGCAAACGGTGCCGCGGCATTGCGATATGTCGTCAGAACGGCTTCTCGAGACTTCGGCTCTGCGGGGTGAAGAGTTCTGCCCCGTCGTCGAGAATGTGCATGTCATCCTCCAGGCGCACGCCGAACTCGCCGGGAATGTAGACACCCGGCTCGTCGCTGAAGGTCATATGCGGCTGCAGCGTGAGTGGATTTCCCTTCACCAGATACGGCCACTCATGACCGTCCATGCCGAGGCCGTGTCCCACTCGATGTCCAAAGTACTTGTACCCCGGGCCATAGCCGGCATCGACAATGACCTTGCGAGCGGCCGCGTCCACCGCACCGCACGTCAGGCCGGGCCGCGCCGTCTTCACGGCGGCCGTCTGCGCACGGTGCACGATTTCGAACACGTCCTTCATTTTCTGCGCGGGCTGACCGAGCACGAAGGTGCGGCTGATGTCAGAGCTGTATCCCTCAACCTTGCAACCGCCATCGATCAGCAGAATAGATCCCTCGCGCACCAGCTGCGGCGTCGCTGAACCGTGCGGCAGCGCCGAGTACTGTCCGACCTGGACGCCGGCTCCCCCGTCAAAACCGAGCTTGGCGTGAGCGCGCGCCACGAGAGCGGCGAAGTCGCCCTGCGTCATTCCCTCGCGCAGGGATTTCCACGCCGCTTCATACGCCGCCAGCGTCACCTGGGCCGCCAGCCGCATGAGCGCGATCTCATGCGCGTCCTTCACCATGCGGCAACCAGCCGACACGGGGGTCGCGCTCGCCAGGTTCATTTGAGGAAGGGCGTGCGATGCCCCGTCGCTGAACTGCCAGCGCACGGTCTCTTCGACGCCCAGCACGCCGGTGGCAATGCCGCGTGCCCGCAGTCCCTTCGCCACCAGCGTATGCGGTGATTCGTCTTCCTCCCACGCCAGCACTTCGGTGCCGGCGCCCAGCGGACCTTGGCGCGCCTGCTCGAGGGCACGTTCTTCTTCGAACTTCGGGGTCACCAGAAACGCATCGCCCTTCACTGGAATGATCACCGCCAGCAGACGTTCGCTGAGCCCCCACTTCATGCCCGTGAAGTAGTCCATCGTGGTACCGCCCGTCAGCATGATTGCTTCGAGCTTATTTGCGCGCATCAACTCCCGCGCCCGTTCGAGCCGTCGCTGCCGTTCCGCCACCGTGATCGGCGTCGCTTGGTCGCGCATCGACTTGAGGGCGGCGATGGCGGGCGGATCGTCGGTCGCGGCGGTCGGCGCGGCGTCAGCGTGCGCCGGCGAAAGGGCAGTCGCGGCAACGGCCGTGGCGGACAAGCTGAAGAAGTCGCGGCGCGAGGTCATTGCTAGCTCCGGCACGTGGGGAATCTGAAGAATCTCTCGCTCAGCGCCGTGCGGCGGAAGACGCCCACGTCGGACGAAGGCAAGCCGATATAGCGCCGCGAGGAGAGGACGTTTGCGGCGCCGCCGCTGGGCGCTGTCTGGCGCAGAATTGACTCACAAGCTGTCGGGACCCCGCCTATTGCGTTTTCTTCGAACTCCCTTCATGGTGGACTTGCGCCCACTTCGGGGAGGTGGTTCCGATGCCGTCAGCGCACAGGAGACCGGCCAGAGCCAAGCGGTCTTCGACGACGCCCAAGTCAGCAACGCATCACGATCCTGAGTCCGATCGACGACGCCTCATCACGCGAGTCCTGACTGGCCTCGCACCCTATGTGCCGGAGGGCACACTCAAAGTCGATCCATCAGGGATGATCGTGGTTGGAGTGGACGACGTCCCCCTGGCAATTCAGGTGGAAGAAGAACCGCCGGTAATACGGGTTCTTGGTACCGTGGTCTCTGAGGTGCCGTACAGCGAGGATCTCTGCGCGTGGCTCAACGAAGTCAACGCGAACCGTTTACGCATCGGATATGCGTATTGGAGGGATGACGAGATCCGGTACGCCATCGAGCAGATCGCTGCTCCGTTCCTCCTGGAGCACCTGCTCGATGCCCTCGCGGCAGCTTCAGGCATGGTACCGGCGTTGGCCCGAGAAGCGGCTCTCTGGTTTCCTGAGCCGGTCGTAGTGGCGTAAGACAACTGACGTCGTAGTGAGCGTACGGGGCGCCGGCCTGATCAACCGACGTCCCGTTGGTCGTTCCAGTCGCCGGTTATCGTGCGGCGCGCAGCAGCATTCGGGTGGAATCCGCTGAGCCGTCGTTCGGCGCCGGCGTCACACCGAGCAACCCGGCGAGCAAATCATACACGTGGATGTTTTGAAACGGCGGCACCACCACCCCTTGCCGGAAATCCGGACCGGCCGCCAGAAAGAGCGCCCCCATGGACGGCAACTGGTTGTCGTAGCCATGTGTACCGCCGTGCGGCAGGCCGTAGCGCGCGGCATTCGCATGCGTCGTGATCGTCCATCCCTCGTCAGCGATGGCGACCAGCGGCGTGATGCGGGCGTTCGTGTTGAAATGCAGTCGCGCGGGCACCTCTCCCTTGCGATAGACCCGCATGTGCGGATGCGCCGACCGCAGCCGCGAATACGCCTCGGCTTCATAGTCTGGCGCCGGAGAGATTGCCCCAACCGGCGACCAGTCGATGACGCTGACCTTCGCGAGGTCGATGTAGTCGTCCAGGTAGATGACCCGATCGCCCGCGAGCGCCGTCATGCCGTGGTCCGAAACAACGACGAGGTCTACTCGACCAGTGAGTCCGCGCGCGGCAATGCCATCCACCAATTTGCCCAGCATGCCATCGAGTGCGGTTATGGCGCTGTCAACCTGCGGGGAATCGGGGCCAAAGTTGTGGCCCGCATCATCCGCATCGCTGAAGTACAGCGTCACCAGCGCGGGGCCCGTGCCCGTAGGCAGCGCCAGCCAGTCGAGCACGGATTGTACGCGTGTTTCGTTCGGCACCTTGGTGTTGTAGATGCGATACCAGGTGGGAAGCGCGCCGTTGATCGGGATGTCCGACCCCACCCAGAAGAACGAAGCAGCCTTCTTCCCCTGCCGCTCGACCGTGTTCCAGAGCGGCTCACCGCCCCACCACCGCGGATCATGCGTCACCGATGTATCCGAGATCGTGAACGTCTTCGCGATGGCGGCATCATACATGGTGTTCGCGATGATGCCGTGGTGCTCCGGATAGAGTCCGGTGACCAGTGTGTAGTGATTGGGAAAGGTCTTCGAGGGGAACGACGGTACCATCCGTTCCGCGCGCACACCTGCTGCGGCCAGCGCGCGCAGCCGCACCGCGCCCGGACGGTTGAGATAGTCGGCACGAAACCCATCGAACGACACGAGCACCACCGTGCGGTCGGCTGTCCTCTGCGCCGGCACGGTGTTCGTCGGCGTTCGAACGCAGGCGGTTCCGGCGATGGCGAGAACTGCGGGCAACAGGCGCTTCATCGAGGACGAAATCATCAGCAAGTCGGGCCGCGGAGGGTGTGACGGGCCACGTAAACTATGCGCGCGACATCCGGCGTGAAACTGCCCGTGTTGTGCGGGTTGATCGCGGCAATCGGTGGCGTTGTTCATCGGACCGCGGTACGGCGCGTCCGTTCCGCTACTTTGAAGGCATGGCTTCACACCACGGCTTCACCGAACGTGACGACGGCCTCACGCGCTGCTTCTGGTGCGCGGCCGATCCGATGTACGTGAAATACCACGACACCGAGTGGGGATTCCCGGTACGTGATGACCGCCAATTGTTCGAAAAAATCACACTCGAAGGATTTCAGGCCGGCTTGAGCTGGCTCACCATCCTCCGCAAGCGTGAACATTTCCGCGCGGCGTTCGATGGTTTCGACATCGAACGCGTGGCTCGCTACACGCCGCGGAAGGTCGAGCGCTTGTTGCAGGACACCGGCATCGTCCGCCACCGCGGCAAGATCGAGAGCTCCATCAACAACGCGCGCCGCTGCGCGGAGCTCATCGATGTGGAAGGTTCGTTGGCGAAGTTCATTTGGAGATTCGAACCCAGCCCGAAGTCCCGTCCAAAGAAACTGACGTGGGACGTCCTGCGCACGATGGCGATCACGGCAGAGTCCACGGCGCTCTCCAAGGAATTGAAGCGGCGCGGATGGACGTTCGTCGGCCCCACGACGATGTACGCGTTCATGCAGGCCATGGGACTCGTCAACGATCACCTGCACGGCTGCGACATCCGCCCGAGAGCAGACGTGGGACGCTGACGCTGCGCGACGCTACGACTGGTCGCGCCGCACGCGCACTTTCTTTCCCTTGATCGTGCTCGCCGACAGCTTGGCAATGATGAAGTTGGCCTTGTCTTCCGGCACCTCCACAATGGAGTGCCGGTCGCCGATCTGCACGGCGCCAATCTGCGAGATCGGGATGTTTGCCTCGCCGGCGATCGCGCCGACGATGTCACCCGGACGGATCTTCAGCTTGCGGCCCGCCCCCACATAGATCTTGGCTACTGCGCCACCCACCTTGCCAGCAAACTCGCGGCGGCTTTGACGCGCCGGTCGTGGCGCGAACCCGTCTCGATCGCCGCCGCGCGGCGTCACGCTCGGAATGTCCATCGGCTCCGCTTCGCCTTCATCCTTGCGCGCCGCCATGCGAAGCGCGGCCGCCGCGATATCCATGACGTCGTGTTCTTCGGCGAGCTGCTCGACAATGGGACGGTACCGGTCGAGTTCGTCCTCGGCCAGAAGGCGCGCCACCTGGTCGCGCAGCTGTTCAAGCTGCCGCGTGCGCAGGTCTGCCGCTGTTGGCACCGTGCCGATGTCGATCTTCTGTTTGGTGGCGGCTTCGATGTTTCGCAGCAGTCTGTGTTCACGCGGCTCGGCGAGGGTGATCGCCACGCCTTCGCGTCCCATGCGCCCTGTGCGCCCAATGCGGTGCACGTAGCTCTCCGACTCCCACGGCACGTCGTAGTTCACCACGTGCGTCACGTGCTTCACGTCGAGGCCGCGCGCCGCTACGTCGGTGGCGATCAGCAAGTCGCTCCCTTTGGCGCGAAACCGTTTCATGACGCGATCGCGCTGGTCCTGGCTCAGACCACCGTGCAGTGCCTCGGCGCGATACCCACGCGCCATGAGCGTTTCGGTCAGTTGATCCACCTCCGTACGCGTGCGGCAGAAGACGATCGCGCTTTCTGGGGCTTCGACGTCAAGGATGCGCGCCAACGCCGCCATCTTGTGCGCGCGAGGCACCACATACGCAACCTGACGCACCTTTGCCGTCTCCCCAGCCAGCACGGAGGGCCGTTCGATCTTGACGACCGCCGGGTTCTTGAGGTGCGAGTTCGCGATCTTGGTGATCTTCGCCGGCAGCGTCGCGCTGAACAGCGCCGTCTGGTGTTCGGCCGGCAGTTCGCCGAGAATGGTCTCGATGTCGTCGGCGAATCCCATGTCCAGCATTTCGTCGGCTTCATCCAGCACCACCACTTGCACGCTCGAAAGAAAAAGCGTCTTGCGGCGAATGTGGTCCAGCGCGCGCCCCGGCGTGGCAATCACGACATCGACGCCGCGCTTGAGCGAACGAATCTGCTGTTCCATGGATGCGCCACCGTAGACCGGTAGCGCGGATGCGCCAAAGACCTTTCCGTAGCGATGAATGGCCTCGGCCACCTGCATCGCCAACTCGCGCGTGGGCACGAGCACGAGCGCCCGCAGCCGAACTTTCGGCGGCAGCGTGGGATCGATGTTGTGGAGCAGCGGAAGTGCGAACGCAGCGGTCTTGCCGGTGCCAGTCGCCGCTTGCGCCAGCACATCGCGGCCTTCACGCATCGGCGGAATGGCTGCGAGCTGGATAGGCGTCGGTTCTTCGTAGCCCAGCGCCGTGAGCGCACTAAGAAGTCGCGGGTCGAGGCCAAGCGTGGCGAAGCCCGCTTCAGGGGTGCTGCTCGTGCGTTTGGTCATCAGTAAAGCTAGTCACCCTTGGCGCTTCGTCCTAATCAGGCCGCTCTCTGAATACCTCAACGCCTTTCACAACCCGAGAACGCCACCGGGGGAACTGCAGCGACCTGGCAGTTCCCCCGGCGGTGTTCTCGTCAGCTCTCGCTGTCGTCGTGGTGCGCCGCGTCGCTACTTCCCGCCGAACAAATAGAAGCTCGCCCCCACCGAGACGCGCGACCCGGTCGCTTCCACCCGAGAACTGCTGTACCCGTTCGTGTCATTGAACTTTCCAAACGTCCATAGCACGCCGCCGTCCAGCGCGAGCTTGGATCCCAGCATCATCTGCGCCGTAAGCCCTGCCGTCGGGTTCATGCCGCTGAAGTCGAAGTTCCCTGTTGCCCCGCTGTAAAACGACGATGTCGTCTTCCGTCCCGTCATCCCCGCCGTCAGGTACGTCTTCGCCGGACCGAGTCCCAGAAATGACATCCGCCCAAGGATGTCCCATTGCCCCAGGTCGGTGTCTCCACCAGATGAACCAAGGGTGGCCTTGTCGTAGTTCACGAGCACGCCAAACGAACCCCCAAGCATGAGGCCCGCATGAACGCCGACGCCGGAACCAAAATCCAGATTCTCGGCTGCTCCTTTGTACGTGAGCGATGCTCCGGTCACCTGCGCACCGACAAACAGCCCCGTCTGCGCCTGTACGGGAGCCGCAAGCAAGAGCGCGGCCGCAAGCGTGATGGTGATCTTGTGCATGAGTCCTCGGTGTGATGGGAGGAAGAAACACGAACCCACGAACCACCAACGAGAAATAAGAGTACCCCTCAGGCCGGACGATCGATCCCGACCACCACCTGCGCATGCCCACGTTTGATGTAGGGTGCCACCCGTTCCTGCGTCATTCCAAAGATCCCGACGGGTACGTCAGCCGCCGCGCAGGCGACTTCGATCTCGCGAACGGCAGTGTCAAATTCCGGCGCATCAAACTGCTCCGGAATCCCGAGGCTTTTCGTCAGGTCGTAGGGCCCAATCAGCACCCACTCGATGCCGGGCACGGCAACAATTTCGCTGATATTCCGAACCGCCTCTGCGCTCTCCGCCTGAACGACCACCGCAGCCGAGGGCCACGGAGATTCGTGCACCATGCGCACGCTTTCTTTCGCCTGCCAGGGCGTATCGACATTCGGGACGATAATGCCATCCGCTCCGTGCGCCAGAGCATGGGTGATCTGCGCCAACTCGAGTGCGCGTACACGAACAAAGCACGGCACCCGCTTCGCCACGCCGTCGAGCATCCTCGTGATCTCCGCGGGACCAACCGCTGCGTGTTCGCCGTCGAGCATCAGCCAATCGAGCCCCGACGCGCACATCGCATCAAGTCGCGCGCGGTCCGTGGTGCGAATGAGGGTTGCGGTGCGGACAGTCACGGTGCGCCTAGGGTTGTCTTCGGGCCTTGAAGAGACGCGTTGGGTGTGTCGGCGTCAGGCTGCGTTTGGTTTGATCCTTCCCATCCCGCTTCCAACTGCTCCCACGACGAGAATGCCCGCGACGAGCCCGAGCATCCAGAAATTCAATGACTCGCCGATCCATGCCACCAGCCATTTGGCGGCCAGCATTTTCACGCCAACAAGCGAAAGAATCACGGCAAGCGACACCTTCAGGTACTTGAAGCGCTCGATCAGCCCCGCGAGTCCAAAGTACAGCGATCGCAGGCAGAGGATGGCAAAGACATTCGAGGTGAACACGAGAAACGGATCCGCGGTAATCGCAAAGATCGCCGGAATCGAATCCACCGCGAAGATCAGATCCGTCGTCTCCACCAGCACCAGCGCCACGGCCAGTGGGGTCAGCCACACTCGGCCATTCAGGATCACCTTGAAGTGCGAGCCATGAAAGCCTTCGGTGATCGGAAAGTACTTCCGAAGTTGCCGCATGACCCACGTTTCACCCGGTGCATCGTCTTCGTCCGTGGTGAACAGCATCCGCACGCCGGTATAAACCAGGAATGCGCCGAACAGGTAGAGGATCCAGTGGTACCGCGCCACGAGTGCGGCGCCGACGCCAATCATTGCCCCACGCATCACCAGTGCGCCGAGGATGCCCCAGAACAGCACGCGGTGTTGCAGCGCCAGCGGAATGCGCAAATGAGCAAAGATGAGCGCGATGACAAACACGTTGTCCATGCTCAGCGACAACTCAATCACGTAACCAGTCAGGAACTTCACGGCTGCCAAGCGGCCGGTGTTGACCTGACGGTCCACCGCGTCCACATGCTGTCCAAGCCCAAACCAGCCGTTGTGGTTGGCCACCCAGATGAAGGCCGAAAACACCAGCGCGAGTGCCACAACGCCGCCGGTAAAGAAGATCGCCTCCTTCATGGATGGCGCATGCACGTTCTTGTTGAAGACGCCGAGGTCCAGTGCAAGCAGCAGGAGCACGAAGACGATAAAGCCGACCCATGCCCAAATCATGGGCGGCCTCGGCGCGCAGGTCGTGCGCACACCGTGGTCAGCGACCGGCGTCGGTGTCGATCCATTGTTTCCACTCCGCCAGCGCCTCGCCGATTGTCACCTTGTGCTGCCAGCGCACCAAGGGCATCACGAGCATCAGGGGTTCCTCTTGTAGCTTCTCGATCCACCGCGCGTCGTCCAGTCGCGCCACGCCAAGCCCAAGTGCTGCGTAGCGCTTGCTCGTGCGGTCAATCAGCGGCGTGACCCCAAACCGCTGTACCCAGCGCTGCAATTCGCCTTTACTGGCTGCCCGTTCCTTGAGATCGACAAAATGTACCCGTATTCGGCGTTCAGCAAAGAACCGCTGCGCGGCACGTGTTTCCTTTGATTTTGCGGTGCCGAAGATCTGAACTTCCATGATCCTGAGGGTGAGCGATGATCGAACGGCGCTGGAACGACTCAATAATAGTTGTGAGAAACCAACTGTGCGTCGGGACTTTCGCCGGGGTCGCGCAGCAGCGTTATCTTGCCGAACTCACGCTGTGACTCCTCCCGTATCCATCGCCATATCCGACGGCAGCGAATGCCCGAACTGACATCGACGTATCAACCCGCGTGGTGGCTTCCGGGCGCCCATCTCCCCAGTATCTGGGGAAAGAAGGGACGGCGCCACGCGCTGGTGCACGATCGCATTGAACGTTGGGCAACGCCAGACGGTGATCATCTTTCCGTCGCGCGCGCGGGTTTGGTCAGTGCCGGCAAGCCGCACCTGCTGATCCTGCACGGGCTCGAGGGCACGGTTCGCTCGAACTACGTGCAAGGACTCATGGCACAGGCGCGCCGTCGTGGGTGGTCGGCCGACCTATTGATCTTCCGCGGTTGCGATGGCGACATCAACAACCAGCGACGCCTGTACCACTCCGGCGAAACGACCGACATCGATTTCGTCGTTCGGGAACTTATCGCCGGACATCCCGACATCAGCCTTCGGCTTGTCGGCGTTTCGCTCGGTGGCAACGTCCTGCTCAAGTGGCTTGGGGAGCAGGGAGAAGCGCTGCCGTCAAATGTCGTCCGAGCTGCCGGCGTCTCGGTGCCATACGACCTTGCGGTCGGGAGCCGTTTCTTGGAGTGGTGGCTCGGTCAGCTCTATGTCGACCATTTCATGAAGTCGCTGAAGGAGAAGACCCGGGCCAAGCGCACCCATTTTCCCGATCTATGCGACTGGACTCGGCTCGACAAGGCCAGAACCTTCTGGGATTTCGACGATGCGGTCACCGGTCCCGTGCATGGATTCTCCGGAGCGCTCGACTACTACTCCAAGTCGTCGTCCATTCACTTCCTGCCGGACATACGGCGGCCAACTATGCTGCTAAACGCCAAAGACGATCCATTTCTTCCGGCAGATGTACTGGATAGAGTTCGTAACATCTCACAAAACAACAACTTCCTAAATACAGAATTCACTCGGCGTGGCGGCCACGTCGGTTGGACCGAGGGTCCGATTTGGTCTCCCAGGTACTATATGGAGGAGAAAGTCATGAAATGGCTCAATGATGAGTAAATTTTCAATGATAAACTGATATGTTTCATTGTTGAGAATATTTAAGATGACTCGCACATCTCGTCTACGGTTTTTTCCACCCCGCGGGCCTCTCTAGCAGATCCGCGATCGTTGCGAGCGTTGCCCCAGCCCAAGCGCTTGGCACACTTCGGATGAACGTCACTATCCCGTCTTTCGGGGCCACCACGTCAGAGATCTTTCGGCCCCAGTAGTCGGATGTGTAACCGAGAGCTTGTCCACTCCGAACTCGTGCTCCGCGGTCGACTAGTGGCGTCCACACGACATTGCTGTCGGTCCGGACCCTGGAGTCCTCCCCAAGCCAGGTGATACGGAGTGGCGTCGGTCTGGCGCGTTGCAACATGCCCAACTGGCCGAGCATGCCAACAATCCCATCCTCGAGCGCACGAACATCGGCGGCATCAGTGCGGGCCCAGCGGCCGGCTTCGGCTACAACCGCCACCTTCCCCAGCGACAGCGAGTAGCCGCTTGCACTGCGTGTGCTCGCGGGGTTGGTGACGTCCAGATTGCGAACGATGACGTGGTCCAGCCCCATCGCTCGGCAGAGTTCCAGGGCTACGCTGTCCTGCGACGCCTTGCCCGTTCGAGTCCAGTAGGAATACGAGCGGAGGTTCTCGTCGATGTCCCCATTATGCAGGTCAATGACGACGTCCGCCCGGGCTATTACCTCGCGCGCGATGATATCGAGCACGCGCTCCGTCTGTGTGCCGGTTGCCTTTCCGGGGTAACCCCCATTCATCGATTTTTCGTCCACTGGATTGGTGTGCACGCGCATGCGCTCGAAGCTCGCGCGATTGATCAGCGGAACGACGATGACGGTGCCGCTGAGTTTCGTGGGATCGATGCGCGGAATCACCTGCTGCGCAGCGATGATGCTTGCGTACTCGGTGCCATGCGCACCACTGAGGACTGCCACGGTCTTGCCCGGTTTGCTTCCCTGAATGATCGCAAAGGGCACCCAGGTCGCCGAATCAGATCCGGCCGCAACGTCGAATCGCCCGTACGCCGTGCTTCCGGGTACGGCTGAAGTTCCCGCGATGGTCAGGGACTGCCCACAAAGCGAGATCGGAAGAAGTAGACTGAGGAAGCTCGAGGCCAGGCGTTGCATGGTGTGAGGTCGAGGTGAGGGAGTTTCCTGACGATAGCTGTCCTCGCTCCGGGCTGCCACACAGTGCCTGCGCTCCGCGAGTTCTGTGTGCCGAGGCCTGGGCACTTCCACCCCTCATCATATTTGAGCAGACTGCACTCGTCGCCGTTCCGTCCCCCGCATCTCTGGAGCCCCCCATGCGCCATCGTTCGTTGCTGGCTTTCGTGCTGGTATCTGCTGCTTGCGCGCGTGAACCCGCACGCCAAGCATCATCCGCCGCAAACGTCGATCCGCACAGTGGGCACATCATGGAGATGTCCGGTGCAGCCGTCGCTGATCCAACGTCGACAGCGCAGGGTACGGCGGGCATTCCCGCCGGCGCCGCGGACGCCGCGGCGCGCCTCGCGGCATCGACGCGCCATGGAGAATGGGTAAAGGTCGCCTGGGAGCAGGGTGCGGCGGACTCGCTGATGGCGTGGGTGGTCTATCCCGAAAGCAAGAAGAAGGCGCCGGTCGTCGTCGTCGTGCACGAGATCTTCGGTCTGTCCACGTGGGTGCGCGGCGTGGCGGATCAGTTGGCAGCAGACGGATTCATTGCGATCGCGCCTGATTTGCTCTCGCGCGTGCGTGGTGGACCGTCAGCCGACGAACTCAAGAGCGACAGCGCCACAAAGTTGATTCGCGGCGTGAACGTGGCAGACATGAACAAGGGCGTTGCTGCCGTCGCGGCCTACGGACTCTCGCTGCCTGCCGCCGCCAAAAAGTACGGCATTGTCGGCTACTGCTGGGGAGGATCCGCGTCGTTCAATCACGCGGTGTACAACAACAAGGGGCTCGGCGCCGCGGTGGTGTACTACGGCACGTCGCCTGCCAAAGACTCCCTTCCCAAGGTCCAGGTTCCGGTGCTTGGCTTGTACGGCGGTAATGACGCGCGCGTAAACGCAACCATCGGGTGGGCAGACACCACAATGAAGGAACTCAAGAAGAGCTACACCTACAGCATCTTCGACGGCGCCGGGCACGGTTTCCTGCGTGCCCAGGATCAGCCCGCAAATCTCGAGGCAGCAAAGAAGGCGTGGCCGATGACCGTCGAGTTCTTCAGCAAGAACTTGAAGTAACGCTACGATCGTTCCGGCGCCTTTTCCTCGGAGTTTCGGAGAAGGCGCCGGTGGTCGCTATGCACACCGTCAGTCGGTGGGCGTCGAGTCGGTGAATCGCTCCCGTTCAACCATGGCATACAACAGCAGCCAGTCGGGCCAGTTGCCGCTGACGTCGAAGAAGTCGTCAAAGTACGTGAGGCCACGACTTTCGAGATCGGCGATTACTCGCGCGAGTCCCTCGGAATCATAGATCGGCCCCACCGCAATCAGGTCTCCCTCCACGCGGAACTCCTGATCCGTGAGATGCAGGGCCACGTCAAAGTCGGCGCGCGCCAGCGCATGCCGCTCGAACGCGCGCTTTCGGATGAGAAGGGTCGGGGCGTCGTGCGAAAGCTGGAGAGGCATGTCTGATCAGGCGAGGTGTGGTGGCGGCGCGCGCCGGCTGCCGTGCGACGCCATGCAACAGGGATAGTTGATAACGAGTTTCCGTCCGCGGGGCAACGTCGCTCGGCGTCGGCGCGTGCTATACTGTCATTTCATCCTATGCACAGCGAATCCTCCCTCGACGTCATCGTCATCGGCGGTGGGCACGCCGGCGCTGAAGCAGCGGTGGCCGCTGCACGCCTCGGCTGTCGCGTCGCCTTGGTGACGAGTGCACTCGAGACCATCGGACAGATGTCGTGCAATCCCGCCATTGGCGGCGTTGCCAAGGGAACGGTGGTGCGCGAAGTCGACGCGCTGGGCGGAGTCATGGGCCGCGCCACCGATCGCGCGACCATTCAGTTTCGCATGCTGAATCGCGGCAAGGGTCCGGCCGTGTGGGCGCCACGAGCACAAGCGGATCGCGGGTTGTATCGCCGCGCCGTGCGTACGCTGGTGGAAGAGCACGCCGGCGTGTTCCTCGTGCAGGGCACGGTGGCACGCTTGCTGACCGAGCATGGCCGCATCTCAGGAGTGGAGACGCTCGACAACCGTCGCTTTCTTGCGCGCGCCGTAGTCGTGACCACCGGCACCTTCGGGCGTGGCAAGATCCACATCGGTACCACGACGCAACTGGCGGGTGGACGGGCAGGCGAGGCGGCAACCACGCATCTGGCGGAGCAGCTCGCCGAGGTGGGGCTCGAGGTGCGGCGGTTCAAGACCGGAACACCGCCCAGGATTGATGGCAGGTCGGTCGACTATTCGAAGTGCGAACCGCAGCCGAGCGAACTATCGGATTTCTCCTATCGGTGGTCGCACTTTGCGCCAGAAGCTGGTGCCGTGGGATCGGCAGCCGAAGTTGCACAACTTCCTCAGATGCCGTGCTTCATCACATACGCCGGTGCCGAGGTCAAGGCGCTGGTAACCGAGTCGATCACGCTCTCGGCGATGTACGGCGGATCTATCGACTCGCGCGGTCCACGCTACTGCCCGAGCATCGAGGATAAGGTGGTGCGGTTTCCCGATGCCGAACGTCATCAGATCTTCCTCGAACCTGAAGGGCTCGACACGCACGAACTGTACGTGAACGGTCTCTCCACCTCGCTTCCCGCCCACATTCAGCTCGACATGCTGCGTGCGGTGCCCGGGCTGGAGCAGGTGCAGATGACACGGGCCGGGTATGCGATTGAGTACGACTACTATCCGCCGACGCAGCTCGAGCCAACGCTCGCCGTGCGTCAGATTCCGGGTCTCTATCTCGCCGGCCAGATCAACGGCACAACCGGCTACGAAGAAGCCGCCGGGCAGGGGATGATTGCCGGATTGAACGCCGCCCTTGCCGTCACCGGCCGAGAGCCACTGATACTTGGTCGAGACACCTCATATGTGGCAGTGCTCATCGATGACATCGTCGCACGTGGCGTGGATGAACCGTATCGCCTGTTTACGTCTCGCTCCGAGTTCCGGCTGACCGTGCGGCAGGACAACGCGCTGCGCCGACTTGCGCCAATCGGAATGCGACTTGGACTCTACTCGGAGGGGGAGCGTCGAGTTATCGACGCGCGCCTCAACGCGGAGGACCGGGCGTCTGCGCTCGCGAGGACAACGAGTGTGCGGCCGGAGCAGGTCGCTGGGGTGCTCGAACAGGTCGGGTCATCTCCCATTCCACATGCGGTGAAGATCGTTGAGCTCGCTCGTCGGCAAGCGGTCTCACTGGCCGCGCTCTTTGCGGCCGCAGGCCTCGACGAAGCGGCTGCCGGTGAAGCCCTCATCACCGCTGAACTCGAGATCAAGTACTCCGGATACTTCGTGCGGGAGCGCGAAGCCGCTCAGCGAATGCAGCGCATGGGCGACTTTGCGCTCGCCGCGGAACTGCCGTACGCCGGCATGAAATCCCTCTCGACGGAAGCCCGGCAAAAGCTGGCGCATCGGCGGCCGTCCTCGCTGGCGATGGCGGCGCGCATTCCCGGCGTGAGTCCTGCAGATCTACAGAATCTCGTCCTCGAAGTGGAACGGTGGCGCCGCGCCCGTGGCAGTGCATCGGCGGGCATCGCGTGAACGGCACATGACGCCTGAGGGCGGACCGTCGGCAGGTCCCCCGCCTGCTGGTGCCCGTGGACTGGCAGGGGCGCCGGAGCTCTCCGCGTGGCCCGCGCGTACGGGCGCCACTGTGCTTGCCCTGCTGGGGTTCGTCCCGTGGTCGGTGCTGCTGCACGTTGGGCTCGAGATGCCCGGACTCAGCGCTCAGTTGCGCGACTGGTTCACCGGTTCCCTGTTGACGCTGGGGGTTGGCGTGCTCGCCTGGCTCGCATCGCGCGGCGGGCACTGGCCGGGATCATCACGGTTCGCATCTACCGGCAGCACCGAACCCAGTCTTCGGGGCGCTGCCGGAGGATCGCGGCAGCTCTATTTAGTAGCGATTGGCGCATTAATACTGTACGCGGTCGTCGCCACCGCGGTCTTTTCGCGCCGGCCGCTGCTCATTGATGAGGTGGCCCAGCTGTGGCAGGCCCAGCGGTATGCCGAAGGCAGGCTGTGGCTGCCCGTGCCCATGCACCGCGAGTTCTTCTCGTTCCTCCATCTCGTTGATGTCGGCGACCGCGTGTATGCGCAGTTCCCGCCCGGCGGGCCGTTCATGCTTTGGCTCGGCGTGCTCGCCGGTGCGCCATGGCTCGTCGGGCCCTTCAGTGGTGCGTTGAGCGTCTGGCTCTTTGCGCGAGTCGCCCGTGCCGCGGAACCCGCCGCCAGCGAGCAATGGCTGCTGGGCGCCACCATCCTTTTTGCCGTGACGCCCTTCGGCGTCTTCATGTTTGGCTCGTACATGAATCACGTCACGACGCTGCTGTGGATTCTCGTGGCGGTGGTATCTCTCGCCGCATTGGTTCGTGCCGAGCGTGCTCCGGTTTCGTCGCGAACTGACGTGGAAGGGAATCAGTATCACGTTCCGTCGCCGCTCCTGCAGGGCAAGGCCGCCGGTCTCGCCTTCGTCCTCGGCTTCGCGCTCGGAGCGGCCGCGACTATTCGACCGCTTGATGCGTTTGCGTTTGCGCTTCCCGCGGCCATTTGGCTGACGGTGCGCGCGGGACGGTCGCAGTGGCGCTGGATGCTCAACATCATCGCGGGCATCGGCGTGGCCATTCCGTTCGCAGCAATGATGTATGTGAACCTCCAAACCACCGGACATCCCCTTCGTTTTGGATATGAAGTGCTCTGGGGCGCCACACATGGATTGGGTTTTCATGCCGCTCCGTGGGGTGAACCGCATACGCCACTCCGCGGCTTCGCGCTCGCCTCACTCTATCAATGGCGCTTGCAGAGTTATCTGTTCGAGACCCCGTTTCCATCACTGGTGCTTCCGCTCGCTGCGCTGGCCTTCTGGCGCCGCGTGAGCGCGCTCGATCGTTATCTCCTCTCAGCGGCCGGATTGGTCATCCTCTTCTACCTGCTCTACTGGCACGACGGCTTCTATCTTGGGCCGCGCTTTGTGGTGCCCCTCTTGCCGGCCTTGGTGCTCTGGACCGCGCGTATTCCACTGGTCATTGCCGAGCGCGTCGAAGTGGTGCATGTGCGGCGCGCACTTGCCGTGGCGCTTGGCTTTGGCGCGGTGGGCGCCGCCGTCTTCAATCTTCCCGTGCGCGTTGCGACGTATCGCGCCGGCCTGACGTCCATGCGCGTCGACTACGCGGCGGTGGCCGAACAGAACGGTGTACGTAACGCGCTGGTGTTTGTGCGTGAGAGTTGGGGAGCACAGCTGGTGGCGCGCCTGTGGGCACTTGGCGTATCACGTCCGATGACCGAATCCGTGTATCGCGGCACCGACTCGTGCGATCTTGAGAGAGAACTCGTGCGGGCTGAACACGACGGAATTGGCGGCGCGGAAGCCGAACGGAGATTCGCGGCGCTGCTCGGGCGCGACTCCGCCGTGGTGCAGAAGAGTACACTGACGCCGGACCCCACCGAACGCGTGCGCCCAGGCGCTCACTACGACGCCGTGTGCGTGCAGCGTATCGTGGATGATCGCGCCGGGTTTCTGCACTTCACACCACTCCGCCTCGTGACCACCGGTGGAAACATCTACGCCCGCGACCTGCACGCGCGCGACTCGCTGATGCTCGCTGCGTACCGCGACCGTCCTGTGTATCTCCTGACGCGCGCCGGGACACGCGTGGACGACAAGCTGATGTACCTGCCGCTCAATCGCGACTCCCTGTTCGCCTCGTGGCGTGGCGTGCGATAAGGGTCAGTCGCCTGAGGTCGCTCGCCAAGACATCCGGTGGTGTGCATGGTTTTACGATCATGGCGTCTCCTCTACAGGGCTCGTATTCGTCCGTGTGCTTCCCAGAGCCCTGTTTATTAGTATCACATTGAAACTAATAAATCCCCAATAGCGCTTTTGGAGGTTTCCATGTTCCCGTCGGATTTCGTCCGTGTGTCGGTGCTTTCCGTGCTTGGCCTTACCCTCGCGTCGATACCGATGGCTGCGCAACAGGCCACATCGATCGTTCCGCAGGTGGTGACCATCGGTCGTGGAGAGGTGGAGCTGAAGCCCGATCGAGTTCGACTCGAGTTCAGCGTGGAAACCAGGGCAGCGACAGCAGCAGCCGCCGCCGCCGAGAATGGCCGGCGCCAACGTGCGGTGCTCGACACAATTCAGCGGATAGGTCTAGCTCCTGAACAGATCCAGTCGGCCAGTCTGCAGGTGACTCCGGAGATGACATACCCAGGGCAGGGGCAACCGCCAAAGGTCACCGGCTACTTTGCCAGAAACTCCGTCCGTGTCGAGGTACTCAAGCTTGAGCAGGCTGGAGTCTTGATAGACGCGGCTCTAGCCAAAGGCGCGACCGGGATCGCCGGCCTGCAGTTCTATTCATCGAAAGCCGCTGAAGCGCGCCGAGATGCGCTGGCCAAAGCCGTGGTTGCTGCCAAACTCGATGCGGAGGCGATGGCGCGCGCAGCCGGCTATCAACTCGGCTTGCTTCTCGAAATTTCCGGTGCAGCTCCATCCGACTTCCCAGTGATGATGAGTGTCGATGCGGTGCGCTCGACGAGGCTGGCCATGGCTGCGCCAACACCTGTCGTTCCGGGGGAACTCAAAGTGACAGAGACGGTTACCGTGCGATGGACAGTCGTTGAGAAGAAATAGACTGTCTGAAGACTCTAGCGGCGATGCGAACTAGGTACTGGGCCTGCGGTGTTCCACGTGAAACAAATACGCTGGCGCTTGAGACGACGGGAGGCCAATATTCGGCCTCCCGTCTGTTTCTACCCTAGTTGGAGTCTCCCGGACAGTGGCACGAATCATCGCCATCGCTAACCAGAAGGGCGGCGTCGGCAAGACGACGACCGCGGTAAACCTCGCCGCCAGCCTAGCTGCAGCTGAGCAGCATGTGCTGCTCGTTGACGGCGACCCTCAAGGAAATGCCACGAGTGGCATCGGTCTTACCCGGGACGACCTCAGACTCACCACGTACGACGTGCTCCTGGATCCAACCGCGATCGACCAAGCGGTTCTGCCAGAGGTTCAGTTCCGGTTTCTCAGCGTGCTTCCGGCAACGCCGGATTTGGCGGGCGCCGAGGTGGAACTGGTGGAGAAAGAAGATCGCGACTTGTCGATGCGCCGAGCGCTTGAGCGGGTGGCGGATGGGTTTGATTTCGTATTAATCGATTGTCCGCCTTCGCTGGGGCTTATCACGTTGAACATGCTGGCGGCGGCTGACGCGGTGCTGATTCCACTGCAGTGCGAATACTATGCGCTCGAGGGACTCAGCCAGCTGCTGAATACAGTGACTCTCGTGCAACAGGGCGTGAATCCTTCGCTTGGAATTGAAGGTGTCGTTCTCACGATGTACGACGCGCGGCTGAATCTCTCTCGTCAGGTCGCGGCGGATGCCCGCGAGTACTTTGGTGCAAAGGTCTTCAAGAATGTAGTTCCACGGAATGTTCGACTGGCGGAAGCTCCGAGCTTCGGCAAGCCGATCATCCTCTATGACCTAGCGTCAGTGGGAGCCCAAGCGTATATGGGAGTCGCGAAGGAGTTGATTGAACGTACTCTTGCAGAATCGCCTTCTTCATAGAGCAGTTATCAGGTCACTATAGCGCCACTATAACGACATTTTACTCATTCTTTGCTTTCATGACTGACAAACCACGCCTTGGAAGAGGCCTCGAAGCACTTCTTTCGAGTCGCCCATCCTCGCGGAACGACGTTCCCCGCCAGACTGGTGATCGTGACGGGCTGCGCAAGATCCCCTTGGCGCAGATTCGACCGAACTCCATGCAGCCCCGCAAGGAGTTTCGTGAGGATCAGCTTGCGGATCTCGAAGCGTCCTTGCGCGTCAATGGACTGATCCAGCCTGTCACCGTGCGTCCAGCACCATCTGGTGCAGGATACGAACTCGTCACCGGCGAGCGACGTTTTCGAGCCGCGCAGCGACTCAACTGGACTGAGATTCCCGCTGTGGTTCGCGAGATTAACGACAAGGAACTTCTCACTTTGGCGCTCGTTGAGAATCTACAGCGGACCGACCTCAACCCGATTGAAGAAGCCGAAGGCTACCAGCACCTGATGTCGTCGTTCTCGCTCACGCAACAAGAAACGGCGGACATCGTCGGAAAAGACCGATCGACCGTTGCGAACATGCTTCGTTTGCTTGGGCTGCCTGCTTCGGTGCGCCGCCAGGTCCGCGAGGGTGCCATCTCCCTCGGACATGCGCGCGCGCTGCTCTCACTTGGCGACGACATTCGCATTGCAGACCTCGCCAAGATCGTCGTTGCCGAAGGCCTGAGTGTCCGCGAGGTGGAGCAGCGCGTGCGCGAAGCGACCGGCGGACGCGCACGAACACGCAAACAGGCGGCATCAAAGGCAGGCGAAACGCAGACGGCGGAAGCCCGTAACATCGAAGAGCGCTTGCGGCGGAAATTCCAGACTGACG
Organism: Gemmatimonadota bacterium; assembly: GCA_023249375.1. Classification (GTDB taxonomy): domain Bacteria; phylum Gemmatimonadota; class Gemmatimonadetes; order Gemmatimonadales; family Gemmatimonadaceae; genus PNKL01. The sequence goes on along the minus strand of JAHFCT010000002.1, from coordinate 82,629 downwards.
TGAAACTCACGCTAACCGGCAAGGCGCAAGGACAGATCGGTCTGTCATTCTACACCAACGAGGACCTCTCGCGCCTGCTCGAGTTGCTGCTGGAAGGCGCCGGGCAAGACATCGCATGACCGCACCAGAGCGCGACGAGGCTGGCGGAAGTCACGGCAACGTATTTGGCCGTGGCTGGGGAGACATGTTCATTCACGTGCAGCGAGCGAGCGGACTCGCCCATCGTACACTGGTGCTGAGCCCGTGGCAGGTGCAGGCGCTGCGCTTGGTCGCGTCCAGATGGTTCGCCATCATACTGACAGCCACGGTGCTCAGCTGGGGGTACTTTGCGGTGCAGACCGCGCGGGTTCCATTTCTCACGCGGCGGATTGCGCACCTCGAGAAGGACGCGGCGAAAATCGACACACTGCAGGCAACGCTCGAACAGCTGCAACGGCGCTATGATCAGGTGCAACAGATGTTGAGTGCGTCGACGAAACCGGCGCAAGCGGCTCCTGGCGCGGAAATGAAGTCCACGGCAGAGTCGACAAAACCGCCGACAAAACCGCCGACAAAACCGCCGACAGCACCGCCGACAGCACCGCCGGCAAGGCCCCTGGGCAAGACGCCCGACAAAGCCGCTGACAAGGCGCCGGCTAAACCAGCGAGCAAAGCACCTGAGAGCAGTCCACGAAAGCTGTCCGACACAACGTCCGTCACGAAATCACTCACCGCGCATTGACGCACGACAGGGGATTCCATGTCACTTCTCAGGAAGGACAGCGACAAGAGCGACAGCCGCGGCGGTCCGCCGGAAGCGGCGTTGTCGATCATCTCAGCCGGCATGCGGATTACCGGCGATATCGAGACAACCGGCACCCTTAAGGTCGATGGACGCATTGATGGTTCGGTGGTTGGCGCGCGCCAAATGATGCTGGGCAGAAACGGTGCAATTCACGGCAACGTCCACGCCGGCGAGGTTGTCATTGGCGGCGCCGTAGATGGAGCCATCGTTGCTGACGAACGGCTTGAGCTTCAGGGAAGCGCTATCGTGAACGGTGACATCGATACCAAGTCGATTGTCGTGCTGGAAGGCGCTCGTATCAACGGCACCGTACGGATGCAGGAGATTCGGTTGGTCGGCTCACAAGGACCACAGGATCGCCAGTCAGCAGCCGGCAACTAGTTTTCAATCGACAGCCAGACCATTCAAATAGCTGAGTTTTCAACACAGGAAAACAGTACGCGACATTTGTTTCTTTTTACATTGTAACACAGTGTATTTAATATAGTTATAAATGCCGAATACTCGTCGTTTTCTTCAGTCGCTCTGTTTTTTCAACATCGTTGTTGGTGGTTCTGGCGCTTGCGCGGCTCCCAGTGGAAGCCGTGACGCTGTCTCGCCAGAGACATTCACTGTTGCCCTATTGACTCCAGGGCCGATATCGGACCAGTCGTGGAACGGGGGTGCATACGAAGGTCTGATGCGAATTCATGACTCACTCGGCGCGCAGGTCAGTCACATCCAGACCAAGACGCCGGCCGAGTTTGATGAGAACTTCCGCCAGTACGGGGCAAAGGGGTACTCCCTGGTCTTCGGTCACGGATTCGAATTTCAAGACGCCGCCGCGCGCGTCGCGCCGGACTTTCCCAAGACGATCTTTGTTACCACCGGCGGAACACGCAGTAGCGCCAATGTTGTGGCAATGTCGTTCGCGTTCGAGCAACCGTCCTATCTCGCAGGGCTCGTTGCCGCGAGCGTGAGCAAGTCAGGCATCATCGGGTGCATTGGTGGAACGGAACTGCCGCCGGTACGAGCAGGCTTTGACGCATTCTCGCAGGCCGTACATGTCGTCAACCCGAACGCGAAGGTGCTCACGGCGTACATAGGCAACTGGGACGATGCGGGGGCCGGTAAGGAGCAGGCGCTCGCCCAGATCGCCCGTGGCGCCGATGTCATCTACCAGAATGCCGACGCGGCCGGCCTCGGCATCTTCCAGGCTGCCAAGGAAACGCCACATGTGTTCATCATCGGTTCGAACTCGAACCAGAATAACGTGGCCCCGACCGTTACCCTTGGCTCGGTGGTAATCGACCTGCCAAATGCGTTCATGTCGCTTGCCCGTGAGGTCAAGAGCGGCAAGTTCACGGCCCGCGCACACGTGCTTGACACGCGCAGCGGTGTGATGAAATGGGTGCTGAATCCGCAATTGCGGAGCGTGGTGCCGCCACGAACGCTTCAGTTGGTTGATTCCGTCGAGCACCAGATGCAAGCGGGCACGTTTGCTCCGCCTGCCTCGCCGCGAGCGCCGGAGGAAAAATGACGAGCGCCACCGAGCTTGCGCAGTTGGCTGATGAGTTGTTGCGCTGCCGTGAAACGCCGGATTACGCGCCGGCCTTGAACGGGTTGCAGGTAGACAACACGTCGCCGGTGGCGCGCATCGCCGCCGCGGTCGACTGCTCGCAACGCACGATTCAGGGCGCCATTGATGGTGGCGCCAACCTGCTGGTCGTGCATCACGGCCTGTTTTGGGGAGGCCTGCAAACTCTCACTGGCGCACACCTCGCACGTGTCCGTGCCCTGCTCGAACACGACATCGCGCTGTATGCCGCGCATTTGCCGCTCGACGCTCACGAAACGATGGGCAACTCGTTCCTGCTGGCTCGCTCGCTTGGACTCGAACCTGCCGGCGGGTTTGCACGTTACCAGGCGATCTTCTGCGGCGTGCAGGGCGCGGCTGATCTTTCCACGGCCGCTCTCGTTGTCGCATGTGATCGCTTTGCGCGTGCGCATGGAGGGCAGGCGGTCGCCTCTCCGTTCATCACGGGCCGGCGCACCTTGCGGTGGGGAGTCGTCACCGGGGCCGGGATTAACGCAGAGACGATGCGTGAAGCCGTTGACCTCGGGCTTGATACGATCATCACCGGCGAAGGTCCGCACTGGAGCGCGGTTGACGCCCAAGAGAAGGGTTTGGTGATCGTGTATGCGGGTCACTATGCCACCGAGACGCTTGGGGTGCAGGCGCTGGCCGCCTGGATGGCGGACCGCGCCGGAGTGCCGTGGAGCTTCGTGGCGGCCCCAACAGGGCTGTGAGCGACAGCGCCCTTACCCTTCACGCGATCGACAAGCGGTTCGGCGCGGTTCAGGCGTTGTCGAGCGCGTCATTGGAGGTCCGCCGCGGCACGCTGCACGCGGTGCTCGGCGAGAACGGAGCCGGCAAGAGCACGCTTATGCGCATCGCCTTCGGGATGATGCGCGCCAATGGAGGGACCATTGCCATCGGTGGCGCGCCCACAGCGCTGACATCGAGCGCCGACGCCATTGCCCGCGGACTCGGGATGGTGCACCAGCATTTCACACTGGTGCCCGCCATGACGGCCGCGGAGAACATCGCCCTTGGAGGGCATGGTCTGCTTAACATACGACATGTGGCGGCACGAGTGCAGCAGCTCTCAGAGCACACCGGATTGGCGGTGGACCCACACGCTCGCGTGGACACGCTCGGCGTTGGAGCACAGCAACGTGTTGAGATACTCAAGGCGCTGTACAGCGATGCGCACACGCTGATTCTGGACGAGCCGACTGCGGTGCTCACACCCCGGGAGTCGGACGAACTCTTTGCCTGGCTTCGCCGATTCGTGGCTTCGGGCGGAACGGCCGTGCTCGTGACGCACAAGCTGCAGGAGGCCGTTGCCGCGGCCGACGATGTCACCGTGCTGCGCCGCGGTCGGTGCGTGCACACGTCTCGCGCCGCTGACGTTGGCATTGCCGTGTTGGTGCGTGCCGTCACAGGTGATGATGCCAGCGCGCCGGCCTCCGCGGTTACTCGCGCGGCAGGGGCCCGTGGCGCGCTCGTGGCCCGCCTTCATGGCGTGAGTGCACGCGATGCGCGCGGCGTGGAGCGGATTCGTGACGCGTCGGTTGAGTGCTTTGCCGGTGAGATCATCGGTCTCGCCGGGGTCGAGGGGTCTGGTGTGCACGAACTCCTTCGGCTCCTCGCCGGACGACTGACGCCGAGTGCAGGTACGGTGAACGTGCCGACGGCGATTGGGTTTGTACCGGAAGACCGTCTGCGGGATGCCGTCATCGAGGAGTTCACGCTGACCGAGAACGTGGCGCTTCGTGATGCGGCGGGCCGAACTGGACGTATGCACTGGTCGGTGCTCGACGTGCAGACCGCCGGCATCATGCAACGACATGATGTGCGCGCTCCGTCTCCCGTCGCGCGCGTCGGTGAGTTGTCGGGTGGCAACCAGCAAAAGTTCGTCGTCGGGCGAGAACTCGACAAACATCCATCGCTGGTGGTCGCGGAGAATCCTGTGCGTGGATTGGATATCCGCGCCACCGAACACGTCCTACGAGAACTCGTCGCAAGTGCCGGTGCGGGCGCCGCCGTGGTGGTCTACTCAGCCGACATAGACGAATTGCTGCCAATCGCGCATCGGATGCTCGTTGTGTTCGCTGGGCGCGTCCATGAGGTTCGCGTGGACCGCGCTGCGGTGGCGAGTGCACTGGTGGGTGCGCCGTGACCAGGCGCCCTGATCTTCGGTGGGCCATTATGGCGGCAACGGTGGCCGTGATTGTCGCCGCGGTCTTGGGCATTCTCGCCGTCGGCGGATACGATACGCCACGAGCGCTGGCTGCGCTGTGGAACGGTGCGTTTGGCAGCACCTATGCCGTGCTCAGCGCCACGCTGGTGCGCGCGACCCCGTTGCTCTTTGTCGGGTTGTCCGTAGGTCTCGCGTTTCGTGCTGGTGTTCTCAACATCGGCGCCGAAGGACAATTGCTTGCGGGAGCAGCAACGGCGGTCGCCGTGGGGCTATGGGTTGGCGGGCTGCCGCCGCTTGTCGCGTTGCCGATGGTTCTTGGTGCAGGAGCAATTGCCGGCGCGATCTGGGCGGGCATTGCCGGTTTCTTGAAAGTGCGATTTGGGGTGCTCGAGGTCATCAGCACGCTGATGCTGAACTTCGTGGCGACCTCTGTGGTGTCGTGGCTAATCCGCGGTCCTCTGCAGGAACCAACGCGGATTTATCCGCAGACTCTGGAGCTCGCGCCGTCGGTGCACATGCCGACACTGATCGCCGGACATCGTCTGCATCTCGGATTCCCGCTGGCGATTGTGCTGGCGGTCACGGTGTGGTGGTTCCTCACGCATACTGCTGCGGGCTTCCGTGTGCGTGTGGTTGGCGCGAGCGTACGCGCGGCGTCGAGCGCCGGCGGGGTGAATACGGCCCGTACGGCAGCGCTGGTCTTTCTCGCGAGCGGTGCGCTCGCGGGCCTAGGCGGGGCAAGTGAGGCTACGGGCGTGACCTTCGCGCTGTACGAAGGTATCTCGCCGGGATACGGCTACAGTGCCATCGCTGTCGCGCTACTCGCACGGCTCCATCCGCTCGCGATCATTCTTACGGCGCTGCTGTTCGGTGCGCTCGAAGCGGGAGCCGCCGCGATGCAGCGCGATGCCAACGTTCCTTCTGTGCTGGCGGCGGTGGTGGAAGCGCTGATCGTGCTAGGCGTGCTGGCGTTCAATCACGCGCGCACGCGCGGGCAGCGGGCATGAGCATCGACGCGGCAGAGTTTCTTCAGGCTTCGGTGCGTACGGCCACGCCGCTCGCACTGGCGGCATATGGCGAGCTGGTGGTGGAACGCGCCGGTGTGATCAACCTCGGTCTCGAGGGGGCAATGATCGCCGGCTCGTTTGGAGCGCTCGTCGGTGCCGGCGTCGGCGGTGTGGGGGCGGGATTTGCCGTAGCGGTCGGCGCGGGATGCGCAACCGCGGCGGTGATGGCGCTTGTGGTGCTCTGGCTTCGTGCTGATGCGGTGATTGCCGGCACGGCGGTCACGCTGCTTTCGCTCGGGCTTACAGGGACACTGTATCGTGCGCTCTACGGCGTGCAGGGTGCCGCACTGTCCGTGCCGACCATTGCGCCGGTCGCCGTTCCCGGGTTATCGCTACTGCCTCTTGTTGGCCGCGCGTTCTTCGAGCAACCCGCCGTGACGTACGCGCTGTACATCCTTGGTGCCCTGTTGTGGTGGTGGATATCACGCACGCACGCCGGGCTCGCACTGCGTGCCACGGGCGAGCGCCCGGCGGCGGCACTGGCGGCAGGACTTTCACCGGTGCGGGTGCGCGCCTGGGCGCTGGTGTTCGGCGGTGCGATGGGAGGACTGGCGGGAGGCGTGCTGGTGCTCGCGCAGGTGGGCACTTTTGCCGAAGGGATGTCGGCCGGGCGTGGGTTCATCGCCATCGCCATTGTGGTACTCGGGCGCTGGACGCCCGTGGGTGTCACCGGCGCGGCGCTGCTGTTTGGCGCGGCAAGTCAAGTACAGTACGTTTTCCAGTCACTCGGCTGGCCGGTCCCCTATCAGCTGTTTCTCGCGCTGCCGTATGTGCTTACGCTCCTCGTGCTGGCTGGCACGCAGCGCCGAGCGGCTGCACCCGCGGCGCTCGGTGCGCCACTGGCGGAAGAGGCGCGCTGAACGGGAGCACCGGACTGTCCGGTGCATTACGCCAAGCTGAGTTACTTGCCGGAAGCACAGGTCAACGCGTCGCTGCGCCAGATCGAACGCCACGACCCGCGCTCGAGCGCCACCAGTTCGAGTTGGAGGCTTCGCGTTCCTTCCCGCGCGACGGCGAGGACGGGTCCTCGGTCAGTAACGACTGCGGCAAGAAGGTCCCATGACTCCACCACTTCTTCGTCGCCGGCAACGCGGGCGATGTAGCGTGGTTGGTCGTTCTCAAGGATGATGAAGCGAAGTTCCTCGTGCGCGGTGGCTTCGAGGTTTCGCAGGCGGGCGCCGCGCGCCACGGTGATGGGTCCGGACGGAAGCCGGACAACCCATGCATCGCGCACGACAACAGGGAGTCCGCGAAATTCCATTGCGTCACCGGAATCAGGCAGCGCATTGAGCACGCGCTGGATTCGCACGACGACCCGCTGCGAATCAGCACGCGACAGATCCTCCAGCGCGTCGATCAGCACCGGACGTGCTCGCGCCGAGTCCAGCGCCACACTCCATCCTGCGGGAGCGCCGTTCACGCGGAGCAGCGCCCGCGTCGCGCAGGGAACCGCACGCACGTCACGCAGGGACACGCGCGTGCTCGCGGAGTCAAAGCCAACGACGCTGATCGATGCCGGCATGCTTGACGTATCACGCCGGAACAGCAGCGCCTCACCCTTTGTGACGTTGTCCACAGCGAGGAAACTTCCGATGTTCTCCGGCCACGGAGCCGGTGCGGTGCCAGTGGGAACGCGCGATGATACGTCGTGGAATGGCGCGTCCGGCGCCGGAGTTCGATCGGCTGGCGGCGTCCCGCACGCCACCATGCACGACAGCAAGCACAGCGCTGCGGTCAGGGCGCGACGCATCAGCCGCCCGGCGGCAAGAAGGGACCGCCGAGGTCAAAATGCCAGGCATCGCGGCGCAGGCCGGTGCGCGGATCCTTCAGCGGCTTGAACTGAAGACGCTCGACGGGAAAATGAATCTCACTCGCGGTGGCGATGAGTTTCTCCCGGTCGATGGACACCAGGTGCGCCATGGCCCGTCCCTTCCAGATATGGCGATGCAACCAAAGCCCGCCCATCATAGCGTGTATCATGCCGTCGCGGCGACGCACAAACTCACGCCACGGAGGAACGGCGGGCCAGTGTGGTTCTGGAGATCCTACTGGCAGCCGATCAGCCCTTCGACAGTTGCCGGCGATTGCGCGGCCACGTTTCCCTGATAGAGGGCGCACGTCAGGGGATAGGATGCCGGATGTGTTGCGACGGCTGACCACCCCGAGGCGGTCGCCGCCGTGATCGTCAGCACAACACCCGGAGATCTGCTGTACGCCAACTGTGTCACGGCAGGCGCGTACGTGGAGAAGTCGTAGAAATACGCTTCCTGGGCCGTGGCCAGATTGCGCAGGTCCGACTTGAGCGCTGCGGCGTTTGCCTTGCCCTTTGTGTTCTGAAATTTCGGAATCGCGATCGCCGCAAGAATGCCGATGATCACGACAACAATCAGCAATTCGATCAGAGTGAAACCGCGGCGGTGCGCTGTCATGATCAGTGGGCTGCTCGGGTTCGATTTGTGCCCTGGGTCACAGGAAACGAGAATCCCCGTATTCCCCGGTTGAAACGGGCTGACCCAAATGATGGCAACCGCTGGGCCACGGTGCGCGGCAACTACCAAACGTATAAGTAACAACAGGTTGCACCGCAAGGGAACGAACCGGTGGTGTCACTTTGTGTCACTCGTTTCGCCAAGACCCTCGCAAGCTGCGGCAATTCGACGCTAGCTCTTGCAGTCGAGCCAGTTATCGCCGATCCCGATATCGACGACCAGTGGCACGTCCAGTACAACGGCGGTGGTCATCGCACGATCGACGAGCGCGCGTAGGGCGTCGAGTTCTTCTGGTGGCGATTCGAAGACGAGTTCGTCGTGCACCTGCAGAAGCATCGTGGCGGCAAGCCGCGAGGTCGCGAGGGCCGCGTGGATGTGAATCATCGCCACTTTGATGAGGTCAGCGGCCGAACCCTGAATCGGTGAGTTCTGCGCGGTCCGTTCGCCAAATGCGCGGATGTTGAAGTTGCGATCTTGCAGCTCGGGGATATAGCGCCGGCGCCGGAAGATCGTTTCCACGTAGCCGCGCTGCTTGGCCTGGGCCACCGTACTGTCGAGAAATGCGCGCACGCCGGAGAATCGTTCAAAATACGTGTCGATAAACGCGCGGGCTTCGGCGTGCTCGATCTTGAGCTGGCGGGAGAGTGAGTGCGCTCCCTGTCCGTAGATGGTGGCGAAGTTGATGGTCTTGGCGCGGGCGCGCATTTCGGATGACACCGCATCGACCGGAACGCCAAAGATCACCGACGCGGTTTGACGATGGATATCACCGCCGGCGTTGAACGCCGAGACGAAGGCTGGATCGTGCGAGAGATGTGCCAGTAGTCGCAGTTCGATCTGCGAGTAGTCAGCAGCCAGCAGCTTCCATCCGGTGCGCGGCACGAAGCCGCGGCGGATGGCTTTTCCGAGCTCTCGACGGATGGGAATGTTCTGGAGATTCGGATCCGAGGACGAGAGCCGTCCGGTGCTCGCGACGGTTTGATTGAACGATGTGTGCAGGCGTCCCGTGCGAGGATTCACAAGCGCAGGCAGCGTGTCGAGATATGTATTTTCCAGCTTGGAGAGTTCGCGGTACTCCATGAGCAGCGATGGCAGGGCGTGTCCTTCGTCGGCCAGTTCCTGCAGCACGGAAGCATCCGTGGACGGACCGGTTGCGGTTTTCTTCTTGACGGGAAGCCCAAGCTTGCCAAAGAGAATTTCGCGCAGCTTTGGGTTGGAGTTGATGTTGAATTCTTCGCCGGCCGCTTCGTAGATCTGCTGCTCGACCGCGCCCCGTTCCCGCGCGAAGCGTTCCTTGAGCGACGCGAACCAGCGCACATCGATCGTGATGCCCGCCCATTCCATGTCCGCGAGGACGCCAATGAGCGGCAGCTCCATCTCGGCGAGCAGCGCCGTGAGCGCATGTTCTTTGAGGCGGGGCTCGAAGCGCGCGCGCAGCTGCAAGGCGATGTCACTGTCGGCGCACGAGTAATCCCGCGCCGTATCGACTGGAACTTCGTCAAACGGAATGGCGTTCTTGCCTTTGCCGCAGATTTCATCGTAGCCCGTCATCGAGCGGCCGAGGAACTCCAGCGCGAGCGCATCAATGGCGTGCGACCGCCGGCCGGGATCGAGCACGTAGCTCGCGAGCATTGAATCGAAGTCGAGGCCGCGCAGTGTCACGCCGGCGCGCCGCAGCACGAGCAGGTCGTACTTGGCGTTGTGCGCCGTCTTGTGTACCGCCCGATCCTCGAGCAGCGCACGCAGCGGCGCCATCTCGTCGCTCATCAACGGCGGCAGATTTCGAATTGTCGTGATCTCCGGCACCGGTGTGGCATCGCCAAGGTCCAGCGCACCTTGTCCCGCCCGCTTTCCACGGTGGGCGAATGGCAGGTAATACGCCTCACCCGGAACCACACCAATGGAGATCGACACCAGGTTGGCGCGCAGGGGCGTCACGATAGGCGGTGCGCCGTCATCGAGAGTGGTTTCTGTGTCAACGGCTATCCGTCCCGCCTCTCGACAGCGCGCGACCACTCGGCGCAGCGCATCAAGGGTGTCGACGGTCACATAGTGCGCCTCGACCGCGGGTGCGGTGGGCGCTGCCTCGGCGGCCGATGGCTCGAACGCCTCGTGCTGACTGGACACCGGCGCGACCGGAGCCGTGTTGCCCGTTGCGGCCGCTTGAGCGCCCGCTTTCCGCGCCGCCGTCGTGAACTCCAGATGCACAAACAGGTCACGAAGCCGCGTCCAGTCCGGTGTTTCAAGGGTGAGTGCCGAAAGGTCAAGCGTCGTCGACAGATCATCTCGAATGGTCACCAGCTCCTTTGAGAGCACGCCGCTGGCGCCGAACTCCTTCAGCGCGTTGCGCGCCCGCGTGGGTTCGACCTCCTCCACGTGCGCGAGAATGTTCTCAAGCGGTCCCCATTTGGCGATCAGTTCGACGCCGGACTTGTCGCCGATTCCCTTCACACCGGGCACGTTATCCGAGGCGTCGCCCTTGAGCGCAAGAAAGTCCACGACGCGTTCCGCGGGCACGCCCAGCCGTTCCGAGACGTTCTCGGTGTCGTACCATTTTTCCGTCGTGGCGCCCGGCCGGCCGTGCCATGGATTCAGGATCCATACGCCAGGGCGGACGAGCTGAGCAAAATCCTTGTCCCCCGACACGATCACGACATTGATGCCTGCCTCTACGGCCTGACGCGCCAGCGTGCCAATCACGTCGTCGGCTTCATATCCTTCGAGAGAGAGCACTGGAATTCGATATCCTTCGAGCAACTGCTCGACGCGCGTCACGCCTTCGTCGAAGTCAATCTGTAGCTCCGGCTCCAGCCGTTCTCGTGTCGCCTTGTACGCCGGGTAGAGCTCGTGGCGGAACGACAGCCCCTTGTCGTGCACCCATCCGAGATACTCTGGTTTGTGCTTCTCGATGAGCCGCGCGATGAAATCGTTCGTGCCGCGGGCAATGGACGTGTTCTCGCCGCGACTGCTGCGGAGCGGTTGCTGGCCGAGGGCGAAGAAGGCGCGGTAGATCAGCGCATAGCCGTCGACGAGGAAGAGGCGGGGACCCTGCGGTTGCGACATGCGGTCAAAGTTGGGCGGAAGGTCGGGGGATTACCAGCCGAAACGATCGCGGCCGCCCGTTCCAGAAGCGAACAGGCGGCCGTGGCGCAGTGCGTGGCTCTATCGGCTGGTCGCCGTCAAGCGCGCATGACGCTCGAGGCGTGCAGACCTTTGTCACCGGTCGTTACCTCGAACTCGACGGCCTGGCCCTCGGCGAGGGTCTTGAACCCGTCCATCTGGATGGCCGAGAAATGCACGAAGACATCCTCTCCGCCTTCCTGTTCGATGAACCCGTAGCCCTTGGCGTCATTGAACCACTTCACCTTCCCCTTCAGCATTTCTGCCTCCTGCGCCCGGTGGACCTTGCGCGTCTCAGCCGACAGGGCAGCCGGCCCGCGTCTTTGTCTTACGGCGACCAGGCGCGGGTGTCAAGCGAAGAGAAGGGCGCGCGAGTGCGGCGGCTAGTGGTTGGTTCGCCGCTGCCACTGCGCCAGGAATTCCATCTCGCTTGAGTTGGTCAGCCGCCAGCGACCGAATCCGGACTGATCGTAGAAGATCAGCTGACTGCTCAGGGACCGGTATTCCCAGACTTGCGACCGGCCACGTTCGCCATAACCACTGAGCCCCTGATCATAGATCTGGTCTGGCTCGCCCATCCCGAGGTAGACCTTGCCGCGGTCTGTCATCCACCCCGGTGTGCCTTCCTCGCGGAAGCGCACGGTCACAACCAGCAACCTCCCAAAATACTCCAGCAGGTCTTCGTTGACTGGAGTCAGCGGGCTGGAATCGGTGGCCTTCACGAACGCGGTCCACGCGGCCGGACGCGCCTCGGGAATCGTGTCGCGCAACGATTTCAGACGATACGGCGCGGCGAACCAGCGCAGGTATGTCAGCATGTCTTCGAACTTCGCGACAGGAAGTCCTTCGCCGAAGGCGACGAACACGGGCGCCCGCACCGTGTCGCTTGATGCAGCCTGCCACATTGATACCACGGCCACACCAATGCCGATCTTGGAAACTGGCACGGACACCACGCCGCTGAACAAATCGCCATGCCGCGCCAGCGAGGCATTGTCGTGCCATAGCACACGTCCCGCTTCACTGCGCGCTTCGAGGGTCAGTGGGAGTTGTTCGCCATCACCGTAGCCCTCGACATACAATGCAATGCTGCTGTCGCGACCAAAAATTGCGGTTGCCCTCGGATTGCCCACGACCTCGGCCACCGCAGCGCGGGACCGGCGTGGCGTGGCCCGCAGAAATGGAACCGGCGTTGATAGTGTTCCGGCTGTGCCGAGGCGAGGCACCGTGATCAGCGTTTCCTGCGTGCTCGTGCGCCCGGTGCCGTCGTCGCGAACCGAGACCGCCAGCGCGTACCGTCCCGGCGCGAGCAGCATACCCTGCTGGAACACCACGCTTTCGTCAATGCGACTTGTCTCCTTGTACGCCGCCACACGGACCGTCTCGTGGGCGTCGATGTCACGAACTACCGTTCCACCCTGACGAACGGTGATCGCCGCCGTGTAACCGGCGACAAAGCGGTCGTTGTCGCGCGCAAACGCAAAGGCGGCGTTGGCCATCGACAGGCCAACAGTCACGTCCGTGGAATCGGGCGTCGCCGAGGCGATATAGGAGACCGCGCCGACAAATGGCATTGGTGCGCTGGCCGCGAGAAATCCCATCTGCGTGTAGAGGCGCATCGCATCGAACTCGGGCCCCGCGCTCAAGGGCCGGGCGGCCGGCGCCCCTGCCGCGCGTGGCGCCGGGCTCGAACCGGGCGGTTTCGACTGGCCCCCGCACGCCGCAAGCGTTGCGAGGACGGCGACCAGTTGATACTTGGAGTTCATTCGACGCAACACGTTCGGCATGATAACCACTACCCCATGAATGAGCTCAGGGTCACGCGTTCCTTGCCAGCACCGTCACCCGCCGTTAGGTTCGCCGCGTGGCTCGCGACCCCCTCGTCGGCACGACCGTTGCCGGATACCTCTTGCTCGACCGCGTTGGAGAAGGTGGCACTGCCACCGTCTACAAGGCCGAGCACCCAGAACACGGATCCGTTGCGGTAAAGGTACTGCGCGAACGCCTGCGTCAGGATCGTACCGCGGTTACGCGTTTTGTCCGCGAAGCCACATTTGGAACGCGGGTAATCCACCCCAAGGTGGTGCGCACGATCGAAACCGGCCAGTCTCCCGAGGGGCTGCACTACCTCGCGATCGAGTGGGCGCCGGGCGAGATCCTCGAAGGATACGCCAAGCGCAACGCCCCGCTCCCGCCGGATGAGGTGGCGACGATCATTCAGCAAATCGCCGAAGCGGTCAACGCGGCGCACGAAGCGGGCATCGTGCATCGTGACCTGAAGCCGGAAAACCTCATGTACGATCCGGAAACACGCAGCGTCAAACTGCTCGACTTCGGCATCGCAACAGCGACGGACGTCTCACAGGACGAGCGTCTCACGCGCGCCGGGTTCTTCGTGGGCACGCTCATGTACGTGGCTCCTGAAGCGCTGTCCGGTGAGGTGGTCACGCCGGCGGCAGATCAGTACAGCCTGGCGACGATCGCCTATCTCCTTCTCGCCGGCGCCCTGCCGTACACGGCGCGCACGCCGCGTGAGATGTTCACGCAGCTTCTTTCACAGCCGCCGCTCCCGCTGAACAAGGCAAAGCCTGGACTGGTGTACTCGCCGGCGGTTGAGCAGGTCATCATGAAGGGCCTGGATCGCACACCGAAATCGAGATACTCCGACGTACTATCGTTCTCGGGTGCGCTTCAGCAGTGCCTGCTCGCGCCCGATGTCCTCGCCGGCCCCGACGAGGGCGGCTTCTTCGGCAAGATGAAGGGGTTGTTCCGCCGCGATTAGCGGACCTTCGGTGCTTCAGCGCGGCGCGGCCTGGTGCGGCTCGACCACATCGAAAGGAAGCCAGATGGTGAACGTGGCACCCGTTCCCAGCTCGCTTTCCACGGTGATGTCCCCGCCGAGCAGGCGCGCCAGCCGGCGCGAGATGGAGAGCCCGAGCCCGGTGCCACGACGCATCGAATCCCCGCGCGGCCCGGCATTCACCTGCTCGAACTCTTCGAAGATCCGCTCATGATCCTTCTCCGCGATCCCGGTCCCCGTGTCGCTCACTTGCAGGGCGATGAAAGACCCTCCGACCGCAAGCATTGGCCGGCGCCGTGAACGCCCGGCGACCCGCGCGATCGCTCCATCAGGCACATGCACGGCGCGCACGGTGATGGTGCCTGCCGCCGTGAACTTGATGGCGTTGCCTAGCAGGTTCACCAGAATCTGGCGCAGGTGTGTGGGATCGGTGTCGACCTTCGGAAGGGAGGCTGGCACCTGAATGCTGAACGTGAGTCCTTTCTCATTGAGCAGCGATTCCACTTCACTGGCAACGTCAATCACGAACGCGCGCAGGCTCAGCGCCTCAGTGGACACCTCGAGCCGTCCCGCGGCGAGCTTGGAGAGGTCCAGGATCTGATCGACGAGTTCGCGCAGATGATTCGCCGATGATTCAATACGCTCTACCGGGCCAACCTGTCTCGGCCCCAATTCGCCATACGCGCCGTCACGCAGCAGGTCGATGAATCCAACCACGGCGGCCAGCGGCGTGCGCAGCTCATGCGACACATTGGCAAGAAACTCGCTCTTGGCGCGATTGGCGCGCAGCAACTCTGCCGAGAGGCGCTCCAGTTCATCGGAGCGGTCGGCGATGCGCTGCGCTTGGGTGCGCTCATGAAGCAGCGCAATACCGAGGGCGGAGAGTGCTCCAAGCGCACACACCCAGAGAATAATGCGGTCCCGGAGCAGTTCGGATGTGACCGCGGTCGTCAGGTCCGCTCCGTTCGCGTGCCGCGCGAGATGGTCACCGACCACCAGGCCCGCCACCACGCAAACCACAACCAGGGCGAGGGCAACGAGCGACAGACGCGCCCGCGCACGTCGCTCCGGCATTGACCGCTCGTTCACGCTCCGGTAACCTCCGCCTTCATGGATTCCCACGCTACGCTTGTCCAAATGCTCGCCCAGCGCTCTGCACGGCGCGGCACCTTTACGCTTGCTTCCGGCCGTCAGTCGGACCTGTACATCGACGCCCGATTGACGACAATGAGCCCCGACGGGCTGGCCGCCATCGGACCGCTCGCGCTCGAGGCCATGCGCACGCGCGGTTGGGCGCCTGATGCCGTGGGCGGACTGACGCTCGGCGCCGACCCTGTATCATACGCGATCGCACATGCGAGCGCCCTCGCCAGGACTCCGGTGCGCGCATTCACCGTGAGGAAAGAAGCAAAGACGCACGGCACCGGCAAGTTGGTGGAAGGGCCGTTTTGCGCCGGCGACAAAGTCGTGGTCATAGAAGATGTCATCACGACGGGCGGTTCTGCGCTTAAGGCAGCGGAGGCCATTCGCGCGGCGGGGGGCGTGGTGATTGGCGTCCTTGCCGTCGTCGATCGACAAGAGGGCGGTCGCGAGACGCTCGAAGCCGCGGGCTATTCCGTGGAAGCGCTGGCCACCGCCACGGAGATCGTCTCGCAGATGGCGTGAGATGTGCACGTCAGCGCTGGAGATATCGACCCGTCGGGCTTGTGAAGCCCGACGGGATTTTCTTTCTCTGTCCTGTCGCGTGCGCCAAACCCCGCCGCTGGTGAATTCGCGTCAACTAATGCACCAGCGGCACGCGCTTCCGCCGTCGGCCATTTGGGTGCCCGTTCAGCGGGCGCAGGTCGAGCAGCAGGTCGTGATACGGACGCAGCAGTTCATCGCGAAATCGCGTGAGCATCGCACGTCCGTTGTGTGCGCGGCGAAACTGTCCGGCGGTCACGTGCAGCATACTTTTGACGTGACGGCAGAAACTCTGCGCTGACGAGTACTCGAGCTGATTGGAGGCGTCGGCGATACTGAGCCCGGGATTTTCGAGCAGGCGAGCTGCGCGCACCAGGCGCGACCACGCCAGATAGCGCTTCGGTGCAGGGATTCCCGCACGAAAGAATCGGCTCACGAGCGTACTCGGCAAGACGCCAAGCGCATTCGCCAGCTCGCGCACTGTCGCCGCGGGACGTTTTTCGTGAAAGAGAGATTCGAAGAAACGCCAGCAGTCATCCGAAGCTCCCGCCAGTTCTTCGCGCAGCATTGCCAGCGCAAGCCGGTCGATCTCGCCCACGGCTTCATGCGCCACAAACTCTCGCAGGCGGTGCCAGCCGGTGGCGTCGCGCACATCAACCAGATTGCGAATGCCGCAGTTCCCCAGATTCAGCACCGCATGCGGCGTGGATTGGTCGACGCGGGACAGAAGCGCCACCATCGGGACCCGCGGGAACTCACGCACCAGCCGGGCAACGCGCGGCGCGTGATCGGAGAGCGGCCGTCCCACCGACATCAGTACCGCGGCAGGCGCGGCCCTCCGTACCTCCCGGTAAAGGGTGTCGACAGAGTCGTGGTGCATAGCGCGATAGATGCCACTGCCTGCGGCGTCCACGCGCGGCCGATCGGAAGGATCGACCCACGTTAGCACGGCCGTAGTGGGCGGGGGCGCGAAACGAGCGGTCACGGCAGCCTCCGGGGTGAGTGTGTGCCGTGAATGCTGGAAGGGGCCGTCACTGCACCGTCACACGGGCGGGCCGGAAAAACCCGAAACGTCACTGCGCGAGGTGCCGTTCGGATCTCATTTCCTCCCCAAACCCACTATCTTCCGAGTGGATGTCGGTCGGCCGGACGATCGCGTCGCGAGAAATCGCGCCGAGGAAAGTCCGGGCTCCATGGACAGGTTGCCAGGTAATGCCTGGGCGCGCCGCGAGGCGTGACGGACAGTGCAACAGAAAAGACACCGCCTTTGCGCAAGCAGAGGTAAGGGTGAAATGGTGGGGTAAGAGCCCACCGCACGCGTGGCAACACGCGTGGCAAGGCAAACCCCAGCCGGAGCAAGGCCAAATAGGCGGCGAGCAGCAGTCCTCTGCGATCAAGACGCCGCGGGTTGGCTGCTAGAGTGCACGGGCGACCGGGCACCGAGAGAAATGATCGTCCGGAACTTCGGTTCCGACAGAACCCGGCTTACAGGCCGATCGTCATCCCGCCCCGTTCGCCGCGTCTTGCGGCGGCGGGGCGCTCGCTTTCCCTGTCCCGCGGACCATGGCATCTTCTCGTACCATCATGCCTCGTCGCCACTCGGCCCTTCTCGTCTCCGCCTGTCTCTTTGCCGCCTGCGTTCCACCAAGCGTTCGGCGCCCGGTGAGACCGCCTCCGGCTGCGCCGGCCGTTGTTCTGGGTCCGAACATCGCGGGCCCGTGGGTGCTTGGTACGACCTCAGCGCTTCAGCGCGTTACGATATCGACGCGCGCCGTCGTCTCGATCACCGACGCTGCTTCTGCACACACCGACACCCTGCAGGCCGCACTCGCGGCCCGCTATGTGTGGTCGTCGCGTGCGCACCGCCGGCTGGACGGCACGCTTGAGGACTATCGCGTTGGGGTTGGCGGCGCGCCGACGGTGGTACCGGCCGGGTTGCAACTCGTACGTGCGTTCACTGCGGAAGCGAGCGCTCAAGGTGGACCGTTGTCCTTTCGTGTTCCAATTGAGAGCACGGCATGCACCGAACCGACGCTCAGTGCGCTACAGGGACTGCACGACGCCTGGATCCCCGTCCCAGACACCCTGGCGGTCGGGCGTGAGTGGACAGATACCGTGCAAACGCTATCGTGCCGCGATCGCATTCCGCTGCACGGCACTGCGGTTCGCCGGTTTCGCGTGGTGCGCGCAACGACCGAGGATTCCGCGCGCGTGGTCGTGCTCATTGACCGAATCAGCCGCGGGCGCATGGCCGGTGATGGAGAGCAGTTTGGAGAGCGCGTCTCGCTGACCGGTGAAACCAGCGGGACGATGCGCTACATGGTCGATCCTGCCACAGGACGATTGCTGCGCGCTGCGGGCACGGCATCGCTTGCCTTGTCGCTCAAGAGCAGCAGGCGTAATCAGCAGGTGAAACAGGAAAGCGCCGTGACAATTTCGTGGCCTCCCTGAGCACGAACCGAGAGCCACCTGTACGTTCTGCTGTCACGTCGCTGTTTCGCCTCTCCAATCGAACGGGACCTCGCGGAATGATGCTCCGCGAGGCCCCGTTGGTCATTCAGCATCGGCTGTCGTTTAGTCCACCAAGCGCAGCGGCATGAGAAGACACAGGTATTTCGCCGGATCACTCCATCCCTCAGGCTCAATGGTCGCCGCGCGTTCTGGCGCCTTGAAGCTGACCTTTACCTCATCGGTGGGCAGGAAGCGCAGTATCTCGAGCAGGTACGCGGCGTTGAAGCCGATTTCAAGCGGATCGCCGTTGTAGCGAATCGCCATCTCATCCTGGGCTTCGCCGAGGTCCGGCGTCGAAACGTTGAACTTGAGCATCCCGGCGTTGAATGACAGGCGGATTCGGTGTGTCTGGTCGGACGCAACCACCGACATGCGCTTGAGGGCGCTGATGAACGCAGCCTTGTCGATAATGACAACCTTGTCATTGTCCTTCGGAATTACCTGATCGTAGCTCGGGTATGGCCCTTCGATCAATCGCGTGAAGACCGCGGTGAATGGTGAACGGAAGCCGAGGTGGTTCTCTCCTTGGGCAACTTCAAGTTCCTCTTCCGCCGGAAAGAGACGGCGAATCTGCTCGAGCGCTTTCGGGGGAATAATCAGATCGGCGTGATCACCGGCGCCACGAACCGGCACCTCCATCTTGGCCAGGCGATGACCGTTGGTCGCCACCATGCGCATCACATCGGCGCGCAGTTCCCATAGGACGCCGTTGAGAATGGGCCGGCTTTCTTCGGTTGACGCAGCAAAGGCCGTATGGGCGATCAGCTTCTGCAACTCCCCTGAGGGAATGCGGATGCTCTTGTCGAAGTTGACCGCCGGAAATGACGGAAACTCCGATTTTGGGAGTCCAAGCAGCTTGAAACGCGATCTTCCGCACTCCAGCGAGATGCGCTGGTCGCCCGATGATGAAATTCTCACCGGAGCTGCAGGAAGTTCGCGCGCGATCTCCAGTAGTTTCTTCGCGGGAATCGTGATCGCACCGGATGATTCCACGTCGGCTGTCACTTCCGTCGACACCGCGATGTCGAGGTCGGTGCCAGAAATACGAATTCCCTTGTCCGTTGTTTGAACAAGGAGATTCGCAAGAACGGGCAGCGTCGTCTTTGACGGAACAGACGAAGCCACGGCATTCAACCCTTCTTGCAGTTTCTCGCGCGATATCGTGAACCGCATGCCAGTCAGGTTGCTGAGGGTCACGTGGGGATTGGCGCGGGGCACCTAACCAATCCAAGAGAATTTGAGAATTGTGGCGGTAGTAGTAGTAGCGTGTGGAGAGTGGAAAATCAATACAAGTGGTTCATTTGCTTGCACTTTCCTACCATTTGCACACGTTGAAAACCTGTGGATTTGTGCGGGATCGTTGGGTGGAACATATGTCACCAATCAGGAAGCTGAAACTCGATGTTCACCAATGGGAATGACGAACGGTTTCCCTCACTTTTTCCACACGCCCACTGAAGGCAACATCCCCCCTCACCATCTCCGCGACCCGCTCCAGCGAATGAATGACCGTTGAGTGGTCTCGTCCACCGAACGCAGCGCCAATCTCCACGAGTTGAAGACCGTGGACCTCGCGCGTGAGATACATGGCCACTTGGCGAGGAACCGTCAGCACCTTGGTGCGGGTCTTGGATGTAAGCCCGTCGACGGTCACCCCCCACTCCGCCGCTACGGCCTGCTGAACCTGCAGCACCTTGTCCTGGCGGGTCGTGCGAGGCGGAGCGGCGGCATCTGAGGCGCGCAGTTTGTCGCGCAGGGCCTCGCGCGCAAGCTCCGTCGTGACTACCCGGTGTCGAAGGGAGGAAAAGGCCAGAAGTTTGATGATTGACCCTTCCAACTCGCGGACATTCGCCTGCACGTGATCGGCGATGAAGTGAAGCACCTCATCTGGGATCGTGTGCTCAAGGTGATCCATTTGCGCCTTCCGGCGCAGAATGGCGATGCGATGCTCGAGGTCGGGGGCCGAAACATCCGCGACCATACCCCACTCAAAACGACTCTTCAGTCGATCCTCGAGACGCGGAATCTCCGAAGGTGGCCGGTCGGAGGTCAGCACAATCTGTCGTCCCGCCTCGTAGAGCGCGTTGAACGTGTGAAAGAACTCCTCTTGGGTCTGTTGCTTGCCCGCGAGCACGTGCACGTCATCCACCAGCAAGAGATCTGACTGCCGATATCGCCGCTTGAACTCGTTCATCGACCGATTTTCAATCGAGTTGATGACGTCATTCAAGAACTGCTCGGCGGTGATATACGTCACCCGGACAGCAGGGTTGCGCTGCAAGATCCGATGCGCGATTGCCTGCATCAGATGTGTCTTGCCAAGCCCCGTGGAGCCGTAAATGAAAAGCGGGTTGTATGAGGTCGCCGGCGCCTCGGCGACCGCCGCCGCCGCCGCCGCCGCGAGTTCATTTGACCTGCCAATGACAAAATGGTCGAACGTGTAGCGATCGTTCAACTGGCTCAAGACAATCGAATTGTCAGCTAATACTGGCTCTATAATGGCTTCAGCCTGCTGAACAAACAGGTCCATCTGGGAGCGAGTTCTACGCTCCTCTTGGACCTTCAGCACGACCTTCACGGGATGGCCAAGGCAGATAGGCGCGAGGCTTTCGAGATATGCCGCGTGCTTGGAGGCGACCCAATCGACCGCAAACTGGTCGGGGGCGGCAAGTGTCAGCTGCTGTCCGTCAAACTCAAGGGCTGCCAACGGGGCAAGCCACTGGTCGATCGTATGTGCAGGCAGGTGGTCGCGAACACGGTCTAGAAGACGGGACCAGGCGTCGCTGGGCGACAGGGACATTGGAACTCGAACGGTGTGGAAAACAGTAAGGGACGCGATGCTACCGGAGCGCTGTGGAAAAGTCAACAATCGTGAGTGCAAACCAAATTGGCTGACTTGACCTATCTCCCTCATGTGAATACGTTTAGCGTTCTGTCTGCGATTAGCCGTCACGCATTTTGGAGTAAATATGGGCAAGCCGACGTACCGTCCACGGAACAAGCGCCGCATTAAGACCCACGGGTTCCGTGCACGGATGGAAACCAAGTGGGGGCGCGAAGTGCTGAGCCGCCGCCGCAAGAAGGGGCGGAAGAGTCTCACCGTGAAGCTCCCGTCGAAGTACGCCGGCGCCTAACCGCTTGCGATTTCCTCGCGTGTCACGCGTGACGCGCGAGGGGGACCTCGAGGCCGTTCGTGTCCAGGGGAAGCGAATTCGCACCGCCCAGCTCGAGGTGCGATATGTCGCTTCCCCTCTGCGTCGCCCTCGGGTTGGTGTGATTGTGCCGCGCTACGGCCATACGGCGGTGGATCGCAACCTGGTCAAGCGACGCCTGCGTGATCTGGCCCGCACAGAACTTCTGCCTTGCATGCCCGCGTTCGATGTAGTGATTCGCGCGACGCCGAGTGCGTATGGGGCGAGCTTCGCCACACTGCGCTCAAGTGTCCAGAATGCGGCACAGCGCCTGCAGAAGCTGACCGCGGAGGAGGCAATTTGAAACTGTTGCTGATCCTCTTCGTTCGTGCTTATCAGGTGGTGTTGTCTCCGATGTTGCCGGCTGCGTGTCGCTATTATCCAACCTGTTCTCATTATGCCATCGAAGCGCTGGAGAAACACGGCGCTTTGCGTGGTGGGTGGCTCGCGCTGAAGCGCATCGCGCGGTGTCATCCGTTCCGGCCGGGCGGCTTCGACCCGGTGCCCTGACGAGCACGCCGAGTTCCGATGGATAAGAAGCTCTTTCTCGCCTTTGCGCTCTCTGGAGTGGTCGTCGTCCTGACGCCATTCCTTTTCCCGCGCCAGAACCTTCCGCCGGCGCCGACAAATCCTGCGGCTTCGGCGACGCTCAGCGCGCCGCAATCAGCGGCCGCGTCTGCGTCGCCGGCGACGCCTCTTTCCGCCGTCGGTGCAGCGACCACCGCCGCGCCAAGTCCCGCGGCGCCAGCGACGCTGCCCGCGGTGGCCACCGAGACGCTCACGGTGAACACGTCGGTGAGCCATACGCATTTCTCAACTCGCGGTGCCGCGCCGATCAGTGTTGAGCTGCCGGGTTTCACAAGCCTCGGCAAGCAGAAGGGCGTCGTGACGATTCACCAGCAGAACGAACCACTGCTGCGCTATCGCGTTTTGTCGGGGCGCGACACGATCGATCTGTCGAAGATCGTGTTCACGGCGACGCGCAGCGCCACGGCGAGCGGCGGACAAGATCTCACGTTTCATGCTGTGAGCGGCGCGGCCGACATCACGCTGCAGTACGCGATGACATCCGACAACTACCTGGGGACGGTGAAAGTGGCCGTGCGCGGCGCCGCGGCGCCGGCGTTCCTGCTGGTTGATCTGCCGACCGGTTTCGTTTCGCAGGAAGGCGACACGCTCAGTGACTTGACGTCGCTGGCGTATGCCGTGAAGCCGCAGCGCGGCAGCGCGAAAGGCATCCCGTTCCGCAAACTGGATCCCGGCGAACAGCGGCTTGAAACGGGACCGATGTTCTGGGCAATTGCGAAGAACAAGTACTTCCTGGTGGGCATGCTGGCGCCGGAGAAGGCGCCGACGATCGCCGAAGTGAAGTTCGAAGGCGGCGCGCGCACGTCGAAGATGGCCACACGCGGCATGGCAACCGCCGTCCTGCCGCTTCCTGACGGCGCGACGACGTTTGACCTGTACGCAGGGCCGCAGGAGTGGCAGCGGATGCGCGCCCTCGGCAGAGACTTCGAGAACGCCAACCCATACGGCGGGTTCCTTCAGGGCGTCGTGCAGCCGTTTGCTACCATCGTGATGCGCGCGCTGCTCTGGATGAAGCACACCACGAACGCCAACTACGGCTGGGTGCTGGTGATTTTCGGCGTCCTCATCCGCCTGCTGATGTGGCCGCTGAACCAGAAAGCGATGCGTGCGAGCCTCAAGCTGCAGGTGCTGCAGCCGGAGCTTCAGGCGCTGCAGGCCAAGCACAAGAACGATCCGCAGAAGCAGCAGGCGGAAATCATGAAACTGTACAGCGAACACGGGATGAGCCCACTCAGCCCGTTGCTTGGCTGCCTGCCGATGCTGCTGCCGATGCCCGTGCTTTTCGCCCTCTTCTTCGTGTTCCAGAACACGATTGAGTTCCGCGGTGTGGCGTTCATGTGGCTGCCGGACATTTCGCTGAAGGATCCGCTCTACATTCTGCCGCTGGTCATGGGCGCGTCGATGTATGTGCTGAGCTGGATCGGCCTTCGCAACTCGCCGCCGAATCCGCAGGCCAAGATGATGGCGTACCTGATGCCGGCGATGATGACGTTTGTGCTGATCAATTTTGCGTCAGGGCTCAACCTCTACTACACCGTGCAGAACCTGGCGGCGCTGCCGCAGCAGTGGCTGATCGCCAACGAGCGGGCGAAGAAGATAAAGTCGGGCTGAGGACCACGCGCATACCCGACAGCGAACACGAACACCGAGGGACCCGTGAACACCACGGGTCCCTCGGCACATGCAGGCTCTGGGTGATTCACGGCGAATGCCAGTAACTTGCAGGATGATCACCCTCGCCCGCCGCGCGTGACCGCCCAACTGTCACACGACACGATCGTTGCCATCGCGACGGCCACCGGGCGCGGGGCCATTGCCGTGGTGCGACTGAGTGGCGGTGCGGCGCTTACGATCATGCGACAGGTTGCGACACCATCGCCCACCGCGCCGCGCCGCGTGACGCTCGCCGCTCTTCACGCACCAGGTGACGCATCACGCGTTATCGATCACGGACTCGTCACGCGCTTTGATGAACCGGCGTCGTACACCGGCGAGAATGTGGTGGAGTTTGCGGTGCACGGCGGTCCGCTGGTCGGTGCGCTTGTCGTAGCAGCTTGTGTCACGGCAGGCGCACGCCCGGCACTGCCCGGAGAATTCACCGAGCGTGCGGTGCTGCACGGCAAATTGGATCTCGTGCAAGCCGAAGCCGTGGCCGACCTGATTGATGCGCGGTCGCGCGCCGCCCATCACGCGGCACTGCGGCAGCTGGACGGAGGGTTATCGCGACGTTTGCTCTCGATGCGCGATGCGCTGCTGCAGGTCGACGCGCTGCTCGCGTACGACATCGATTTTCCCGCCGAAGACGAAGCCCCGCCGAGCCGCGCGCGCGTGCTTGCGGCCTGCGATGATGCCATTGCGCAGGTGGACCGGCTGCTGGCGACGCTGCCCGCCGCCGCGCTGGGACGCGACGGCGCGCTGGTTGTGCTCGCGGGGCCGCCGAACGCAGGGAAGAGCGCGCTGCTCAATGCGCTGGTGGGAGAGGCGCGCGTGATCGTGAGTGACGTTCCGGGTACGACGCGCGATGCCGTGGAGGTGCTGGTCGATGATACGCCATTTCCTCTGCGCCTCGTGGACACGGCGGGACTGCGCGCGAGCGGGGATGCGCTGGAGCGCCTGGGCATCGAAGTGAGCGAACGGTATCTAGGGCAGGCGCACGTCGTGCTGGCGTGTGCGGAGGAGCCGATCGCATTGATGCACGCGATGACAGCAGTGACTGCGATCACGCGCGGTGTCGTCATACCAGTGCGCACGAAGGCAGATCTCATGCCGCGTCCGATACCAAACGAGTCGCCGGTGAAAGAGAGCGCCGTGCCGGCTTCGGGCGTCGCCGTGAGCACCGTGACGGGCTATGGACTGGACGATCTCCGCGAGGCCATTCGCGCCGCCATTGCTTCGCACGTGACCATGCCGGACACAGAGACTCCATTGGTCACGCGTGCGCGTCATGAATCAGCACTGCGGCGTGCGGGTGCGGAGCTGCGGGAGTTTCGCGCGGCGTGGGACGCGGGGGCGCTGCCTGCACCAGTGGCCGCCACCCATCTCCGCGCGGCCGTGACGGCACTCGAGTCGCTGATCGGCGCCGTGGATGTTGAAGACGTTCTGGATCGAGTGTTCAGGACGTTCTGCGTCGGAAAGTAAGCGACGCCTGCGTCTACGCGGTGCGCGCCACCATTTCTTCGGGTGCCATGCCGAGAAGTTCCTGAGCCGAAAGACGCAGGCACTTGGAGATGCCGTGCTCGGTGATGGCGTCCTCGACGAGTCGCGCGCCAAGGAAATAGCCAGACCGTTCCGGGATCACGTAACGGTCGACCGTACGCGCGTCATCACTCATTCCGCCTGACAGCCAGCGGAGGCGCAAGCCGAGCGCGGCGCGATCGAGTTCCTCGGCCACGGAACGGAAGAGGATCGGCTCCATCTCACGGGTGCGCACGTACTGGCGGCGCTGGAACCCGAAGTACTCCCACGGCGCATGACCTGGGCTGAGCAGGCGCGACGCCTGCACGGCGAGGCCTTCGTTGACGAGATGCTCGCGCAGCGCGACGTGGCGACCTGTTTCCCAGTACGAGTAGTAGCCGCCCTGGTCGGCGACGAATTGCCGCATGGCGCTGCGACTCTTGGGCGACGTGTAGCGCACCGCGTGCGCCAACTCGTGCGAGAGCCACATCGGGAGCAGTTCGGGCTCAAGGCCAAGGCCGCGTGTCGACGGGTTGGCCACGCCGGTGAAATGCTCGAGGCAGGCGAAGGCGATGCCTTTTCCGTTTACCACAAGTTCGCCGGCGTTCGCTCCGCCGACGCCAACCATCAAGACGACGTCGACGCGCGAGTCGAGGTCGAACAGCGCCGCGCACTGCTCCTCGGCGGAACGAGCGAGGGCGACGACATCAACGCGGTCGAGCATGGCGCGCAGATCATCGCGGTCCGCGTAGACGGCTTCGCGCACCACATCCAGAAAATGCGGGCCGCTGGGATCGAGGACGTAGTTGTGCCAGTACGCCTCAAGCAACTGGCGATGCGTCTCGAAGTAGCGCTGGTAAGCCGCCACCGGATCGGTGCTTTGCAGGACCGTGAAGAAGTCCGGGACGAGATTGATAAGCATCGACTGGGGTGGCGTCGCGTCGCGGTTAACTGGCGGGGAAGATCTTCGCGACGTGCGGCAAGATAGGACCGCACGTGATTGCGAACAAGAGGCTGTGACTGCAATCCAAAGACGCGTAATTGGGCGAAGTGGTCACGAGCGGCTGCAGTTCGACGTGGTGCCGGGGAAGAGGCACGGTGCGGTGAAGGGGCGAGGAGGTATCGCTTCCATGCACCACCCCGTGCGAGTTCCGCCGTTCAACGCCCTACTTAGTTCCGAAGAGCCGATCGCCGGCGTCGCCAAGGCCTGGGAGGATGTAGCCGTTCTCGTTCAACTGACGGTCAAGTGCAGCGGCGAAGACCGGAACATCAGGATGCGCACCGCAGAACCGGGCCGCACCTTCAGGGGCGGCCACGAGGCAGAGGAAGCACAGGCGCCTAGCGCCCGCTTTTTTCAGCTGCGCGACCGCGTCGACTGCCGAACCGCCGGTGGCGAGCATTGGGTCGAGCACGAAGACGTCCCGCTGCTCAAGGTCAGGCGGGACCTTGAAGTAATACTCAATGGGCTCAAGCGTATCGTGATTGCGGTACAGGCCGATATGACCAACTCTCGCGGACGGCATCAGTGCGCGAATTCCGTCCACCATACCGAGCCCGGCGCGCAGAATGGGCACGAGCACGGGTTCGTAGCCGGCCAGACGCTGTGCGTGCGTGCTTTCCAGCGGGGTCTCGATGGTCACCGACTCGAGCGGCAGGTGACGCGTGGCCTCGAAGGCCATGAGCATCGCGATTTCATCGACCAGTTCCTTAAAAACCTTGGTCGGTGTGGATTTGTCGCGCAGGATCGACAGTTTGTGCTGGATGAGCGGGTGGTCGATGACCGTGAAGCTCGGGGGCGTCGGGGTGGTGACCATAGGCGGCAAAGCTAGTATCTTCGCGGGCATGAAAGAATACCAAGCCGTGATCCTGCGCATCGCGCGCCACGTGCGCGACGACGAAGACGCGCTGACCGATCTGCTGAATGAACGCAGCCGCGCCGGCTGGGAACCCGCCATGATGTCGCAAGACGAACAGCGCATCACCGTCGTGTTCCAGCGCCAGGCGACCAACGACGCGTCCTAAGCCGACGGCCTGACGATGCAGCTGACCGTTCAGGGGGCCGCCCGCGAGGTCACGGGGTCGTGCCATGTGGTGCAAGCGCACGGCAAGACCATTCTGCTTGACTGCGGTCTCTTTCAGGGGCGCCGCGCCGAGGTTCAGGAGAAGAACCTGAGACTCCCGGCGCCGGTGGACCAGATTGATGCGGTCATCCTGTCGCACGCGCACATCGACCACGCCGGCCGGCTGCCGTTTCTAGTTCGATCCGGCTATGCGAAGACGATTCACGCGACGCGCGCCACGCGGGACTTATGCGAACCGATGCTGGCCGATTCGGCGCACATTCAGGAAGAAGCGGCCGAACATCTGGCGTGGCACAAGCGCGAGCATTTTGAACCGCTGTACGGCACGCGCGACGCCGTACGCACGATCGAGCACATTGCGCCCCACGGCTACGACGAGCGCTTTGAAGTAGCGCCCGGGGTTTTCGCCACGTTTTCCGAGGCGGGGCATATCCTGGGATCGGCATCGATTACGCTCGAGGTGGTCAACGGCGCGACGGCCAAGCGCCTGGTGTTCTCGGGAGATCTTGGGCGAACGGGACTGCCGATCATTCGCGACCCGAAACCACCCAGCGGTGCGGATTGGGTGCTGATGGAATCGACGTACGGCAACCGTGACCACGGCTCGACAGAATCAGCGAGAACGGACTTGGCGCGCGTCGTACGCGAAACCGCTGCGCGCGGCGGGCGCGTGCTGGTGCCCGCCTTTGCCGTGGGACGCACACAGGAGCTGGTCTACGACCTTCATCAGATGGCTGACGCCGGCGAGATCCCACGGCTTCCCATCTACATCGACAGTCCCCTGGCGACGCGCGCCACCGAAGTGTTTGAACGCAACGCGGACGTGTTCGATCAGACCGAAGGATTCGTGCGCAGCCACAACGGCACATCGCTGTTCCAGTTTCCGTTGCTGCAATACACGCCGGACCGTGAAGACTCCAAGGCGCTTGCGCGCGCCACAGGCCCGATGGTGATCATCTCGGCGTCCGGGATGTGCGAAAGCGGGCGCATTGTGCACCACCTGCAGCAGGGCGCGGGGAATCCGCGCAACACGATTCTTATCGTGGGGTTTCAGGCGGAGCACACCCTGGGTCGCCGGATCGTCGAACGGCGGGACGTGATTAAGACCTTTGGTGTGGACGTGCCGTTGCGCGCCCAGGTTGCGGTGCTGAACGGATACAGCGCACATGCCGACCGCACAGAGCTGGGCAACTGGCTGCATGCGGTGCGCGCCCAGTCGCCGCGCCTGAAGGATGTCTTTCTGGTGCACGGCGAACCGGATGCCCAGGACGCGTTCGCCCAACGACTGCGCGAGCGCGACTATCGCGTGCACATGCCGACGATGGGCGCGCACATCACGCTGGGCTGACGCCCTCGGCCCAGACACCGTTCGCGCATGGCAAGGGGTACCTGCACGCGGCGAGCCCCGCCAAATTCCCGTGCATGCGCCTGCCCCTCGAATCGTACCGTCTGCCGAACGGCCTGCTCGTCACCCTGTCAGAAGATCACTCGGCGCCGGTTGTGGCCGTGAATCTGTGGTATCACGTCGGATCAGCCAATGAACGTGAAGGGCGCACGGGCTTTGCCCACCTGTTTGAGCACATGCTGTTTCAGGGGTCAGAACATGTTGGCTCCAGTGAGCACTTCGAGCTGATTCAACGCGCCGGCGGGACACTGAACGGTTCGACGTGGCTCGAGCGCACGAACTATTTCGAGACCGTGCCGTCGCATCACTTGGAACTTGCACTCTGGCTCGAGGCCGATCGCATGGGCGCACTGCTGCCGGCGATGACGCAGGACAAGCTCGACACCCAGCGCGACGTAGTGAAGAACGAACGACGCTGGTCGGTGGACAACCAGCCGTACGGCACGTGGTGGGAACGGCTGCCGGCGCTGTGTTTTCCGCCGGAGCATCCGTTTCATCACTCGCTCATCGGATCGATGGAAGACCTGAGTGCCGCGAGCCTCGAAGATGTGGCCGAGTTCTTCCGGACCTATTACACGCCAGACAACGCCGTGCTCACAATCGCGGGCGACTTTCGCGCCGAAGAAGCACGGGCGATGGTGGAGCGGCAGTTCGCCGGCATTCCGCGCGGTGCCGCACGGCCAGCGCTGCCATCGATGAGCCTTCCGCGCACCTTCGGCAGGTGGGCGCGGGACGTTGTGGAAGACGACGTGATGGTTCCGCGGCTGTTCCTCGCGTTTCGTGCGCCGATGTTTGGATCGCACGCGTACTACGCCGGAAGCGTGTGCGCGGCCGTGCTCGGCCAGCGCCGGGGCAGCCGGCTGTATCGTGCGCTTGTTCGCGACGGCGAATTGGCCAGCGACGTCGGTGCATCCACGTGGGATCTGGCGAAAGGCGCTGATCTTTTTGTTGCGGATGCCACCGCGCGTCCGGGCGTCGACGCGGCGACACTCGAAGCGGCGGTGGTGGCGGAAATTGACCGGCTGCGCGCGGAGGGCGTTCGTGAGGACGAAGTGGAACGCGCCTTGGCGCTCATCGAAACGGACTATGTGTCATCGATGCAAGCCGCGGGCGACCGGGCGGACGCGATCTCGAAGTTTGCGACACTGTTTGGCGATCCGGCGCTCGTGAACGAGCAACTCGACCGATATCGCGCGGTGACGGCGGCGGACGTAACCGCCTTCGCGCGCGAGGTGTTGGGTGAAGACAACCGGGCGTCGCTTGTCTACGTGCCCCGCATTCCTGCGGAGGGCCAGTGATGGGCTCGCCGCGTCCGCAATCCGGCGCACCAGGGCCGTACGAGTTTCCAACAGCGACGCGTCAGACGCTGGCAAACGGACTTCGCGTCATCGTCGCCCCGATGCATCGCCTGCCGCTGGTGACGGTGATTGCCGTGGTGGATGCGGGCGCCGCCGGAGATGCCGGCGGCGAGGAAGGGCTGGCGATGCTCACGGCATCGGCGCTGACCGAAGGAACCGCAAACCGCGACGGTCCTGCGCTCGTCGACGCGTTTGAACGACTCGGCACCGCCGTCGAAAGCGGAGCCGACTGGGATGACGCCAGCGTTCGTCTGACGGTCACGCCTCCACGCCTGGACGAAGCGCTCGCGCTGCTCGCCGAGGTCCTTCGGGCGCCGCGTTTTTCGGAGAGCGACGTCGAACGGCTCAAGTCGGAGCGTCTCGCCGAATTGCTGCAACAGCAAATGGAGCCACGCGGACTCGCCGATGAGCGGTTTGCCCGCGTCGTGTACGATGCCTCCTCGCGCTACGCGACAGCGGCGGGCGGCTCTCCACGCTCAGTGCGCACACTCGACGTCGCGCAGGTCCGAGGTTGGCACGAGGCCCGTTACAGTGGGGCGACCACCACCGTGATCGTGGCGGGAGATGTCACACCGTCCCGTGTACTCGAACTGATCGAACGCCGATTTGGCGGATGGAGACAGCCCGTCCAGCCAATGCGCTCGCTTGAGGCGACCGCGCGAAGCGCGATGCGCGCGGTGCATGTAGTCGCCAAGCCCGATGCGCCACAATCGGAACTTCGCGTGGGGCACACCGGACTGCCGCGGATGCACCGCGACTACTTTGCCGTCGTGGTGATGAATGCGGTGCTGGGTGGCCTTTTTTCCTCACGCATCAATCTCAACCTGCGCGAAGTGCACGCGTACACATACGGCGCGCACTCCGGCTTCGACTGGCGCCGCAACGCGGGGCCGTTCGTGGTGGCGAGTGCGGTGAAGACCGAAGTGACCGATGCGGCCGTTCGAGAGATCCTGCTGGAAATCGACCGTATTCGCGACGAGGAAGTGAGCGCGGACGAGCTGGATCTGGCGACGAAATATCTCGCCGGCGTCTTTCCAGTTCGATACGAAACCACGGGTGCGGTGGCGTCGGCCCTTGCGCTTGCGACCGTGTACGGCCTGCCGGACGACTACTTCAGCACCTACCGCGAACGCATTGCATCCGTCTCGCGCGCCGACGTGCTGGCGGCGGCGCGCGCGCACATACACCCGGCGGCGCTGCAGGTGCTGGCGGTGGGCGACGTGAAGGCCATCGAGGCGCCGCTGGCTGCGCTCGGCGTGGCCACTCCGCTCGTTACGAGCGCAACCGAGGAAGACGACGCATGACGGAGCCGACGGGAACGGTGAGCAGCCAGCGCATCCATACCGGGCGCGTGGTTACGCTGAATGTCGATCAAGTGCGGTTTCCAGATGGCCGCGTCGGAGAGCAGGAGATCGTTCGGCATACCGGCGCGAGTGTCGTGATCCCGTTTCTCAGCGATCCGCACGGCGGCGACCCGCAACTACTGCTCGTCCGGCAGTACCGTTATGCGGCCAACGGATACCTGTACGAATTGCCGGCGGGCCGGCCGAATCCAGGGGAAATGCCCGCGGCGTGCGCGGCTCGCGAACTGCGCGAAGAAACCGGCTGCGTCGCAGAACATCTGGAGCCGCTGCTCACCGGATTTACGACACCTGGTTTCACCGACGAGAAACTGCACCTCTTCGTCGCCTACGGAATCACGCGCCACGAAACAGAATTTGACCCCGACGAATACCTTGAAGCCTTTCCGGTGACGATGTCCAAGGCTCTCGAGATGGTGAAATCAGGGGCGATCGAGGATATGAAGACGGCCTTGGGGATTCTGTATGTCGCCGGCTTCTACTGCGGCGGGTAGTAGGTGCTGGCTGGAAGTAGGTGTCCGGACGCTCTCCGTGTGTCCTTTTTGTAGGACGCAATATTCCAAACAAACAGACAGATTCTCGCAGGCAGTGGAATCGTAATTCATTGCCAATAAACAAGTTACTGTGTTAAGTCGATGTGGTACGGCACGTGCTTTACTCCTATGGCAGACGGTGTCTTCGTCCCCTAGGAGGAGTAGATGCGACAGGCGGCCCTCAAGCTCCAGCCGATTCAGCCGGTACGGCGAGCGGACCTGCAGTCGTTCGACGACAACGGCTTGGTTACCGCGTATCTCAACGGAACCAGCTTGGCGTTCGACGTGCTGGTGGAGCGCTACCAGACGCGCCTGCTGAACTTCGTGTACCGCACTGTTGGTGATCGCGAGCGGGCCGAGGACTTGGTGCAGGAGGCGTTCGTGCGCGTGCACCGGCATCTCGCGCGGTTCGATCAGTCGAAGAAGTTCTCGACCTGGATCTACACCATCGCATCCAACCTGGCGAAGAACGAACTGCGCAATCGCAGCCGCAATCCACTGGTCTACTTCCAGACGATGACGTCTGGGTGGGAAGACGAAGATCGTCCGCTGGAGTTTGAGGATACGACGGCCCGTCCAGACGACGCGTTCGATCGCCGGCACCTGCGGGAGTTGGTGGATGCGGCGGTGCGCCGCCTTCCCTCGCACCATCGGCAGGTGTTCGTGCTGCGGGAGCTGGAGGGCAGGTCGTACGAAGAGATTGCCGAGATGACCAACTGCAACTTGGGCACCGTGAAATCACGCCTAAACCGTGCTCGCGCGGCGTTCGCTGAGATTGTGGGGCCGGTGCTGTAAGCGCAGAGGGTAGATGATAGAGGGTAGAGGGTAGAGGGCAGACCGAGATGGAACCCCCCGAGAGGTGGCGGGTATCGATGGTCGATGCCTCGCCGCCTTTCGCTTTCGTGCCGTCAGTTCCGGCGCCAACACGCCGAATACTCGGACGGTTTTCTAACGGACAACGAACTGCGCGCGTGCCAGGCGCATCTAGAGATTTGTCCGGCGTGCGCGAACCACGACGTGCGGATTCGCCGGTCGCTGCTTGCGCTTCAAGCGCTGCCGAGCATTGCACCGTCAGCGGACTTCGGGAAGCGGCTCTCCGATCGCATTCGGCGCGCGCCGTTTGAGCAGGTTCCAGTGCGCCGTCACGGCGTGCGCTGGGGAATGACGGGAGCAATTCTTGTGGCATCCGTGGCATTGCTTGTTGCCGCGTCGTCGCGTCCGCGCACGTCACTGCCCATGCGCTTGGTGCCGGTGATGGCGCGCGCTCCGGAGCGCCAGGCGGTAACCCCGGTTCATGTGACGCCGGCGATTGCGACGGTGGCAGCCGATCCCGCCGCGCGATTTGAAGCGCTTCCGGGCCGGTCTCCGTTGCGTGCGGCGCCGTCGATAATGCGTCCACAGGCGCCTCGTCTCCAAACCGTCAGCTACATCGGCCAGTAGGTCGGCAGGAGAGGCGCCGGCGGGGTATAATTCTCCCCGATGCCGGCCGCCACACCCAAAGCCCTGAGAACCGCGTTCGACGCCGGGTCGTTTGACCCGGTGTACACGCTCTTCGGCGACGAAGACTACATGAAGGAAGAGGTCCTGCGGCTGCTGCTGGCGAGCGCCGTGGATCCTTCGATGCGGGAGTTCAATGTCGACGTGCGGCGCGGCGCCGAGCTGGATGCCGCCGGACTTCGCAGCCTGCTGGAGCAGTTGCCGATGATGGCCGAGCGACGCGTGGTGGTGGTGCGCGATGCGAAGACGCTGAAGAAGGCTCCGCTGGCCATGCTCGACACCTATCTCGCGAAGCCATCGTCCGACACCGCGCTGGTGCTCATGCTCGCGTCGGGTGATGAACCGGATAAGACCTGGCTGGCGCGCAGCACGGCGTGCGAGTTCAAGCCGCTGGGCGAAGACAGCGTGATGAAGTGGATTGCGCATCACCTGCAGGAGACGCTGCATGGCAGCATCACTCCTGACGCCGCGTCGCTGCTGGTGAGCCACGTGGGCAACGATCTTGCGCAACTGTCGGGTGAATTAGACAAGCTGCTGAGCTTCACGAACGGCGCCGAGATCAACGCCGATGCCGTGCAGGCCGTCGTCGGAATCCGTCACGGCGAAACGCTGGCCGACCTGCTCGACTGCATCGCCGCGCGCAACGCCAAAGGAGCGCTCGCCATGCTGCCGCGCGTGATGGCGCAGCCGAAGACGACGGGCGTGTCGGTGGTGATCGCGCTGACGGCGCAGACCTTCGCGCTGGCGTGGGGTTCGGCGGCGCGAGCCAGCGGCATGTCGGCCGGCACACTGAGCCGAGCGTACTTCGACCTGCTAAAGGAAGGCGGGGCGTTTGTCGGGCGGCCGTGGGGCGAGGCGATCCAGCATTGGATGAAAGCGATTCCACAGTGGGACGCGGCGCGGTGCGACCGCGCGCTGGATTTGCTGCTGACCACCGACATGGCGCTGAAGGACACGCGTGTCTCGTCGGAAGAACAGCTGCTCGAGACACTGGTGCTGGCGCTGTGCGTGTAGCGTGGGGCGATGACGGTCGAGTGATGGAACGGTCAACGACGGAGCAGGGCTGATACGTCTCAATGCGATTTCTTAGAACACTTTTTCTGCTTGGCTTCTGTGCCGCGTCTGCGACCGCGCAGACGGGGAGCGACGTTTTTGCGCGCGCGCGCCGTCTGGTGAACGACGGTGACGCGAAAGCAGGGCGCGCTCTGGTTGATTCCGCGCTTGCGGCCGCCCCGGCCGGATCGCCGGCATACGCCGACGCTCTTTATTGGCGAGGCGTGCTAGCCGAGGAAGGGGAATCGGCGCGCACCGATCTGCTGCGGGTCGTCATCGAGTTTCCACTGTCGGCACGGGCCAGCGAAGCACTGCTGCGACTGGCGCAGATGGAGTTCACGCGCGGGGACCGCGTGGCGGCGCAGCGTCATCTCGACCGGCTCGCGCGCGAACATCCCGACACACCATCCCAAGCGGCCGGGCGTTACTGGATGGGCCGCCTGCTGCTGGAGGATTCTCGACCGGCGGATGCGTGCGCCGCGCTTCGCGACGCGCGACGGCTGGCGGCGAGCGGCGATGTAGAACTCATCAACCAGATTGAGTACTACGCGCGGCCGTGCGACGTGATTGAGGGGGATGCGAAAGCACGTGCCGACTCGATCACCGCGGATTCGGTGAGACATGCCGCCGAGGATTCCACGCGAAAGGCGACGGCAGACAAAGCGCGCGCCGGCAAAGGCAAATGGTCGGTGCAACTGGCCGCGTACGGCAATCGCGAGGACGCGCTGGCACTCGTGAAGAAGCTAAAGAAGCGCGGCGTCGACGCGCGCGTAACGCCCGACAAGCCATGGCGCGTGCGCGTGGGGCACTTTGCGACGCGCGCCGAAGCGGCCGACGAAGCCCAGCGCTTCAGCACCAAGTCGTCCAAGGCGCTCGTGGTGGAAGCGGAGGGGCGGTGAGCCGGGATCAGGCCACGCCCTTGATGCAGCAGTACCGCGAGATCAAGGCACGGCATCAGCACGCCATCCTGTTCTTCCGGATGGGCGACTTCTACGAAATGTTCTACGAAGATGCGGAAATCGCGTCGCGCGTACTCGGCCTGACCCTGACGAGCCGCAACAACGGCGGCGCGTCCGAAGTCCCGCTGGCTGGCGTGCCGGTGAAAGCCGTTGCGGAGTACCTGCGCCGATTTGTGCAGCAGGGCTATCGCGTGGCGATCTGCGAGCAAGTGGAGGATCCGAAGCTCGCGAAGGGCATCGTGAAGCGGGAAGTGATTGAGACGATTACACCGGGCGCGGCGTTCAGCGATGATCTGCTTGACGGCGCGCGCAACAACTTCCTTTGCGCGGTGCGCGTGGATGGCACCCGGCTCGGCGTTGCCGCGGCGGATCTGTCGACGGGCGAATTCCGGATGGTGCGCGGGCTGCGGGGCGATGCGGGGGCGGTACTAGGCCGGCTGTCGCCGCGCGAAGTGCTCGTGGCGGCCGGCGACCGCGAGGCACAGGACGCTCTGCGCGGTCTTGATGTGCTGCTGACCGAGCGAGAGGCTTGGGAGTTTGACGCCGGCATGGCGAGCGACGCGTTGGCGCAACAGTTTCGCGTGCAATCGCTGGAGGGACTGGGCATTGGCGCCGATGATACCGTGGCGGTGGGCGCTGCCGGCGCTCTCATTCGGTACCTGCGCGAGCTGCAGCCGGGCGGCATTCCGCATCTCGCCCGTCCCGTGGTTGAACGGCCCGGTGGCACCATGCCGCTGGATGACATGACGCGCCGCAACCTCGAGCTTGTCGAGTCCCTGCGCGGCGGCGACGGCAGCGGGACACTGCTCAGCGTACTGGACCGGACGCAGACTCCCATGGGAGCGCGCCTGCTGCGGCAGTGGATTCTTGCCCCGCTCACGGACGGATCGGCCATTGACGCACGGCTCGAAGCCGTCGGCGCGTGGGTGCATGACGCCGCGTCGCGCGCGGCGCTGCGCGCGGCACTGGATGGCGTGCGCGATGTGGAGCGCCTGTCGGGCAAGACCGCGGCAGGGCGTGCAACGCCGCGTGACCTGCGCGCCCTCGGCGATTCACTGACGCGGCTTCCCGATGTGCAGGCGGCGCTTGGGCGCGTGTCTGCTGCGGGACTGCTGCAGACGCTGCGGGATGGATGGGACAATGCGGCGCCGATTGCGGGTTCCATCACGACAACGCTGGTCGCGCGTCCGCCGGTGGCGATTGGGGACGGCGAGACCATTGCGCCCGGCGTGGACGCCGCGCTTGACGAGCTGCGCGCCATCGCGGCGGGCGGCAAGGATGCCATTGCGCGCCTGCAGGCCGAGGAGCGCGGTCGGACGGGCATCAGTTCGCTGAAGGTTGGCTACAACCGGGTGTTCGGGTATTACATCGAGATCTCGAACGCCAACAAGCACCTCGTCCCGTCAGACTATCAGCGACGACAGACCCTGACCGGCGCCGAGCGCTATGTCACGCCGGCGCTGAAGGAGTTTGAGGAGAAGGTGCTGCATGCCACCGAGCGCACCGAACTGCTGGAGCGCGAACGGTTCGAGGCACTGCGCGCCGAGGTGGCGGCGGAGATTGGGCGGCTGCAGGGTGTGGCGACGACGCTTGCGCAGCTCGACGTGCTGGCGGGACTCGCGGATGTGGCGGCACGCGAGGGATACGTGCGTCCCGAGGTGAGCGACGACTTCGCGCTGGAGATCACGGGCGGCCGTCATCCGGTGGTGGAGCGGATGATGCCGCGCGACCAGTTCATCCCGAACGACGTATCGTTGCCGGCCGATGCCCGCATGATCATCCTCACCGGCCCGAACATGGCGGGCAAGAGCACGATCCTGCGCCAGATCGGGCTCGTGGCGCTGATGGCGCAGATGGGGAGCTGGGTGCCGGCGACGCGAGCGCGGGTCGGCATCGCCGACCGCGTATTCACGCGCGTTGGGGCGAGCGACAACCTGGTACGCGGCCAGTCGACGTTCATGGTGGAGATGTCGGAGACGAGCGCGATTCTCCACACGGCGACGGCGCGCAGCCTGGTGCTGCTGGACGAAATTGGCCGCGGCACCTCGACGTGGGACGGCGTGAGCATCGCGTGGGCGGTCAGCGAACACCTGCACGACCGGGTGGGATGCAAGACGGTCTTCGCGACGCACTACCACGAGCTGACGCAGCTGGCGGATGAATTAGTAGCAGTAAGGAACTATAACGTGGCGGTGAAGGAAGCCGGCGACGAAATCCTGTTTCTGCACCGGCTGCAGCCGGGCGGCGCGGACCGGTCGTACGGCATTGAAGTGGGGCGGCTGGCGGGCTTGCCGGCTCCGGTGATCGCACGCGCACGGGCGCTCCTCCGGCTGCTTGAAGGGGAGGATCTCGCCGCCGCGCTGGCCGGCCCCGCGGCCAAGCCGGTACGTGCCACCGACAACGCGGCCGCGCAGCTTGGGCTCTTTGCGGCGGCGCCGCATCCGATCCTCGAGCAACTGGCGGCGCTGGATCCCAATCAGATGACGCCACTGGATGCACTGGCGCGGCTGGCCACGCTGGCGGCCGACGCGCAGCGTGTGGTGGGCGGCGCCGCACCACCGGAGCGGCGATGACGCGCCAACACATTGCGAGGTACACCGCGTGGGGCACGCTCCTGCTGGCAGGATGCATCGATCAACACGGAGCGCAGAAGGCCATCGACGCCATCTTGCCGAGCGGAGCGCGCCCCGAGGTCATGCCGCGGATGCTCAATAGGGAAGTGCCGTTTGTGTATCCGCGCGCGCAGTTCGATGCGCGCTTGAATGGCGACGTGCTGCTGCGCCTCTGGATCGACACGAGCGGGACGCCACTGCGCGATTCAACAAAAGTGCAGGAGCATGCCGTGCACGCGGCCTTTGACAGTGCCGCGATGGCCGGAGCGACGACACTGCAGTTCTCACCGGCCATGCAGGGCGGACGGCCCGTGGCGGTGTCAGTGCTGCTTCCGGTGCAGTTTCGGCGCTGACGGCGCCGGTAAAGCGCGAAAGAACGCAAAGATCAACGAAGCACGACCGACCACCTCACTGAGCCTGACGCCATGACCGAGCACGAACGCCACCGCCAGCCATACGACAGCGTCCTCGATACCATCGGATGGACGCCGTTGATTCGTCTGACGCGAGTCACGAAGGGGATTGTCACGCCGGTCTACGGCAAAGCCGAGTTCTTCAATCCGGGCGGCTCGGTGAAAGACCGGATTGGCCTACCGATCATTGAAGCCGCGGAGCAATCGGGAGCGCTCAAGCCGGGCGGCACGATTGTGGAAGGGACGAGCGGCAACACCGGCGTTGGCCTGGCCATCGCGGCGGCCCTGAAGGGCTACAAGTGCATCTTCACGATGCCCGACAAGATGTCGCAGGAAAAAGTACGCCTGCTCAAGGCCTTTGGCGCCGAGGTCATCATCACGCCGACGGCAGTGCCGCCCGATCATCCGGACAACTACGTGGTGATGGCGAAGCGCATTGCGAAGGAAACGGCCAATGCGGTGCTCGCAAACCAGTTCTACAACGAGGCCAATCCGGACGCGCACTTTGCGACGACGGGCCCCGAGTTGTGGGAGCAGACGAGCGGACGCATCACGCATTTTGTGGGCGCCGCCGGCACGGGTGGCACGCTGACAGGCACGGGGCGCTACCTGAAGTCGAAGAACCCGAAGGTCCAGATTATTGGTGGTGATCCGCAGGGTTCAATTCTCGCGGAGCACTGGCGCAGTCAGGGTGCGAGCCACGGCGACGGCGCGCCATACAAGGTGGAAGGGATCGGACAGGATAAAGTGCCGGGAACGCTCGACATGAGTGTGCTGGACGAATGGCAGACGGTCAGCGACCGCGACGCCTTTGGCATGGCGCGGCGACTCACGCGCGAAGAAGGCCTCTTCGTCGGCGGATCGGCGGGGCTCATCACGCACGTGGCACTGAACGTGGCGCGCCGAGTGAACGATCCGAACGCGCTGGTGGTGACCTTTCTGTGCGATACGGGCGAGCGCTATTTGTCGAAGCTGTACAACGACGAGTGGATGCGCGAAAACCAGCTGCTCGACAGTGAAAAAGCAGCGATTGGCCTGTTGCTCGGTGCCAAGTCGGGCGGCAC
>JAHFCT010000002.1:0-43040 GCA_023249375.1 Gemmatimonadota bacterium | reverse complement strand
CGCGAGCCGCCGACCCTGGAACAACTGCGCAACCTGGAACGCACGGAGCTCAGCCCCGTGCTTGCCACGCTGCCCGCGGTGCGATCGTCGGATGTTGTCTTTCTGGCGCTGCACGGCGGACTCGGCGAGGATGGCACCGTGCAAGCGATGCTCGACGCGACGCACGTGTGCTACACGGGCAGCGGCCATCTGGCGAGCGCGCTGGCGATGGACAAGGATCTCTCGAAGACACTGTTCCGTGCGGCAGGCGTGACGACCGCCGACTGGCTGATGGCACCGGCATCCGAGACACAGGTCGAGGCAGTCATGGGATGGCCGGTGATCGTGAAGCCGTCGAAGCAGGGATCGACCGTTGGGCTCACGAAGGTTGATGGTCCGGCGGGGCTCGCCGCCGCGGTGAAGGAAGCGCTGCTGTACGATGACGAAGTCATGATTGAGCGGTTCATTCCGGGACGCGAGCTCACCGTTGGCATTTTGGGTGACGAGGCACTGCCCGTCGGCGAGATTATTCCGAAGCACGAGCTCTACGACTACGAGTGCAAGTACACGGCGGGGATGGCGCGCGAGGAATTTCCAGCCAAGCTGACCGCGGCACAGGCAACGGCCGTGCAGGCGCAGGCGCAACAGGCGTTCCGGGCGCTCAAGCTGGGTGGATACGCCCGCATTGACTTCCGCATGACAGAAGACGGTACTTTCTATTGTCTGGAAGCGAACACACTTCCTGGCATGACCGAATTGAGCCTCATTCCGCAGGCAGCGGCTGCGGCGGGGATCACATTCGCCGACCTGTGCGATCGCATCGTACAGCTGGCGCTGCGCACGAGGGGAGGGAAGTCCTGATGACGGCACCACGAATGGCCGCTGCGGCACTCGCTGGCGTACCTGCCGGCGTCCAGGCGCAGGGTGTCTGGGCCGGCCGCCGCCAGCTCTTTGTGCGTTTTGCCGGCGAGGCCGAAACCGCGACGATGTACACGGCGGCGGCGCTGCTGAAAGAAATCGATCGTCAGCTTGGGCGCACGAAGTTTCACTCGATCGCCATCGGCGGCCGCGATCCGCTGGGGAACCTCGAGTTCCTGACGGCGGCGTTCAGTGGAGTTCCGATGCCCGTGCCGCTGATGCTCGACAGCGATGGTCAGCGTCCCGAAGCGCTGGGGGCGCTGGCGCCGCATCTGGCGATGGCACAGGTCACCGTGGATTTCGTGGGACCAGACGCCACGCGATCGAGCGCGATTGAGACGGTGGCGATGGCGGCGAACGCCAGCTGCCCGCATGCGCTGGTACTCTGCCCGCGCGAGGACACGACCGACAGCCAGTTACTGCGCCTCATTGAGCAGGCGCACGCGGCAAGCGCGGAAACCCAAGTGGTCGTGCATCCGGTGCTCACCGGAGAACCTCCGGTGCTCGACCGCCGGTGGTCGACACTGCTCGAACAGGCGGCCGCGCTGCACGCCGACACCCGGCTGGCGCTGCGACTCCCTGCCCCTGCCGGGCTGCGCTGACGATACTTCGGTCATGTCCCCCGCCGACTCCGCCGCCGATTCTCCCGCCGTGAACTACCAGCCGTCGCGCCATATGGGCGCGGCGGTGGCATGGCTGCTGGGCCTCAACATCGCCGTGTATTTCCTGCAGGTCACGGTCGTGAGCCCGAGCGACATGTTTGCGGTGCTGGGTTTCCATTCGAAGGATCTGGGCACGCTCGGCCGCGCGTGGTGGACGATTGGCACCTACATGTTCGTGCACGGGGGCTTCTGGCACCTGGCGCTCAACATGTACACGCTCTGGCTGTTTGGTCCCCGCGTGGAAGCGGCGTGGACGCCCGGCGAGTTTACGCGCTTCTATTTGTTCTGCGGACTCGGCGGGTGGTTCCTGCATCTTTTCATGGCGGGCGACAGCGTGCTCATCGGCGCGTCGGCGGCCGTCATGGGCGTGATGCTCGCGTATGCCACGCTCTGGCCGCACGAGATGGTGTATCTCTTCGGCTTGGTGCCGATCACCGTGCGTTGGCTGATGGTGCTGGTGGTGCTGATGAACTTGCTGGGCGGAATTTCGGCGTCACCGGACGGCAACGGGATTGCGTACCTGGCGCATCTGGGTGGACTCGCGGCCGGGGGGCTGTACCTGCGCACGTCGGCGCGCATGAGCCTGGCCGGAGTGCGACGTCACGTGGAGCCGGTTCCTGATCTGCCGGAAGAAGACTTGCCTCGCGCCGTGCCCAAGTCGCACCGTCCGCCACGCGGGCGTGATGCGGACGATGCGGTCGCGCGCAGCAAGGCCGTGACGTCACGGCGTGTGGCGGCGTCACCGCAGCAGCCGGCCGAGACCGCAGCACCGCGCGAGAGCGACGCGGCGAGGCTGGACCGCGTGCTCGACAAGATTTCGGCTACCGGGCTCGCCAGCCTCACCCCTGAAGAACTCCAGCTGCTCGACGATGCGTCGAAGCGGCGCCGCCACGACTGACATGCCGCGCACCGATTTGCTTGAGACGTTTGCGAACCCGTATCCGGGACGCGACTACGACATCCACATGACGTGCGACGAGTTCACGGCGCTGTGCCCGCTGGGCGGCATCGAGACGGACGCGGCCGAACTGGACTTGCTCAAGGGTGGCGCACCGGACTTCGGGACGATTCACATCACGTACACGCCGGGCGCGACGTGCCTCGAATTGAAGAGCCTGAAGCTCTACCTGTGGAGCTTCCGCAATGACGGGATCTTCTACGAACGCGCGGTGAACCGGATACTCGACGACCTGAGCGCGGCATGTCAGCCCGTGTCGATGACCGTAGTTGGCGATTTCAACGTGCGCGGCGGCATCAAGTCGGTGATCACGGCGCGGTACGGCGCCACGCGCTGACGTCCGTGTACGCGGCGTTGCATCGCGCCGCTAGAAGTTCTCACGCCAGCGCAGCCGCAGGACGTGGTCGCCGTCCTCGAAGGCTGCA
Source organism: Gemmatimonadota bacterium (assembly GCA_023249375.1). Lineage (GTDB taxonomy): Bacteria > Gemmatimonadota > Gemmatimonadetes > Gemmatimonadales > Gemmatimonadaceae > PNKL01. Next base: position 40,098 of record JAHFCT010000002.1, on the reverse strand, counting down.
TCCAGATCAGCGCGCCGTCTCGTGTCATTGAGAATCACCTCGAAGCTCCGGTGCACATTCAACCGGTAGCCAAGCCCGACGCGCTCACGCAGTTGATTGCTCGTCCATCCCCGGTGACCGTTGTGCACCAGAAACCACTCGGCGTCTGCAATGAGGAACGCCGTGCGGGGCTCGGAGAGCGACGAATGATTGAGCGCGACGAGCGCCTGTTCGCGGTGACGCAGCCGCTCGATGGTGAATGCGGCGGCGTCGAGTGGGCGCAGCATGCGGTGCTCAATGCGCGCAAACTCACTGGCCCTGACGCGCTGTCCACGCCACGTGAAACGCGCGCCGGCCGATGCGCGCGCCTCGAAGTATCCACTGCCGTGCTGCGGCCCGCGTGATTCCACCAGGGACCCAATGGCGCTGAGCCCGAGCCACGACGCGGCATTCCATTCCAGTGTATTGGTTGCCCAGTATTGCGTCGGCGCAGCGCCGTGCAATGCGGTGCGCAGGGAGAGTTCGAGTTCATTCGTGGTATTGTCGTTCACGCGCCAGGCCGGCACGAAATCGGTCCAGAATTGACTGTCTGGCGGGGCCTTTTGCGCAGACGCAACGCGTGCCACGACACCGCACAGCAGCAACCAGCGCCGCATCAAAACGCCGGAATGCTGCCGGAACGCCAGCCAATCGAGCCGCGACGCCCAGGGTTCCATCGCGGGAACGTGCCAAGCACTCGCAGCACGCGCGCCGCGGCCGCCATCTCCTTGAGCACGACATCCACGACGGGCTCACCGTACGCGTGGTCGAACTCCAGGAAGAAGAGATAGCTCCAGGGATCGCCCGTGGGACGCGACTCAAGCCGGCGGATATCCATGCCATGACGCGCGAGCGGCTCCATCACGCGCAGCAGGGAGCCTGGCCGGTCCTCATGCGTGATGATCACCGCGGTGCGCGCCGGCGTGCCGACGGGAAGCACCTCGGGTTCGCGCGCGAGCACGAGAAAGCGCGTTTGGTTGTCCGCGCGATCCTCAATGTCGGGGGCTAGCACCGCGAGTTTGTACCGCTGTGCCGCATTGCGACTGGCGACGGCGGAGATCTCGGGATCACCCACGTTGGACACATCGAGCGCGGCGCCGCCGGTGTCGTACACTGGATGCACCTCGAGCCGCGGATTTGCGGCGAAGAACTTGCCGCACTGCGCGAGTGCGACGGGATGGCTGAGCACCATCTTGACGCCAGCGAACGTCGCACCCGGCGGACCAAGCAGGCAGTGATGTACGTTGACCACCGTCTCACCGGTGGCGTGCACGTCCGCCGCTGCGGTGATGGCGTCGTGCGCGGCGGCGATGCCGCCGACGATGGTATTCTCGATGGGAATCACACCGCGATCCGCGACGCCGGACTGCACCGCGCGAATCACATCGCCAAAATCGCGATGCGGCAACGGCTCCGCGCCGCCCAGCCAGATCTGCTGGATGGCCTCCTCGGAGAATGCCCCGAGTTCGCCCTGAAAGGCGACGCGGACCGGCGCAGTGCTCATGCTATCGTGCCACCTGCTGTGCGTCGAGCGTGGTGATGCTGCCGAGCTTCAGGGCCTCGATGCCCGCGCGGATCTTTGCGACGTCACCGACCACAACCAGCGTGGCGGTGCCGGCGGGCAGATACTGCTTGGCCACGCGCTGCACATCGGTGACGGCGACCTGGCCGACCTTGGCCACAAAATCGCCGAGCGACGCGAGTGGCAGGCCGTAGTCTCCAAGATCGACGAGCTGCGCGGCTACCTGCGCGTTGGTCTCGAAGCGCTGCGGCACACCGAGCGCGACGTACGCCTTGGCGCGTTCGAGTTCCGTGGCGTCCACGGCGAGGTCGCGCAGCATCTTCATTTCCTTGAAGATCTCGACAAGCGCGCTGTCGGTGACGTTGGTGCGCACGCCGCTCGAGACAACAAACGGCCCGGCGAGCGGTGCCCACGAGAACCGTGAGCTGATACCGTACGTGTAGCCCTTCGTCTCGCGCAGGTTGGAGTTGAGGCGCGATGAGAACGAACCGCCAAGAATGGTGTTCATCACCATCAGGGCGGGATAATCGGGGCTCAGCCGATCAGCACCTGCTGCACCGAGGTAGATGACGGACTGGGCGGCATTGGGTTTGTCGACGAGATAGATCCTGATGTTTGCATTGTTCACCGGCTTCACCGTCACGGCCGCCATTGTGCGCGCGGCCGCACCGCGTGTCCACGCGCCAAACCGCTTTGAGAGCAGCCCGCGCATTTCTGGCGCGGTGACGTCACCCACGACGACGAACTTCGCGCGCTCCGGCACGAAGGTCTGCTCGTAGAACGTTCGCACCGTCGCCGAGTCGAGCGCCGCCGTGGTCGCGGAATCGCCATCGGCGGGCCGATGATACGGATGGTTGACGGGGAAAACGAGCTGGTTGAAGGCGAGCGCGGCGAGCGTATTGGCATTGTCGCGGCGCTGGAGAATGCTCGCCAGTCGCAGGTCACGCTGGCGGCGCACGTCGGCGGCGCGGAATGTTGGACGCAGCACGACATCGCCCAACAGGTCGAGCGCTTCACCGAGGGTTCGCTTGGGCACGTTCAGCGAAATGGTGAACGCATCGGTGCCAGCGCTGGCAAAGAGCTGCGCGCCAAGGAATGCCAGTTCGCCCTGCAACGCGTTGGCGTCGCGCGTGCCGGCGCCTTCGGTGAGCATGCGCGTGGTGAACGACGCGAGCCCTGGCTGCGCGGCGTCGAGCTTGACGCCGCCGGCGATCACGAGGGTGACCTGCACCAGCGGCAGCTCATGCTGCTGGACGAGCTGCAGCGTGACACCATTGGGGAGCGACACGCGCTCGAGCGCGGGAAGCTTGAGTGCCGGCGGTTTGTCGAGTGAGGGGACCTGCGTGCGGTCAAACTGCTGCGCGAAGGCCGCGACGGGCGCGAACGCGAAGAGCGTGAGGATAGAGCGTCTCATTGGATCACCGCCTTCTTGGCCGCGAGTTCGAGCTTGCCCTGCGGAACCACCGATGCCATCACGCGCGTGGCCCGCAGATACTGCCGGACGACGCGCTGGACGTCGGCGGCAGAGACCGCCTTGAAGCGGTCGAGATCGGCCTGGAAGGAATCGGGATTTCCCGTCTGGAAGAAATAGGCGTTGAGGCGATCCGCCTTGCCGGCCACCTGCTGGATGCTGCGCAGGAAGGAGGCTTCGGTGGCGTTCTTGGCTTCATCGAGCTCGCGCGCCGTGGGGCCGCTGCTCGCGAGGCGGACCAGTTCCGCGTCAATGACGGCGCGCAGCGTGTCGAGTCCACGGCCGGGACGCGCGGTGGCCACGACGGAAAAATCACCGTCGAGCCGCTTGCCGTCCTGATACGCCTGGACGTTCGTGGCGATCTCACCGGAATACACGAGTGCCTGTGTGAGACGGCTCGTGCGCGAACCGGCAAGGATATACGCCGCGATGTCGAGCGCGGCATCGTCCGCGTGCCAGCCCTTGACCGTATGCCAGTTCAGGTAGAGGCGCGGCAGCTGCACGCGGTCTTCGAGCACGATGGCCGTGTCCTTGACCGTGAACGGCGCAGGGGCTGGACGGTCGATGGCCGGCCCGCGCGGAATGTCAGTGAAATACTTCTTCACAATTGCCCGCACGTCGTCGGGCTTCACGTCACCCGCGACGACCAGCGTGGCATTGTTGGGGGCGTAGTAGCGCCGGAAGAAGTCCTTGACGTCCTCAAGCGAGGCGGCCGAGAGATCGACCATACTGCCAATGACCGGCCACGAATAAGGATGCACGGCCGGATACAGCAGCTTGGGGAGGTGGTCGTTGACCATGCCGTAGGGCTGGTTCTCGTAGCTCTGCCGCCGCTCGTTCTTCACGACATCGCGCTGCAGGTCGACCTTCGGCTTGTCCATCGGGGGAAGCAGCCAGCCCATGCGATCGGCTTCGAGCCAGAGCATCAACGGCAACGATGACACCGGCCCGTTTTCGTAATAGTTGGTGCGGTCTTCGGTGGTTGAACCATTGTTGTTGGCGCCAGCCGCTTCAAGCAGCCGGTCGAACTGCGGGTACGGCGCATTCTGCGAACCCATGAACATCAGATGCTCGAACAGATGCGCAAAGCCGGTGCGCCCCGGTTTCTCGTCGCCCGAGCCGACGTGGAACCAGACGTTGGTGGTGACGATGGGAACGGAGTGATCCTCATGAATGATGAGGGTCAGGCCGTTGGGGAGCGTGTCGACGGTCGCCGAGACGTGCAGCGGCGCGCCTTGTGCCGCGGCCAAGGCCGGTGCGACGGCCGCCAGCAAGGAAAGAAATGAGGGTCGCATCAGGTCATGATTGAGGAATACTAGATAATACGTGATGCCGAGCGATCGGGCTTGGCCAGACGGCGGGATTCGACGCCTGATTCTAGAGGTCCTGAGGCACGGATTGCGGGGAAATCGACTGGTGTCCCCTTGGCCCAAGGCCTTGCCCTGACTAGAATTACGGACTGCGGCCAGGTAGCTCAGTTGGTAGAGCAGCAGACTGAAAATCTGCGTGTCGGCAGTTCGATTCTGCCCCTGGCCATTCAATAGATGATAGAGGGTAGACGGTAGATGGCAGACAAGCGCGCGCCCGGGCCAGTCATGGTTCGGGCGCGTTGTCGTTCCGGAGCCAACGGCCTACTCGTACCTCAACGCCTCGATGGGATCCAACGTCGAAGCGCGCCGCGCCGGCCAGACGCCGAAAACGATACCGATACCGCTCGCAAACCCAAAGGCGAGTAGAATGGACTGGGCATCGACCGCGGTGGTCCACCCCATCGAACGACTGAGTTGTGCCGCGCCGCCAACACCGGCGGCCACTCCCAACGCCCCGCCGAGCACACACAGGATCACCGACTCGGCGAGAAACTGAAAGAGGATGTTCAGACGTGTGGCGCCCAGCGCCTTTCGCACCCCGATTTCACGCGTGCGTTCGGTGACGGAGACGAGCATGATGTTCATGATGCCGATGCCGCCGACCAGCAAGCTCACGGCGGCTACGCCGGCGAGCAGCATCGTGAAGGTCTTGGTTGTCTCGCCAATGGTTTCGAGCAGGTCGGCCTGATCGCGGATCTGAAAATCGTCGACCTGTTCGGGGCGCAGCCGATGCGAGCGTCGCAGAGCGCCCTGAATTTCGGCCATCGCCATCGTGATGGAATCTTCGTGGCTGACGAGCGTCCAGATGTCGTTGATGCGATCGGTTCCGAACAGCTCATGCAAGCCAGTCCGGAATGGAATGAGGATCTGCCGGTCGCCGTCACCCCCCATACCGGCACCCTTGGCCTGCAAGACGCCGATCACCGTGAACATCCGTCCGCCAATGCGCACCTGCTCGTCGAGGATGGCACCGGGGTCGTCGATCTCGAACTGTGCGAGCACGTCGGACCCGAGCACCGCGACTTTGCGCCGCGCCGCATCGTCCGCTTCACTGAACATGCGTCCCATCGCCAGCTTGAAGCCGCGGACCTCAAGGAAGTTCGTCGGCGTGCCGGTGATCTGCACGCGCGTGTTTTTGTTCTTCCACACGACCTGAAGGTCGCGATCCTGTTGCCAGTTGACGGCGACAACATTCGGCGCCCGCTCGCGGATCATGTCGACGTCTTTGGTCGTCAGCTTGGCATTGGTTGCCGTGCCGACCCCCGCCTGCCGTACCCGCTGCGGGTTGATCTGCAGCACCGTGGTGCCGAGGCGCGCGATACGATCCTTGATGGCATTCTGCGCACCGTTGCCAAGGGCGATCATCGTGATGACGGCCGCAATGCCAATGATGATGCCGAGCATCGTCAGCCCCGAGCGCATCTTGTTGGCGCGCAAGGCGTCGACGGAGATGCTGAGGGTTTCCGTCAGCGAAACGTGCATGAACCGTCGTTCCCGGAGGAAGACCACGTGCGACGGGGGGCTGCGAGCTACATGCCAATTACGGCAGAGGGAGGCGGACCGCTTGGCGGGACGAAATGAAGACGACAGTCCTGGCCGTCTCGACTAGCCACGAGGCCGGTCGATCGTCGAGATTGCCATCGCCACGCAACGCTTGTTTGTTGGCGCGTGTCACAAGTGGGGTGGCGGGACCGTAGTCCGCACATAGTTGCACCTCGTCCCACCATCTCAGACGCTAAGTTCAATGACGAAAGGAACTTGGCGGTCTCGTTCGTTCTCTCAAGAAACCAACCTAGGATTTTCATGTCTCAAGGCCGCTCACTGATGGCGACCGGTGTCCTCTTGTTGATGCTGGCGATAGCATCCCCGCTTGCCGCGCAGGAACCCAAGACCCCGGCACGCGACACCGTGCAGAACGCCGCCCTGCGAGCATACCTGGATTGCCAGGAAATGGGATGCGATCGCGATTTTCTGGTCACCGAGATGAAATGGGTGAACTGGATGCGCGAGCGGCTCGACTCGGAAATTCACGTGCTCGTGACCTCGGCGGCCACCGGGTCGGGCGGACGCCAGTACACCGTGGTGGCGATCGGGCAGAAGCAGTATGCCGGCAAGGCCGACACGCTGTCGTGGACGGCGAACTCAAACGATGCGGACGACCTACGCCGCCGTGGATTGCTGCGCGTGATCAGCCAACTGCTGCTGCCGTATGCGGCGCGCACTCCGCTGGCAGCGCACTTGAGCATTGGGTATGCGGCGCCGAGCGGAGGCACCGCGGCCGCGGCCGCCGTGCACGACAAGTGGAACTTCTGGACCTACAGCATCTCGGCCAACGGATTTGCCAACGGCGAGAAGCAACAGACGTTCGAGAACCTCTGGAGCAGCATCGACGCGAATCGCACGACGGACCGATGGAAGATTCGCATCAACGGCAATTTTTCGTATGACCAGTCGTCGTACACGCTCAGCGATGGCACGACGTACAACACGCTGCAGCGCAGCTTTGGCGTGAGCAGCATCGTCGTGAAGAGCCTGGATGCCCATTGGTCCGTGGGCGGCAAGGCGCAAGCCGACCGCTCGGACTACTACAACACCAACATCAACGCGGTCGTGGGGCCGGCGATCGAATGGGACCGCTATCCCTATGAAGAGTTCACGCGGCGCAAGCTGACCGTGCTCTACTCGGTGGGGGTGCAGCACTACGACTATCGGGAGACGACGATTTACGGCAGAGACCACGAGACGCGGCCGCTGCAGTTTCTGGCGGTGGGGCTCGCCAAGCGGCAGCCGTGGGGATCGGCGAACATCTCGCTCAGCGGCTCGCAGTTCCTCGACGCGCTCAAGTACTACAATGCCAGCCTCAATGGCGGCGTGGACATTCGCGTGGGGAAGGGCTTCAGCGTGAACGTCGGCGGCAACGTGTCGCGCGTGCGCGACCAACTGTATCTGCCGCGCGGCGAAGCGACGGACGAGGACATCATCGCGCGCCAGCAGGCGCTGTCGACGAACTATCGGTACTTCGTAATGGTGGGCGTGCGCTACCAGTTCGGTTCGATGTTCAACTCGGTCGTAAACCAGCGCTTCGGTGCATTCGGCGGAGGCGGCAACACGATCATGATGTCGTTCTAGCAATTGTTGCACAGTGACACCGGAAGGCGCCGAGGAGTGTTCGGCGCCTTCCGGTGCTTGACCGCTATCGATTGAGCCGGAACTGCAGCGGAATCTCGACGAGCTGCCGAACCGCCCGATGATCGACGCGCGCCGGGGTAAAGCGCAGGCGCGGCAGGATGGCGCGTACCGCGTCGATGAATGCCGGATGCGTGGCATCGATCACCTGCACACTGGCGGCTTCCACATGACCTGCGGTGTCGACCACAAACCGCAGGCGCACCATTCCCTCCACGCCGGCATCGCGCAGCATCTGCGGATAACGCGGGAGCGGGCTGCGGCCGTCGAGCGCGGCGGGCACCTCCACCTGGTTTTCCAGCAGGGCCATGCCGGGATCCGACGGCACGTCCGGCGGCGACGCGGCGTGCGACGGCACCCCGATGCGAAACTCGAACGGCTGGTCGGTGTTGATGACGGCGCGCAGCGGATCGATGGGAGGAATGCCGTCCGGCACGGTGATCGGCACATTGATCACACTTGGTCCGATCGGCAGCGGACCGAGGGGACGCGGTGTGCTGCGAGCAGGCGGCGGCGGTTGGTGCCGCGGCACGTCGAAGGTGATGATCGTCTGCGTCGGCGATGTGTCCTGGTGCCGAGCGGCGTGCGACGTGAACAGCATGGCGCCACCCACCACAATGCCGTGCAAGGCAAGACTGGCGGCAAAGCCCGCCGGCGACCGACGCCGCACCGGGCGCGACTCGAGCAGCTGCGACAGCATGGTAGCCTCCGTGATGAGTGCCTAAGGAGAGCGTACCATCGGCGGATTATGCGCCGCTGACTGTCACGTTACGGAATGGTGAAGGCGTCGTGAGGAGATGATGGTGCACCAACGGGCGCCATTTCATGAGAACACCCGGGGTTGCCCCGTGGTGCTCCGCTTGGCACGTTGAGCGCACGAGGATTCTGCCCATGACCACATCCATGAAGTCCCATGACCCGGCGCTCGATGCGCTGTGGATGCCATTCACCGCCAACAAGGCATTCAAGGCGCGTCCGCGCCTGCTGGTGAGTGCCAAGGACATGCATTACCAGTCGGACGATGGCCGTCAGATCCTGGACGGCACCGCCGGACTGTGGTGCGTCAATGCAGGACACTGCCGCACACCGATTGTCGATGCCATCAGCCGAGCGGCGGCAACGCTCGATTTTGCGCCGGGTTTTCAGATGGGACATCCCGCGAGTTTTCAGCTGGCGACGAAACTCAAAGGACTGCTGCCGGCCGGGATCGACCACGTTTTCTTTTCGAACTCCGGATCCGAGGCGGTGGACAGTGCGCTCAAGATTGCGCTGGCGTATCACATCGCCAACGGCCAGCCACAGCGCACGCGTTTCATCGGACGCCTGCGCGGCTATCACGGTGTAGGGTTCGGCGGCATCTCGGTCGGCGGCATCGAGCCGAACAAGAAGCCCTTTGCGGCACAGCTGCTGCCGCAGGTGGATCACCTGCCGCATACGCACGACCTCGCGCACAACGCCTTCGCGAAGGGGCAGCCGGCGTGGGGGGCGCATCTTGCCGATGCGCTCGAGCAGATTGTCGCGGCACGCGGCGCGGAGACGATTGCCGCGGTGATTGTGGAGCCGATGGCGGGATCCACCGGCGTGCTGATTCCACCCGTCGGTTATCTGGAGAAGCTGCGCGCCCTCTGCGACACGCACGGCATCCTGCTGATCTTCGACGAAGTCATCACGGGATTCGGACGGCTGGGCACGCCGTTCGCGGCACAGTTCTTCAACGTGACGCCCGACATGATCACGCTGGCGAAGGGCGTGACGAACGCAGCGGTGCCGATGGGCGCGGCCTGCGTGCAGGGGAAGATCTACGACACCGTGATCAACGCGACGGAACAGGGCGTGGAGTTCTTCCATGGCTATACGTACAGCGGCCATCCGCTGGCGGCGGCCGCGGGACTGGCGACACTCGATCTGTATGCCGCGGAGGGAACGTTTGCCCGCGCGGCGTCGATGGCGCCCCTATGGGAGCAGGCCATGCATTCGTTGCGCGACGCGCGCCACGTGATCGACGTGCGCAACCTGGGGTTGGTGGCGGGCATTGAGCTGGAGTCGCGCGCCGGGCGTCCGGGGACGCGCGCGTATGACGCGTTTGTGGACTGCTTCTTCAATCAAGGCGTGCTGGTGCGGACGACCGGCGACATCATTGCGCTGTCGCCGCCGCTCATCATCAGCGAGGCGCAGATTGACGAGCTGGTGGCCAAGGTGCGGCGGGCGCTCGAGGCAACTAATTAGTACCTAATAGGTACTAATTGAGCGCGGCGGCGGCGATCCTCGGCTGCCGCCGTGCTACTTGAGGAGCGGCATCGTGAATGACGCCTGCGCCGCGCCCGCCGGCCAGCGCGACGTGACGGTCTTCAGGCGCGTGAAGAAACGCACCCCGTCCATACCGTGCTGGTTCTGGTCGCCGAAGGCTGATTCCTTCCAGCCGCCGAACGAGTAGAACGCCAGCGGCACGGGGATGGGCACGTTGATGCCGACCATGCCGCACTGCACCCGGTGCGCGAAGTCGCGGGCGGCGCCGCCGCTGCGGGTGAAGATGGCCACGCCATTGCCGTAGCGGTGCGCGTTGCAGAGCGCCAACGCCTCGTCGGCGGTTGCCACGCGCACGACGCACAGCACCGGGCCGAAGATCTCCTCGCGATAGATCTCCATCTCGGCCGTCACGTGATCGAAGAGCGATCCGCCAAGGAAGAAACCGGGCGCATTGACCGCGGGATGCGCGCGTCCATCGACGACGAGCTGGGCCCCGTCGCGTTCGCCGGCGTCAATGAAGCCGCGCACGCGGTTGCGATGGGCGGCGGTCACCAATGGGCCCATGTCGCTGGCGGCATCGGCTGGCGAGCCAACGCGCAGCGCGCGCACGCGCTCAGCAAGGCGGGGAACGAGCGCATCCGCGGTCGCGGCGCCGACCACGACGGCCACCGAGATGGCCATGCAGCGCTCTCCGGCGGAACCATACGCGGCGCCGATCAGTGATTCGATGACCTGATCGATGTCGGCATCGGGCAGCACGACGAGATGATTCTTGGCGCCGCCCATGGCCTGCACGCGCTTCCCGTTGCGCGCCGCCGTTTCGTAGACGTGACGCGCAACCGGCGTGGAACCGACGAAGCTCACGGCTTGAACGCGGGGATCGGTGAGCAGCGCATTTACCGCATGGGCGTCGCCGTTGAGGACATTGAAGACGCCCGGCGAACCGCCCGCCTCGGCAAACAACTCAGCAAGCCGCAGCGGACAGGACGGATCGCGCTCGGATGGCTTGAGGATCACCGCGTTGCCGCAGGCGAGCGCCGGCGCGAGCATCCACAGCGGCACCATCGCGGGAAAGTTGAACGGCGTGACAGCGGCCACGACGCCAAGCGGCTGGCGCAGCGAGTACATGTCGATGCCACGCGACACGCCATCGCTGAACTCGCCCTTCATGAGATGCGGAATGCCGACGGCAAACTCGACCACCTCGAGGCCGCGCTGCAGTTCGCCGAGCGCGTCGGTGCGCACCTTGCCGTGTTCATCGCTAATGAGCGCGGCCAGCGGCTCAGCGTTGGCGAGACACAGCTCGCGGAACTTGAAGAGGACGCGCGCGCGGTCGAGCGCCGAGCGTGCGCCCCAGGCCGAGGCCGCCGCCGCGGCGTCGGCCACCACGTGCTCAACATCGGCGGCGTCGGCGAGCGGAACGCTGGCCACGTGCTGGCCCGAGGCGGGATTGAACACGGGGGCAACGCGGCCCGAGTGCGCCGCGCATCTCGACCCGCCGGCGAAGTGCGTGAGCAGATGAGGCGTCATGCTATCAAGCTACGACGGCCGGCGAGCGACGCCTAGAACCCGCCCATGACGTCGAGCCGCGGATTCACAATCGTGTTGTAGATCGACCCGAAGGTGTACGACACGCTGAGTGATCCGCCGCGGACGAAGCTCGTGGCGAGTGCCCGCTGCTGCGTCAGGATCTGCTCGTCGGTGGCGTCGCCCTTGGGGAGGTAGAGCTGATCGCGCACACGGCTGGCAAAGGCACCGACGTTCAGCGACAGGCCGCGCGTGATGCGCAGCGACGCATTGCTGCTGATGCCCAGGTGATTCTTGGACATGTCATTGAGGTACTGCGACCAGTTGGCGGAGATGTCGGCGTTGCCCCACGGCTGACGCGTGCTGCCGGCGATGATGAGCTGGTGATGCGGACGCGTCTCGTGGTCCTTGAGATAGAGCGTGGTCTGGATGTAGTCGAAGTGCTGCACCGCCACCTGCCACGCGGCGACGAGCTGCCGCGTGGAGGCCTGGCTCCACGGGAAGATGCTGTATTCGACTGTGGCGCCGATGCGCGCATAGGTGTCCTGATTGGCGTAGTCGGTGTGGCCGATGTTGCCAATGACGCCGGTGGACCAGTGCGCCCCCGAGTTGCGCACAATGCGGCCGCGGGCGCCAAAGTCGCGCAAGATGTAGGTGTCGCGCGTACTGTCGCTCAGCTGATACGTGGACTGCCGGTAATTGCCGTTGGCGGCGACATTGATCTTCCACGCGTCGGTGATGCGGCGCGCGTTGACGGACGCGCCGGCGTTGCCGCGCGACGAACGGCTCTCGGCGTTGGCGCCGCCGTTCACGCCGAGGGAGACGACCCAGAAGTTCCACGGATCGGCGGCGCGAATCTGCGCCTCCCGCCGTGCGGCTGGCACGTCGGCGTCATCGAGGTGAAGGCCGGCGGCACTGGGCGTCTGCAGCGCGTATCGCACCAGCCCGAGCTTGGCCACGCGGATGATCTCACGCCGCGTGCGGTCGTACGCGATGTTCGGCGGCAGCGTGGTGATGACCGTGTCGGCGCGCCCTTCGAACGCGTGCAGGCCAATGAACTGCAGCGTGAGCTGGCGTCCGCCCGCGCCGGTGCTGAGTCCGGTGACGAGCAGGTGCACATCGGCATCGGCCCGGTCGCGCGTCAGCGAGGCGAACCTCACCTCCGTGATGAACAGGTCGCGGTCACAACCGCCGGTGCGGCAGTCGAGATAGACGCGGAGCGCGGCGGAGGGTGCGGCGGCTGACGCCTCAGCCTGCACCGCAACCGCAGCGACGCCCGACTGGGCGTGCACGGGTGCAGCGCGCAACACGATCATGGCAGCGCACATGGCGCGTGCCGAGTTGAAAACGCGCATCGTCAGCTTGCGAGAAAGGCAGCAGGGTGGGGGCGACAGAGAAACTTACACAGCCGTCCGCGGCCGCACTGCGTTCCACACGCCGCGCCGCGGGTGCTTCGCTGGCCGCCCGCTCAGGCTTGCTGACGCAGGCCCAGACGGAGAATGCGTTCGAGTAGATCGGGGTATGCCACCCCCGCGTGACGCGCCGACGAAGCGAACTCCTCGCGCGCGGCGATCTCGGGATTCGGATTCGCCTCGAGAAAATAGAGGTCACCGCGGGCATCGAGCCGGAAGTCGAGGCGGGCGTAGCCGCTGAGTTCAAGGATGCGATAGATGCGCTTGCTGACGTGCGCGGCTTCGGCGGCGAGATCGGGGAGGAGTTCGGCGGGGCGAATGTCGATGCCGTGGCGCTCCTGGTACTCGATGTCATGCTTGGCGCGCGCGGTGGCGATGAGCGGCTCATCGGCGGGGCGCTTGTCGGCGACGAGTTCAAAGGGCGGGAAGGCGACGAGGCGTTCGTTGCCCATCACGCTCACGTACACCTCGCGGCCATCGATGAACTGCTCGGCGATGGCATCGGTGCCAATGCGTTCGTGCACGAAGCGCACGCGTTCGGCCAGCTTGTCATCGGAGTCGACGACCGACGCCTTGGCAATGCCGACGGAGGCATGCTCGATGAGCGACTTGACGATGACCGGATACGCGAGGTGCGCGGGGCGGCGGACTTTTCGTCCCATGGGGAAGACGGCGAACTCGGGCACGCGAATGCGGTGATAGGCGCAGAGCTTCTTGGACAGCGCCTTGCCGCGCGAGAGGATCATGCCGCGCGGGTTGCAGCCGGTGTACGGAATGCGGAGCAACTCGAGATAGCTGACGACGTTGTGATCGAAGACCACCTCGCCGTGGAATTCCTCGAGCAGGTTGAAGACGACGTGGGGCTGAAACGACTCCACGGCATCGCGCACCGGGGCGAGTTCGTACTGCACGCCAAGCGGGCGCAGTTCATGGCCGCAGCCGCGCAGATGGCTGACGACATCGAACTCCGTCTTCCATCGGTTGATGTCCTTGTCGCTCTGCCCCTCGAGCGAATCGGGGGGAACCAACTGCGGGTGCATGAGCGCCAGCACGCGGAGTTTTCTCATACGGCAATCCAGTCGCGGCGGCCGTGCTTGGAGAGGAACTCCATGGTGCGGGCCGTCAGCAAGACCATGAAGTCCATGAGCAGCTGCCGCTCACGGCCAACGACGCGGAGCTTGAGCTGGCTGCAGCGGCCGATCATGTCATGCAGCACCTGGTCGAGCGTGAACTGGTACTCACCCGTCCAGCGCGACACGACGCGACGTATCTCGCGGCGATGGCGGCGCAGGAAGAGGCCGGCCGCTTCGTGTTCGCGATGTTTGGGCGCATCGGAGAACAGGCGCAGCAGGTCCTCGTCGTACGTGGTGGGGTGTTCCACCGAATACAGCGCGCGCCGGTAGGTGTAATGCTCGAACAGCGTGCGGGTGAGCGTGCGTGCCGGATCGATGACGGTGCGCGTGGTCACCTTGGGCTTCTGGCCCGCGAGTTCCTCCATCAGCTGATCGACGTACTGCAGCTTCTGGAGCGCGTGCCAGCCGGCATAGCGCCGGCGCCAATCGGACCGCGGCGCGAGCCAGACGGCGAATGTTTCGGCGAAGTCCTCGTCGGGATGACTCTGCGCATACCAGCGCCGCAGATGCTGCACGTACTTCTTGCTGGCGGGATTCGGCCGATACGACTCGGGATACTTGGTGGACGAAATGCCAAAGAGCCGTTGCCACTCGCGCCGCCGATGCAGCTGAAAAGCGTGCTGCACGGCGTGCCCGCACTCGTGGCGCAGGATCTGCATGCATTCCGTATATGTGCCGCCCTCAACCTCGAGCAACTGCGAGCGCTCGAGTTTCATCAGCCGCGGATGCGTGAGGTAGAACGGAATGGCGATGCCCGGCACGTTGCCCGGCGAAAACCACTCATCGCTGATCCAGACATGCGGATGCACGCGAATCCGGCGCGCGTCGAGCTCAGCATAGAGGTCGTTGACACACCCCTCGAGCCATGTCCCCTCGATGACAACACCGAGATCCTTGATGCGAAGCTGCAGCAGTTCCTTGGAAGGCCAGTTGGCCCAAGGGAAGCGGCGAGAGGAAGGCATTGAGGGCAGACGGTACGGCGCATAACCGCTTACGGCAAGGGCAGGGAACACTGTGTGGTGCAGGGGAAGGGGCGGGGTGTGGTGCAGGGGGTGAGGGTGGGAGGGTAGGTTTGGTCATGTCCGACACCCCCACCGGGCCGTACGCGGCGTTACAGCACCCAAACTTCCGGCGATACGTCGTGGGCCTCTTCGCCTTCACGATGGCCGTGCAGATCCAGGGGACGGTGGTCGGCTGGCAGATCTATGAGCTGACGCACGACAAGCTGGCCCTCGGCATGATCGGGCTGGCCGAGGCGCTGCCCTTTATCGCCCTGGCTCTCTACGCGGGGCACGTTGCGGACCGCCACGACCGGCGGCGCGTGGCGCTCGCCGCGCTCTGCGTGCTCGCGGGATGCGCCGTGGCGCTCTTGCTGCTGCCCCTGCTGCTGCCGCATGCGCCGCGCCGGGTGACGACGCTGATCTACGTGACCATCGTGGTGAGCGGCGTGGCGCGCAGCTTTCTACAGCCCGCCCGCCAGGCGTTGAGCCAGGAGCTGGTGCCGCGCGCCCTATTTCACAATGCCGTCACGTGGCGCAGCGGTTCATGGCAGCTCGCGTCGGTAATTGGGCCGGCGATTGGCGGCGGGCTGTACGCCTTTGGCGGGACGACCGCGGCGTACACGGGCGACGTGCTGCTGATCGTGATCGGCGTGCTGTCCATTCTATCGATCCAGTATCGCAGCACGATCAACCTTGATCATACCAACGACATCGGCGAAAGCCTGGCCAGCGGCCTGCGGTTTGTGTTCAACGAACCGATCCTGCTCAGCGCACTATCGCTCGATCTCTTTTCGGTCTTCTTTGGCGGCGCGACGGCACTCTTGCCCGTCTATGCCGACGAGATTCTGAAGGTCGGTCCGCAGGGACTCGGCTTGCTGCGCGCCGCGCCCGCGCTGGGCGCCGTCGTGACGTCGTTCATCATTGTCCATCGTCCGCGATTTGAGCGGGCGGGCCGCACACTGGCGTTGGCGGTGTGTGGTTTTGGCCTGTTCACCATCGGATTCGGATTGTCGACGACATTCTGGCTTTCGGTGGCCATGCTCGCCGCGGCCGGCGCGTCGGACATGGTCAGCGTGTCGATTCGATCGAACCTGCTGCAGACACTGACTCCGACACACCTGTTTGGCCGCGTGTCATCGGTGAACAGCGTGTTCGTGGGGTCGTCGAACGAGATCGGGATGTTCGAGTCGGGCG
This sequence comes from Gemmatimonadota bacterium, assembly GCA_023249375.1. Lineage (GTDB taxonomy): Bacteria > Gemmatimonadota > Gemmatimonadetes > Gemmatimonadales > Gemmatimonadaceae > PNKL01. The sequence continues at coordinate 24,017 of JAHFCT010000002.1, read as the reverse complement.
TGACCGCGCAGATGTTCGGGACGGTGCCGTCGGTCGTGTTTGGCGGGTTCGCCACACTGGGGGTGGTTGCCGTTATCTTCGCCCGCAACAAGAGCTTACGGGCACTGCGTCGCATTCACGAACTCGGCGAATTGTAGGCCAGGGGAATTGAGACCGATCCTCTAGAAATGGAGGGTTCATGGTCTTGAATACCCGTGCCGACGCAGCCATCGATTCGATTGCCCCGGCGCCGCCGGCGGCGCCCAATGCCGAGCATTCGCTCATCCTGCGTTTCCTCGAGGAAACGCCGTGGGCGAATGATCTCGAGCAGCGGCAACTCGAGATGATGGCGCGGCACATGCGGGTGATGTACGCGGATACGGACGTGCGCATCTTCACCGAGGGCGACCGCGACCATTTCCTGGCGATCGTCGCGGACGGGAAGATCGACATCGTCAAGGAAGATTCGCACCGCGGGCATCACGTCGTGGTGTCGCTGAACCGCGGCAAGACGTTCGGCGAACTCTCCCTGATGGACGGAGGACCGCGGTCGTCCACGGCCATCGCGAAGACCTACAGCACCCTGCTGATTTTGGACGAGGACTCGTTCGACGACCTCGAGGATGCGCATCCGGCCATTGCCGCGAAGATCCTTCGCGTGCTGGCACGGCTGCTGTCGCAGCGGTTGCGCATGACCAGCGGGCGGCTCGTCGATCACCTGCAGTAGGCACGCGGAACGAGAACAGGGGGCGCCCGTGTTTGGACGCCCCCTGTGTGCATTGAGGAAACACCGATCAGGTGATGAGCGCCTTCACTGCTTCGCAGATGCGACCAGCCGTGAGTCCATATTCCGCGTAGAGTTTGGGTGCCGGCGCCGAGGCGCCGAAGGTCTCGATGCCAATGACGGTGCCGCGGTCACCCAGCCAGCGGTACCAGCTCATGGGATGGCCGGCCTCGATGGCCACACGGGGCACTCCGGCAGGGAGCACCGCGTCGCGGAATTTCTTGTCCTGCTGGGCGAAAAGTTCCAGCGACAGGGCACTGACGACGCGAACAGAAATATCCTCATCGGCGAGCTGCTGCTGGGCGGCCAATGCAATGGAAACTTCAGAGCCTGAGGCAAGAATGATCGCCAAGGGGTAGGTGCCGTCGAGCGTGTTGCCCAGCACGTATGCCCCATGCGACGCATGGACCGCCGCGGTGCGGGCCGCTCGGTCAATGAAGGGCAGCTTCTGCCGCGTGAGGATGAGGGCGACGGGGCCTGTCTTATGCTCCATCGCCACGCGCCACGCTTCGACTGTCTCCACGGAATCGGCCGGCCGCAGGACGAGCAGATTTGGGATGCAGCGCAGCGACGTAATGTGCTCAACAGGCTGATGCGTGGGACCGTCTTCGCCGAGGCCGATCGAGTCGTGCGTGAAGACGTAGATGACGTGCTGCTTCATCAGCGCCGCCAGGCGAATGGCAGGACGCATGTAGTCGGCGAAGACCAGGAAAGTGCCGCCGTACGGAATGAACCCGCCGTGCAGCGCCATGCCGTTCATGATGGCGCCCATCGCGTGCTCGCGAATGCCGAAGAAGAGATTGCGGCCATCGGGATGCTCGGCGGAGATCGCTTCGGCGCCCTTGACCGCGGTCAGGTTGGATCCGGCGAGATCGGCAGATCCTCCGACGAGTTCCGGCACGTGCGGCGCAATCGCATTGATAATGGTGCCGCTTGCCGCACGCGACGCGACGCTGCCGTTTGATGCATCGAAGGTCGGCAGGTGGCTGCCCCAGTTGGTGGGGAGATCGCCGTGCCAGCGGCGGCCAAGTTCCTTGGCGTCGTCCGGGTTGGCCTTGGTGAATGCGGCGAACCGCTGCATCCACTCCTTGTGCGCGGCCTCGCCGCGGGCGGCGACCTGTGAACGCCAGTGTGCGACGGCTTCTTCAGGAACGACGAACGGCGCGGTGTGCGGCCAGCCGAGTGCCTGCTTGGTGAGGGCGATCTCGTCTTTGCCGAGCGGTTCGCCGTGGGCTTTGGACGTGCCAGCGCGATTGGGAGAGCCAAATCCGATCTGGCTTTTGGTGATGATCAGCGAGGGACGCTGTGCATCGGCCTTGGCTTCAGCGACGGCGCGATCGATGGCCGTGAGGTCGTTGACGTCGGCGATGTGCAGCACCTGCCAGCCGTAGGCGTCGAACCGCTTGGCGACGTCATCGCTGCAGCTGAGGGAAGTGCGGCCGTCGATGGTGATGCTGTTGTCATCGAAAAAACCGATGAGCTTTCCGAGCTTCTGATGGCCGGCGAACGACGACGCCTCGTGCGAAATCCCTTCCATGAGGCAGCCATCACCGGCGATGAACCACGTGTAGTGGTCGATCACCGCGTGGCCCGGCTTGTTGAACGTGGCGGCGAGGGTTCGCTCGGCGAGGGCGAGTCCGACGGCGTTGGCGATGCCCTGGCCCAGCGGGCCGGTGGTGGTTTCAACGCCCGGCGTGTGCCCGACTTCCGGGTGGCCCGGCGTCTTGCTGTTCCACTGGCGGAACTGCTTGAGGTCGTCGAGGGTGAGTTCGTACCCCGACATGAAGAGCGTGCCATAGAGCAGCATCGACGCGTGGCCGGCGGACAGGACGAACCGGTCACGATCCTGCCAGTGGGGGTTGGAGGGTGCGTGGCGCACGTGCCGAGTGAAAAGCGCGTAGGCGAGCGGGGCGAGCGCCATGGGGGTGCCGGGATGTCCGGAATCGGCGGCTTGCACCGCGTCCATGGCGAGCGTGCGGACGGTATTAATGGCGAGCAGATCGAGGGCGTCGGAAGCGGCCACGGACCGGAACTCAGGCTGTCAGGGGTGGTTAGGGCGCAGATTCTGCGGCAGTGATAAAGCTAGCCGGACGACCAATAGGGTGCGACGCGAGGCACCGTCTGAGGGCCGCGTGGGTGGTGCGGGACGTCGGCGAGTCCTTCCACGCTCTCTGGCAGGGGGGCATATTCCGGCGTGATGAGCCGCCTCACGACGGTTGGCGAGTCTGCCGCCCTTTCCCGCGAGTTGTCAGACTTTTTGATCGAGTTCTCGATCGGTCTGCACAAGAACGCGATTTATCCGACGGGGCATCCGCTGCGGGATGCCGCCGCCGACCTCATCATGCGCCGGTTGGATGCGCTGCTCAAGGAGCGCTCGACGCTCTCCCTGGGCGTGGCGCGTCACCAACTGATCATCGAGGGCGTAGCCACCGAGGAGAACAACCCGGTGCTGCGGGATCTCGCGCTGCGACTTCACCGGCACCATCTGGGCGCGGTGAAGTTCAGCCAAGGGGTGACCGCCGATGAAGTGGCGGATGTGCTCTCGACTGTATCGGTGGAGGCTGGCCGCCGCGCGCGGCCGCTCGGCCTGGAAGACGATGACGTGCTGGCGCAGTGGCCGCACGTACGCCTGTATCCGCTGACGTTCGAGCAGCTGCAGCTGCTCGAGGAAGAGGAAGAGAACGAAGCAGAGAAGGCGGAAATGCGCGGGAGCCGCAGCCGGTCGGCGCAGCTGTGGATTGGATTGGCGCGCGCGGCACTGGCCAGCGAACTGGATGATGAGGCGCTCGAAGCGGCAGATTCGACGGATCCGGTGGTGGTGGCCAAGGCCATCGACGATCACCGCCGCGACGCGGCGTACGATCAGGTGGTGGTGGGCTATCTCCTGCAGATCGCGGAGGAATTGAAATCGAAGGGCGGCAAGGAAGCGGCCGCACTGCAGAAGCGCATCTCGCGCCTCGTGTCGACGCTGCAACCCGAGACGTTGCACAACCTGATGGACATGGGCGGCGACGTCATCCAGCGCCGCAAGTTCGTGCTGGATGCCACGCAGGGCATGGCGGTGGAAGCGGTGGTGGATCTGGTGCAAGCGGCGGCCGAGACCTCCGACCAAAGCATTTCGCACTCGCTCGTGCGCATGCTGTCGAAGCTGGCGGTGCACGCGGACGACGGGGCGCCGATGGCGCGGCCGGCGGCCGACAGCGCATTGCGCGATCAGGTGCACAAGTTGGTGAGCGGGTGGAACCTCGAGGATCCGAATCCCGACAACTACCGAAAGGCGCTCGAGAAGATGTCGATGGCGGCGCCGACCTTTCGGGGCGAGGACAGCTTTCCGGCGGATCCTGAACGCCTGATTGCGATGGGATTCGAGATTGAGATTCTGGGAGAGCCCGTGTGGCGGTCGATTGACCAGATGACGGCGCGTCCCGACCTGATTCCGTTGTTCGACTTGATGGACGCGGCAAACGACGGCTGGATGAAGGATGCGTTGTGGCGGCACGTCGCGACGCCGGAACGTCTGGAAGCGCAGCTTGAGCTGGCGACGGCCAACCCGGTTGCGACAACGCGGCTGGTGGCGCGCCTGAAGTTGGCGGCGGCTGATCCATTGATCTCCGCGCTCGCGCGAGCCAGCGACACCACCGCTGGGCCGTTGGTGGAACTGCTGGCCTCCATTGGCCCCGAAGTTGGCCCCGTGGTGGTGTCACGGCTCGGGTCGTCGCGGTGGCAGCTGGTGCGGCACTTGCTGGCTACGATCAACAGGCTCGACGGATGGCCCGAGGGATTCGATGCCCGCGAGTTCATCCGGCATCCGGATGCCGATGTCCGGCGCGAGGCGGTGCGCCTGCTGATCAAGATGCCCGCCTACCGGGAGCAAGCGATCACGTCAGCGCTTGGCGATCCGGACGAGCGCAACGTGCGACTGGCGCTGGGCGCGGCGATGCAGGGATGCACGGCGGCGCAAGCGGCAATTTTGATGGCGCGGTCGAGCGATGAAAGCCTGTCGGCCGACCTGCGGGCGCTTGGCATTCGGGCGCTCGCCGGGCATCGCTCGATGGAGACACTCAACTGGCTGCTGAATCGCGTGGCGGGCAACAAGGTGCTGATGTTCCGCCGCAGCCTGGCGTCAAAGTCGCCGGAAATGCTGGCGGCGCTGGCCGGCCTGGCGGCGAACTGGAGTTCGGAGCCGGCCGCGAAAGAAGTGCTCGCGCAGGCCAGCAAGCATTCGGATCTTGAGATCAGCGACGCGGCGACGCGTCGTGGGGGCTCGCGGTGAGCGAACCGGCACGATTTCTGACGTCGCTGGCGCAGGCGCTGTCGACGATGACGCTGTACGCGGACGGTCATCCGGCGCGGGCGCGCGCCATCGACACGGCGTTTGAGCATCTGCGGTCGCTGCAGTCCACCGATTCGCGTCCGCAGTTCTCATTCCTTGGCTACGACGTCGTGTACGGCAACATTGCGCTGCGCGAACTGAAGGAGTGGGACTGGGGCGCGCGGCTGGCAAACGCCGGCATCCAGCGCCTCGAGTTCGACTACGACGTGACGCGCGACGACTTCGAAGTGTTCCTCGATGAGTGCCTGGCGCGGTTGACGCTGCAGTTCATCGACTCGGCGACGCGAAGTCCCGAGCGCAAGACGTCGATCAAGTTCGGCGCGATTGGCGTGAAAGGAACCGAGGGCGTGATGCGCCCGGATGAGCTGCTGCCGACGGCGACGATTGCGTATTCGCTGCAGGAAGAAGCGGACACCATTCGCTGGCTGCACGACGAGGTGGAAGTGCGCGGCGAACTGCCGTTGCTGGAAGCGGAATCGGTGGTGAAGTCGCTGTCGGTGGCGATGCACGGGGACAAAGAAATCATCATCCCGCTACTGCAGCTGAAGGAGTTCGACCAGTACACCACGACGCACTCGCTAAACGTGTCGGTGCTGGCGATGGCGCTGTCGGAATACATGGGCATGGGGCCGAAGGATGTGCGCGGCTTCGGCGTGGCGGGGTTGCTGCACGACCTCGGGAAGGTGCGCATTCCGAAGGATGTGCTCACCAAGCCGGGCAAACTGACGGACGACGAGTGGGAGATCATGCGGCGGCATCCGGTGGACGGGGCGAAGATCATCTACGAGAGCGACCGCCAGCTGGATCTCGCGTCGGCGGTGGCGTACGAGCATCACATCATGATCAACGGCGGCGGCTATCCGCACCGCCACTTTCAGCGCGACTGCCACAAGGCGAGCCTGCTGGTGCACATCTGCGACGTGTACGACGCGCTGCGCACGCACCGGCCGTATCGCGAGGCGTGGGAGGCCGACCGCGTGCTCGCGCAGATCGAGAAAGGGATGGGATGGGACTTCGACGAGGACGTCTCCAAGTCCTTCATCCAGATGATGGGCCAGTGGGAACGCCGCGTGGCGGTGGTGGATGACAAGACCGCACTGCCGCAGTACACGGCGGCGATGACGGCCGCGAATGAACAGGCGGCGGCCGCGGCGGCGCAGGCGGCGGCGGCCGCATCGACGAGCGACGCCGCGCCCGTTTCGCCAGATTCTCCACCAGCGGCTTCGACATGACCACTCCGCCCAAACCATCGCTGCGGTTTCGCTCGCTGAGGAATCCCGACGCCATGTCGGCGCTCGTGGAGAACCTGCGCGAGTCGATCTACATCACGAGCGCCCGCGGTGAGGTAGTGGACGCAAACCCAGCGTTCCTCTCCATGCTCGGTGTGCGCACGATGAGCGACCTGCGTGCCTACTCGCTCTCGGACATGGTGGCCGATCCCAAACGGCGCATGGAGGAGCTGGATATTCTCGACCGTGACGGATACGTGCGCGACTTCGAGCTGGAGATTGTCCGCCCGGACGGCGGCGTGCGGACCGTGCTGGACAGCTGCTATGTCTGCGTGGATGCGGCAACGGACGAGACGTTCTATCACGGCGTGCTGGTGGACATCACCGACCGCAAGCGCCAGGAAGACGCGCTGCGCGAGCAAAGCGTGCGCGATCCGCTCACCGGCTGCTACAATCGCCGGTATCTCGAGCAACTCGAACCCGAACTCGAAAGCGCGGAATCGCCGTTCGGCTGCATCTTCATCGACATCGACCATTTCAAGCAGTACAACGACGTGCATGGCCACGCGATGGGCGACACGACGCTCGTGCGCATGAGCCGGTTCCTGATGCGGCAGGTGCGTGCGGAGGAACCCGTGATCCGGCTGGGCGGCGATGAGTTCCTGCTGTTGCTGAACCCGGCGGATGAAGACGCGGTGGAGATGGTGGCGCGCCGCCTGCAACTGGCGGCCATTCGCACGGCGCCCGTGCCGTTTTCGCTTGGCTGGAGTGCGCGCCGGCCCGGCGAAACGGTGCCGGATACCGTGAACCGGGCCGATCAGCGGCTGCTGTCGGTGCGCGTCATGGAACGCACCGCCACGCGAGCGAATACGACCACGGAATAGGGCCGCCCGGACGGGCGGTGTGCAAGAAACACGGCGGCAGACGTCTCCTCGGCAAATACCACCCGGAGGAGACCGTGCGCAACGTTCTGCTGCTGTCCCTGCTTTCGCTCCCCTTTCGCTCGCCCGCGCAACCGCGTCCCGGTCCCATTGACGGCCGCATCGTGTGTGTCAGCGCGCCGTGCGGGCGCGCGGCGCAGGTAGTGCGCACCTCGAGCCGGGCGGTGCTCACCATTGACGGCCGCGTGGTGCGCTACGAGATCACGGAACGATTCCTCAACCGCGGCAACGTGGCGGGCGAAACCGAGTACCTGCTGCCGCTGCCCCGCCGCGCCGCGTTTGAGGACTTGGCGCTGTCGATCAACGGCGAGATGGTTACCGGCGAAACCATGAATTCCGACCGGGCACGCGCCATCTATGAAGAGATCGTGCGCCGCCAGCGCGATCCCGCACTCGTCGAGTGGATGGGACAGGGGCTGCTGCGCACGCGGATCTTCCCCATCGCCCCAGGCGAAGAGAAAACGGTGGTGGTGCGCTTCCGCGCCATTGCCGAACGCGAGGGCGACGCGCTGCGCATCGACTATCGGCCGCCGATGCGAACCGGTGATGACGGCGCGCGCAGCACGCTGGAAGTACGCTACGCCAGTCAGGGCGAACTCGGGCGCGCTTTCTCGCCGACGCACGACCTGGACACTGGTGAGCAAGGCAGCCTTCGCTACGCGCGCGCCGACAACGTTCACGGCGTCGTCACGGTGCTGGTGCCGGTGCGCGCGGCGCGCACGGCGTCGGTGCACGTGCTCACGCATGCCGATGCCGGCGAGGACGGTTACGCGATGATCACCATCGCGCCGCCTCCGCCGAGCCGCACGGTGACACCGCGCGATGTGACCTTCGTGCTGGATGTCTCGGGTTCGATGAATGGCGCCAAGATCGAACAGGCGCGCAAGGCGGGGCGCGCGCTGCTGGGCGGCCTGCTCCCCACCGACCGGTTTCGCGTGATCGCCTTCAGCACCGACGTGAACACGTTCCGCGCCGGGTGGCAGGCCGCGACCGCGCCGAACATCCGCGCCGCGCAACAGTTTCTTGATGAACTGAGAGCCGAGGGCTCGACGAACATCTCGGGCGCGCTGGAAGAGGCCCTGCAGACACCGACGACGTTAAACCGCCTGCCGGTGGTGCTCTTTCTGACCGATGGCGCGCCGACCGTCGGCGAACGCAATCCAGATAGAATCGCCGCGCTGGCCGAACGACTGCGCGGGCGGCAACGGGTGTTCACGTTTGGCGTGGGCGTCGACGTGAATGCGGCGCTGTTGGAGCAACTGGCGCTCAGCGGCCACGGCACGGCGCAATTCGTGCGTCCCGAAGAAGACGTGGAACGCGCGGTGGGCATCGTCGCGCAGCGCCTCACCAATCCGGTGGCCACCGATCTGCACGTGCGGGTGGATGGCGTACGCCTCGACCGGTTGCAGCCCTCGGGTTCCTTCGACTTGTTTGCGGGGCAGGAACTCACGCTCTTTGCGAGGTATCGCGGCGGGCGGCGCGAGGCGACCGTCAGTATCGAGGGTGCCTCGGTTGATGGGCCGGTGCGCTGGACGACATCGGCGGACTTCCCGGGGCGCGCCGATGACAATGCGTTCATCGCACGGCTGTGGGCGGTGCAGCGCGTCGGATGGCTCAGTGCCGAACGCCGGCGCAACGGCGGCACGACGGAACTCGACGACGAGCTGCGCATGCTAGGCACGAAGTACGGCATCCCAACGGAGCTGTCGTCCTATCTCGTGGTCGAGCCGGGAATGCAAGTGAACGGACTTGGCGTCACCACGTCGACCAAGGACGTGGCCATGCGCACGCGAATGATCGGCGGCGCTGCCGCGGCTCCCGCTCCGCAGCAGGCCTTTGAGGCGGCCAAGGCCGCGTCGGCACAGCGCGCCGTCCAGAACATGGCGCAGCTGGAAGATTCGCAGCGCGAGCGCCGCGACCAGCAGCAGTTTGTGATGGGGCGCATGTTCACGCAGCGCGATCGGGTCTGGCAGGATGCACCGCCGCCCACGGCAACGCGCGTGGTACGCGTGGCGGCGTTCTCCGAAGCGTACTTTGCCTTGCTCACCCGCTTGCCGCAGCTGAAGGCAGCGTTCACGCTCGGCGAACGTGTCGAAGTGCAGGGTCGTGCGGTGCGACTGGTGCTCGATCCGGCCGGCGACACCACGCTGACCACCGGCATGCTCGACGCGATCATGCGAGATTGGTAGCCACGATGTCCGACACCGAACGTCTCTTCCTGACCTACCACGCCGCCCTCGTGCGCTACCTCACGAGGCGGCTGGGAGATCGCGACTGGGCCGAAGAGATTGCCCAGGAGACGTTCGTGCGGGCATTGCGGCAGGAGACCATCGTGAACGAGCGAAGCTGGCTCTTTGCCGTGGCCACCAACCTGGTGCGCGATGAAGCGCGCAAGGACATCCGGCGCCGGCGGCATCTGGAGTTGTTGGCGGCGGAACAGCGTGACGCGCACGTGGAGTCACCGGACATCACGCTCGAGCGTGCGCTGGACGCGGCGGACGCACGGCGTGCACTCGACGCATTGGCCGAGCGCGACCGGCAGGCGCTGCTGCTGCGGGAAGAAGGACTCGACTATCCGGAAATCGCGGAGATCCTCGGCGTCGCCGTGGGCTCCGTGGGAACGACACTCTCACGCGCGCGCCGCCGCCTGGCGGAATCGTACGAGGCACAGGTGGCTGCGCGTGCGCAGCGGGGGCAACATGCCGCGTCCTGATGAAGGGTTGATTCACGCTTGGCTCGACGGCCAGCTGCCGAGTGACGAAGCGGCGCGCATTGAGCAGTTGGCCGCGACTGATCCCGAATGGGCCGCCGCGGTGGCCGAGGCACGCGGATTTGTGGCGGCGTCGTCGCGCATTCTCTCGGCGCTGGACAACGTGCCAGCGGGCGTCATTCCGCAGCGCACGGCGCCGCGCACCGTGCGGCCGCTGCCGTGGTGGACCAAGGTTGCGGCCGCGGTGGTGATTGTGGCGGGTGGAAGCGTGTTGGTGGTGCAACGTTCGTCGGCGCCGGTCATCGCCACCGCACCCGTGGTGCGCGTCGCGCCGCCTGTGGCTGGGACGGCGAACGCGCCAACGCCGGCGAACGCATTACAACCTCAGGCTGTGCTGAACACACCAACGCCCGTGACGCCGAAGAACGCACTGCCGCGTGAAACGCCACGCACGGCCGACGCGCCGCAACGAGCGGTGTCGGTTGAAGCGAACGTCCACGCGATTGCTGGCGCATCGTCCGAGGCACGCGCCGCCGCGCCGCCGCCCGCGCCGTTGGCGTTGCAGGGCGTCGTGGGCTCTCAGTCCGAGGCATCACAGACTCGGCAGGGCATGCGCGGTGACTCGGGACGTGCCGCGTCGCAGCTGCTGGGCAACGCCATCCAGATGATGCGTGACGCGCAGTCGAAGGACATCGCGGCGGAACGTGTGGCAAATCAAGCGGGCGCGGCGAAGACGTTTGCCGCGGCGGCCAAGCCCTCCGTGGCCGACAGCGCTGTGACCTCAATGAAATCCGCGACGCCCGCGGCGATGGCCGCGCCAGCGTTGCGCGCGGTGGGTGGCGTGGCGGCTGAGCGCGCGACGCCAACGCGGCAACGCATTGTGTGCTATCTGGTGCGTAGCGCCAACGCAGCGGCGGACGCCGGCATCGTGATGCGTTTCATTCGTATGGATGCCGACACGCTGCGACTCGAACCCGCACTGGGGACATCGACGTTGCGGGCGTGGGCTGTGTGGAGCGATAGCGTCGGGCGCGGGGCGATGACGGCGACGAACGACAGGCGTGGCGCCGTGCCGGTGATCGTCACACGATCCGCGTGCGCGGTGCCGTAAGGCCAGTCAGTCCGCCTCATCGGGAAAATGCGTCGGGACACCGCGCGCACAGGCGACGAGCGCCTTGGCTGCGCCGGCGTGCAGCATCAGCGTGCCAAGCGATCCGCGCAAGGTCACTTGGCGCAGCGCGACGGCCATCAGCGGATCGGTGAGACCGCGCACGATGCGCTTCCACACGGCGTACGGTGCCCGCAGCACAAACGGCGCCGTCGCGGCCGACGGCTCGACCACACGCACGGCCGTGCACGCCCCTCGGTCGAGGTCGAACTCCACGGCAATGTCCCGGCTGTAGCCAAACTCCGGCGCGGCTTCGAGCACGAGTGCGACGGGCCAGATCCAACTGGTGGCCTTCGCGCGATATACCGCGTCGCCGTTGATGGCGGCGCGGAGGGCGTCAGCCCAATCTTGCGTGAAGGGACGAGGATGGGTCACGGCGGGGGCTCCGGCCAGTTCCGTTGATGGCGCGCACAACCGTGGTACCAGCCACGATCGCACCGGCGATCAGGTAGACGTAGAACGAGTAGAATCGCCACCAGACCAGTGCACCGGCAAGCTCCGCGGGACCAAGCACCTTGCGAAGCCCGAGGGAAAATCCGATTTCAACGGCCCCGCCGCCACCCGGCGCGGGCGCGATGGCCCCGCCGTACAGCAGCAGCAACGGCCAGACGATGAGCGGCGTGAGCGGCGCCGCAATGCCGCTGCCGTAAATGAGCGCGGGGAGCACGGCGAGCCGCAGTGCGACGTGGGCCATCGAGAGCACGAAGGCAACCAACATCGCTCCGACGCGCGCGTGCCGCAGGCCATCGACCAGCGTCCGGATGTGGTGCAGGGCTCGGCGGATGGCGCGCCACCGTCCCGCGTGAATGCCGAGCGCCCGCAGCCAGCGGGGCGGCGGACCAATGGTCTTGCGCCCAGAAAGCACGATCGCGGCGCCGGCAATACCGATAATGAACACGGAGTAGCCGCCGATCACGCCAATCATGCCGCCGGCCTGCGCGCCGCCCACTGTAAAGAACGCGAGAAAGGCGCAGAAGAGCACCAGCGAAACGAGCTCAAGTGCCAACTCAAAGAACAGAATCAGCAGCGCGGGGGCGGTGGCCACGCCAGACTCGGCCAGCACGAGAAAACGCGCGGGTTCGGCGCCGGCGCGCGCCGGAGTAATGGAGGCGCCAAAGTCTCCGCCAAGGCTCACACGAAGGGCGGTGACCCATCGCAACGGCGTGCGCAGCGCCTTGGCCCCCCACTGCACCTTGGTGGCGCGGGCGAGAGTCTCGAAGACGAACACCAGAAAGGCAAGCAGGTGCGCGCGCCACGGCAGTGCCGGTATGGCGCCGCCGTGCCTCCATCCTCGCCATACCACCGCGGCAGAAATCGCGAACGCGGCAAAGAAGGAGAGCGCGACCAGCGCCCACCGACGGTGCTTCACTTGGCGCGGGCGAACTCGAGCAGGGGAATGCGGCGCGCGCCGGGGTACGGCACGGCGTCCCCCTTGATCGTGCGCCACAGGATCTGATTGAAGAGCGATTCGTCCGCGATGTCCTCGAACCGCAGCTCCAACCGTGCCGACTCGCGCGCTTCGCGCGTGTTGGCGCGATTCACCTCATCGAGATTCACGGCCGGTACCAGCGTGGCGTACGGCCGCAGGTCGGGACTCTTGCTCCAGATGTCGCGCAACGGCCGGCCGAACTGGTCGAACTGCGAGAGTGAACCGAGGCCAAGGATCTCCTCGATGGTGAGCAGCACGTCCGTGGTGTTCGCAAAGCGGTGGATCACGCCGCCCGCACTCCACGGCGAAATGACAATCAATGGCGAGCGATGCGAATCGACGTGATCGGGACCATTCTGCGCGTCGTCCTCGAGGACGAACAGCACCGTGTTCTTCCAGAAGGGCGACTTGGAGAGTGCTGCGACGATGCGGCCCAGCGCCAGGTCGTTGTCGGCGACGTGCGCGCGCGGCGTCGGCGCGCCGGCGCGCGCGCCGGAGGTGTGATCGTTGGGCAGCCGCAGGATCTGCAGGCGCGGCATCGTACCGACGTGTGTCCACCCGCTCAGTTCGGCGAGCCAGACATCCGCGCGCACCTGGTCGCGAATCTCCATGTTGAACGACGGATAGTCCGGATTGGTGTGCGCGCGGAGAAACGGCTTGTTCCCCTTGTAGCCGGCAGGCATGGGGTCGCCGCGATTGACGTCCTGCGGAATCACGAACTCGCCGAAGTTGCGGAAGGAGATGCCTGAGCGCTGCGCGAGGTTCCAGAGGTAACCGTTCACCGGCTCCGACACGTCGTCGTCGTTCTCCGGTTCGCGTCCGCGATTGGTCCCTTCCCAGTCGTAGGTGCGGCCCCGGTTGGAGTAGTTCGAGGGCACGGTCTTTTGCAGATAGTCCGTGGTGTACGCGGCCATCGACCAGTTATGCCCGTCGGGGCTGGCTTCGGCATTCACGAAAAAACGGTCGAAGATGCCGAAACGCTCGGCGAGCGCATGATGATTGGGAGAGACGACGCGGGGGAAGAAGACCAGCGACGTGTCCCCATCGGCCTGCGTGAGATCGCCGAGGATCTGGTCGTACGTGCGATTCTCCTTGACGATGTAGATAACGTGCTCAATGGGCGGGTAGACAAACTTCTCGCGCGTTTCGCCCCACCGATTGGCCCGCGCGACACGCGCGGAGAGCGGCCCCAACACAGCGGCTCCAGCGCGCGCCACCAGCGTTGTCACGATCGAACCGGTGGTCTGGCCGAGTGTGTATTGATGGTTGTCGAAACCTGCATCACCGCGTCCGTGGCCTGGCTGCGGACCGGCAATGTTGGGACCGGTGCCGCGTCCCTTGCCGGTAAGCGTGATGAGCGAGTCGCCGCGCGCAATCACCGCGGTGGGGTACCACTCAACCGGCACGCGTCCTGAGACGGTGTCGGCGCCGCTCGCACCAGCAACACCCGCGGTCGCCGCCGCGAGATCAACAATCGACACGGCGTTGTTGTCGGCCTCGGCCACAAACAGCCGTGTGCCGTCTTCGGAGAGTGCCAGCGCATTGGGTGTTGAACCTTCACCAGGCCCGCCCGGCGGTGTTACGACAATGCTCGTGATGGTGCGCCGGCGACGCGGATCGAGCACCGTGATGCGATCGGTGGAGCCCGACGCGACAAACAGGCGCGATCCGTCGCGGCTGAGCAGCATCGCCGACGGATGCCGTCCGCCCGACATGCGTCCCGCTGGCGAGAGTCCCGTTGCGGTCGAGGTGAAGGCAGCCACCGTGGAGCCGCCCCACGAGGAGACGTACACGGCGCCTTGCCCGTCCACGACGACGCTGTACGGATACCGCTCCACCCCGAAGCGCTGCAGTACGCGCGCCGATGAAAGATCCACCACCGCCAGCGAGTCGGTGAGGTTCTCGGCGACGTACAGTCGTGAGCCGTCGGGCGACACCGCGAGCCCGGCCGGATACCGCTTGCCGTTCTTGCCCACCGCCTTGGGTTCGATGACGACCGAATCGCTCAGCGTTGCCCGGCCATCGGCCCAGGCGTAGCGATAGATGCAATCCTGATTGCCGCCGCTGGCGTAGAGCGTGCGGCCGTCGGGCGAGAATGCGAGCCCGATGAACGCCGCCGCCTGCGGCAGCGTCTGGAGAATGCGTCCCGTCGCGCGATCGACGACCTGCACCCCCTGCTCGCGCCACCCATTCAGCAGCACCACCACTTCCTTGCCACTCGGCGATAGCGTCATCGCCAGCGGCATCGATCCGACTTCTGACACCGTACCCGCCGGATCAAGCGTTCGGCCGGTGGGCAGCAGCTTTGGGCCGGTGTCGAGCGACGCCGATGCTGGCTTGGAGGATGGTGTGGAGTTGCAGGCGGCGAGCAGCAGGGCGACGGGGAGAACTAGGCGCATCGGGGGAGATGGTAGATGGGATCGGTTGGTGAAACTGTGGGCCGGCGCTCTCGCCTCAGGCGGCGCGAGTGGCCAACTTTACTGAATGTACGATGACCTGCTGAAACGCGCTGTCGTTATCGATGCGTCGTTTCAGTACGACCGACTTTCGAGAGGCAGCCATGCTGTTCCCCCGCCGAATCATCGCCAGTTCGCTGCTGTTCCTGCTGCCGGCCTTCGCAGCCGCCCAATCGTATGACACCACGGCCTTTGCCGCGCTGCGCTGGCGCGAGATTGGCCCGTACCGCGGCGGTCGATCAGTAGCCGTCGCCGGTTCGGCGAGCCGCCCCTACGAGTACTGGATGGGGACCACCGGCGGCGGCGTGTTCAAGACCACCGATGGCGGCATGAGCTGGGCGCCGACCACGGACAAGTACTTTGGCGGGACCATTGGTGCGCTGGCCGTGGCCGCATCGAATCCTGATGTCGTCTGGGCCGCGGGCGGCGAAGCCGACATTCGCGGCAACACCGCACCGGGCGATGGCGTGTGGACGTCGAAAGACGCGGGCAAGACGTGGACGCGCATTGCGTTCTTCGACGTGAAGAATCACACGCGGCGCATTCGCATTCATCCGACCAATCCGGATATCGTCTGGATCGGCGTGCTCGGGCACGCGTTCGGCCCCAACGAACAGCGCGGCGTGTTCAAGACCACCGATGGCGGCAAGACATGGCGCAAGGTGCTGTACCGCGATGCGAACACCGGTATTTCGGACATCGACCTCGATCCCAACGATGCCAACGTGCTGTACGCCGCTTTCTGGCGCGCGTACCGCACGCCATGGTCGCTCGAGTCAGGCGGCGCCGGCGGCGGCATCATGAAGAGCACGGACGGCGGGGAGTCGTGGATCGAACTGACGAACAATCCGGGACTGCCCAAAGGCGTGCTTGGCAAGATCGGCCTGGCAATCTCGGGCGCGAAGTCGAGCCGTGTGTGGGCGCTGATCGAGGCCGACGAAGGGGGCGTGTATCGGTCCGATGACGGCGGCGCGACGTGGGCCAAGGTCAACGACGAACGGAAACTTCGGCAGCGCGCGTGGTACTACTCGCGCATCGTGGCCGACCCCAAGGACTCGAACATCGTGTACGCGCTGAACGTGCAGTGGTTCCGGTCGCGCGACGGCGGCAAGACGTTCCCGCAGAACATGGCCGTGCCGCACGGCGACAACCACGATCTGTGGATCGCGTCGAATGACGGCAACCGGATGATCGAGGCCAACGACGGCGGCGCCAACGTGTCGTTTAACGGTGGCCGAGCGTGGACCAATCAGGGGTATGCCACGGCGCAGATGTATCACGTGACGACGACCAATCATTTCCCGTACCAGGTGTGCGGGGCGCAGCAGGACAACAGCACGCTGTGCGGTCCGTCGCGTAAGGAAGGCGGGATGACCATCGCCGACTTCAAGGATGCGGGCGGCGGCGAGTCGGGGTACATCGCGCCCAATCCCGTGAAGCCCGACATCGTGTATGCCGGCAGCTACGGCGGCTTGCTGACGCGCAAGGATCTCACGACGGATCTCGAGCGCAACGTGAGTCCGTGGCCGGACAACCCGATGGGCTATTCGTCGGAGGACATCCAGTACCGGTTCCAATGGACGTTCCCAATCATGTTCTCGCCATTCACGCCGACGGTGATCTACGCGGCGGGCAGCCAGCTCTTCAAGACGACGACCGAAGGCGAGAGCTGGACGATTGTCTCGCCGCCACTCGCGCGCCGCGATCCCAAGACGATGGGCGCATCGGGCGGTCCGATCACCAAGGACCAGACCGGCGTCGAGACATACGGCGTGATCTTCGCGCTTGGTTTGTCGCCGGTTGCGCAGGGACTCATTTGGGCGGGCACGGACGACGGTCTCATCTGGATTACGAAGGACGGCGGTGCGAACTGGGTCAATGTGACGCCCAAGGACATCGGCGACTTCACGCGCGTGTCGCTCATCGACGCCGGTCACTTCAATGCCGGCACGGCGTACGTGTCGGCGAACCGGTTCCAGCAAGACGACTTCTCGCCGATCCTCTACAAGACGACGGACTACGGCAAGACGTGGACGAAGATCGTGACCGGACTTCCGGCCGACGAGTTCACGCGCGCCATTCGCGAAGATCCCAAGAAAGCCGGCCTACTGTACGCAACGACCGAGAAGGGCGTGTGGGTGTCGTTTGACGACGGCGGCCACTGGCAGTCGCTGCGGCGCAACATGCCGTCGGTGCCGGTGCACGACTTGGTGATCAAGGACAACGATCTCGTGATCGGCACACACGGCCGTTCGTTCTGGATCATGGACGACGTCGCCCCGCTGCGGCAGCTCGCGGCGGCCGTGATGGAGAAGAAGGCGCACCTGTACAAGCCGTCGGATGCGTTTCGCATTGATTGGGGCGGCGGCTTCCGTATTCCGGGCGCCGGCTTCGGCGGCGAAACGCCCACCGGACAGAATCCGCCATCGGGCGCGGTGGTCTACTACCAGCTCAAGGATCCGAACACGCGCGTGACGCTCGAGTTCCTCGACGCGAAGGGGAGTCTCATCAAGTCATACAGCAGCGACTCGACGCCCGCGGCACCTGCCGGTGCGGCTGGCGACATGGAAGCGATGATGCGCGGCGCGCCGCGCCCGCAGCGTCTGCCAAACAAGACCGGCCTCAACCAGTTCAACTGGAACCTCCGCTACGCCGATGCCACGCGATTTGACGGCATGATCTTCTGGGCCGGCAACGTCACGGGACCGCTGGCCCTGCCCGGCACGTACACGGTGAAGCTGACGGCCGGCGGCGAAACGCAAAGCCAGACCTTCACCGTAAAGGCCGACCCGCGCTTCAAGGCTTCGATGGAAGACCTCGTGGCGCAGTTCAACTTTCTCATCCAGGTGCGCGACAAGGTGAGCGAGGCCAACGACGCCGTGATCACGGCGCGCGACGTGAAATCGCAGGTGACAGACCGCCTGAAGCAGGCGCCGCAGCTCGGCGATCAGGGCAAGGCACTGGCCGGCAAGGTGACGGACGTTGAGGCGGAGATCTATCAGGTCAAGAACCAGAGCTCGCAGGATCCGCTGAACTTCCCGATCAAGCTCAACAACAAGATCGCCGCGCTGCTGGGCATGGCGGGCTCATCGCCAGGCCGGCCGCCGGTTCAGGCGATGCAGGTCTTCAAGGAACTGAACGGCAAGCTCGACGCGCAGGCCAAGCGCATGGACAAGGTCTACACGGACGACCTGAAGGCATTCAACGAGCAGCTCAAGAAACTGGGCTTGCCCGAGGTGACGCCCAAGAAGAAAGCGCCGAAGGTCGCCGCGGACGACGACACTGACAGCGGGGCGGGTGAGAAGATCAAGTGGTAAGCGCGAGCACGACGACAACACGTTGTTGCTGACACAGGAGATCGTGCGGTGACAGCAAACGGGAGCGGCGATGGCCGCTCCCGTTTGTGCTTCACGTCGCGCGTTACTTGCCGCTCTTCTTCTTCTCGATCTTTCCGGGCAGGATCTGATCTTCGAGCATGACCCAGTTCTTGCCACTCGGCCGAGCGCGCCAGCGCGCGATGTACTGTCCCTTCTCGGTGATCGTGTCTCCCTTCGTGCGGGAGGTCATCAGGGCGTACGTGCCGCTGTCGACCAGCGTCGAATCATCGGTGATCGTCAGGCGCCGCGACGTCCGCTGGAAGTAGGCCATCGACTTGCTGATGGCGAAGCGGTGCAGTGACTCCGCGATGCTCTGGTTGGTGCTGACCGTCGTATCGGGGAGCTTCAGCGTGGCCGTTGGCGCATAGACCGACGCGAGCATGCCGATGTCGCCGTTGCGCATCGTGAACGCGGCCAGCGAGTAGGGTTGTTCCACCGCGATGTTCCGTTCGGTCGGATCATCGGGAATGATCTTGACCTTGGGCTGGCTGGGTGCAACCGGCGCCGGTGCCGGCGGCCGCGTGTCGATGACGGCGGGCGCTTCGGCCGGCGCCTTGGGATCGTTCTTGGGCGGGGCGTTGCACGCGGCAACGCCGAGGATGGCAGCAACAGGAAAGAACAAACGTCGCATGGCAGTGAATTACGTGCGTGAGGTGAGATCGGGGAAATCCGGCGGCATGGCCACCGCCATGCCCATCGCGTTGTAGCCCTTGTCGACGTACGTCGTCGACCCGGTGATACCGCTGCTCAACGACGAACAGAGGAACGCGGCGGCAAAAGCGACTTCGGTGGCGGTCAGTGCTTCGGGGAGCGGTGCATTGAGCTTGTAGTAAGCGACCAGCGTTTCGACGATGCCAATGGCGCTGGCCGCGCGCGACGCCAACGGTCCGGCAGAAATGGTATTGACGCGAATGCCGAAGCGGCGTCCGGCTTCGAATGCCAACGTCCGCGTATCGCTCTCGAGCGCACCCTTGGCGGTGGACATGCCGCCGCCGTAGCCCGGGATGACGCGCTGGCCCGCCAGATACGACAGCGAGACGACGGAACCCCCGCGGCGCATCATCGGCCCGAGCCGCGAGAGCATCGACACCAGCGAGTACGACGAAATGCTCAGCGCGGTGAGGTAGCCGTTGCGGCTCGTGTCGAGCAACTGCTTCTTGACCTCAGGGCCGTTGGCGAGCGAGTGCACGAGAATGTCGAGCGACTGGTCGCCAAAATCGGTGTGGAACTGCGCGGTCATCCCGTCGATCGAAAAATCGCCGCAGTCCTTGTACCGCTTGTTCTCACGGATCTCCTGCGGTGCATCGGAGAGCGTGTCGAAGGCGGCATCGAGCGGATAGATGCGCTCGAAGGTGAGCAGCGAGCCGTCGGCCAGCCGGCGCGCGTCGTCGAGCTTGCCGCGATCAAGCAGGTTGCGAAAAATGTTCAGCGCGGGCGGCCACGTGGCGACGCTGACGCTAGCGCCCGCCTCGGCGAGCGCCTTGGCGATGGCAAAGCCAAATCCGTTGTCGTCAGAGACGCCGGCGACAAGCGCGCGCTTGCCGCGAAGGTCGATGTTGAGCATAGAGGGAACAGTAGGGGGGCCAGGCGCCCCGGCAAGGGGCGCCCGAAGACCTGAAATATACAGAGCCCGACGCGCTCTGGTTCCCTATAGCAGCTCGCCGACCTTCTTTACCAGTGCAAACGCGTCGGCGATGTAGAGCACGTCGGTCTTCCCCTGTGCCCAGCCGCAGTTGGCGTCGAGGTTGATGGCGCGCCGCTCGCCGATAAAACGCCAGCCCACGACGTGCGGTTCCTCGCCGTGGCAACAGGCCGAGAGCCCCTTGGCGTGGCGCGGCGTTGCCCCCGTCTGGCCCACCTGATTCAGGTGGCTCATGAACGAGAAGACGTTGTGCCCCTCGGTCGATTGGTCCACCAGCGACTTGCTGCTGCCGAGCGACGCCTTGGACTTGTCGAGGAAACCAAGAATGATGTCGGCGGCCTCGGTGAGATGGACCTGGCCGTCCGCCTGCTTCTTGGTCCAGCCCACGCCGGCGACGAATAGCAGATTGGCATCGGGGCGAATGGTCTGCGCATCGGCTTCGGGCGCGCGATAACCGACCACCTTCGTCCGGTTGAATGCGTCGCTCGTCGCGACAGTCAGGCTCTCAACCGGGGTATTCGCTGCCGCACCTTCAAACTTCGGGAACAAGCCGGCATCGATGGTCACGAACCACGGACGCGCCGCGCGCGTGAGCGTGGCGATCATGCGCTGACGATAGTATCCGCGCTGAATAGTCACTTCGGCGCCATTCACGAGAAATCCGCCGACGTGCGTGTCGATCTTCCCGCCAATCCGCTGCGCCGCGCCGGGCACGGCGCGATTGAAGCGCGACGTGGCGGGTGCCACAATGATCGTGGCGCCGGACGTTCGGCAAATCGAATCGAGTGCCGCCGTGTCGGAGGCATAGCGCGACATCGCAAACTCGGGTCCGGACACGGCAAAGAGCTTGCTGGCTCCGCAGCCCGAGATGGCGACGGCCGCTGCCGTCGCGTCAACACCGATGACACCGGCCACCAACGACGCGCCAGCAATCTGCCGGTGCAGTTCCACGGCGCCGGTGAGGCATTCAAGCGCGGCGCGCCCGAGCGACCCGTCCTCCTCGGTGTGCGCGACAAACAAAATGGTCTCGATAGTCATCGGCGTTATCCCTTGATCCAGTCGGCGATTTCACGGGCCATCTCGTCGATCGGCACGTCCTTCACGATGCGCGTGCGCCGCTCCTGCTTGGGAATCTCGACGCTGTGGAAGACTGTTTCCTGCTTGCCGAACTGCGCCGGCTGCGCCTTCTGCAGCGCCGGCATCAGCGTCCGCATGTTTTGCATGCCGACCTGCGGATTGTTGGGTGGCTCGGGCAAGTTGCCGGTGGCCCAGGCAATCGCGCATGGTGGGCCCGCAACTTCGGAGACGAGATACTTGCCGCCTTCCACGCGCTCGAGAATCGTGAACGTTCCCTCGGCGGATACCGTCAACTCATCGGCCGCGAGGAACTGATCGGTGACACCGAGCCGCTCGCCGACCAACTGCACGGTGACGCCGG
Source organism: Gemmatimonadota bacterium (assembly GCA_023249375.1). Taxonomy (GTDB): domain Bacteria; phylum Gemmatimonadota; class Gemmatimonadetes; order Gemmatimonadales; family Gemmatimonadaceae; genus PNKL01. Next base: position 2,531 of record JAHFCT010000002.1, on the reverse strand, counting down.
CATCGCGCGACGCCGAGGCGCAGCCGCCAAACAGCAGCATCCGCGTGCGGTCGAGCGCGGGAATCTTCTCGATGGCGCCAGCGAGCGCCGCCGCGACTTCCGTGGGATCAGTGAAGCCGCTGGACGGGCCGTCAATGGCCACGAGTTCAAACGGCACCTTCTGCGCGATGCTCATCATCAGTTGCTGCAGCTTGGCCTTGGGGCCGAGGCTGACGAGCCAGACTTTGCTGCCTGGTGTCTTGGCGGCCAAGTGCGCCGCTTCAAACAACGCGTGCGCCGCCCAGGGATCGAGCACCGCGGGCAGCATCATCTCGTTCTTGAGCGCGGGGCCCGTGGGCCCCTGCACCGGCTCGAGTGTTTGGAGCAGGTCAGGAACCAGACTGCCTAGGACGACGATATGAAAACCCGTGGACATCGCGGCGTGCTCCGTGTGAGCGAATGCGTGTTAGTGCGCGACTGCGAACTGATGTGCGACTTCGAGCTGATACGCGACCGCTAGTTGATCGGCGAGTGCAGCCCACCCGATCCCGCCGCAAACCCAACGTTGCTGCGTTCCGGATCAGCCGCATGCGGCTTGGAGCAATTCCACATGCACACGCCGCAGTGAATGCACTTCTCGCGGTCAAACTGCGGCACGCCATCGGGGCCTGGCATGATGGCCTGTCCCGAACAGCCGTCGATGCAAATTTGTTCAAAGCAACTTTGGCACGTCGCCGTATCGAGGAACGTGACGTGATCGGCGAATCCACCCGAGGCCTGCACCTTGCCGCCCATCAGCAACGCGTCCTGATGCGAAACAAGCAGTGCGCCGTCAAACTCGATCTTGGGCCACCCCGAGCGATCCATCAGCGCGTCGTGCAGCGACGCACCGGCCGCCTGGCACTGCCGGCGAATCTCGCGAATCTCCTCAAGCGGAATGCGATCGCCAAAGTACTTCTCGATCGACGGAATGCGTTCGTGCGGCCGCTTGGCGCGGCCGGGCACGTTGATCATCCCGCGCGTCATGCCGGTCACACCCATGCCAATCAACCCGCGCAAGAAACTCGCATTGAATCCATCGCGCGCCTTTTCGGCGATCTTCGCTTCGCGCTCCACCCAACTATTGCGACGCCGCACCACATACGTCGCATCGAGATTCTCCTTCGTAAACGGCTTGCCGGCCTTGGCGAGTTCAATCACCGACTCGGCGAGTTGCACGCCCGTGGCCCACGCTTCGTCCACGCCTGAACCGGTGAGCACGTTCGTGCTGCCCGAGCCTTCACCAATGCGCGCGTAACCGTCGCCACAAAGCCACGGTTCACCACGACGTCCCGATTCCTGCAGCGTCTTGGCTCCCCACGATCGCATCGTGCTGCCCTTGAGATGTTTCCAGAGGCGCGGATGCGTCATCCAATGTTGCAGGTAGCGATATGCCGTGCGCGCGGGATTGTCGAACCACGACGGCACGAAAATCCCCACCGACGCCATGCGATCTGGATGCACGTAGAGAAAGCCGAAGATCTCCGGCTCGGGATATCCGAACGTGTGCAGCACCGCGCCCGCTTCAAGACCGCAATCAGGGGCGAGTTCCACCACCGCCTTCATGCCGATGGCCCACTCGCGCTGATGATGGCCCTCAGGAAATCCGAAGCGCTGATTGAGCATCTGACCGACCGGACCCACCGGTCCATCGCCAACCACAGTGAGCGCCGCGTGCACATCCATGCCCGGCATATATGCGCCGCTCGGCGCGCCGGACTTATCGACGCCCTGATCGACAAGCCGCACGCCAATAACCGTGTCACCGTCAAACAACGGCTCGCTCACCGGCATGCCCGGCCAAACCTGCACCAGCCCCGACGACATCAACTGCGTCCCCACCCATTGGTTGAGCTGGCCGAGTGAGAGGACCATGCCGTCGTGCTTTTGCAGGAAGGGCGGAATCCACGGCAGCTGCAGCGCGCAATCATTCACCGGCAGCGCGCCCTTGAATGCATCCACCACCGCGTCGAGCGCCTTCACTCCGTTGCTGCGACGGCTCGCGCCCAGTGGATCGAGCAGATACAGCACCTGCTCCTGCGTGACCGCCGTCGCCATGGGCACTTCGGCCAACTGCTCGGCGGAAAACGACGCCTTGATGCTGCGCGCCTTCGACACCACGCCCGACACACCAAAGGAAATGTCATCGGCGCGCTCATAGCACAGCACCTGCAACGGCATGCCCGGCATCACTCGGCTCTCAAGCACCGTGTTGCCATCGGCATCCACCATCGCGCGCGACAGCGTGGTCAGGAACCCGCCAACGGCAGGCCCGAATCCCACGCAGGCGATATCAACGTCCATCGCGCTGCGCACGGTGGAGTCGCTGCTCATACCGGATAATCCAGCACTTCGGGAATCATCACGTGCGCCAGCGAATCGGCGGCGCGATCCTTGGCGAGCTTGGTGCCGACGAGCGACAGGTCGACCTTGGTGCGCAGCGCGACAAACGGCGCGAGTTCCTGGAACGCATCGGCGATCGTCGCCTTCTCGTCGAGCACAGTATCCGGCTC